>CAVRZB010000002.1:0-318089 GCA_963725515.1 uncultured Solirubrobacteraceae bacterium | reverse complement strand
GACCTTGACAGCACTGCGCATCAGAGCGAGCAGATCGGTCCGGGTCCGCCCCGTGTCCGGAACCGTGATCTCACTCACGAGCCCCGCGATAGCGGCCGTTATCAACTCGTCCTTCGACCGGTAGCGGCGGTAGATCGTGGCCTTCCCCACGCCTGCGCGGCCGGCCACGTCATCCATACGAAGGTCGTGGACGCCATGCTCGGCCATCACCTCGAGCGTGGCGGACAGGATCGCCGTATCAGCGCGCTCGTCACGCGGCCTGCCAATAACGCGCGATGTGGTTGATGTGGTCTCGTCGATCATCGGCGACTTTCAGAACTCATGGGTTTCGTAAACCGTAGCACATTTACGAAACCGGGGAGTCTCGTTAAAACGAAGGAATCGAAACGAGCTGACCATTCTTCGCTGGCCGCTACGCCGACGAGCAGGGAGGCATGAGCAGCAGCTACGATCCACGCCGATGCACGGTGGCGAACGTGTGTGTAGGTGGTGGCCGCGCGTCTAGCGCAGCCTCGCTGAGTTCTGTCAACGGGCTGCTCGATGAGCGCCCGTTGCGCCGGTGCCGCGGATCTGCGCTCACGGTGACCGCCCGAACGAAGGAAGCGCATGTCCCAAATCCGTTCGCAGGATCGCGATGCTGAGGCGGCGGTCGCTGACGCGCGGGCGCGCTCCGCAAGGCTTGAAGCCGCGTTTCGCCGCGATCCCGGTGGCTATCGCGTCCTGACCGGCGATCGACCGACCGGCCCGCTGCACCTCGGCCACTACTTCGGGACGCTGCTCAACCGGGTGCGGCTTCAGAACCTGGGTGTGCAGACGATGGTCCTGGTTGCCGATTACCAGACGATCATTGATCGTGACAGTCCCTCATCGCTCCCCAGGGATGTCGAGGAGCTGGTGGCGGACTACCTGGCGGTCGGTATCGATCCTGGGCGCACGACGATCTTCGCCCACTCCCAGGTGCCCGAGATAGGTCAGCTCATGGTCCCGTTCCTGAGCCTCGTTAGCGTTCCGGAGCTCGCGCGCAACCCGACGGTCAAGGAAGAACGGGCCGCTTCGGGGCTGCCGGTGGCGTCCGGACTGCTGTTCACCTATCCGGTCCACCAAGCGGCGGACATCCTGTTCTGCCATGGCAACGTTGTGCCGGTCGGCAAGGACCAACTCCCGCACCTCGAGATGACCCGACTGATCGCCAGACGCTTCAACCAGCGCTACAGCCCCAACGAGCCGTTCTTCCCCGAACCCGAGGCGCTGCTCAGCGACGCCCCGCGCCTGCTCGGGACCGACGGCCAGAAGATGAGCAAGAGCCGGAACAACGCGATCGCGATCGGCGCCACCGAGGACCAGACCGCCCGATTGATCCGTGCGGCGAAGACCGACTCGGACCGCCACATCACCTACGACCCGATCGGGCGACCAGACGTGTCAAACCTGGTGCTCCTCGCCGCCCTGTGCCTGGAGCGCGATCCCCGCGACGTCGCCGAGGAGATCGGCGGCGGCGGAGCGGCCGCGCTGAAGCGCGTTCTCGCAGAAGCCGTCAATGAGCGCCTGCGCCCCGTTCGGAGCTTGCGCAGCACGCTGATCGAGGACCGCACCGGCCTGCGCGAGGTCCTCATGGCCGGCACTGAGACAGCCAAGGCCATGGCCGCCGAGACTCTCAAGCACGTCCGGCATCTCATGCACACGGCCTACTGAGCAGAGACAAGCCCGCAACGCTCACACGGCACATTCGAGGCCGCGCCGGCAACCGCACGTCGAGCTTCCCGCGCGTCGCGCGGGCGCACGCGCCGATCATGAACTGCGTCTTGCCGAGCCTCGGCGGCCCGGCGAGCACGGTGACGGCATCGAGCGCCACGCGACCTTGCCAAGCGAAGCGCGCGGTCTGTGGGGTGACCTCGGCCGCGGTCACACTCACGAGCCGCTTCATGCCGCCGCCCGAATCGGCTGGTCGTCGTCGCGTGGCTGCATCCGGCGAACATCTCGTGCGGGGATGGTGAAGTCCTCGACGCGCGTCCCGGCGTAGCCGGCGAGGTGCCGGCTCAATCGCCAACAGTGGGACGCGTGGCGCCGCGAGCGAGATCCGGCGCTCCGGCCCACCGTGCGCCAGCCCCTTGGACCGTTTCTTACTCGACCGTGGACGTTAACGCGATGGCAGGAGTCATCCCCGCCAAGGGGTATGGACGGGGTCGCGTCCATACGCCTTCAGCGCCAGCTGGCTAGGCCGCCGGCGCTCTTCCGTCGCCACAAGCCTGACTGTGAGTCGTTCCGCGATACGCGTTCGTGCGCGGTGGGCAACGTCCGCCTCTGCGCCCGAGATCGGCAGGACTCTGTACCCCAAGGTGTGCCGAGGACATGCGCTTCGCGCTGCGGTAGCTCAAGGCTCGCAGTGGTGGAATCAGTCACGGCCGCCGCGTAGAGCTCGAGCCGGTTGGATCAGATAGCACCCGTGAAACGGAAGCGAGACCCGGCTTCATGCCGAGCCTCGCTAGTGAGGGGTCGTGGACGGGGGCGCGTCCGCGCTCCTCGAGGAACCCCAGGCGTGGGTGCCCTGGGGGGTTAACGACAGCCTAGGCGTCTTGCTTTTAAGTTGCGGTAAATATGAGCGGTCTCATCAAAGCGGTCTTTATTGACTAGGGTTCACTGAGCGGCCGAGGCACGAGTGCCGCTGGAGCCGCGGTAGCTGTGCGGGGCCGCCGAGCGCCCTGCCTCCTCGAGCCCTGCGATCCGGCGAGCGACCAGCGCCGGTCTGGCCGCTCGCTCGACGCGGCAACGCTCAGGCTGGTTCGCAGGGCTCATGCGGACCTCAGGCTGCCTGGGCGGCCGCCTCGACGACCTGGGCGACCCACTCGCCGCCGATCTGCCTTGTGGTCGCGTTGACACGGTTGAACGCGTTGATTGCCGCGATCGCGACCACGAGTGCGGCAAGCTCCGGTTCGCTGTAGTGGCGCGCGGCCTCATCCCAGACCTCGTCCGGTACCGGGTCGGGACGGTCGGCCAGACGGGTGGCGGCCTCTGTCAGCGCCAGTGCGGCTCGCTCCGCGTCGCCGAAATACGGTGTCTCGCGCCACGCCGCGACGGTGTGGATGCGCTCGTTGCTCTCGCCCGCGTGCTCGAGTTCGCGGGAGTGAATGTCTACGCACACGCTGCAACCGTTGATCTGGCTCGCGCGCAGATGCACCATGTAGAGCGTGGTCTCGGGGATCCCGGCGGTGGTCGCCGAGGCTCCGAGCTTCTGCAGCGCCTGGAGCGCGCCCGGAACGCTGAGAGCCGGGTTCTCGATTCTTGCCTGCATGTCGTCGTCCTTCCGGGTTTGTGTTGTGTCGGGCCGCGCACCGGCGCCGGCGGAGATTGCGTCTCCGTGTCACCTGCCGGCGGTCCGGCGTGCTTACCCCCATGACACGCCACGCCGCGAGAATGTGACTCGACGAGTCGAGATGAGACGGACGATGACGAGGAAGGGCTCGCCGAGCGCTGTCGGGAGCCGCGACTCCATCTGTGGACGTTTGACCACCCGCATGCTCGGTCGCTCAACGAGCATGACGACGTGCTCCGAGGGCATGACATCGTCGTGGCGACGCTCAGCCCGATCAGCTCGCGGCGAATCGGAGAGCGCCCGCCCGACCGTTCCCGGTCGCGGGTCCGCTGCTGGCCGCACGCGGGTTACCGGTACTCGCGAGCCTGCAGCCCGCCAGCAGCTATGTGGCTGACTTTACCGCGCGAAACCGGCAGCTTGGGGCCCGATCGTCGGGCGCGGTCACATCCGTCCCGACCGAAGGGTCATACGAATAGACCCACCAAATAGACCGGCGCCCGACGCCTTCCACCACCCGTTCACGTCTCCCGCGACGACCACGACCCCCGATCGCAGCCGCGTGGGCGTTTGCCTGCCAGGTGGCAAGGAGAAAAGGAGCAACGATGATCCGACAGCGACGTCACCTATCAGGCTCACGAGAAGGGCAGTTCGACCTCTAGCACCGAGACCTCGGGGTGTAGCCCGATGGCACCCCCCGAAGGAGGCAAGTGACATGGATCAGCAGGAATGGCTCGCCCAGGAATTCGAGCATCACCGGCCGCACCTACGCTCTGTGGCCTACCGGATGCTCGGCTCGCTCAGCGAGGCCGACGACGCAATCCAGGACGCATGGATACGGCTCAGTCGTGCCGACAGCAGCGAGGTCGAGAACCTCGGTGGATGGCTGACGACCGTTGTCGCGCGTGTTGCCCTGAACATGCTCCGCTCACGCAGTAGGCGTCGCGAACAGCCACTCGACGTGCACGTGCCCGACCCGATCATCGACCCCGCCGACGCGACCAACCCTGAGCACGAGGCACTGCTGGCTGACTCCGTCGGCCTCGCGTTGCTGGTCGTGCTCGAGGCGCTGACGCCGCCGGAGCGCCTGGCATTCGTGCTGCACGACATGTTTGCCGTGCCGTTCGATGAGATCGCGACGATTCTTGAGCGCTCCCCTGACGCGGCGCGGCAGCTCGCCAGCCGCGCACGCCGCCGAGTACGCGGAAGCGCGCCGCTTCCCGACCCCGACGTGACAGCCCAATGGGAAGTCGTTGACGCCTTCCTCGCCGCGTCACGCGACGGCGACTTCGAGGCCC
This sequence comes from uncultured Solirubrobacteraceae bacterium, assembly GCA_963725515.1. Lineage (GTDB taxonomy): Bacteria > Actinomycetota > Thermoleophilia > Solirubrobacterales > Solirubrobacteraceae > Palsa-465. Next base: position 313,484 of record CAVRZB010000002.1, on the reverse strand, counting down.
TGGTCGCGGTACTCGACCCGAACGTGGTGCTCAGAGCCGACGGTGGCCTCACCGGCCCGTCACGTCACGTCCAGGGTGCCGAGACTGTCGCAGGCCAAGCGCTGATGTGGTCGCGGGTCGACCTGACCGTTGAGCGGGCGCTGATCAACGGTGCCGCCGGGCTGGTGGCGCTTCGCGACGGGCAACTGTTCTCGGTAGGTGCGTTCACGGTCAGGGACGGGCGGATAGTCGAGATCGACTTCCTCGCCGACCCGGATCGGATCGCGCACTTCGACCTCACGATCCTCGGTCACTGAAACCCCAGCCAGATCCGGAGGCCCCGACGCAGGCTTCGCCGGCCTTCAAGGGCCAGCCTGCGCGACGGCCTCAAACCGGACCACACGTCGAGGCGGGTGCTCGGTCACGGGGCCGAGGGCCGACAGCGCTTCAATCTCGTCTGGCCTTCTGGCGCCGGCCCGCAGACGGGTGCGCCGCCTCGCGTCACATCGCCTGGGTCGTGTCGTGACGGCCACACGGCGTTTGGCCATCGGCCCGGTGGGCCTGGCCCGCGTCCTCCTGACCCGCGTCCTCCTTGATCCTGTTCCAGGCGTCCTCACGGATGCTTTCCTCGTGAGGCTCAAGGTCTGTCGCGTTCTCCACCCACAGAAGGGCCCACGCGAGCTGCTCGCGGTTGCCGTCGTCGAAGCCGCCCGTGAACTCGACGAGTACGTCGAGCGCAAGGACGCGATCGCCGTCCTGGTTTGACCCGACTGAGTGCTCGGAGGAGAAGACGGCGCGGATGGTGGCGGCGGCGAGGCGCTCGGGATCGGGCTGGCTGCTCGACCCTGATGGCATGGCGCCCTCCTTCCAATCGGTCGGTTCTATGAGGCCCACGGTTCTACGAGGCCCAGGGGGTTTCCGTTTTCCCCTGGGCCCCGTGCCCCCAAAGTCGGTCACAAACAAACTGGAAAGCTCGGGCCCTAATCTTGCCCAAACTTCGCCAAAGTGACTCCAACTACACAAACGCCCAACGAAGCCGAAAGTTGGTCCAACTAGCGCTACTCACCCGCACCGACGACGGCCAGACGCGGCTCGGCACGACGGCCAAGGCTCGGGTCCGGCCGCGGTGGGCCCTGTGGTTGGCCGACTGGGTGTCCGGCGCGCGCTCCGGACGCTGAATGCGACCTCCGGCGGAACAGGCAGGCGAGCCGGTGAGGGGCGATCAGACCGGCTCCAGCGGGCGACGTCTCCGGTTGCCGTTGGCGACGGCCGTTGGGACTGCGGGCCTCGCGCTGGCCCGGGCGATCGCCCGTGGAAGTCACCGCTCCGGAGCCACCGATGAAGAAGTCAACGCGAGCCTGCCCGGTGACGGGCTCGTGGCCGGCCCGATGTGGCAGTCCACCCGCTGCATCACCATCCATGCCTCCCCCGGCGCCATCTGGCCGTGGCTCGTACAGATGGGTTTCCCGACGTACCGCGCCGGCTGGTACACGCCGTTCTGGCTGGATCGACTCATGTGGCACATCAGGGCCCGGAGCGCCGACCGCGTCATTCCGGAGTTGCAGCAGCTTGCTGTCGGCGACCGCGTCCCCGACAGCCCCGACCTCTCGGCCTTCTTCACCGTCGCCAACATCGAGCCAGAGCGCGCTCTCGTCCTGCACTCGACGACCCACGTGCTCCGCCCGTACAAGGACCTCAACTTCACCTGGGCGTTCGTATTGGCTGACGACGGCGACGCGACTCGACTCATCGTTCGCTCTCGCGTTCGCTACGAGCCGGTCTGGCCGGCGGCCGCCACCAGGCTGTTCGTTCGGCTCGTCATCGGGCTGGGCGATCTGCTCAACGCATCCGTGATGCTCCATGGCATCAAGCGTCGCGTCGAACGGGAGGCGCGCAGCCCATGAACCTCAAGCGACGAAACTCCAGCGAGCCACTCGCAGGGGGGACTGCGGAGGCAGCGGGCGGCTTGGTACGGATGCACACTCACGCGCGACCGCCATCCTCGCCCCCCGCGAGCAGCGTCTAATGGCCTCTTGAACACCAGCGGTACCTCTCCTGCCCGACATCGACTGGCGGCGTACGCCCTGACGGCAAGGTTCACGAAACTCTCACATCTGAGGCGCGTTTCGGAGTACGGTCGCATCGGAGTGCCCGTAGCTCAGCGTGGACAGAGCACTTGCGTACTTAGCGAGAGGACGGGGGTTCGACTCCTTCCGGGCACGTCGGGGCGTCAACAGATGCGAGTCGCGCCCAAATGCCGGGTAGGAAGCGGCCCGCGGAGTCGGTCGGGGCAAGACCGACCATCGTATGACAGTCGCCCGGGACCCTACTACCGTGGAGGCATCGACGGGCGACGATCTCGACTTCGGTCGCGGGCGGACCTCACGCGTACGGCCCACACTGAGGAGGAACCGCCCGAGTGCGGGCAGGTACGAGCGAGCCGCCACGTACGAGAAGGATTGGGCGTACGCCACAGCTTGGAGATGCCCAGCCAGCGCATATCGTCTCGGGGCTGATGGCCGTCCGTTCGAACAGGGTGTAGTCGCGTTGATGAGAGGTGATCATGAAGCGATGGCTGGGCTTGGCGGCGATCACGCTGTGCGCGGCAGCCTTTCTGGGCGGACGGGCGTCGATTGGTCCACCGCGTCCGCTCGCCGCCCGAAGCTTCGACGCCGGCTATCTCGCCGGCCGCGAGGCCGCCTTCGCCGGATACGACGGCGGCTGGGGATACGGCGACCCCTACATCATCAGGCTCGGGCGCGGCGGTCCCGGGGTCACCTACCGGATCGCTGGACGGCTCCCCCTGCTACCGCGGCGGGAATACCGCCTGTGCGGACGGTCGGTCTGCTCGCAGGTGACGCGATGACGCGCAAGATGGCCTGGCGGCGCGCCCTCGTAAGCCATAGAGTCGTGTGGTTCAAACACGAGGGGGAAACGATGGCCGTAGGTATCCGCATCAACCTCCCTGGCGTGGGCGTTGAAGAATTCGATCGAGCCGACGCGGCGATCGACGTGCGCGGCAATCATCCGGACGGTCTCATCTTCTCGGTGTCCGGTCCGACCGCCGATGGCTGGCGCGTGATCGACGTCTGGGAGTCGCGCGCGCATTTCGACAGCTTCGCCGCCGCGCGCATCGGGCCTGCGATGGTCGCGACCGGCATGACGGTGCGGCCGGAGATCGACGAGTTCCCGGTTCACGAGTACGTCTCTCGGTAGCCGCCGGGCCGCGGCTGGTGGACCGGCGGCCAGAACGATCTTTCACGAGCGCAGACGCCTCCGTCGCCTGAGTTGAGCACCGGCTCGTCGGCTCTGTAGCCCCGACCTCAGCGGCCGTGCTCGACGTTGCGCCGCAGATTGCGGTGATACGCCGCGAACTGGCGTGACATGACGCGCCTGGCGACGGGCTGGAGCAGGCTCAACGCCCCGCTGAGCTGCCCCTCGGCGGTGAAATGAACGCGGGTTCCAGAACCGTCGGGTTCCAGCGTCCATGTTCCGTCGACCGGATAGGGCCCCTCGACGATGTGGACGTGGAGGCGCCGCGGGCGCTCAAACTCGGTGAACTCGACGATCTGCTCGAACTCCTTGCCGCCGGGCGGCTTGGTGCGCTCGCGCACACGCGTGCCCAGCCGCGGCGGCCCCTCGGTCAGCTGCTCGACGGACGTCTTGGATGTCTGCCATGCGGCGAGGTTGGCCGGATCGGTCATGTAGTCGAAGACCGCCTCCGGCGGCCGGTTGACGGAGAACGTCTCCTCGATGCGCACGTCAAAGGTGTAGACGATCGTGCAACCCACCTCAAGCTGAAAGCTCGGGTGAGCCGATCGCCGCGCGGTTGTCATAACTTTGGCCCGTGTTGCCCTTGACAACTTCCGTCAACGATGCGCAAGATTCAGCACGCTTGCGCCGTAGCTCAACGCCTGAGGGCAACGGGTCAGCAACCCAACCGGGTAGAACGGGGTGGGGTCGGAGTCATTCCGCGCCCCACCCCGCACATGCCGGGATGGCTGGGGGCGCAGCTTCCCGGCGCGTTCGGAACGACAGTTCCGAGCTGCGGATAGGCTACCTCAGGTCTCCTCGGCGGAGGCCAGTTCCGGACGGTCGGATTGTCCGAATTCGCGGCAAGACAACGCCGCGCCGCCGCCCCGCGTCAACGCCGCGCCGCCGCCCGGCCTCAGCGCCGCCGCCCTAGATCAGCGTGCCTCGGCGATCAACTCTCCGAGGGGGCGCTGCTGGGCGCCGTCCGCGAAGTTCTCCGCCGCCAGCCACCTTTCGAAGCCCGTGCGGATCGCCGGCCATTCATCGTCGGTGATCGCGTACCAAGCCGTGTCGCGATTGCGTCCCTTCACGACCTGGTGTTTGCGGAAGACCCCCTCGAAGCTGAAGCCGAAGCGCTCCGCGGCACGACGTGATGCCGCGTTGAGCGAGTCGCACTTCCACTCGAGACGGCGGTAGCCGAGGTCATCGAAGGCGTGTGTGGCCATCAGGAAGATGGCCTCGGTGGCTGCTGTCGTGCGCTGCAGCGCCGTCCCGAGCCAAATGTGCCCGATCTCGATGACCCCGAAGGACGGCGTGATCCGCAGATACGAACACATGCCGAGCGGCCGCTCGTCGGCCCGTCTGACGATGGCGAAGAACATGGGATCCTCGGAGCTCTCGGCCCACGTGAGCATCTGGCGCATGTCCTCGACGCTTTCGAATGGGCCGTAGGGCATGTACGTCCAGATCGCTGGATGTCCATCCGACGCAGCGAACAGGGAGTCCGCGTCGTCCGTCGCATCGATCGGCCGTAGAGACACGTGCCTGCCGGTCAATGGCGAGCGGTTGGGCGGCTCGCGCGCGGTCCAGTCGAGCGGCTCGCCCACGGGACGATTGTCGGTCATCGGCCGGGACTCAAGCACAACCTCGGCCCACTACGCTGCCCCAATGCCCGCTGCGACCGTTCACCATCCGGTCTTTGCGCGGCTCTACACGCTCATGAGCCGCCGGGAGCCCGCCGCGATCACCGAGCACCGGCGTGAGCTGCTCGCCGGCCTACGCGGCACGGTGCTCGAGCTCGGCGCCGGTGCGGGCGCCAATTTCGCTCACTACCCGGCCACGGTCACCGAGGTGCTGGCCGTGGAGCCCGAGCCCTACATGCGCCAAAAGGCGCTCGAGTCCGCGGCCCAGGCGCCGGTCAAGGTCACCATCCTCGAGGGCACAGCTGACGAGCTGCCCGCCCCTGACGGATCGGTCGACGCGGCCGTGGCCTGTCTCGTGCTCTGCTCGGTGCCGAGCCAGGCGACGGCGCTGGCGGAGCTGAGGCGCGTGCTCCGCCCCGAGGGCGAGCTTCGCTTCTACGAGCATGTGCTCTCTCATCGCCCCCACGTTGCGCGGACGCAGCGCATCGCGGACCGCTTCATGTGGCCGCGCGCCTTCGGCGGGTGCCACACCGCCCGTGACACGCCGGCCGCCGTGAGCGCGGCCGGCTTCGCCATCGAGCAACAGCGACGAATGTGGCTCGCTCCACTCCCGATCGCCATTCCCGTGGCGACGCACGTGCTGGGCCGGGCTCGCCGGCGCTGAACAGCGGGCCGGGGCCGCCGGCAGCGTAGGCCGCGGCTCTCAGACGGCCGCGTCGAGCGAGGGCTGCGGTGTCTCGATCGGCCAGCCGAGCTCGCGCCATGTGCCGACGCCGCCGTCGGTGACGTGAATCACCCGTCTGGCTCCGTGACGCAGCAGGAGCGACGCGCCTACCGCGCTGCGCTGGCCCGAGGCGCAGACGACGGCCACGGGTGCAGCCGCGTCGATCCCGTCCGGCATGCCGGCCAGCTCGTGATAGGGCGTGTGGAAGGAGCCGGGGATGTGGCCCGCATCCCATTCGGCCTGCTCGCGCACATCGAGGATCTGCAGCGCATCGCGACGCAAGTGCAGCTCGGCGACGTCGATGCGCTCGACGGACGCCGTCGGCCGCCCCTCGTCGCGCCAGCTCGTCATGCCGCCGTCCAGGTAGCCGCCGAGCTTGGTGATGCCGACGGCGGCGGCCAACCGGGCGGCCCGGATCGCGTCCCCGGCTTCACGGCCGAGCAGCACGACCTCCTGTTCGCGGTCGGCCACCCAGGCCAGCTTCGTGCCGAAACCGGCGTGCACCGCAGGATTGCAGACCGCGCCCGGAATGTGGGCGTCGTCATATTGCCGGTCGGTGCGCACGTCGACCAGCAGCGCGCCCTCGGTCCGCTTGAGCTCGACCTGCCGCGGCGTGAGCGCCTTGACCTCGACGTGGCCGCTCACGAGTGGACCCCGGTTACGGGCGACGATGGCCTCGAAGTTCGGTGGTTGCGGCCCGAGTCCCGCGACCATCCGATTAACGAACTGTGACTCGTCGGAGAGCAGGAGCAGCGGATTATGGGCCCGCTCGTAGGCGATCGTCGATGAGACCTTCAGATCCATGCCGGGGCCGCCACACAGCGAGCCGCCGAGGTGCGCCGGCCAGACCTCGCATTCACCCGGCAGCACGAGCAGCTTCTCATGCAGCGAGCGGAAGATCCCCTGGGCACCCTCGTGCCTGTCGACGGCCAGATCGGGTCGCGCGATGTCGCCCACGAACAACGTATCGCCCGACAGCACGGCCCACGGATCGAGACCCCGGTGAGTGTCGATCAGCGCGAAGGCCGAGTGCTCCGGGCGGTGGCCGGGCGTGTGCAGCGCGCGCACGATGAGCGTGCCGAGCAAAAGCTCCCAACCGTCATCGAACGCGCTGTGCGGGTAGTCGGGGTTGGCCAGGCGGTGGATGTGGATCACGGCGCCGGTCGCCGCGCTCAGCCGGCCGTGCCCCGAGACGTGGTCGGCGTGATTGTGCGTCTCGAGCACGTGCTCGATCCGCACGCGGAGGTACCGGGCCAGCTCGAGATAGTCCTCGATCTCCAGCTTGGGGTCGACGACCGCGGCGACGCCGGCGTCGAGGTCGCCGATCAGATACGACGCGCAGCCGAGGTCCTCGTGTATGAGCTGACGGAAGATCATGGGACCGACACCAAGGATCGCGTCGTCCCGCCGATTCTGCAACGTGGCCGAGGGTCCGCTGCCGGGACCTCACTACTCCTCGGACACGACCTCGCCCTCCCGACGCCGGCGGCGCCGCTCCTCGCGGGTGGGCCGCAGCGTGAGCGGGTGGTTTCTCGTCCGCTGCAGGATCAGGAATGCGACCGTGCCCCACATGGCCGGGATCCACAGCGAGATCGCGTGATAGACCACAGTCGCAGCGGTCGCCGTGGTCGCGTTCACGCCGTAGAGCACGAGCATGCCGACGAAACTGCCGTCGAGCACCCCGATCCCGCCGGGGATCGGGATCAGGTTCGAGAGGTAGGCGATCTGGTAGGCCAGCACCATCGAGGCCAGTGGCGGCGTGTGACCCGTCGCCGCGAAGCATGCGGCGAGCACGCCGATGTCGAACCACAGGAAGCCGATCGCGCCGAGTATCCGCCAGTCCGGGTGGATGAGCAGATCGCGCGTGTCGCGGATGCTCGCCGCGGTGGTTTCCAGGGCGACCTTCAGCTTGCCCCTCGCTCGCCGGGTGGCCCCGCGCTCGACCAGCCGTGGCAGCGCCAGAAAGAAGGCCAGCACCACCGCGCCGATCACCCCCGGCAGGAGGCTGAGCAGCGGGTTGCGCGGGCCGGGCAGCAGGCCCAGCCAGAGACCGAAGCCGACGACGGTCAGGGTAACCACGTTGATTGCGCTGGTCAGCAGGAAGAGGACCACGGAGCGTTCAGCCACGCGGCCGGGCGGACCGCCACGCTCGACCAGCAGCCAGGCCCCGACCGCTGCGCTGCCGGCACCGCCCAATGAGACGGCCGCGCCGAAGGCCAGCTCGCTCAGCGCCACGCGGGCCCCGAACCGGATCGGTGCTCGCTCGAAGACCTGCAGGAAGGCCACGACGTAGCCCAGGCACGAGAGCACCTCGAGCACGACGGCCAGGACAAGCATCTCGTCGTCCATATGCGTGACCGCCCGGCCGACGCCGTGGAGGCCTGGAACGGCCAGCAGCAGCCCGACCACCAGCATCACCAGCAGCACGAGCGTGATCAGACCGTTGCGCAGGCTGCGGGTCGCGCGGGCCGCGTCGACCCCCACCTCGGGGGCCGCCGCGTCTTCCGGAGGTGTGTCTGAGGTGCTCATCCCGCGCCCGCGGGTTCAGGCCCGCCGCCTCGCCCTAAGATGCTGGCGCGGTGACCGTCCTCGAGCTCCCCGGCCATGACATCGTGGGCATCCGCGCGGCCAACCCGGGTCCGTTCACGCTGACGGGTACGAACTCGTGGATCGTCGGCCGCGATCCAGCCTGGCTGATCGACCCGGGCCCGTTGCTCGAGGATCACGTCAGGGCGCTGGTCGATCAGCTCGAGCGCCGGGGTGGCCTGGGCGGGGTCGCGCTCACCCACCACCACCACGACCACGTCGAGGCGCTGCCGGCGATCCGCGACCGCTTCCCGCAAGCCGCGGTGGCGGCGGCGCACGGTCCCTTCGAGGTGCGGCTCGAGGACGGGCGCCGGTTCGGGCCCCTTGAGACCCTGAGAACTCCGGGACACGCTACCGACCACGTCTCGTTCATCGTCGGTGAGGTTGGCTTCGCCGGGGATGCGGTGCTCGGCGCCGGCAGTGTGTTCATCGCCCCCGACCCTGGCGCTCTGGCCGGCTATCTCGAGGCCCTGCGCCGGCTGCGCGCTCGAGCTCTCGCGATCCTGTGTCCGGGACACGGACCGATCGTACGGGACGTCGAGTCCAAGCTCGATGAGTACATCGAACACCGGCTGGAGCGTGAGCGGCGGCTCGTGGCCGCGCTCGATCACGGCCTGCGCAGCTCCGACGAGCTGCTGGCCGAGGTATGGGACGACGTGCCGCCCGAGCTGCGGCCCGCGGCGGGAGTCACCCTGGCCGCACACCTCGGAAAGCTCGCGGACGAAGGGCGCCTGCCGGAAGGAGTGCAGTGGCCGGCGCCCATCCCGGGGCTGAGCCCCTAGGGCAAGACCGGGCGGCCGAGCTCAAGCGCTCTGCCCTCGCCCGCAGTGTCGAGGCGCCTGCGGGCGAGCTCCATCGCCGCCGCCAGCGGCGTCGAGCCGCTCGCTCGTGCAGCCGTGAACAGCTCGCGCAGGGTGTCGGCGATCGCGCGCACGCGCAGTCGCGCCCGGGCGGGCCGGTAACCCCCGATCTCCTCGGCGATATTGATCAGGCCGCCCGCATTGACCACGAAGTCCGGGGCCCAGAGGATGCCCCGCTCGGCAAGCAGATCCGCGGTTCGCTCCTCGGCCAGCTGATTGTTGGCCGCGCCCGCGATGATCCGGCAGCGCAGCCCGGGTACGGTCTCGTCGTCGAAGATGCCGCCGAGCGCGCACGGAGCGAGCACATCCACGTCGGCCACCAGCGCCCGCGCGGGATCCAGCCAGCGCGCGTCCAGCCGCTCGGCCAGGCTCCGCTTCGCCGGATTGACGTCGGCGACCATGAGCGACGCGCCGGCTCGCGCGCAGCGCTCCGCGAGCCGCGAGCCCACGTGCCCGAGCCCGATCACGCAGACCGACCGATCACGCAGGCTCGCGTTGCCGAAGGCGTGCTCGCAGCTCGCTTCGATCGCCGCCTGCACACCGAGGGCCGTGGAGGGGCTCGGGTCGCCCGAGCCGCCGCGGCTGCGGGCCAGACCGGCTACATGAGGCGTGCCGCGGGCGATGATGCTCATGTCCCGGCTCGAGGTGCCCACGTCCTCAGCGGTTATGTAGCTGCCGGCGAGTGCCGCCACCGTGTCGGCGAAATCGAGCAGCGCCGCCTCGCGCCCGGCGGGCGACGGCCGCCGCTCATCCGCGAGCACGATCACGCCCTTGCCGCCACCGAGGGGCAGATCGGCGGCGGCGGCCTTGAAGGTCATGGCGCGCGAGAGCCGCAGCGCATCGCGGAGGGCCGCGCGCGAGTCGTCGTAGTTCCACATCCGGCAGCCCCCGAGCGCGGGCCCACGCGCCGTCGAGTGCACGGCCGCGATCGTGTAGAGCCCGGAGCGCCTGCCGCGACGGACGAGCAGCTCCTCGTGGTCGAGCGTCTCGAGGTAGCGCTCGATCGTCAGGCGCTGTTGTGGCGGCTCGTGGAGGCGGCGCTCGCGAGGCTCGGCGGCGTCCCGCTATCCGTGGCCGGTGGCGTGAAACCGGTTCCGGCGGACCCGGTGCCCTGGGTTTCGCCGGCTGAGCGCCCGTCACCGGCGTTCGCGCCGAAGGTCGGCGCCGCTCCGGTCCCGCTTCCGCTCGTGCCTCCGCCGGATGTGCCGTCGCCGGTCCCCGTCGTCCCACCGCCGGCGCTTCCCGCGCCGGTACCCGTCGGTCCGTCGCCGGCCGCCGTACCGGTGCCGCCGCTGCCCGTCGTGCCGTCGCCGGTCCCGTTCGGGTCGCTCCCGGGTGCGCCGGTCCCGGAGCCGGTTGTTCCGTTGCCTGAGCCTGTCGCGCCTGCGCCTGTGCCGCCGGCCGCGGCGTTCGCGGCGGCGTCGGCCGGATTGAGCTGATCCGCCTGGGGGATCAGCGGACCGCTGGTCGCGTTGCCGACTGCGCCCGCGGTGCCCGGCGGGGCCGGTGTGGCAGCCGTGGGGGTTGGCGTCGCAGTACTCGGGGCGGACGCCGGCGCGTCCATGGCGGTGCCGGACGGACCGCCCGGACCGGACTCCGGGGCACCGGCGGCGGACTGATAGGCCGCGTGGTGCGTGCCGGTGTGGGCCGGTGAGCTCGAGTGCTGGATCTCCACCGCGCTGCCGGCGGTCACGACGGCCGCGGCGGCCAGGAGCGTCGCCACGTGGGTGGCCGCGCCGGTGGTCACGGCACCGATCGTGGCGACGGCGCCGGTCGTGCCGGCGACGCCGCCGGCCGCGGCCGCGCTGCCTCCAGCGGCGCCACTGCCGGCCGCGCCACCGCCGGCCGCACCACTGCCGATCCCGAACCCGAGCACCTTGCCGAGCGCAGCCAGCGGGCCGAGTGGCAGCACCGCGGCGAGACCACGGCTCGTGCCGCGGATCTGGCCGCGGAATTCCTTGCAGCCGGCGCAGTCGTGCATGTGCCGGCGCGCGATACCGCTGGGCCGAACGCCACGATCGTGTGCTCCCACGAGCTCCTCGCGGATTTCGTGACAGGCCGTGTCACGTGCCTCCATGGCGTGGGCGAGCCCGATCCGGGCGCGGACCAGCAGCGATTTCACAGCCGGTACCGAGACGCCCAGGGCTACGGCCAGATCCGCGTAGGGCATCCCACCCAGCTCGCGCATCAGCAACGCTGAGCGCTGCTGCTCGGGGAGCCCGCGAACGTCGTCGATCAGCCGGCGCAACGACTCGCGGCGCTCGGCGACCGCGATCGGGTCATGGCTCGGCGGCCGGATGATTTCCATGATCTCGCCGGACGGCGGCGGTGGCCGGCGCATCTCGTCGATGCAGCGGTTGTGGGCCACGCGGTACAGCCAGGCGCGCAGGGCCAATTCGCGGTTGGACGCCCTCAGGCCCGAGTAGGCCCGCACGAAGATGTCCTGCAGGGCGTCCTCGGCGTCCTGGCGAGAGCCCGGCAGCATCTGGCGCGCGTAGGCGAACAGGCGCTGGTGGTATCGGTCATGGATGACCCGGAAGGCATCTTCGTTGCCTTCGCGGAAGAGCGCCACGAGCTGCTCGTCGGAACGAAGGCGCAGCAGCGGGTAGCCGATCGATAGCCGACTCCGTGCGAGGCCTGCGGGTGCTTGGAGGGCGGAGGCTTCCACTCGAGGGGTCCCTGGTTCGTAACTCTAACGGGTACCCCCCGGGAAAGTTCCGGGGCAGACACCGGCGACCGCTCGGTGTCAGCGCGGCGACACGGCGTTCAGGCGAGGCTCACCATGACATGCTTGATCTCGGTGTAATCCTCGACCGCGTACCCGCTCAGGTCCTTGCCGTAGCCAGACTGCTTGAAACCGCCGTGCGGCATCTCGGAGGCGAGTGGTATGTGATCGTTGATCCACACGGCGCCGAAGCGAAGCGCCTTGGCGACCCGCATCGCCCGGCCGACGTCGCGGGTCCAGACCGAGGAGGCGAGGCCGTAGGGCGTGCCGTTTGCCCATTTGATGGCCTCGGCCTCGTCCGAGAAGCTCTGCACCGTGATCACCGGGCCGAAGATCTCACGCTGAATCATCTCATCGTCCTGCCGGAGCCCGGCGACGACCGTCGGCTCCAGGAAGAACCCGGGCAGGTCCGGCTCCTTGCCGCCCGTGGCCACCTCGGCGTGATCGGGTCGCCGCTCGATGAAGCCCTCGACGCGCTCGCGCTGTCGCGCGGAGTTGAGTGGCCCGAGGTTCGTGTCCGCTGAAAACGTGTCGCCCATCACAAAGCCGCGCGCCTGCTCGGCCAGCCCGGCCACGAAATCGTCGTGGACCTTGGAGCCGGCGAGCACGCGGGTCGCCGCCGTGCAGTCCTGACCGGCGTTGTAATAGCCCGTGCCGGCGATCGTCTCGAGCGCGGTCTCGAGGTCGACATCGTCGAAGACCACGACCGGCGCCTTGCCGCCCAACTCGAGGTGAACTCGCTTGAGCGTGTCCGCAGCCGCGCGCGCGATCCACTTGCCGGTGTCGACCGAGCCGGTGAGCGAGACCATGTCCACCTCGGGGTGGGTGACCAGGGCCTGGCCTGCGGGGTCGCCGTGACCCGTGATCACGTTGAGGACGCCCTTGGGGAGGAACTCGGCGGCCAGTTCGGCGAGCTTGAGTGTGCTGAGCGGCGTCGTCTCGGCCGGCTTGAGGACGATCGTGTTACCCGCGGCTAGCGCGGGGCCGATCTTCCACACGGCCATCATCAGCGGGTAGTTCCAGGGCGAGATCTGGCCGATCACGCCGATCGGCTCGCGCCGGATGATCGACGTGTAGCCGCTCACGTACTCGCCGGCCGCCTTGCCCTCGAGATTCCGACCGGCCCCTGCGAAGAAGCGGAGGTTGTCGACCATGAAGGGGATCTCGTCGTCGCGGAAGGCGTTGATCGGCTTGCCCGCGTTGGCCGCCTCGAGCTCTGCGATCTCGTCGGCATGCGACTCGATCGCGTCGGCCAGGCGCAGCAGGGCCAGCGCGCGCTCGCCCGGGGTGACGTTGGCCCACTCCTCGAAAGCGCCGCGGGCGGCCTTCACGGCCCGGTCGACGTCCGTGGCGCTCGAGAGCGGCGCCTGAGCGATCACCTCACCCGTGGCCGGGTTGAGCACCGGCTCGGTCTGGCCCTCGGCGGACGCGACGTACTCGCCGTTGACGAAATTCTTGAGCTCTTGGACTGTCGTGGACATCTCCCAGACGCAAACCTAGCACTGCGGAGCACACCGCAGAGGAGCATTCGCCTCGCCGCCCTTCTACGCTTCGGCGCGCCAACTTCGAGGAAGGAATCCATGACCGACGTCGTAATCACCGCCGCCGCCCGAACCGCGATCGGGTCCTACGGCAAGTCCCTGGCCACGGTCGCGCCCAGCGACCTCGGAGCGATCGCCTCCGTCGCCGCGCTGCAGCGCGCCGGCGTCGAGCCCGATCGGGTCGACCACGTCGTGTTCGGAAACGTCATCCACACCGAGCCGGGCGACATGTACATGGGTCGCGTGGTCGGCATGAAGGCCGGCGTGCCCAAGGAGGTGCCCGCCTACACCGTCAATCGCCTGTGCGGCACCGGCGTGCAGGCAATCGTCTCGGCCACGCAGGCCATCCAGACCGGTGAGGCCCAGGTCGCGCTGGCGGGCGGCGCCGAGTCGATGAGCCGCGGTCCGTACTGGATGCCGAGCGCGCGCTGGGGCGCGCGGATGGGAGAGGCTGAGCTCATCGACCCCGTGATGGGCGGGCTGACCGACCCGTTTCACTCGATCCTGATGGGCGTCACCGCGGAGAACCTCGCCGAGCGCGACTCGATCTCGCGTGAGCGCCAGGACGCGTTCGCGGTCGAGTCGCACCGCCGTGCCGCGGCCGCGCGGGCCGAGGGACGCTTCGACGACGAGATCGTGCCCGTCCCGGTGAAGGTCAAGCGCGAGACGGTCGACTTCGTCCGCGATGAGCACATCCGCGAGGACGCCTCGGCCGAGACGATGGCCACGCTCAAGCCGGTCTTCAAGCCCGAGGGCACGGTCACGGCCGGCAACGCGTCCGGGATGAACGACGCCGGCGCCGCCGTCGTCCTGATGAGCGCCACCCGCGCCGCCGAGCTGGGCGCCCCCGTGCGCGCGCGCATCCTCGCGTACGCGAGTTGCGGAGTCGACCCCGAGATCATGGGCATCGGCCCCGTGCCGGCGGTCCGCAAGGTGCTCGAGCGCTCGGGACGCAAGCTAGAGGAGATCGACGTGATCGAACTCAACGAGGCGTTCGCCGCTCAAGCATTGGCGGTGATCGATGGCCTCGAGCTCGACGAGGCGAAGGTCAACCCCAACGGCGGCGCCATTGCGCTCGGCCACCCGATCGGCGCCACCGGCGCGGCGATCACCGCCAAGCTCCTCTCCGAGATGGAGCGCCGCGACTCCGAACTCGGGCTGGTGACACTGTGCATCGGCGGCGGCCAGGGGATCGCGATGCTGCTCGCAAGGGAATAGCCGCGCGCCGGCGCGCGGTTCGGCGCTAGCCTCCTATTACCGATGGATCCTGCGTCCGGCATCGGGATTCCGGTGGCGTTCGCCGCCGGGCTGATCTCGTTCCTCTCACCATGCGTGCTCCCGCTCGTCCCGGGTTATATCTCCGCGGTCGCGGGAGTCACGCCGGCCGAGATCCACTGGCGCCGCGTGCTCGGCCCGAGCCTCGCCTTCGTGGCCAGCTTTTCGGCGATCTTCATCACGCTCGGACTGCTGGGCCAGCGAGCGCTTCACAGCGCGCTGACCGGTCCGACGGCGCTCAAGGTCTCCGGCGGGCTGATCATCATCATGGGACTGCTGTTCGTGCTCTCACCGTTCGTTCCGCGTCTGAGTCGCGAGTGGCACGTGGGACGGCTGATGCACCGTGCCGGACGGGGAGGCCCGGTGCTCACGGGCGCCGCCTTCGCGCTGGCGTGGACCCCGTGCACGGGCCCCACGCTCGGCGCGATCGTCACAGCCAGCGGCACCTCCAACTCGGCTGCCCATGGGGCGCTGCTGCTGGCCGTCTACTGCGCCGGTCTAGGCGTCCCCTTCCTGATCACCGGTCTCGCCTTCGGCACGGTCACCGGTGCCCTTGACGTCGTCAAGCGCCACTACGCCGTGGTCATCGGCACCGGCGGGGTCGTGCTGATCGGGATGGGCGTGCTGATCTGGACGGGCGAGTTCACGCAGCTCAACATCACGGTCAACCACTGGCTGCAGAGCATCGGCTTGCCCGACCTGAACTCGGATACGTAGGGGCCGTGCCGCGGCAGCCGCGCCGCGCCTCCCAACCCCAGCTACCCCCACACCACGTCCAACCGCGGTGGTTTGCGGAAGACCAGGCCCCGAACCCGCGCCGGTCGCTCGGGGTCGAGCCGCAGCCGAGGAAGCCGCCCGATGAGCTCGGCCAGAGCGGTGCGCGTCTCGAGCCGGGCCAGGTGTACGCCCACGCACACGTGCGGTCCCTGCGCAAAGGCCAGATGGCGTCGCGCGTCCGGACGCCCTAGCACGAAGCGATCCGGGTCTCCGAACACCGCGGGGTCACGGTTGGTGGCGCTGATGGAGATGCGCACGAGATCGCCGTGCTGCACCGACGCCCCGCCGATCTCGGCGTCGGTGACCGCGTAGCGGTCGATGACCGCGGCGGCAGGCTCGAGCCGCAGCGACTCCTCGATCGCGCCGTCCAGCAGCGCCGGATCGGCGCGCACGGCCGAGACAAGGTCGGGTTCCTCGAGCAAGGCGAGCACGGCGTTGGCGATCATCCCCTCGGTCGTCTCGATCCCGCCGAAGAGCAGCACGGCTGCGTTCGACACGACCTCATCCGCGCTGAGGCTCCCCGCGCCGGCGACGGTGGCGAGCAGGGAAGCGTCATCTTTGGCGATCACGCGGCGCAGGCGCTCGTGCAAGGTGGCGAACGCGTCCGAGCCCGACGTGGGCAGCGGCCCGCCCGCGGTGATCTCGCTCACGGCTCCCGCGATCGCCGTGTACCAACCGAGCACGGAGTCCGCCTCAGCGCGGCCGAGTCCAAGCGCCCGCGTGACGATCGATGCCGCCAGCGGTCCGGCGAACGATGCCCGCAGCTCGGCGCGGCCCGCGGCGAGCAGGCCGTCGATCAGCCCGCCGACCTCCGCGGCGACCGGGGCCGTGAAGCGCTCGCGCACGGCCCCGAGCCGGAAGGGGGCCATGAACGGCGCCCGATGCCGGGCATGCTGATCACCGTCGAGGCTGAGCATGCTCGGGCCGACCACGCGCGCCGTCGAGAAGCGCGGATCATCCACCGTGAACGCCGCCGCGTCCCGCATGACCGCGAGCGCCAGATCGTGGCGGGTCACGAGCCACCCGTCGAGCGCCGGCAGCCAGGAGACCGGTTCCTGCGCCCGCAGCCGCGCGAGCAGCGGGTGCGGGTCGGTCGCGAGCTCGGGGACTGTGGCGCGCGCGCCGAGGGCGAAGGCGCTCTTTTGGGCCACGGCCTGAAAGGAAAGCAAGTCCGCGCCTTGGGTTCGCTCCGACACCGGTCGACAATACCCTCGACTGTCCGGCTGGTCTAAGGGCAACCTAACTGCTAGTCTGGCGCGACCGAGGCCCTTAGGGCTCCCTAATCGCCCTCGGCCCGAGCACTCCGTGTCCTTCGCACAGACCGTACTCCTTGGAGCCCTCGCCGGGGCGACCATCTACCTGGGTCTACCGGTTGGCCGTATGCGGCTGCTCTCGACCCGTGGGCGCGTGGCGCTGGCCATGTTCTCGGTCGGCGTGCTCGCGTTCATCTTCGTGGACGTGATCTCCAACGGTCTCGACATCGTGCGCACCACGATCGATGCCTACAAGCATGGGCACGAATCCTTCGGCCGCGTGGCGTGGCTGGTGACGGTGATGGCGCTGGGATTCTGCGCGGGCAGCGCTGGGCTGGCCGTGGTCGAGCGGCGCCTGCGTCCGCTCGGTGCCCGCCGCCCCCCGATCGCCGGCGGCGCCGTCGCCGCGGCGCTCACCGGGGAGCAGGCCGATACGGTGGCGCTGGAGCTCGATGCCGCGCGCCGGCGGGCGCTGCGCACCGGGCTCACGATCGCCGGGGCGATCGGCGTCCACAACTTTGCCGAGGGCCTCGCGATCGGCGTCTCCGCGCGTGCGGGCGCGATCAGCCTTGCCACCGTGCTGATCATCGGCTTCGCTCTGCACAACGCCACCGAGGGCTTCGGCATCGTCGGACCACTCGGTGACGTCAAACCGTCCTGGCGCTGGCTCGGTCTCGCTGGTCTGATCGGCGGTGGCCCGACCTTCCTCGGCTCGCTGGTCGGCTATGCGGTCACCAGCACGGCGCTGGAACTCACCTTCTACTCACTGGCCGGTGGCGCGATCCTCTACGTGATCGGCGAGGTGTGGACGGCGATGCGCCGCTACGGCCATCGCGAGCTCGGACTGGTCATGCTGAGCGCGGGATTCCTGATCGGCGTGCTCACCGACCTGGTCATCACCTACGGGGGCGGCTGATCCAGCGAAGTTTTTGACTCGGTCCCCGTGCGGGTATCAAGACCGATGTCATGAGCGCAACCACCGCGCGGCGATCGCCCAGGGCCGCGTGCGGCGTTCGGGACGCGGGCGCTACGAGCGCGTGCTCAGAGCGTCGAGCTCGAGCCTGCAGCCCGAGAGATAACCCCCGCCGGACGAGAGCAGGAACGCGGCCAGGGTGGCGATCTGAGCGTCCGCGGTCTGGGCGGCCGGGACGATCGCCGTCACCGTGATCTCGTACCGGGCCCACTCGATCGAGAGCGTGCGCGCCATGTTCTCGAGCGCTGCGCCGGCTGCGGCCGCATGGGGGTGGGCGTCGGCGGCCGGGGCGATCAGCACGATCCTGCCTCCTGCCCCGGCGGGGATCAGAGCCAGCGCTGCGACCGCCCGCACGGCCGGCCAGGCCCGCTCAATCGCCGCCGTCAACCCGCCGGGGCCACCGTGGCCGAATGGGCCGGCGGCATCGTAGACCACCGCGTCGAGCCCGGAAAACGAGGCCGCCCACGCCGCTGCACCCTCGTCGTCAAGCTCCGCCTCGAAGGCGTGAAGGCCCGCGCCGAGGGTCTCGAGTGCCGCGCCCACCTCAGCGCGAAGCGGGCCGGCGGTCGCAATCGACCGGCCGGCCAGCAGAGCCTCACGCAGCAGCGTCACGCGCGCTTCTGGGCGGCGATCTTCTTCAGGAACGGCAGCAGGTTCGAGAAGAAGATGTTGTGCGGGTAGGCCCCCGCGGGGTCGTTGTGGGCATAGGTGCTCTGACGGTTGATGAGCGTTAGATTGCGCAGCGGGATGTGCGACTGCTGGGCCAGGATGGTGGCGGCGGTGAGCACGCGAGGGCCACCCAGGGCGGCACCGAAGGCATAGATGAGCAGGCTCCGGGGCAGCGAGTGACCCTTCGTGGCGCGCACGTCGAGCACGCTCTGGGCCGGGTTCGCGTTGCCCTCGTCGACCGCGCCCGTGTCATCGGTCAGCCGCTGCGGGAAGAACCACTCAGTCCCGTCGGCGTGGAGGATGCCCTGACCGGAGAACATCTGCGCGAAGCGCTTGATCGGCGTCAGCGCACCGGTGCCGTCCCAGCCGTGAGGGGCCGGGCCGCTCATGATGACCCCCTTGCCCAGGTGCCCCTGCGCGGCCACCAGAGCGGCCGGCGAGGTGCCGACGTTGAGCGCGTAGCCGTACTGAGCGAGGTTGGTCGGCGGCACGGGTGGCTTGAGGTATGTCGGGATGATCGGCGAGGCAAAGCCCGCCGACGCGGCGTTCGGAGCGATCAGGGCACCCAGCGAGCCGGTCACGTTGAACGTGCCGGCCAGCGGCGCGGGGATACCTCCGAACGTCAGCCACGGGGTCCCGTTGTGCAGCTTCTGGAGCGCCGCCGTGGCCGTCGCCACCGTCTCCGGCGTGTTGAAGCTGCCGCCGTCGATGTACACGAGGCCGTTCAGATCACGCGCGCCCGCCTTGCCGCCGAAGTTCCAGGTGGCGTATGCGGTGACCACGGACCCGCCGAGCGAGTGGCCGCCGAGCACGACCCGGCCGCCCAGCTTGCGCGCAGCGCCGATCACGCGGTGCAGGTCCTCGACCGCGACCCGCATGCCCCAGTTGTCGGCAAAGGCGACCGTTTTGGGATCGACGTTCTGGTAGTGCTTGGTGACGCTCGGATTGGTGAGGTAGCCGAGGTAGTAGTTGAAGAGCTGGGTCGCGGTCGCGCGGCCCTCCTTGGCCAGGTCGACCTCGGACTGATCCTCGATCAGGTTCTCCCGGCGCTCGACCGACCACACCTGCCAGCCCTTGGACCTGGCGGCGATCCACTGGGCGAGCGGCACGAAGTACGTGCCTCCGGCCGAGGTCCCCGGCTCGAGCACGAGCACGTTCTTGGCCTTCGCCGGCCCGACCTTGATCACGCCGACCTTGTTGTACTTCGCGGGCGTGCCGGCCGCGCTGAAGCCCGGCATCCAGCTCACCTTGAGCGCGGCGTTCGCGGGCGCCGCTCCAGCGGCGAGCGCCGCAGACGTTGCTGTGGCCATGACCAGTCGCCGAATCGTGCTGCTTCGCAAACCTCTCGCCTCCTCCGCGGGCTGTGCCCGCTTGTACCGCAGGTGGGCTGAACAATAGGGACTCGACGCGGCTCGCGACGCAGGTCTGGAAGCTCCGCCCGGCAACGTATAGCCTCCGAACGCGAGGAGATCTGTCGATGACGCTGTCCTACGCGCAGGGTCCGAGTGAGCATCCGCTGCTGGGCGAGACGATCGGCGCCAATCTGGAGCGAACCACCGCCCGTGTACCCGGTTCCGAGGCCCTCGTGGCCTGTAAGCAGGGTCTGCGCTACACCTACGCCGAGTTCAACCAGGCGGTCGACCGGCTCGCGAGTGGCATGCTCGCGGCGGGACTCGAGCGTGGCGAGCGAATTGGGATCTGGAGTCCGAATCGGGCCGAATGGGCGCTGACGCAATACGCCACCGCCAAGCTCGGCGCGATCCTCGTGAACATCAACCCCGCCTACCGGACGAGCGAGCTCGAGTTCGTGCTGCGCCAGTCCGGTTGCCGCTGGCTCGTGGCCGCTCAGGAGCACCGTGGCGTCGACTGCACGCAGATGGTCGCGGCAGCGCGTCGCACGCTGCCCGAGCTCGAACGCGCGGTCTTCTTCGACACCCCCGAGTGGAGCGAACTGGTCGACTCCGGGACGGGCGGCGGGGCCGTGCGCGCCCGGATGGCCGAGCTCGACTTCGACGATCCGATCAACATCCAGTACACGAGCGGGACGACCGGCTTTCCCAAGGGTGCGACGCTCACCCATCACAACATTCTCAACAACGGCTACTTCGTGGCCGGGGGGCTGCGTTACTCGGAGGCCGACCGGGTCTGCCTGCCCGTGCCGCTCTACCACTGCTTCGGCATGGTGATGGGCAATCTCGGCTGCACCACGCACGGCGCGTGCATGGTCTACCCGGCCGAGGCCTTCGATGCCGAGGCCACGCTCGAGGCCTGCGCGGGCGAGCGCTGCACGAGCCTCTACGGGGTGCCGACGATGTTCATCGCCGAGCTCGGGCACGCGCGCTTCGGCGAGTTCGACCTCGGTAGCCTGCGGACCGGCATCATGGCCGGCTCCCCGTGCCCCGTCGAGGTGATGAAGCGCGTCGCGGCCGACATGGGGATCGAGGAGATGGCGATCGCCTTCGGCATGACCGAGACCTCGCCCGTGAGCACGCAGGTGCCGATCGACGACACGCTCGAGCATCGCTGCGAGACCGTCGGCCGGGTGATGCCGCACATCGAAATCAAGATTGTCGACCCGGCGAGCGGGCGGACCGTGCCGCGTGGGGAGCGCGGCGAGTTCCGGACGCGCGGCTACAGCGTCATGCGCGGCTACTGGAACGAGCCCGAGCGCACGTCCGAGGCAATCGATGACGCGGGCTGGATGCACACCGGCGACCTGGCCACGATGGACGCGGACGGGTACGTGCGCATCGTCGGACGGATCAAGGACATGATCATCCGGGGCGGCGAGAACGTCTACCCACGGGAGATCGAGGAGTTCCTCTACACCCACCCGGGGGTGGCCGACGTTCAGATCATCGGCGTACCGGACGAGCGCTACGGCGAGGAGCTGATGGCCTGGGTGGTGCTGCGTCCCGGGGTCGCTCTCGAGCCGGAGGAGCTCCGTGAATTCTGCCGTGGGCAGATCGCCCACTACAAGATCCCGCGCTATGTCAAGTTGGTGGCGGAGTTCCCGATGACCGTCACGGGCAAGGTGCAGAAATACAAGCTGCGGGAGTCCGCGGTGCGGGAGCTCGACTAGGCGAGGCTGCTGCGATCGCCACGGCCTGAGTGTCAGGCCGCGACGCGCGAGGCCGACGAACGCTCGGCGCGGGCCTGTTTGAGCGCCTGCTTGCGGCCGAGGCGCTGGAGCCCTTGATGCAGCGTCCTGATGCGCCCGAAGATCTCGTCGGCCGCCTCCTGCTGCTGTTCCCGTGTCGGATCGTCGTGGACCTGGAAGCGGAACGGCTCGCCGTACTGGATCGTCACCTTGGGAAAGTGGAGCTTCTTCCAGTTGCGCACCTGGTAGGAGCCCAGGATGGCCACCGGGACCACCGGTACACCGGACTGCAGCGCGAGGCGCCCGATCCCGGGCTTGGCCTGCGCGGCGAGCTCGCCGCTGCGCGAGCGCCCGCCCTCGCAGTACATGACCACCGCACCGCCGCGCTTGAGGATCCCAAAGGCGCTCGTGAACGCCTCCTCGTCGTGGTGGCCGCGGCGCACCGGGAAGACGCCGCCGTGGCTGTAGACCCACTGGAGCGGGCCCGGCTTGAAGAGCTGCGACTTGCCCATGAACTGGACGCGGCGCCGGATGAACATGCCGGTGAAGAAATGGTCCATGAAGGACGCGTGATTGGGCGCGAGGATGACGGGCCCGTTGGGCACGTTCTCGGCGCCGATGCCGCGGGCGCGGAAGGTGATCAGGGCGTGCAGGACGGTCGCCACGCGCACGGCCTCATAGATCGCCTCGGGTTCCCCGTTGCGCACTCGCTCGTGGAACGGGTCGAAGTACTCCTTCGGCCTGGGATCCTTGTAGACCTGCGGTTTCAGCTCGACGTCAGGCATCTGCTGCGATTGATACCCCTTCGGCGGCTCGCGGTGACGCACGAGTGATCATCAGCGCTGTTTCAGCCGGTGAGTGGCAGCACGAGCGACGGCTGCTCGATCGCGTGCTCGACCTTGGTCGGCACCACGGCCGTGCCGATGGCGAAGAACTCGATCACATGTGACCCCCAGCCGTGGCTGCCCTCGCTGATTCGCGCGCCGACGATCCCGCCGGCCTCGAGCTCGGTCGCCTCGGCCTGCATGCGCCCCATGGCGAGCTCCCGGGCCTCGTAAAGGGCCTGCGTGTAGGTGGGCATCTCCTGGTTGCGCCCGATCTGCTTCCACGATGCGCGCAGACCCTGGTGGGCGACGTGGTAGACGCAGTTGCCCATCACCAGGCCGACCGGTCGGTATCCGGAGCGCAGCAGCGTCGAGAAGTCCTGACCGCTCAGATCCGAGGTGAACGGCCTTCCGTTCGGTGCCCGGTGGAGCTCTCCGCCGCGATGCTTGACCGCCGTGCCGACGGCGATGAACTCGGCCAGCTCCGCGCCCCATTGGTGGCGGCCGATGTCGAGCCGCACGCCGACGATCCCGTCGGCCCCGAGCTGATCGGCCTCCTCCTCCATGCGCGTCATCGCGAGCTCGCGCGCGTGGTACATGGCCTGTGTCAGAACGCCCATCTCCTGATTGCGGTTCCAGCTCGCCTGCTGGAAACCGATGTGGTAGATCGAGCTGCCGAGCACCAGCCCGAGGGGCTCGAAGCCCGCCTGCTTGACGAGTAGGAACTCGTTGATCGACAGGTCACTCGTGAAGAAGCCACGAGCGACGTCCTGCTTCATGCGCTCGATCCGCTCGCGGCCCGACTCCGGGATGCCGGCCAGCGAGCCGGCCTCATACTCGCCCGCGTGAGGCGAGGCGTCGGCGCCCCCACCGGCTGCCGCCGCCGCCGGCGGCGGGGCCTCATCCTGCTGCTCGGCCGCTGTCTCCGGCTCATCGCGTTTCAGAAAACCCATGCTCCGCTCCTCATTGCTGGATGAGCAGACGCTCGAGCGCCTGCCGTGTGCTCTCGCTGCGTCTGGCCTCTGTCGTGAGCGCCTCGCCGACGGCGGCCAGCCAGGCATCGGTCTCTAGCGGTTCCGTCTTCAAGACGATCCCGCCCGAGACGCGAGCGCGGCTCGTCTGAACAGCGCCGCGCTCCGCGCGCAGCTCGAGCCGCTGGTCTCCGGCACGCAGCGAGAGCCGCTGCACGACCTTGGGTCCAAGCAGCCCCTCGCGCCGGCGCTGCACCTCGACGAGGCCCGGAACGGCGTGCTCGAGCTTGGCCGCCAGGCCCTCGACGAAGGCATGGATGTCGCCCGTGTCCGCGCGCAGCGACGCGGCGAGGAGGTCGAGATCGGCGGCATCGTCCTGGTGGCCACTCGCGGAGCTCATCGTGCCGCTGGACACTACGCCGGTGGCTGGGAACTTGCGAGGCGCGGGGTGACCCGGGTGCCGACCGTTGGCGAGTTCAGAGGCGATGGCGCTTGTGCGGATCCGGACAGACGGCGCACGAAGAGGAGTTAGTGTCCGCCCAGGATGGGCCGCAGAGAGGTATGACCGGCACGTCGATAGCGCCGCTGCCTACCGCAACGAGGCCGGCGTGGGGGAGGCCATCCGCGGTGCTGACGTCGGCCGCGACGAGGTCTTCATCACGACCAAGCTATGGAACGCTGATCACGGCCGCGAGCGCGCCCCACGGGCGCTCGAGCGCAGCCTCGAGCGGCTCGGGGTCGAGCACGTCGATCTGTACCTCATTCACTGGCCGGTGCCCTCGAAGGACGACCACGTCGACACCTGGCAGGCGCTCATCGACCTCCAGGCTGCCGGCCGCGCGCACTCGAGCGGCGTATCGAACTTTGCCATCGAGCACCTCGAGCGGATCATCGATACCACCGGCGTGGTCCCGGCGGTCAACCAGATCGAGCTTCACCCGCGCTTTCAGCAGGCCGAGCTGCGCCGCTTCCACGCCGAGCGCGGCATCTTGACCGAGGCCTGGAGTCCGCTCGCCCAGAAGGCGGTCCTCGAGGAGTCCGCGGTCAAGGAGATCGCAACTGCCCAGGACCGCACGCCCGCGCAGATCGTGCTCCGCTGGCACATCCAGCTCGGCAACGTGATGATTCCGAAGTCGGTGACGCCGGAGCGGATCGAGGAGAACACCGGCCTGTTCGACTTCGAGCTGACGGCCGAGCAGATGCAGGCACTCAAAGCTCTGCACCGCGACGACGGCCGCATCGGTCCCGACCCCGAGACGTTCACGGGCGGCTGAGCGCCTGCCTCCGTCTAGATGCCCCCGTGGCCGGCCATGAAGGCCGCAAAGCCCGCGATCACCACGAGCAGCACCAGGATCAGCTGGAGTCCCATGGGCAGCGAGACGGCCCCGGAGAGAGCACGCCGGGTCGGGCGCCGACGGGCGAGCTGGCGCCGCGTCAGAGAGCTGATGAAGATCCCGGAACTGGGCATCCCTTTCCCCAGCGCGCGATCCAAGCCACGCACCGTCCGACAGTCAAGCCGAGGGGTCGGACGGATCTCGAAAATACGGGGATTCCGGCGCGCCGCGGCCTTGGTGGAGGGCCACAGGGCCAAGTCGGGCATCGGAGGGCGCGTCTATGCTGCTGCCGTTCCTTCGAGCGCAGGAGGTCACGGTGACCGACGTCGAGGCCCACATCACGGGCACCGTCTGGAAGATTGAAGTCGGCCTAGGAGACTCGGTCGAGGAGGGCGACACGGTCGTGATCCTCGAGTCGATGAAGATGGAGATGCCGGTCGAGGCCGAGGATCCCGGGGTCGTGAAGGAGATCCGCTGCGCGGAGGGACAGTCCGTATCCGAGGGCGACACGCTCGTCGTCCTTGAGTAGCGGCCAGCTTCTCGTCGACGAACCGGCCCCCGGCGTCGCTCGGCTCAAGATCTTCAATCCCGACAAGCGCGGCGCACTCGACCACGCGATCCTCGACGGTTTTGCCGCGACGATGCCGGCCCTCGATGCCCGCTGCGTGATCATCACCGGCGAGGGCAGCACGTTCTCCGCGGGCTACGACATCGGTGATCTGCCCGATTCGGTGTTCGCGGACGAGGCCGAGAAGCTGGTCGCGCATCCGTTCGCGGCGGCCATCGATGCGATCGAGGCGTATCCGTACCCCACCGTGGCCGCTCTCAACGGGCACACGATCGGCGGTGGCCTCGAGCTTGCCCTGTCCTGCGATCTGCGCATCGCCGCCTCGACGATCGCGCTCGGCATGCCGCCGGCCAAGCTCGGTCTCGTCTACTCCCACACGGGACTGCGCAAGTTCATCGACGCGATCGGCGCGCCGCGCACGCGCGAGTTGTTCCTGGTGGGTCGCCGCATCGATGCCCGCGCGGCGCGCGACTGGGGTCTGGTCAACTCGGTCTCGGAGCCCGGCCGGCTGGCCGACGAGGCACTCGAGCTGGCCACGGAGATCGCCGCCAATGCGCCTCTCGCACAGACGGGCAACAAGCGCGTCATCCGCGCCGTCCTGGATGCACAGGGCGAGCTCGATCCCGAGCTCGAGCGGGAGCTGCTCGAGCTGCGGCGCGCCTGCTTCCGAACCGAGGACTTCCGCGAGGGCGTGCGCGCGTTCGCCGAGAAGCGCCCGCCCGGCTGGCAGGGCCGCTGAGCGGGCGCCACGGCGCGGCCGCGAATGCTGTCCGGACAATCACTAGCTGTCCGGACAATCGCCTAGCTTCCCGGCCTGTGCCGCCGCTGATAACCGTCGAGGAGGCTCTCCGCCTGGGAGAGCTCGAGGACCGCGCCGAGATCGGGGCGCTCGTCCAGCGGGCCTGGGAGGCCCGCGTGGAGCACTTCGCCGACGCGACCGACATGTGCTCGCTTGTGAACGCCAAATCGGGCGGCTGTGCTGAGGATTGCGGCTTCTGCGCGCAGTCGAAGTACGCCGAGGCCGACACGCCGATGCACGCGATGATGGACCCCGACCAGATCCTCGAGCACGCGCGTGCTGCCGAGGCGGCGGGCGCCCATCGCTTCTGCATGGTCACCCAAGGTCAGGGCCTGTCCAAGCGCGACTTCGAGAAGGTGCTCGAAGGCGTCAAGCTCGTCTCCGAGCACACGAACCTCAAGCGCTGCGTCTCGATCGGCCACATGTCCTCACAGCGTGCCAAGGCCCTGAAGGAGGCCGGGGTGCAGCGCGTGCACCACAACGTGGAGACGGCCGAGTCCTATTACCCCGAGGTCTCGACCACGGTCCGCTACGAAGGCCGGCTACGCACGATCGACGCGGTGCGTGAGGCAGGGCTCGAGACGTGCGTCGGCGGCATTCTGAACCTGGGCGAGAGCCGCGCGCAACGCGTCGAGATGGCCTTCGAGCTGGCCAGGATCAATCCGACGAGTGTGCCCATCAACCTGCTCAACCCGCGTCCCGGCACGAAGTTCGGCGACCGCGAGCTGCTGGACCCGTGGGAGACCGTGAAATGGATCGCGATCTTCCGACTGATCCTGCCCGAGGCACTGTTCAGGCTCTGCGGCGGCCGGGTCGAGAACCTGGGCGAACTCCAGGTCACGGCGGTCAAGGCCGGCCTGAACGGGGTCATGATGGGCAACTTCCTGACCACGCTCGGGAACACGCCCGAGGCGGACCGCGCCATGTTCGAGGAGCTCGGGCTGAACGTCGCCCGCCAGCCCGACAACGGCGCCAACCCTCGCCCGGACAACCGCGCCGGATGGCTCGACGGCGAGACGCCCGACGTGCTGACTGCGGCGCTCGCAGACGCTGAACCCGCGCCGCTCGAGGTCAGGCTCTGGGATCCCGCTTCTCAGCTCCGTTTTGCGCGTAAGCGCGGCGTGCCCGAGCGACCCGATGGGGCCCCGAACCGCGGGCAGGGGCGCGAGACGCGCGAGGCTCGCGCCCGCAGCGCCCGCAGCGCCCGCGCCGCCTGAGCCGCGGCGCCGTCTCGCCTGCCCCACACTCCTCCTGAGCCGTCCGGCCGAGCGGTTACCGTCCCGCGCCATGATCGAGATCGAGGCCCGGCTCGACGAGCTGAGGGCGCTGGGGCTGAGTCGGCGGATGCGCCTGGTGAGCGGACCTCAGGGTCCGCACGTGCTGCTCGATGGTAAGCCGGTCATGCTGCTGTGCTCGAACAACTACCTTGGGCTAGCCGACCATCCACGCGTGCGCGAGGCGGCGGCAGCGGCGGCCATGCGCTGGGGGGTGGGGGCCGGGGCCTCGCGCCTGGTGTCGGGGACGATGACGATTCATCGGCGTCTCGAGGAGCGGCTGGCCGCGTTCAAGGGGCGCGAGACCGCGCTGCTGTTCGGGTCGGGGTACCTGGCCAACACCGGTGTCATCGCCGCCCTCGCTCGCCCCGGTGACGTGGTGTTCTCCGACGAGCTCAACCACGCGTCGATCATCGACGGGTGCCGGCTCTCGCGGGCCGAGGTGTTCGTCTACGACCACGGCGACGTCGAGCATCTCGCCTGGGGGATCGATCAGGCGGAGGGCCGTGGGGCGCTGATCGTGACCGACTCTGTGTTCTCGATGGACGGGGATGTCGCGCCGCTCGCCGAGATCGCGGAGCTCGCCGCTCGGCGACGGGTGCGGCTTGTCGTCGACGAGGCCCACGGCACCGGGGCGCTCGGGCCCGGTGGCAGGGGCGCGCTGGCCGAGGCCGGAGTCGAGGATCAGGTCGACGTGATCGTCGGCACGCTCGGCAAGGCGCTTGGCTCCTACGGGGCCTTTGCCGCCTGTGACGAGCGCATGGCCCGCTACCTGGTGAACGCCGCGCGGACGTTCATCTTCTCGACCGCGCTTCCGCCGCCGGCCGTGGCCGGGGCGCTCGCCGCGCTCGAGCTGCTCCAGGAGCGTCCGCGTCGCGTCGAGAAGCTGGCCGCCAACTCTGCCGCCCTCCGTGTCGAGCTCGAGCGCGAGGGATTCGACACGCGCGGCTCACGCACCCAGATCGTGCCGCTGGTGGTCGGCGACGCCGAGCTCGCCGTACGCGTCTGCGCACGAGCGCTCAGTGGGGGCGTGTTCGCCCAGGCCATCCGGCCGCCGACCGTGCCGCACATGACGTCGCGACTGCGCTTGGCCGTGATGGCCTCGCACAGCGTCGAGGAGCTGCGCGCCGCGGCGCGCACGCTCGCGCGCGCCGCGCGCGAGGAGGGCTTCGATCCTCATGCCCACCGCGCCCCCGGGGGCGAGGTGTCCGTCGGTCAGTACGCGGCCATGGACGAGCGCGAGCCGGCCGAGTTCGAGCTCGCGGCCGGCGGCGTGCGACCGTTCGATCATGAGGCGCCCGCGGCCGTGCCGCGGGCCGCGTAGCCGCGCGGGCGCTTGCGCGGCGCGCTGGTCACGGGCACCGACACCGGAGTCGGCAAGACGGTGCTGACCGCAGCGATCGTGGCCGCGCTGCGCGCTCGTGGGGTCGGGGTCCGGGTGCTCAAGCCCGTGATCACCGGCCTCGATGAGCCGCCCGATCCGCGCTGGGGGCGAGACCACGAGCTGCTCGCCGAGCTCTCTGGCGTCGCGCCGCGGGACGTGGCCCCGATCGGCTACGGGCCGGCCGTCTCGCCCCACCTGGCGGCCGAGCTGGCGGGCCGGCCGATCGACCTCGAGCAGCTTCGTGAAACGCTCAGGCGGGCCCGGGCAGCTCCCGACGTGCTCATCATCGAGGGGGTCGGCGGTCTGCTCGTGCCGCTCACCGACGACTATTCGGTCCGCGAGCTCGCCCAGGATGCCGGGCTTCCGGTGCTGGTCGCGGCGCGTCCCGGTCTGGGGACGATCAACCACACGCTCCTGACGCTCGAAGTCGCCCGCGGCGCGGGTCTGCAGGTGCCCGGCGTCGTCCTCACGCCGTGGCCGCAGGAGCCGCGCGACATCGAGTGCTCAAACCTCGAAACGATCGCCCGCTTGGGCGAGGTCGAGGTCGTGCCCCTGCCGCGCATCGACGAGCCGCGGCCCGACGAGCTGGTGGCGGCCGCCGGCTCGCTTCCGCTCGAGCGGTGGCTACTGTGAGCGCGGCAGGCCGGCCGCGGCGGGCGCGAGCGTCCAGGGAGCGAGACCAGCGCGGGCCCACTCTGGCACCGGCGTCTTCGTGAACTCGCGGGCGTCGACGAACACGTGCCGGGTCTCACCCTCGGCGAGCAACTCGTCGTTGCGGCGCACCTCGTAGACGGACGTGAGGCTCGTCTCGCCGACGCGGCTGACGGCGATCGAGATCTCGAGCTCGTCATCGAAGCGCGCAGCGCTCACGAAGCGCACACGCGCCTCGCCCACGACGATGTCCACGCCGCGTTCGAGCATGACGTCATAGCTGCCGAAGGCGGCTCGCCAGAGCTCGGTGGTGAGATGGTCGAAGTAGGCCAGGTAGTTGGCGTTGAAGACCACGCCCTGGCGATCGCACTCCCCGTAGCGAACGCGTAGCCGGTGAACCAGTGGGGTGCCCATCTGGGGGCACTCTATTGCGGCCGCGTACCGGCCCGTGACGCGGCCCGTTCCGACCGCCTTGCGAGCTAGCGTCACGCTATGCAAACCAGCTCGCCGCCTCCCTCAACTGCAGACCTGCTCGCCGCCGACCGTCGCCACCTCTGGCACCCATTCACCCAACAGGAGGGCTGGGCCGATGAGGACGTGCCGGTGATCGACCGCGGCGAGGGCACGAATCTCTACGACACCGAGGGCAGGGTCTACATCGACGGCGTCTCGTCGCTGTGGTGCAACGTTCACGGTCATCGCCACGCGGCGATCGACCGCGCGATCGAAGGGCAGCTTGGGCGCGTCGCACATTCGACGCTGCTCGGCCTGACGCACACGCCGGCGATCCAGCTCGCGGAGCGGCTGATCGCGATCGCGCCGCCCGGCTTGAGCCGCGTGTTCTACTCCGACAGCGGTTCGACGGCCGTCGAGATCGCTCTGAAGATGGCCTTCCAGTGGTGGGCCCAGCGCGGCGAGCCCGAGCGCACGGGCTTCATTTCGCTCGAGAATGGCTACCACGGCGACACGATCGGTGCCGTGTCGGTGGGCGGTATCGACCTCTTCCATTCGCTCTATCGCCCGCTGCTGTTTGACTCCGTGCAGGCCAGCGCCGGTGATGCCGAGCACCTGAGCGCGCTGCTCGATCTGTACGCCGAGCGCACCGCCGCGGTGATCGTCGAGCCGCTCGTGCAGGGGGCCGCGGGAATGCTCATGCAACCCGACGGTTATCTGCGCCGCGTGCGGGAGCTGTGCGACGCGTACGGCGTGCTGCTGATCTGTGACGAGGTCGCGACCGGGCTCGGGCGCACGGGCGCCATGTTCGCCTGTGATCACGAGGCGGTGACGCCTGATCTGCTGTGCCTGGGCAAGGGCCTGACCGGTGGCTACCTGCCACTGGCCGCGACGCTGACCACCGAGGCGGTCTACGAGGGGTTCCTGGGCTCGTTCGAGGATTCGCGGACGTTCTTCCACGGGCACACATACACCGGCAATCCGCTGGCCTGCGCGGCGGGCGTCGCCACGCTAGAGACCTTCGAGCGCGAGCGCACGATGGAGGCGTTGCAGCCGAAGATCGAGCTGTTCGCGAGGCTTCTCGAACAGCGCGTCAAGACCCTGCCGGGCGTCGCCGAGGTGCGTCAGCGCGGGTTCATGGTGGGGATCGAGCTACGGCCGCATCCGGCCGAGCTGCGTATGGGACACCGGGTCACCGTCGCAGCGCGCAAACGCGGAGCGATCGTCCGCCCGCTCGGCGATGTCGTCGTGCTCATGCCCGCCCTGTCGATGTCGGAGGCGGACCTCCGTCGCCTGGTCGCGATCACCGCGTCCTCGATCGCCGAGGCGACCGCAGGTGGACGGGCCGCCGAGGCAGCCCACCCGGCGCAGGCGGCCGCTTAGGTCGCTAGTCCTCGTAGGGCGTGAAGTCCCGCTTCCGCGCGCCGCACACCGGGCAGAACCAGGTCTCGGGGATGTCGTCGAAGGAGGTTCCCGGGGGAATGCCGCCGTCGGGGTCGCCTTCCTCGGGGTCGTAGATGAACCCGCACGATTCGCACATCCATTTCACAACGGCAAGCGTAGTGGTTGCCGAGTCCGAAGCGCGGGCTGTGTCCATTTCACCGTCGGCTGTGTAGTGTCGCGGGTGTGGACGTCGGCA
Organism: uncultured Solirubrobacteraceae bacterium; assembly: GCA_963725515.1. Lineage (GTDB taxonomy): Bacteria > Actinomycetota > Thermoleophilia > Solirubrobacterales > Solirubrobacteraceae > Palsa-465. Next base: position 282,230 of record CAVRZB010000002.1, on the reverse strand, counting down.
GGCCTGCACCAGGAGAGGAGCTGAACCTCGCCGAGGAGACGGTCCCGCGGCCGGCGGCCACCGTGATGGTCCTGCGCGGCGATCGGGAGGCACTGGAGGTGCTGCTCGTGCAGCGCAATCCGGCGTCGCGCTTCATGGGCGGCGCGTGGGTGTTTCCCGGCGGAGCTGTCGACGCGGCGGAAGGGGAGGGGGACGCGGCGATCCGGGCCGCGGCCCTACGCGAGCTCCACGAGGAGGCAGGCATCCTGGTCCCCGAGCCGAGCGAGCTCGTCCCCTTCTCGCGTTGGATCACCCCGGCCGAGGTCAAGATCCGCTTCGACACCTGGTTCTTCCTGACCGCGCTGCCGGCCGACGCCGAGCCGCGGGTGGACGGGAGCGAGATCGTCGACGCGCGCTGGTATGAACCTGCCGAGGCGCTGGGGGCCGGCGAGCGCGGCGAGATCCTGCTCGTCTTCCCGACGATCAAACATCTCGAGCAGCTCTCGAGCTTCACCTCCGCCGGCGAGGCGATCGAGCAGGCCCGCGGTGGCCGCGTGCGGCCCGTGCAGCCGCGGGTGCTGATCACCGGCGAGACGGCCCGCGTCGTGCTGCCCGGCGAGCCCGGATACGAGGACTAGCGTGGCGGAGCGGAAGGCCAGCGGTCTCACGGTCGCGATCACGGGTCCGACCGGCGACATCGGCCGCTCACTGCTGCGCTCGCTCGAGCGCAGCCGCGGCGTGGACGGCATCATCGCCATGGCCCGCCGCCCGTTCGACCCGCGGGCCGAGGGGCTGCACAAGACGGAGTACCGGCGCGCCGACGTGCTCGATGCCGACGCCGTGCGCGAGCTGGTGACCGGCGCCGATGTCGTCGTGCACCTTGCGTTCCTGATCATGGGCGGCCTGCAGGAGACGCGTGAGGTCAACCTCCGGGGATCGCGCAACGTCTTCGAGGCCGCCGTCGCAGCGGGTGCCAAGCGCCTGGTCTACACCTCTTCCGTGGCCGCCTACGGCTTCGGCGCCGATCACCCGGAGTCGTTGACCGAGGACATCGTCCCCACGGGCACCGAGGCGCATTACTACTCGGCCCAGAAGGCCGAGCTCGAGCGCGCGTTGGGCGAGATCCTGGAGGGATCGGACACCGACGCCTACGTCTTCAGACCCTGCATCGTGGCCGGCGAGGACGCGCTCGCGCTGGTGGAGAACATCCCCTACATCTCGCTCTCCGAGCGCATCCCGGCGGCGGTGATGCGCGCGCTCGAGCTGATGCCGGCGCTCAAGCCCGTGATTCCCGATCCGGGTGTGCCGTTCCAGCTCGTCCATCACGACGACGTGGCCACGGCGCTGCGCGCCGCGGTGCTCGGGCGGGGGAGGCCCGGCGTCTACAATCTCGCCGCCCCGGGCAAGCTCAGCTTCTCGGACCTGGCCGACGCGCTCGGCTGGTACAGCGTGCCGGTCCCCGAGATCGCGGTCGACGCCACGGCGAGGCTCGTCGCCCGGCTGCCCTTCGTGCCGGCCGAGGCCCAGTGGATCGAGGCCTTTCGCGAGCCCGTGCTGATGGATGCGGGCAAGGCTCGCCGCGAACTGCGCTGGCGTCCGCACCACGATGCGCGGGAAACGCTCGTGCTGATGGTGCAGGCCGCCCGCTCCGAGCGGCTCATCCGCTAGGCCGCCGCTTACGGCCGATAACGGCCCGCGGGCGCCGCGGTTCCTACACCGTTCTTAGCGTGCTCTCACCCTCCTGATAGGGCCGTGGCGCAAGCTCGTTCTCGCCTGCTCGACCGAACTTGAGAGACAAGGACTGAATCCATCATGACGCCGACCCATTCCAGCACCCCCACGCCGATCTTCGCCGGGGCGCCGGCGCCGTCGGTCGACCGCGCCGCCGTTGGCCGCGCTCGTGTAGAGGCCCGCACGCGCCGCACGCGCATGATCAGGCGCCGCGTCGCGGCCTGGTCGGCGGGCCTGTTCGCCGCCGCGTGGCTCGGCATCGCCGTGCAGCTCGTCTCGGGCCACGACCCGGCCCTGTCGCACAGCACGACGTCGACCAGCGTCTCGAGCGGTGTGACCAGCTCGAACACCAGCGATTCCTCGGGCGGTTCCGGACTCAACACGAGCTCATCGGGCTCGAGCAACAGCTCATCGGGCTCGAGCAACAACTCATCGGGCAGCGGCTCGTCGTTGACCACGAGGCAGTCGTAGGTCGATGAGCGAGCATCGCGACACCTTCGCCTGCTTCGGCTCGGAGTGCACGGTCGTCGTCGCCGGCGAGCGCGATGACGGCCCCGCACGGGCCGCGGTCGAGCTCGCGCGACGCCGACTGCTCGAATGGCACGGGCAGTTCTCTCGCTTCGAGCCCGAGAGCGAGCTTTCGCGCCTCAACTCCGACCCCCGGCCGACGGTCCCGGTGAGCCCGCTGATGGGACGTCTGCTGGCCGCCGCTCAGCAGGCCGAGAACGAGACCGACGGCCTGGTCGACGCGACGCTCGTCGGCGAGCTCGAGGCCGCGGGCTACGCGTCGGACCTGAGCGCGCCCGCGGTTCCACTGGCCCTCGCGCTCGAACTCGCCCCCGAGCGCGCGTCAGCCGGGCCGAGCCTGGCCGGCGATTGGCGGCGGATAGCGGTCGACCGGCGCGCCGGCGTGGTCACGCGCCCACCGGGGGTGCGCTTCGACAGCGGCGGCCTGGCCAAGGGGGTCTTCGCGGACGAGCTCGGCGTGCTGCTCGGCGACCACGACGCCTTCGCCGTCGACTGCGCTGGCGATATCCGCCTCGGGGGGCGTGCCCGTGCCGAGCGCCAGATCCACGTGAGCAGTCCGTTCGACGATGCCGTGCTGCACACGTTCTCGCTCGCGCGTGGCGCGGTCGCGACCAGCGGCATCGGCAAGCGGAGCTGGATCGATGTCTCCGGTCGCCCGGCACACCACCTGCTCGACCCGGCCACCGGCCGGCCGGTCTTCTCCGGCCTCGTCCAGGTGACGGCGCTCGCCCCCACGGCGACGGCGGCCGAGGTCGCCAGCAAGGCTGCGCTGTTGAGCGGCCCCGCTCTGGCCGCCCGGTACCTCCCTCACGGCGGGGTCCTGGTGTTGGACGACGGGAGCCACCGCGTGCTCACTCCCCGGTCGGCGCCCGCGCGCCCAGCCACGCACACAGGTAATCGAGCACCAACTCCTGCTCGGGCTCGTTGAGGATCTCGTGATACAGGCCGGCAAAGGCCCTGATCGTCTTGTCGGTCGCGCCGATGCGCTCGTGCAGCATGACGCTCCCCTCCGTCGGGCAGAGCTGATCTGCCGTGCCGTACATGATCAATGTAGGCACCGTGATAACGCCGACGCCCGCGGGGAACGACTCGATTGCCCCGGCCAGCTCGGCCACCGTACGCGCAGGCAGCCTGCCGTGCGAGTTGAGCGGGTCGGTCTCGTAGTCCCTGACCACGGCTGGGTCGCGGCTCACGAGCGCGGCGTCGAGCGCGACCACGCCCAGGCGTGGCGTCAGCGCCGAGAGCACCTTGGCGATCGTGCGCACCGGCGGTGAGGCGGCGTCCAGGGCGGCCAGCGGGCCGGAGAGGATCAGCCCGGCGAGGCGATTCTGGTGGGCCATCGCGTAGCTGACCGCGATCGCGCCGCCCATGCTATGTCCGAGCAGATACACGCCGGCGCCGGGGTGCGCGGCCACGGCCAGCACGACTAGTGAGTCGAGATCGTCGACCGCGTTGCCCATCCGGTCGATCAGCGGCCGTGGTCCCCCCGAGCGTCCGTGGCCGCGATGATCGAGCGCGTAGACGGCGTAGCCCTCGCGCACGAAGCGCTCGGCCACGTGCCCGTAGCGCCCGCTGTGCTCCGACACCCCGTGCGCGATCACCACGACCGCGCGAGGTCGGCCCGCCGGGCGCCACGCCTGCCAGAAGATGTTCACCGCGCCGGCACCGAGCAGCGACGACTCGGTGTGTTCGGTCACCGCGGCCCCGTTCAGCGTGCCGCCCTCAGGGCCGGTCATCGGCCCACGGGACGATCACCGCATCCTCGTGCGGTGAGTCGCGGGCCACCACGTACTCCGCGGCCACCGTGTCGGAGACGTTTTCGAGCACGTGGGTCTCACGCGGGGGCACGTAGACGAGATCATGCGGAGCGAGCGTCACCTCGTTCTCGAGGTGGTCGCCCCACTTCACCTGAAGTGCGCCGGAGAGCATGTACACGGCACTCTCGCAGCCCGCGTGGTAATGGGGGCGCGAGCGTGTACCGGGCGGCACGCGGAAGACCGCCATGTAGATGCGCTGCGCGCCGGCGGTCGCCTGCGAGATCTCGGCTCCGCCCAGTACACCGCGGGGCACCTCGCGGGCCGGGCCGGGCTTTACGACCCTCATCGGCGCGAGTCTAGTGGGGCCACCTCGATCTGCAAGGGCGGCTGGCGTGCGGCCTCGTGATCAACCTGGAGGGTGGTGTGCTCGATCTCGAAGCGCTCGGCGAGCAGCTTCTGCAGCACACGGCGGCGTTCGTGACAGTCGTCGCCGGCGCGCACGACCACATGGGCGGACAGCGCGGGGAAGCCCGAGGTCACCTCCCATACGTGGAGGTCGTGCACCTCCACCACACCCACCTGCGCGGCCAGGGCGCGCCCGATCCGCTCCGGATCGAGCCCGGCCGGGGCGGCCTCCATGAAGACGCGCCCTGAGGCGATCAGCAGGCCATAGGCCGAGTGAATCATCAGCGCAGCGATGAGCAGCGAGGCGATCGCGTCGGCGCGCGAGAAGCCAGTGCCGAGGATCACGATCGCCGCCACCGCGGTCGCGATGAATGCGAACAGGTCGGTGAGGATGTGCCGGTAGGCGCCCTCGACGTTCAGGCTCCGCGTGCCGCCCGCCAGGATGCGCGCGGCCAGCAGGTTGACCGCGATGCCGACCAGCGCGACGACGAGCACGACGCCTCCACTCACGTGGCCCGGATTGACGAGGCGCCGGATCGCGTCATAGACGATCAGCAGGCCGAGCACGAGCAGCGTGACCCCGTTGGCCTGGGCACTGAGGATCTCGACGCGTCCGAGCCCGTAGGTCATCGCCCCCTGGGCGGGCCGCGAGGCCAGCCGCGCGGCGGCCAGCGCGAGCCCCAGAGCGGCGGCATCGGTGAGCATATGGGCGGCGTCGGAGAGCAGGGCGAGCGACCCGGAGACCGCGCCTGCGGCGACCTCCCCGGCCATGAAGGCCAGGATCAGCCCGAGGGCCAGCTTGAGCGCACGCTGGTCGGTCTCTCGCGAGGCGTGGACGTGATCGTGACCGTGAGCCATGCCAGCCCGTCAGTTGACCGAGGGGTCCGGGGGCAGGCGCGCGACGAGGGCGTAACTTCCACCCTTGCGCGTCAGTACGAGGGACCACAGATCCTCCGGCGTGCTCGTGAACGCGTCCTCGAGCCGCGCCCGCTCGAGGATCCAATCGTCCCGCTCGAGCTCGGCGTCGAGCTGCCCTGGCCCCCAGCCCGTGTGACCGGCGAAGGCACGCGCCGTGCGCACGCCGGCCGGAAGCTCGTGCGGGGCGTCGCCCGCGGCGAGCACGCCGACGTCGTCGAAGGCCAGCAGCGCGGCGTCGCCAGCCTCCTCGAACTCGGCGAGCACCATCACCGAGGAGGGCTGGACCGGACCGCCGATGAACAGCGGATCGTCGCCGTCGACGAGCTCGTCGAGCGCGGGGACCGAGTCGGTGACGGTCGTGTCCGAGGGACGGTTGAGGACCAGCCCGAGCGCCCCCTCGTCGCTGTGCTGGATCACCAGCACGACGGTGCGCCAGAAGTTGGGATCGCTGAGGCTCGGCGCGGCGATCAGCAGCTGCCCGTCAGCTGGTCCCATCAGGCGCCCGCACCGTTCCCACGCCGTCGTCTCCGCCGCGCTTGAACCCCAGCGCAGCCAGCGCCTCCTCGGCCAGCTCGACCGCCTCGGCGGCCTGTTCCGGCCGATCCAGATCGAGGCCGGCCAGCTCCGCTAGCACCTCGAAGAGGTCGACGGCCAGGCAGATCTGGGTCCGGTCCGCCGCGTCGGCACGGCGGGAATGCAGGACGTCGTCCTCGCGCCATACGAGGATCTTCGCACCCGTGGTTGCTCTGAGTGTTGCTCTCATGGACGGCTGCCGCGGTGGCGCGGCGTTGGTACCCCGGCTCGCGCGACCCCGCGAGCTCCTCAATCATAAAAGACGCCTTTTGAAAGGCTAACTTCCGAGAACCCACGCAGGCGCCATAAGCGACCTCGCAGACCGGCCGGCGACCTCACAGACCGGCCGCGACTCACTAACCGGCCGCGACCTCACAGACCGAGTGAGCGACCCAGGATCTCCTTCATGATCTCATCGGTCCCGCCACCGATCGGTCCCAGCCGTGCGTCGCGCGCGGCACGCTCGATGTCGTACTCCTCGATGTACCCCGCGCCGCCGTGAATCTGCAGGCACTCGTCCATGACCTCGAAGGCGGCCCGCTGGGTGGCCAGCTTGGCGATCGTGACCTCGCGCACCGCGTCCTCCCCGGCCACGTAGCGGCGCAGCGCGGCGTAGGTCACGTCGCGCCCGGCCTCGATCGTGAGCGCGATCTCGGCCAGCTTGTGACGGATCGCCTGATGGCGACCGATCGGGCCTCCGAAGGCCTCGCGCTCGAGGGCGAACCTGAGCGTGCGCTCGAAGGCCGCCTGCATGCCGCCGACCGCGCCGAGCGCCATCAGCAACCGCTCCCATTGGAAGTTGGCCATGATCAGGTAGAAGCCGGCATGCTCCTCGCCGAGCAGGTTCTCCGCGGGCACGAAGACATCGTCGAAGGTGATGTGCGCGGTGTCCGAGGCGTGCCAGCCGAGCTTCTCGATCGGGCTCGACTCCACACCCGGTCCGCGCTCGATGATCAGGAACGAGAGCCCTCGGTGGCCGCCCTCCGCGGTCGTCTTGACCGCCGTGACGAGCAGGTCGGCGCGCACGCCGCCGGTGATGAACAGCTTCGAGCCGTTGACGATGTAACCGTCGGTGACCTTGCGGGCCGCGGTCCTGATCGAGGCGACGTCCGAGCCGGCATCGGGCTCGGTGATGGCCAGAGCGGCGATGCGCTCACCGCGGATCCCCGGCACCAGATAGCGCTGCTTCTGCTCCTCGGTGCCGAATCTCCAGATCGGGGGCAGCGCGATGCCGCCGTGCGCGCCGATCCCTGCGGCCACGCCACCCGAGCCGCAGCGCGCGAGTTCCTCCACGAAGACGGCGTCGGCGACCGCGTCCTCGTCACCGCCGTACTGCTGCGGGAATTTGAGCCCGATGTAACCGAGCTCGGCCAGACGCGTGAAGACCGAATTCGGGAACCAGCGCGCGTCCTCCCATTCGCGAGCATGGGGATGGAGCTCCTTCTCGACGAAGCTCCGCACCGCGGCGCGGAACTCCTCGTGCTCCGCGGTGAACGGCGGCAGCGGCCGGCGCCCGGACGACGCGGCCGCGCCGGCCTTCTGCGCCAGACTGTCCATCTCGATCCGGCCTCCCCGCGTTCTCGCCGCCAGGGCTTAGAGCCCGTAGGAGCGCCCGATGACGTCGAGCATGATCTCGTCGGTTCCCGCCCCGATCCGGTTGAGGCGCAGGTCGCGCCACGAGCGCTCGATCCCGTACTCCTTCATGTATCCGGCGCCGCCGTGGATCTGGATGCACTCGTCAGCGACCTCGACGGCGATCCGCGCGGCATAGAGCTTGGCCATCGAGATCTCGCGCACGGGGTACTCGCCGTTCTGAACCCGCCAGGCCGTGGTGTAGACCATCTGGCGGGCCGTCTCGATCTTGGTCGCCATCTCCGCGAACTTGTGGCGGATGACCTGGAAGTTGCCGATCGAGCGCCCGAAGGCCTTGCGCTCCTTGGCGTACTCGAGCGTGCGGTCGAAGACGTGCTGCGCGCCGGCCACCGAGCCGGCGGCGCCGATCAGGCGCTCGCCCTGGAGCTCCCACATGATGTGGTAGAAGCCTTTGCCGACCTTGCCGAGGACCGCGGACGCGGGCACTCGCACGTCCTGGAAGGCGAGCAGAGCGGTGTCCGAGGAGTGCATGCCGAGCTTCTTGAGCCGCTTCTCGCGGATGACGCCGGGCAGGTCCATGGGCACCAGGAAGAGCGTGAAGCCGTCGTAGCCCGCCCCGGGGTCGGTCTTGGTGACAAGTACGATCACGTCGGCGCGATGGCCGTTGGTGATGTAGGTCTTCGACCCGTTGATCACGTACTCGTCGCCGTCGCGCACGGCGCGCGTCTTGATCCCGGCGACGTCCGATCCGGCATCCGGCTCGGTGATCCCCAGACAAAGGATCTTCGTTCCTTTGATCGCCGGCACCGCCCACTGCTGCTTCTGTTCCTCGGTGCCGAAGGCGAGTATCGGCGGCAGCGCCATATCGGTCTGCACGGCCACGCCCATGGCCAGGCCACCCGAGTGCGCGTGCACCATCTCCTCCGAGAGCACGAGGCTCGTGTAGTAGTCGCCGCCCTGGCCGCCGTACTCCTCCGGCTTGTCGAGTCCGAGGAATCCGAGTTCACCCATGCGCTCGAAGGCCCAGTTGGGGAACGTCGTCTCCTCCCATTCCTCGGCGTGCGGCTGGAACTCCTTGATCACGAAGCGGCGGATCGACTCGCGCAGCTGCTCGTGCTCGTCGGTGAAGATCAGGTGCGTCTTCTTGGCGGCGAAGTCGGGCTTGAGCACGTCGGCGGTGGCCATGGGATCTCCTGTCTCGGTCGCGGACCGTTGGGCAGCGCGCGCTGCGGACGCTAGCGGAGCGCAGTCGAAAAGTAAACAGTAGGACTTCCTACTTCCTACGCAGAGGTCGCGTACGCTTCCCGGCCATGTCCTACGAAACCCTGCGCTACGACGTCGCCGAGACGGGCGTTGCGACGATCGCGCTCGACCAGCCTGAAACCCGTAACGCACTGTCCGATCAGCTGCTCGGCGAACTCCACGCCGCGCTCGAGGCTGCGCGCGATGATGCCGCGGTTCGCTGCGTGGTTCTCACCTCGACGCATGAGAAGGTGTTCTCCAGCGGCGGCAATCTCGGAGGCTTCGCCGCCGAGCTACCGCTCGTGCACAAGCATTTCGGCACCGAGGTCTTCCCGCGCGTCTTCCGGCTGCTGGGCGAGCTCGGCAAGCCGTCGATCTGCGCGGCCAACGGGCACGTGCTCGCCGGCGCCCTCGGCCTGGCTTTGGCCTGCGATCTGATCGTCGCTCGCGAGGGCGCTCGCTTCGGCACGCCGGAGATCAATGTCGGCCTGTTCCCCTTCATGATCATGGCGCTGATCTATCGCAACGTGCCGCGCAAGAAGACCAACGAGCTCCTGCTCCTCGGCGAGCAGATCTCCGCTCGGGAGGCGGAGCGGATCGGCATCGTCAACCGCGCGGTCGCGCCGGATGAGTTCGACGCGGTCGTCGCCGACTGGGCCGGCAAGCTCGCCGCCAAGTCTCCGGTGATGATGAAACTGGGCAAGGACGCGATGTTCCGCCAACAGGACATGGCGTTTGTCGAGGCGCTCGACTTCCTGCGCTCGCAGCTGACCATCGCCTTCTCGACCGAGGACATCCAGGAGGGCGTGCAGGCCTTCTTCGAGAAGCGCGAGCCCCAGTGGAGGGGCCGCTGAGCCGGCCCTCAGGCGGCGGAGCCGGCGCGCCGCGGCGTGCGCTGGGGCGTCGGCACCGGGGCCGGGATCGGCATCCAGGTGGCCGCCCGCGCCTCGGCGAAGGTGACCATCCGGCCGCCGTCCTCATCCCAGAGCTTGAGCCTCACCGCGCGCAGGCCGTCCCACAACGACAGCGTCGGCACGCCGTGGAACATCGGGTTCTCGTCGTGTGCGCGCTGCAGGTTGTAGTTGGGGATCTTGGCGTTCAGGTGGTGAACGTGGTGAAGGCCGATGTTCCCGCTGAAGAACTGCAGCACCTTCGGCAGCTTGAGGTAGGAGCTGCCCTGCAGGGCAGCCTCGGCGTAGCTCCACTCCCCGGAGCTCTGCCAGTAGGCGTCCTCGAACTGGTGCTGCACATAGAAGAGCCAGATGCCGGCGGACCCGGCGAGCAGCGCCGAGGGCGCCCAGACCAGCAGGAACGCCTGCCAGCCGACCAGCAGGCACAGGCCGCTCACCACGACCGCGAGCACGATGTCCATGGCGATCACGCTGTGGCGGAGGCGGGGGCGCTGCGAGCGGGTGGCGATTCGAGGCCCGACGATCATGGCGAATATCGGCCCGAGCCCGAACATCACGAGCGGATTGCGGAACAGGCGGTAGGCCAGTCGGCCGCGCGGCGTCCGCGTCCGGTATTCGGACACGGTGAGTGTGGGCAGATCGCCGACGCCGCGGCGCTCCAGGTCGCCGGAGGTCGCGTGATGCACGGCGTGATCGTGGCGCCAGCGGCGGAACGGCGCGAGCACGAAGAAGCCTAGAAACGCGCCCAGCCAGGCATTGGCCCGCTTGGAGGGCATCAGCGATCCATGCGTGCAGTCGTGAAACAGGATGAACGTCCTGACCAGGAAACCGGCCGCCGGGATGGACAGCGCAAGGGTCAGCCAGACCGAGGTGCCCAGCGCCAGGTACATCGCCACGCAGAGCCCGAGGTAGGGCGCCACGGAGGTGATGATGTCGAGCAGGCTGCGCCCGAGGTTCGGCGCGGCGTATGGGGCGAGAATCTCGCGCCAGTATGGGCGCTCAGGTGATGTCGGCATGCAAGGAGCCTCCGGAGATGGGTACGTTGCCGGTCGCAACGCCCCCACCCGCCCCGTGCTGGTCGCGGTGAGCGCGAGCTGCTGCAGTGTCGATACTTCGCTCGGCCTCGTCTGTAACTTTGCCGTCGACTCCCGACCTGGCCCGAGTTTACGCGTTTATCCTGCCCGCAACAAACATCTTCGCAAGCTCTTCGGGAGCGAGCGCCACTTGACGGCGAGCCGCCATGCCTGCCAAAGTGGAAAGTAGAACGTCTCACTTCTCACGTTCTCGATCATGGCCACCGACGCTCCCGCCACCAGCCTGCTCCGCCCGCTCGCTGCGGATCTGGCCAGTCGCCGTGCGCAGATCAGGCTTGGGGGCGGCCCGGAGAAGGTCGCGGCCCAGCACGCCGCCGAGAAGCTGACCGCGCGCGAGCGCCTCGAGTTGCTGATCGACGCAGGCACCTGGACCGAGCTCGGCATCCATGGCCGGCCCCACTCCTCGCAGCGCGCGATGGACGGCAAGGAGGCCCCGGCCGACGGCGTCATAACCGGCTACGGCAAGATCGACGGCCGACTGGCCGCCGTGGCCGCCTATGACTTCACGGTCATGGCCGGGTCGATGGGCATGACCGGCGAGCTCAAGGTCTCGCGTCTGCGCGAGCTCGCGCTGACCAAGCGGATCCCCCTGATCTGGCTCCTGGACTCGGCCGGCGCGCGAATCCAGGAGGCGGTCGGGTCGCTGTTTGCCGGCACCGGCCACCTCTTCCGCGAGGAGGTGGTGATGAGCGGCGTGATTCCCCAGATCGCCGCGCTGATGGGACCCTGCGCGGCCGGAACCGCCTACATCCCCGGACTGGCCGACTTCGTGCCAATGGTCAAGGGCCGCGGGTCGATGGCACTCGCGGGCCCGCACCTGGTGCGCGCGGCCGTGGGCGAGAACGTCACGCAGGAGGAGCTCGGCGGATCGCGTGTGCACTGCCGCAAGTCGGGCGTCGGTGACCTCGAGGTGGGCGACGACCCGGAGTGCATCGAGCGAATCAAGCAGTACCTGAGCTACTTCCCCCAGAACTGCGAGCAGCAGCCCCCGATCCGCAGGACCGCCGACCCGGTCGACCGCGCCGAAGAGGACCTGCTCGACGTGCTGCCTGACTCCAACCGCAAGCCCTACGACATGTACGAGGTCATCCGGCGGATCGTCGACGACGGCGAGTACTTCGACCTCAAGCCCCAGTTCGCCAAGACGATCATCACCTGCCTGGCCCGCTTCGACGGCCGGCCCACGGGGATCGTGGCCAATCAGCCCAAGCAGCTCGGCGGCATCCTGGACAACGACTCGTCCGACAAGGCGGCGCGCTTCATCAACTTGTGCAACGCCTATTCGATCCCGCTCGTGTACCTGATGGACGTCCCGGGCTTCATGGTGGGCAGCAAGGTCGAGGAGGCCGGGATCATCCGCCACGGCGCGAAGATGCTCTACGCGACCGCCAACGCCACCGTGCCGAAGATCACCGTCGTGCTGCGCAAGGCTTACGGCGCGGGCTATTACGTGATGAACGGCCGCGCCTTCGAGCCCGACCTGATCGTGGCCTGGCCGTCGGCCGAGATCAGCGTTATGGGCGCCGAGGGGGCGGTCGAGATCATCTTCAGGAAGCAGGTCCAGGACGCCGAGGACCCGGAGGCCAAGCGTCAGGAGCTGATCGAGAACTTCCGCAAGATCATCGACGTCTACATCGCGGCCGGCAACGACATGATCGACGACGTGATCGACCCGCGTGAGACCCGCGCCACTATCTGCCGCGGGCTGGAGATGGCCGCGGGCAAGAAGGTCGAGCGGCCCTTCAAGCGCTCGGGCGTGCTGCCGGTATGAACCGATCCGCAGGTGAGCGATGAATCCCGCGGTCATCACGTGCTCGATCAGCGGCGCGATCGCCAACCGCGAGCAGTGCCCGGCGATCCCTTACACCCCGGACGAATACGCCGCCGAGGCGCGCCGCATCGTCGACGAGGGCGGCGTGCACATCCACATCCACGCTCGCTCGCCCGACGGCCGGCCGAGCTACGAGATCGAGGACTTTCAGGCCATCAGGGACGCGATCATCGGCGAGGTGGGCGACGCGGCGATCATCAACTTCTCGACCGGCACGATCGGTGTGCCGGTGGAGAAGCGGGTGGCCTACCTGGAGGCCTGCCGGCCCGAGGTGGCGGCGCTCAACATGGGCTCGCTCAACTACGCCAAGTACTCCAAGAGCCGCAAGGATTTCGTCTTCAAGTTCGTCTTCACCAACCCGTTCGAAGAGATCATCGAACTGCTCCAGGCCATGCGCCGCCTCGGCATCAAGCCCGAGCACGAGTGCTTCGACGTCGGGCACGTCGGCTCGCTGACGCCGCTTGTCGACATGGGCCTGCTCGACGCCCCGCTGCACGCCGACTTTGTGATGGGCGTCGTCGGCGGGGTCCCCGCGAGCGCGCGGAACCTGGCCGCGATGGCCGACAACATGCCCGCCGGGGACCACCACTGGGGCGTGATCGGCATCGGGCGCGAGCAGTGGATGCTGGTCGCCGCGGCGCTCACGCTCGGCGGCTCGATCCGGGTCGGGTTGGAGGACAACTTCTACCTGCCGAGCGGCGAGATGGCGCGGTCCAACGGCGATCTGATCGCCAAGGCGCGGCAGATGACCGAGGATGCGGGGCGACGGCCCGCGACCGTGCAGGAGGCACGCCGGCTGCTCGGGATCAACACGCCGGCACCGGCTCAGAGCCCTTCATGACCGCGACCGACGGCTTGCTCAAGATGAGCGAGCTCGCGGAGCGCTCCGGGGTCAGCGCCGGCACGATCAAGCACTATCTGCGCGAGGGGCTGCTCGGCGGGGGGCAGGACGTCGTGCGCACGAGCCGCAACATGGCCTACTACCCCGAGGAGTTCGTCGCCCGCATCAGGCTCATCAAGCGCCTTCAGGAAGAGCGCTTCATGCCGCTGCGGCTGATTCGCGAGCTGATGGCTGACGATCCCGAGCGCGCCGAGCGGGTGATCGAGCTCGAGGACCGGATCCTCGAGCGGGCGATCGCCGCGCGCGAGGGGGAGCGCACCTCGAGGGCGCGGGTGCGTGAGCTGTACCACCTGCCTCAGAACGTGCTTGCGCGACTCGAGGAGCTCGGCGTGCTGACCCCCAACGCACGTGGCTACGACGCCGACGACGTGAAGATCATCCAATCGATCTCGCGCTTCCGCGCCGGGGGATACGAGGAGGCGATCGGCTTCACCGTCTACGACACGCTGCGTTATCGCGAGGCTCTGGAACCGCTCGTCGAGGAGGAGGTGCGCGTGCTGCTCGAACGTCTGCCCGGGGAGGTCGAGGTCGATCGCGCCGTGGAGATCATCGCCTCAGGAGCCGAGCCGCTGCGCGACCTGATCGGCGCCATGCACTCCAAGCTGCTGCTCGTCGCGCTGCGGCGCCAGCGCGGATTGGGCGCGGCCTGACGGCCGCGTCCGTTTCAGTCCGCGACGCGACCGTCCGCCGCGGCTACCACCAGACGTCGTGCTCCTCCATCACACCGTAGCCCTCGGCGAGCTCGATCCCGCCGGGCAGCTCGCCGGAGAAGCACCCAAAGGGCTGGCGGTAGCTCGAGCGCAGCAAGAACAGGTTCTCGTGGCGCTCGCGCACGGCCTCGGCGCTGAAGCGCAGAGCGTCCACGCCGGAGAGGTCCGCGGCGAAGCGGGCCGGCCCGACCTCACGCGGAACCCCCGCGACCCACAGCGTGCGCTCGCTTCCGCGCGGCGGATCGTTCACGCCGCTGACCAGGTTCCAGGCCAGCTCGCGTCCATCCGCGGTGTGGCCGACGCCGGCCGACCAGCGCCAGCTCGTGTGGCGCGCGTAGTACCCCGCCGTGTCGTCGATGATCGCGCGGGCGTCGAGCTCGTGGCGGACGCCGCCCACCGTGACGTTGCCGAGCGCGCGCACGCCGCCCTGCTTGCGCGTCCAGGCGTAGCCGCGGGCGCTTGGGCACACGCACTCGATGCCCGCCGTCTCCTCGAGGACGAGGTCGATCGATACCGGCCCGTCGCTGACACGGGCCCGCCCGCGCTCAAGGCGCACCGATCCGCGGCCGAGCGTCGTGCGCTCGTCGAGCACGCCCCGCCCGCGGTCCCACACGGCCCAGAAGGCCTGACGGGCCGGCCCGATGCGCACGGCTCCGAGGCAGATCAGGAGCTCCGGCCCATACACACCGACATAGCGCCAGGCCTTCAGCGGCCGCAGGCCCTGGTGCGACGGCATCGGCCGCGGGGGCAACGCGAGTGCCGCGAGCCGCGCCGGGCGTTCGAGGCCGAACTCGCCGCGGTAGGGGAGCGGCGGCTTGGCGGCGGGCACACCATGAGCGTATCGGCGGTCCGGCGCGTTACTCTGTTCCATGCGGTTGACTGATCGGTCAATCGATGCCAAGCGAGGTTCTCTCTGCGCGCCGGGGCCATACAGCTCAACTCCACAGAAGACAAGGATGGCAACCTTGCCGGCGCGGAGCGTCTGATCCGCTCCGCAGCCGCCGAGGGGGCGGATCTCGTCGTGCTGCCCGAGAAATGGAACCTGCTCGGCACCGCCGAGCAGCTGGCCGCCGGCGCGGAGTCACTCGACGGTCCCTCGATCAGCCTGGCGCGCGCTCTGGCGCGCGAGCTCGGGATCGAGCTCGTCGCAGGCTCGATCGTCGAGCGCCGAGACGGCGAGGGGCGGCGCGCGAACACGAGCGTGCACATCGGCCGCGATGGTGAGTTGCACGCGGTCTACCGCAAGATCCACATGTTCGACGTCGAGGTCGACGGCGTGGCGTACCGGGAGTCCGAGAGCGAGGAACCCGGCGACGAGATCGTCATCTCCCGGCTGGCTGACGGCGTCGGGCTCGGCATGAGCATCTGTTACGACCTGCGCTTTCCCGAGCTGTACCGGATCCTGGCCGTCCGCGGGGCCGAGATCGTGGTCGTCCCGAGTGCGTTCACGCTGGCCACCACACGAGACCATTGGGAGGTGCTGCTGCGCGCGCGGGCGATCGAGAACCAATGTTTCATCGTCGCCCCGAATCAGATCGGCGCTCATCCGCCGGGCCACCGCTCGGGCGGCCGCTCACTGATCGTCGACCCGTGGGGTCTCGTCCTGGCCACCGCCCCTGACCACGAGACCGCGGTCACCGCGGTGCTCGATCTCGAGCGGCTGCGGGACATCAGGCGGCGCCTGCCGTCGTTGGCCAATCGGCAACCCGCGCGCTACGCGTGGCCGATCGGCGACGCCGCCCCGGAGGTGGCGGTCTGATGGCCTCCACGGGAACGGCCGCCGTCGACAAGCGGCGCCTGATCCTCGACGCCGCCGTGCGCGTGTTCGCGCGCCAGGGCTTCCACACCTGCCGCGTCTCGGACATCGCCGACGAGGCCGGCGTGGCCTATGGCCTCGTCTACCACTACTTCAGCTCCAAGGAGGAGATCCTCGACACCCTGTTCCTCGACCGCTGGGATGTGATGCTGGCCGCGATCGCCGAGGCCGACGCCGCCGAGCTCTCGCCCCGCGACAAGCTCTACGCGATCGCGTCGTTCATCATCGACTCCTACCGGCGGGACCCAGAGTTGATGAAGGTCATCATCGTCGAGGTCACCCGCGCCGCGAACACCTTCGGTCGCACCCACCTCGAGAAGATCCGCGATGCCTACGCCCAGATCGCTGCGATCGTGGCCACCGCCCAACAGGACGGCGTCTTCCGCTCCGAGATCACCCCCGAGTTTGCCGCGCTGGCCTTCTACGGAGCGGTCGAGCAGGTGCTCACAGGGTGGATCTTCGACAGCGTTCCGGTCGGCGACGAGGAGCTCGATCGGGCCAAGACACTGATCGTCGAGACGATCTGCCGCGGAATCGAGCGCTGAGATCCCCGGCGGGGCCCCCGACAGCCAGATCCGTGATTGAATGCCCGCGATGACCGAGAGCCCTCTCGTCAAGAGACTCATGTGGTCGGGACTGCTGGCCGGTGTCGGTGCGCTCGCGGCCATCGCCTCGCAGCGCGTCGCCGTTTTGATCTGGACGCGTGTGTTCGGGGAAGAGCCACCCGAGTGAGCGACGAACCCACGCTTCCGAACGAGGATCCGACCGAGGTTGCCCCGGCTCTCGCGCCGGATCAGCCCGACCAGGCCACACCGTCTGAGCCCGAGTCCGTCGCCTCGTCACCCTCGGAACCCGCATCCTTCGCGCCGCCCGAGGCCGTGGCCTCCGCGGCCGCGGCGCCTCCGCGCCCGGAGGTCGCCGTCGGCGCGGCCTTTGCGGGCGGTTTCCTGGCCGCTCTGATCCTCAAGCGTCTTGCCCGCTGAGCAGCAAAAGCCCGAGAACCTCGGCGTCACGGTGAACGAGGTCGCCGAGCGGGTGACCGTGCTCGTCCGCGAGGAGGTCGAGCTCGCCAAGGCCGAGGTCACGGTCAAGGCCAAGAGTCTCGGTCGGGGGGCTGCGGCGATCGCGGCCGGCGCGGTGTTCGGCGTGTTCGCCGTGATCTTCCTGCTGCTGACGATCGCCTGGGGTCTCAACTCCCTGTTGGGGAGCATCTGGCTCGGCTTCCTGATCGTCTTCGTGGTGCTCCTGCTCGCCACCGTCGGCGCGGTCTACTTCGCCACGCGCAAGCTGCGCGTTGGGCCGCCGGTGCCGACGATGGCGATCGATGAGGCCAAGAGGATCCGCTCCACCGTCCAGCACCCGGAGCGGCGCCTCTGATGCCCCCGCCCACGCGTTCACCGGAGGAGATCCGCACGTCGATCGAGCAGAATCGCGCCGAGCTCGCGGTATCGATCGAGAAGCTCCGTGGTGAGGTCGCCGTGCTCACCGACTGGCGCGGCCAGCTCGTCAAGCACCAGCCTCAGGTGATGGTGGCCGCCGGCGTGGCCGGCTTTGTCCTCGGCGGCGGAGTGGCCGCCCTCGGTGCCCTCGTCTTCGGCCGCCGCCGCCGCCGCGCACTCAAGTCCGGCTGAGCGACGTCCGCCGCTCAGCGCCTGCTGGTCGCGCTCCGCGCCGCCAGGCGTGCAGGCGCTCGTCCTGCGCCTCTGACCAGGACGAGATCGCGCACAGCGCGACTGCGGCTATCCACGAGCCCAGTAGCCAGATGATCACTGCGAAAAAAGCCAGTGTGACGAGATCCATGCTCTCTCCTGCGGGTTCTTTCTACGCCGCCCAGCGACGCCTTCGAGCGCCGGGATGCTGCTCGGCGGTACCGGCATACCCAGCCCGAGCGTTTTCTCACCGCTCCCTCCGGGGGCTGTCACCGCGGCCGATTTCGGGTCTCAGGCCAGGAGGCTGCTCGGCAGCCCTCCCGCGCCGAGCAGCCCGGGACCCACATGCGTGCCGATCACGGGTCCGATCTCGGAGATCACCATCGGGTCGCAGCCGAAGATCTCCCGCCCGCGCGAGGCGAGCTCCTCGGCCTGCCCCGGCGCCTGGATGTGCTGGACCATCCACGCATCGGCGCCCTCCTCGTGACGGCTGCGCAGCAGATCGACCATTCGCTCGAAGGCGCGCTTGGACGTCCGCACGCGCTCGATCGGCGTGATCTCGGACTCGACGGTGAGGATCGGCTTGATCTTCAGCGCCGACCCGAGCCAGGCCTGTGCTCCGGCGATCCGCCCGCCGCGGCGCAGGTACTCCAGCGTCTCGATGGCGAACCACATCTTGAGCTGGGCCCGGGCCTCGCGGGCGTGCTCGGCCACGGCGGCGCCCTCAGCACCGCCGCGCGCCGCGGCGGCCGCCGCGAGCAGCACGAGCCCCTGGCCTCCGCAGGCAGACTCCGAGTCCACGACGTGGACGCGCGCGGCGCGGTCTCCGAGCTGCTCGCGCGCCTGCTCGGCCGCGCGCACGGTTCCCGACATGCCGCCCGCAAGATGGATCGAGACGATGTCCTGTCCCTGGTCGAGCAGCGGCTCGTAGACCGCGAGGAAGTCCCCGATCGAGGGTTGTGAGGTGCTCGGCAGGTGGGTCAGATCGCGCAAGCGCGCGTAGTACGCGTCGTAGTCATCGATCTCGCTCTCGCGCTGCGTCTCGTCCTTCCAGTGCACGTAGAGACTGACCTGGTGGATGCCATGCTCGGCCATCAGTGGGGCCGGGAGGTAGTGGCAGGTATCCGACACGATGGCTACGGACATCCGGCGGCACCCTAGCAGCGCCCCCGGGAGACCCAGTTACCCTCGACACTAAACTTGCCGCCGATGCCGAGGACGCTCGTGACCGGTGGAACGGGGTTCATCGGGTCTCACGTCGCCCGCCTGCTGGCCGCGCGCGGCGACGAGCTCCGCCTGACGGTCCGCGAGACCTCGCGGCTCGACGCGATCGCCGATCTCGGGGCCCAGACCGTGCGTGCCGACGTGCTCGACCGGCGTGCCGTGCGGCGGGCCATGCGCGGGGTCGAGCGCGTTTTCCACGTTGCAGGGACCACGGACCTGCGGCTGCGGCGCGACCGGGCCTTTGCGGTCAACGTCGAAGGCACGCGAATCGTGCTCGAGGAGGCTCTGCGCGCCGGCGTCGAGCGGGTCGTCTTCACCTCTTCGGTCGCGGCCATTGGGCCCGCACCGCGCCACCGAGTCGCCGACGAGTCGCAGGCGTGGGACGCCGGGCGTCATGGCATCCCCTACGTCGATGCCAAGCACGAGGCCGAGGTCGCGGCGCTGCGGCTCGTGGCCCGCGGATTGCCGCTGGTGATCGTGAACCCTGCCCACGTCCTCGGAGCGGGCGACCCCGGCCGCTCGTCGACGACGCTCGTGCGCCGCTTCCTGCGTCGTCAGATCCCGGCCTATGTTGAGGGCACGATCAACATCGTCGGTGTCGAGGACGTGGCGCGTGGCCACCTCCAGGCCGACCGCCTCGGCGCGATCGGCGAGCGTTACATCCTCGGCAACCGGAACTTCACCTTCGACCGGCTGTTTGCCGACCTCGCGCGTCTCTCCGGCGTCGAGCCGCCGGCCCTCAAGCTGCCGTTCCCGATCGCGCTGGCGATCGCGACCGCCGCCGAGCGGCTGCCGCCGGCCGCGGGGCTGCCGCGCCCGCCGATGCCCTCTCCGGCCGAGGTGCGTGCCGCCTCGCTGAACTGGGCGTTTCGGAACACGCGGGCCAAGCGCGAGCTCCGCTGGAAGCCCTCCCCCCACGAGGATTGCCTTGAGTCGACGATCGCCTGGTACCGCGAGCGCGACGCGGGTCTCGTGGCCGAGCCGGGCACGCGCCAGCCGCTCGGCCTGCGGGTGACCGCCCAGCTGCTGCGGCGCACGGGCCTCGTGAGCCGCCGTATCGTCTGAGCGGAGCGATGGCAATCCTGTACCGCTGCAACACGCCGACCGATTGGCTGTGCCCGTGCGGTCGTGTGGCCCGGGCGTTGCGGCGCGACGCGATCGCCTTCGATCAGGTGACCGTGCCCCAGCGCCGGTCACAGCGTCCAGAGGTCGAGGCTCTGACCGGCCAGCGGCGCGTGCCCGTGCTGGTCATCGAGGGCGAGGCGATCTGCGATTCGCGCCGCATACTCGAGCATTTGGCGTACCGTCGTGGGCCTGAGGACGGCGGCCAGTAATCCAGCATGCCGGTTGCCCGAGCACGCTAAGATGAGCAGCGATAGGTAGGTGTTTCGGGGTGCGCAGTCGCACAGGGGACGGGCGGCGGCGCGAGTGAAACCCGGTCGATAGCGATATCTGGAGCCAGCCATGAGCGCGACAGTGGAGATCTCGTCACGGACGAACGGGATCGGCGGCCTCGAGGATGAGGCCGTTACCGTCGTCCTTGCCGATCACGATGAGCCAACGCGGACGGACCTCCGCGACGCGCTCGAGGCCAATGGATTCGAGGTCGTGGCCGAGGCCGTCGACGCCGAGGACGCGATCGAGGCCGCGCTGCGCCACAGGCCGAGCGTATGCCTGCTCGACATGGCCATTCCCGGCGGTGGGGTGGTGGCGGCGGCGCGGATCGGCCCCGAGCTACCCGAGACGCGGATCGCCATGCTCGCCACCGCCTTCACCGGGGAGGGCGATGTGCTCGAGGCGCTACACGCCGGCGCGGACGGCTATCTGCTCAAGGAGACCGATCCGGATCGCATGAGCACCGCGCTGCGGGCGATGCTCCGCGGCGAGGCGATCGTGCCCCGCTCACTGACCGCCCGCCTCGTGCTCGAGCTGCGCGCGTCGGCCGGCCATCTTCCGCCGGCGCGGCGCTCGGCGCTGCGCTACGTACCGCGCCTGGCCCACCATTATCGCCGGCGGCGGACCGCCGGGATGGCACCGCTGGCGGCGTGGCGCTCAGCCCGTGTGCGCATGCACGATTACCGGTAGAGGGCGCTGATCGACTCGACATAGGGCGCGCGGGCAACCCCGCGCTCGGTGACCAGCGCGGTCACAAGCGCGGCCGGCGTGACGTCGAAGGCGGGGTTGCGGCAGCGTGTCTCCGGCAGCGTGAGCAGCGTGTCACCGGCGTGGCGCACCTCGTCGGGATCGCGCTCCTCGATCTCGATCTGGGCACCCTGCCGGGCAGGCCAGATCGATCGTCGAGGTCGGCCCGGCGACGACGAACGGGATGCCGGCGGCGCGGGCGGCGAGGCGCGAGCCGTAGGTGCCGACCTTGTTGGCCACGTCGCCGTTGGCGGCCACGCGGTCGCAGCCGACGATCACCGCATCGACCGTCGCCGCCCGCGATCAGTCCCGGCGGCGGCGGAGTCGACGATCAGCTCGTGGGGGATGCCGAGCCGGGCGAGCTCGTAGACGGTCAGCCGCGCGCCCTGCAGCAGCGGCCGCGGTCTCGGTGGCGAGCACGCTCTCCAGCGACCCGCGCGCGGCCAGCTCGGCGATCACGGCGAGCGCCGTCCCGCGGCCCGGCGCGGCCAGCGCGCCGGTGTTGCAGTGGGTCATGATCCGCCGGCGCCTGGGCCAGCAGGTCCGCTCCGTGGTCGGCCATCGCGGCGCTCGCGGCGTTCCTCCTCGGCGTGGATCGCCCGAGCCTCGGCGAGCGCGGCCGCGGCGGCCGCGCCGGCCGGCGGCTCTGACCGCGGCGTCCCGGACCCGATCGACCGCGTACGGCGAGATTGACGGCGGTCGGCCGCGCGTCCGCGGAGCAGCGCGCAGGCGCGCTCGAGCGCGCTCGCGGTTCCGGCGGGCGAGGCTCGAGCGCGACGCCGTACGCCGGCGGCGACGCCGATCAGTGGCGCGCCGCGGATCGACAGGCGCCGGATCGCCGTCGGCCACCTCGGCGGCGCTGCCGCAGCTCGAGCACATCCTCGCGCCACGGCAGCACGGTCTGGTCGAGCGCCCAGAGAACCCCGTCCTCGAAGCGCAGCGCCACGATCGGCGCGCGCCCGGCGGGCCTGCGCCGATCGGCCGTCACCGGCGGCACCGCGCCGATCGGCCGTCGCCGGCGGCACCTGCGCCCGCCGGGCCCTCCGCTCTAGAGGCGATTCTCGATCGAGAGCGGCGGAGCCTCTGCGGGCTCGGGCTCCGGCGCCTGGGCTCCTCGCCTCCGGCTATCCGAGCCCGAGCGCCTGCTGCAGCTCGCCCGACTCGTACATCTCGGTGACGATGTCGCAGCCGCCGACCAGCTCGCCGTCGACGAACAGCTGCGGGATCGTCGGCCAGTTCGAGATCGCCGAGAGCTCCTGGCGGATGCGGGGGTCGGGGAGCACGTCGACGGCCGCGAACGGCTGGCCGAGCGACTGCAGCATCGCCACCGTGCGGGCCGAGAAGCCGCAGGCCGGCTGGTCCGGGGTGCCCTTCATGAACAGGATCACCGGGTTCTCGGAGATCGCGCTCTGGATCGCGTCGCGCATCGGGTTCGTCGTCTCGTCGGTCATGCTTCCTCTCTCGGTCTTCGTCTGGATGGAGAGTGCGTGGATGCGGTCGCCGAGCTCGGCGCCGAACACGTCGTAGACGAGCCGGTGCTGGGCGATCCGGCTGCAGACCCGCGAACGCCGGCGCGGCCACCACCGCGTTGAAGTGGTGGCCGTCGCCGGTGACCTCGGCGCGGGCGCCGGGAATCCCGGCCTCGATGCGCTGCTTCAGCTCCTCGGGGGTCGCGGACACTGCCCTAAGCGTAGCGAGGTCGACCGCCGCTATACTGAGTGAAGCATGATCACTCTCACCGACAAGGGCGCCGAGAAGGTCCGCGAGTTCCTCGCCGCGCAGGCGGCCGTCGGCCGAGACCGCCGGACTGCGCGTCGGCGTGCGCGGCGGAGGCTGCTCCGGCTTCCAGTACGCGCTCGCGTTCGACGAGCAGCGCGACGGCGACACGGTCTTCGAGGACAAGGGCATCCGCCTGCTCGTCGACCGCCCGAGCCTGCCGTACGTGCAGGGCTCGGTCATCGACTTCGTCGATGGCCTCCAGGGCGCCGGCTTCAAGGTCGACAACCCGAACGTGATCGCGGCCTGCGGCTGCGGCTCCTCGTTCCGCGTCGCGGAAGAGGAAGAGGTCTCCGCGGTCTAGGTTCGCAGACCTCGTCGTGCTCCCGGCTTGACCGCGGGCGGTGTCGTTCCGGGCTGCGGTCGTTCCGGCGCTACCGGCGGTGTACGTCGCGGCCGACAGACGTGCGCCGCGCCGTACGTCCGGCGCGACTTAGTCCGGCGCTACGCGTACGTCCGACGCCGACGACGCCCGGCGCTGAGGCGTGATCGGTCGTCATGCCTCTGTGGGAAAAGTCATCACGTGGCTAAGCCGGCATGGCGTCCAGCGAGCGCCACAGGTAGCGGCAGGCCAGCGTCCGGTACGGTCGCCACGGCTCGGCGACGACCTCCATCGCGGCCGGGTCGGGAGCGCCTCGAGCCCGTAGCGGACCATCATCGCCTGGCGGATGCCGAGATCGCCGACCGCGAGCACGTCGGGGCGCTGCAGGTGGAACATGAGGAACATGTGGGCGCTCCAGACGCCGATGCCCTTGACCGCGATGAGCTCGGCGATCACCTCGTCGTCGGGCAGCTCGTCGAGCCGCTCGAGCTCGAGCGAGCCGTCGACGACGTGCTCGGCCAGCGAGCGCAGGTAGCGCGACCTTGGCGTGCGAGAGCCCGGCGGCCGCCCGCAGCTCCTCCGGGTCGTCGGCGAGCACCTCCGGCCGGAGTCGGCGTGCGGCCGCCGAAGCGATCGGTCAGGCGGGCGTAGATCGCGCGCGCGGCGTTGGTCGAGAGCTGCTGGCCGACGATCGAGCGCACGAGCGCGCCGTAGTGGTCCTCGGGCCGGCCGGCGCGCGGATCGCCGAAGCCTCGGCGACCGAGGTCGTCGATCAGCGCGCGCAGGACCGGATCGGCGGCGCGCAGGTGCTCGACCGGACGGCAGACGATCGCGGCCACGGCGCTCGGCGGGCTACGGCTGGCCGGCAACCGCGCCGGGAACGCCGGTGTTGGTCGAGTACTTGGGCTGGATCTTGATCTCCGGCCGGATCTCGTGCACGGCCTGGGCGACGGCGATCGCCGACTCGGCGAACCCGGTGGCGATCAGCTTGAGCTTGCCGTCGAAGGTCGTGATGTCGCCGCACGCCCACACGCGCTCGAGCGAGGTCTTCATCACTGGGTCGACGACGATCGCGCCCTTGATGACCTCGAAGCCCCACTCCTTGAGCGGGCCGAGCGCGGTCTTGAAGCCGAGCTGGAGCAGGATCGCGTCGACCTCGATCTCGATCTCGTGCGCCTCGTCCTCGGAGTGGAACAGCGCGCACCCGCTCGACGCTGCCGTCGCCGAGGACCTCCTTGATCTGGAACGGGACGTGGAGCGCGACGTCGCCGCGGTCGTGGCCGCCTCGAGCACCTGGCCGACGGTCACCTCGTGCGCGCGGAACCCCTCGCGGCGGTGGACGAGGCTGATCTCGCTCGCCGTGTCGAGCAGGTTGACCACCCAGTCGCAGGCCGAGTCGCCGCCGCCGACGATCATCACCCGCTTGCCGGCGAAGACCGACTTCTCGCCGACGATGTAGTGCGCGCCGCGGCCCTCCCACGGCGTCATGTCGTAGCCGGGCAGCCTCTTGGGCTCGAACGCGCCGTGGCCGCCGGCCACGATCACCGTGCGCGAGCGCAGCTCGCCCTGGTCGGTGTGCAGGACGACGACCCGATCCTCGTCCTCGCCCTCCCAGGAGATCGCGCTCAGCGGTCGTGTTCGAGATGCACGGGAACGTCGAACTGCTCGAGCGCCTGCACGCGGAGCATCTCGACGAGGTCCCGGCGAGCACCTTGGGGTGGCCCGGCACGTCGAAGATCCACTTCTCGGGGTACAGCGTCGTCAGCTGGCCGCCGAGCTCGGGCAGCGAGTCGATGATGCGCGAGTCGGCCTCGCGCATGCCGGCCCAGAACGCGGTGCACATGCCGACCGGGCCGGCGCCGATCACCGTGATGTCGCGGACCTCGTCGAAGTCCTGGGGAGCTGCGACCGGGTCGGTCGTCATGGCGGATCTCGGTGAGCGTCAGTGCGGCCCCGTCGAGCGCGCCGAGCGCGCGCTCGACCGAGCACGAGATGCAGGTGAACGTCGGCGTGTCGCGCAGCGTGTAGGAGCTCGACTCGGTCGTGCGCAGCCGCTGCACGAGATCGAGGAAGTCGGCCGGGTTGTCGGTCTCGAAGGCGACCACGAACTCCTGGTCGTCGAGCCCGAACGAGTAGCTCGTGTTGAGGTCGACGGACGGGAACTCGCGGCCGACCTTGATGTGCTCCTGCATGATCCGCCAGCGCTCGTCGGCCGGCAAGCGCGTACCAGGCTCGGGTCTTCACGAACGGGTAGACGAACAGGTACTTCCCATGTGCGGGTCGAACCTCAAGGCGCGACTCATCCGAGTACTCGGACGGCTTGGTCATGGCCAGGAACGAATACGGCACCGTGCACCACTTCATCAGGCCGCTCTGGGCCAGCACCACGTGGAACTCGTGGATCCGCTCGAGGTTCTGGGCCTGGCTGAGCAGCATCAGGTCGGCGTCGCCGCGCGTGCCGACGAGCGAGAACGCCCGCAGCAGGTGTCCGTCGGCGAAGTCCTCGCAGGCGGCGATGAACTCGCGCTTGTCGGCGGCCCGCCGCTCGTCGTCGAGCCGGCGCCACGCGGGGTCGACCTTGCAGGAAGGTGTATTTGACGAAATGCCGGACCGGCATGGTCGCTCCTATGATAGGCGCGGAAACACAGCCACCGGCGGGGTTAGAGGCTAAGATGGAATCGATGCGCATCGCGCTGGTGTCGCCGTATTCGTGGTCGTATCCCGGGGGCGTGACACGGCACATCGACGCGCTGGCCGACCAGTTCATCGAGGACGGCCACCACGTCCGCGTGCTGGCGCCCTTCGATCCGCCCGATCGCTCGGCGGCGGCTTCTGCACCGCGGCGCCCGCCCGCAGGACGCTCGAGCCTGCCCGACTATCTCGTTCTCGCTCGGGCCGCACGGTCGGCTTCAAGGCCAACGGCGCGGTGTCGAACCTGTCGATCACGCCGTACGGCGTGGCGACCGTTGCACCGCGAGCTTCGCACGCGGCGGCTACGACGTCGTCCACATCCACGAGCCGGTGGCGCCGCTGCTCGGCTGGGTCGCCGCCGACTGGACCCGGCTGCCGCTGGTGGGGACGTTCCACTCCTACTCGGACAAGCGCCTCCCCAACGGGATCGCCAACCTGATCGGCGCGCGCCGCGTGCTCAACCGCCTGCACGTCCGGATCGCGGTCTCCGAGGCCGCCGCGTGGACCGGGCGGCGCTGGTTCGGCGGTCACTACCGCGTGATCCCCAACGGCGTCCACATCCCGGGCTCCCGTGGAGAGCGCGAGCCGTCGGGCTGGGCGAGAAGCTGCGGATCGTCGTTCGTCGGCCAGGCGGTCGAGCGCAAGGGCCTGCCGCTGCTGCTGCGCGCGTTCGAGGCGCTGCGCGAGCACATCCCCACCGAGCTGACCGTGATCGGCCCGTCGCCCGAGGAGCTCTCGCCGCTGCTGATGGACGCGAGCGGCGTGCGCATGCTCGGCAAGGTCGACGACGAGCAGAAGCACCGCGAGCTGCGCGAGGCGGACGTCCTGTGCGCGCCGTCGATCGGCGGTGAGAGCTTCGGCATGGTCCTGACCGAGGCGTTCGCCGCCGGAACGCCCGTCGTGGCCTCGGACATCGCCGGTTACCGCGACGTCGTGCGCGACGGCGTCGACGGCGTGCTCGTCCCCCGGGCGACGCGCAGGCGCTCGCCGAGGCGCTGCGCGACCTCTAGGACGAGCCCGACCGGCTGATCGACATGGCCCGGGCGGCCGCCGCCGACGTCGAGCGCTTCGCCTGGCCACGCGTGTCCGAGGAGGTGATGGGCGCCTACGAGGACGCGATCGCCACGCCTGAGCCGCAGACCGCGATGCAGCGCGCCGCGGTGCGTGTCGGCGCGCGCGCCGCGGACCTCAAGCCGCATGTAGCCGCCCGACGGCTGCCCAGCCTCGAGCCCCAGCTCGCGGCTGGGCGGCGGCCAGCGATCGCGCTGGCCCGACGGGGAGCAGTCGCGGCGATCTCGCTCGCCGGCGTCGTGCTGGCCGTCCTCGCGCTGCAGAAGATCGGTCTGGACAACATCGCCAGCGCGCTCGTGCAGTCGAGTCCTTCGTTCGTGCTCCTCGGGCTGGCCATCATGTGCAGCTCGATGGTGCTGCGCGCCTTCTCCTGGCACGCGATCCTGAAGGCGGCTCTGCCCCGCGCCCGCGTGCGGCTCTCCGACGCCATGCAGGGCACCTTCATCGGCGTGCTGATGTCCTCGACCTTGCCGGCGCGGCTCGGTGAGCCGTCGCGCGCGCTCGTCGTGGCTCGGCGCACGGGCCGTCCGCGCGAGAACCTGCCCGTCGTGCTCGGCACGCTGGTGTCACAGACGCTGCTCAATATCGTGGCGCTGGCGATCCTCGGCACCGTCATGTTCTCCTCGGTCGACCTGTTCAGCGGGCATCAGGACGCGCTCCTGATCGCGGCCATCGCCCCGGTGGCGCTGCTGCTCCTCCTGCTGCTGGCGCCGATCGTCCTGCGGGCCGGCTCGGGTGCGTCGCGCTTCGCCCGTGTTCATGCTGCGGCCGCCCAGGCCCGCCAGGGGCTGACGCGGGTGCGGGCCGGACTGATGGTCTTCCGCCGTCCGCGCCTCGGCGCGACCGCCACCGCCGCGCAGCTCGCGGCATGGGCGCTGCAGTGGCTGTCCTGCTACGTGCTGCTGGTCGCGCTTGGGTTGAGCCACCAGGCCGGTATTGCCGCGGCGGCAGCGGTTCTGTTCGCGGTCAACATCACCGCCGTGCTGCCCGCGACCCCGGCCAACCTCGGCGTCTTCCAGGCCGCCTGCGCGGCTGTCCTGCACACCGGCTGGCACGTGGGTCTCGGTACCGGCGTGGCCTACGGCGTGATCCTGCAGGCCGTCGAGGTCTCGACGGCGATCCTGATGGGCATGCCGGCGCTGCTGAAGGAGGGCATGTCGTGGCGCGAGGTGCGACTGCGGGCGATGCACGCGGCACCCGTCAAGCTGCCCGCTCGCCCCACGCGCACGGGGGAGCGCTCGCGGCGCTCCGGCAGCACGGTCCGCGCCGAGGGCTAGCCCGCCGGTAGGGGTCGCCGGTGGCCGATCCACTACTCGAGGCGGCTCAGGTAGGTCCGGCGCTCGAGCTGGCGGCACGCGAGGCGCAGGCCTACCTCGAGCACATCGGGGAGGAACCAGTGCTCATGCCGGGCGCCGAGGCGGAGATCGGTCGCTGGTCGGACCCGATGCCCGAGCAGGGCGACGGATCGCTGGCCGCGGTCTCCGAGCTCGCCGCCCGGGCGCGCGACGCCGCGACGCGCTCCAGCGGCCCGCGTTTCTTTCACTTCGTCATGGGCGGTGGCACGCCCGCCGCGCTGGCGGCGGACTGGCTCACCTCGGCCTACGACCAGGTCGCCTATCGGCTGGTCGTCCTCACCCTTTGCCGCCCGCTTGGAGCAGGTGGCCGTCGATTGGCTGCGGCAGCTGTTCGAGCTGCCGCCGGAGTTCGGCGGCGTGCTGACGAGTGGCGCCACGATGGCCAACTTCGTCGCGCTGGGAGCTGCACGGAACTGGTGGGCCGGGGAGCTAGGCGTGGATGTTGAGACCCACGGGGTGGGCGGGCTGCCGGCGCCGGCCATCCTCACCAGCGGCTACGTTCACCCGAGCGCCGTGCAGGCCGTGGGCATGCTCGGGCTGGGACGCGAGAACATCCGCAGGCTCCCCCGCGACGAGGTCGGTCGCCTCGACGTGGTCGCGCTCGAGCGTGCGCTCTCCGAGCTCGAGGGTCCGGCCATCGTGATCGCCAACGCGGGCGAGGTCAACGCCGGGGACTTCGACCCGATCGACGAGACGGCCGAAATCTCCGAACGGCACGGCGCCTGGCTGCACGTCGACGGGGCCTTTGGACTGTTCGCGCGGCTGACGCCGGATAGCAGGGCGCTGACCGACGGCGTGGAGCGCGCCCATTCGGTCGTCTCGGATGGGCACAAGTGGCTCAACGTTCCCTATGACTGCGGCTTCGCCTTCGTGCGCGATGCCGCGCGCCTGCCCAGCGTGTTCAACGTCGGCGCGCCCTACCTGCCCTCGGCCGAGGATCCGCACCCGAACTTCGGCTTCATGTCGCCCGAGAACTCACGCCGCGCCCGCGCCCTGGCGGTGTGGGCGACGCTACGGGCCTACGGTCGAAGCGGCTACCGCGAGATGGTGCAGCGCCATCTGTCGCTCGCGCGGCACCTCGCCGCCCGCGTCGACTCGGCCGCCGAACTCGAGCGGCTCGCCGACGTGCCGCTCAACATCGTCTGCTTCCGGGCACACCCTCCCGGCGTCGGGGAAGCCGAGCTCAACGAGCTGAACGCGCGACTCGGCGCGGCCCTCGCCGTGGATGGCCGGGTGATCGCCGGGACGACGACCTATGGCGGCCGGGTCGCGCTGCGTCCGGCGATCGTCAACTGGCGCACGCAGGCGCGAGATGTTGAGCTGCTGGTCGAGGTCGCCAGGGAGCTCCTGGCCGGCCTGCTCACCGTCTGATCAGGTGCCGGCCATGGCCGGCTCCCCTTCGCCAGCGCCCTCGTCGTCGTCGGGGTCGGCGTCGGGAAGCGTCTGCAGCAGGGCGGGATCCTTCTCGGTGCCGGCGATCAGCTCGTCGGATGCCTGGCGTGGATTCTTGGGCAGCGTGCCCGACTTCATGCCGAAGTACACGGCCTCGGGGTGATGGGCGATTATGGCCAGCGTTGACTGCTCGGGCTCGACGGCGAAGCCGCCCGAGAGGCGTAGCCCGATGGCCGGCGCGTCGAGCAGCCTGAAGACCTTCTCGTGCTCCGATTGCTCGGGGCAGGCGGGGTAGCCCCACGAGTACCGGCGGCCCTGGACGCGCTCGATGCCGAGCTCGCTGCGGACGCGCGCGTGCAGCCATTCCGCCATGCCCTCGGCGGTCTGCACGCCCAGGCCGTGGACGAACAGTTGCTCGGCGAACTCGCCCTCGCGCTCCAGGGAGGCCATCAGCTCGGTCACCTCGTCACCGGCGGTCACGGCCTGCAGCGCGACGACGTCGACCTGGCCCGAACTCACGGGACGGTAGAAGTCGGCCAGGCAGATGCGGTCGTGCTTGGGCTGCCGCGGAAAGACCAGTCGCTCGAGCTCGCGCTCGCCCGGGGCGTCAGGGTCCCAGACGATCAGCTCGTTGCCGTCGGAGTTACACGGGAAGTACCCGAGCACGGCGCGCGGATGCAGGTAGTCCTGCTCGCTCCACATGCGCTCCAGTCGGGGCTGGAAGTCGTCACGCAGGAGCGTCTTCCACTCCTCGCCCTTCACGCCCCGCCCGCCCCAGTGAAGCTTGAACAGGACATGGGTGTCGAGGTGGTGGTAGACCTCCTCGAGCGGCACCTCGATCTCGCGCGCTCCCCAATACGGTGGCGTCGGGATTGGGTTGTCGGTGCGGGCCGCGCTACGCACCGAGGAGTCGGTGACCGCCGGCGAGTCGTCCGGTGCCTCGGGCGGGCGTTCTCGGAGCTCGGTGGCCGCCTCGCGCGTTTTGGTGAGCAGCGCGTCGCGGGCCGCCTGATCGACGAGCTGGTCCATCTTGGCCAGGCCCTCGAAGGCGTCCTTGCAATAGAAGACGCCGGGCTCGTAGATCTCGTCCGATTCGGTGCCGTTCGGGTACAGGATTCGCAGGCCGAAGTTGCGATTGATCGCCGCGCCGCCGATCAGGACGGGGAAGCCCAGACCGCGCTGATGGAGCTCCTGCACGCAGAGCGGCATCTGCTTGGAGGTCGAAACCAGCAGCGCGCTCAGGCCGATCGCCGTGGCGTCGTGCTCGACGGCGGCATCGAGGATCGTCGAGATCGGGACCTGCTTCCCGAGGTCGACCACCGTATAGCCGTTGTTGGTGAGAATCGTGTTGACCAGCGACTTGCCGATGTCGTGCACGTCCCCGAACACGGTGGCGATCACCACGGTGCCCTTGGTGTAGCCCTCGATCTTGTCGAGGTACTTCTCGAGCTGGGCGACGGCCTTCTTCATCACCTCGGCCGACTGGAGCACGAAGGGCAGGATCAGCTCACCGGCGCCGAACTTGTCGCCCACCTCCTTCATGGCCGGCAGCAGCACCTGGTTGAGCGTCGGAACGGCCTCGATCTTCTCCACACAGCGATCGATCCAGTCCTCGACGCCCTCCTTCTTGCGGCGCAGGATGTGGTAGTGCAGAGCCTCCTCGGGCTCCATGCCCTCGGTCGGATTGGCCTTCTCAGCCGCCTCCTCGGGACCCTTGGACTCGAAGTGGGCGATGAACCGCTCGAGCGCATCCTCGCGGCGGTTGAAGACCAGGTCGTCGGCGAGCTCACGCTCGTTCTCGGGGATCTCGCCGTAGGGCGTGATGTGGTTCGGGTTGACCATCGCGAGATCGAGGCCGGCCTCGACGCAGTGGTGCAGGAAGACGCTGTTGAGCGCGCTGCGCGCGGGCAGGCCGACGCCGAAGGAGACGTTGCTGACGCCCAGCGAGGTCTTGACGCCGGGGATCTCGGTCTTGATCCGCCGGATGCCCTCGACCGTCTCAACGGCGCTCGGACGCCACTCCTCATCGCCAGTCGTGAGGGTGAACGTCAGGCAGTCGAAGATCAGGGCCTCGGGGTCCAGTCCATGCTCGTCGCAGCAGAGCTCCTTGAGCCGCTGGGCGATCTCCAACTTGCGCTCCGCCGTCTTGGCCATGCCCACCTCGTCGATCGTCAGCGCGATCAGGGCGGCGCCGTGCGCGCGAGCCACCGGCACGACCTTGTCGAGCTTGTCGCGCCCCGCCTCCAGGTTGATCGAGTTGACGATCGCGCGCCCGGGGATCTGCTCGAGCGCGGTCTCGATCACCCCTGGCTCGGTCGAGTCCACCTGGATCGGCGCGGGCTGGGAGAGCGAAATTCGCTTCACCAGCTGGCGCATCTGCTCATCCTCGTCCTGGCGCTCGGTCAGCGCCACACAGATGTCGAGCACGTGCGCGCCGCCCGTGACCTGGTCCTCGGCCACGACGAGCAGGCCGTCATAGTCGTCGGACAGCAGCAGTTCCTTGGCCTTGCGCGAACCCTGTGAGTTGACCCGCTCGCCAACCAGCGTCGGGGTCGGGTCCTGGACCAGCGGGGTCGCGGCGATCATGCTCGAGAGGTGGGGCGGGCGGCGCTCGGGCCGCTCTCCCGGAGTGCGGCCCTTGACGCGCTCGGCGATCGCGGCGATGTGCTCGGGCGTCGTGCCGCAGCAGCCGCCGACGACGCAGACGCCGTAGCGCTCCACGAATTCGCCGAGCACCTTGGCCAGCGGCTCGGGACGCTCGGGGAAGATGGTCTCGCCGTTCGGTCCCTGGAGCGGGAGGCCGGCATTGGGTATGCAGTGCACCGGCACGGGGGAGAATTCGCCCAGAAAGCGGATCGCGTCGCGCATGTCCTCCGGCCCCGTCGAGCAGTTGAGGCCGATGATGTCGACCTCGAGCCCCTCGAGCGTGGCCAGTACCGCGCTGACGTCCGTGCCGAGCAGCATCTTGCCGCCCTGGGGTAGGAGCGAGACGCTGCACTGGATAGGCAGGGCACGGCCGGCGAGCTTGAAGGCGGCGCGTGCGCCGAAGATCGCGGCCTTGACCTCGAGGATGTCCTGCGCCGTCTCGATGATGATCAGGTCGACGCCACCCTCGACCAGGCCCTGGGCCTGCTCGGTGAACACCTCGACGAGGTCCCGGAAGCCGATCTGCCCGAGCGTGGCGTCGTCGCTGGCGGGCAGGAAGCCGGTCGGGCCGATGGAACCAGCGACGAACCGCTTCTCGCCGGCCGCCTTGCGGGCGATCTGGGCCGCCTTGACGTTGATCTCGCGCGTGTGAGCCTCGAGGCCCCACTCGGCGAGCTTCAGGCGCGAGGCCTGAAAGGTGTCGGTCTCGACCACCTCCGCGCCGGCCTCGAGCATCGAGGCATGGACGCCCTCGATCACGTCGGGGCGGTTGAGCACGAGCGCCTCGTGGCACCGACCTGGGAGCCGGTAGTCGTCCTCGAGGCTGAGGTCGAACTGCTCGAGCGTCGCGCCCATGCCACCGTCGTAGACGAGAACACGTTCGCGCAGGGCGGCGTGGAGGTCGCGCATTTCGGCCATGCTAGCAGCGATCGGCCAAACCTTGACACGAGCGTGGCAAGGTTGTTCCGCGGCCCGAGCCGATAGCGTGACGCCGGCGATGGACGAGCGCCGTGCGAGCCCGGTCGAGTTGCTGTGGGACCTGGTCTTCGTCTTCGCGATCACCCAGGTCACCACGTTGCTCGGCCACGAGCTGTCGTGGGCGGGTTTCGGACGATCGATGCTGGTGCTCGCGCTGGTCTGGTGGGCGTGGTCGGCGTTCGTGTGGGCGGCGAACGCGCAGGCCGCGGAGTCCGGGACGCTACGACTCGCGCTGCTCGTCTCGATGGTCCTGATCTTCGTCACCGGGCTTGCGGTTCCGGGGGCGTTCGGCAGCGAGGCCAAGCTGTTCGCGTTGACCTACGCGGGGGTGCGCTTCATCCATCTGGGGCTGTACGCGGACGCCTCCCGGCGCGGCGATGCGTCGTGGGCCGCGATCGCCGGCTTTGCGGTGACTGTGGCGATCGGCATGGCGCTTTTGATCGTCGGCTCGCTCTTGCACGGAACCGCGCGGATCGTGCTCTGGCTCTGCGCGGCGCTGATCGACTACGCCGGGCCGGCCTGGCTCACGCGCGAGCGCCTGCGCGGCCTGCAGCGCGTCGCGGTCGGCCATTTCGCCGAGCGCTACGGTCTCTTCGTCATCATCTGCCTCGGCGAGTCGATCGTGGCCATCGGTCTCGGCGCACAACGCCGGGCAATCGATGCGGAACTGCTGGTCACCGTGTCCTGCGGTCTGCTGATCACGATCGGAATGTGGTGGACGTACTTCGACCGCTTCGCGGAGACGGCGCAGGAACGCCTGAACGCTGACGAGGATCCGGTCCTCGCTGCGGCCGACGCCTACAGCTACCTGCACCTCGTCATGATCGCCGGGATCATCGTCTTCGCCGTCGGCATGCGGGCCGCCGTGCTCAGCGTCGGGCACCCGCTCACCGAGCCGGCTCGCCTGGCCCTGTGCGGCGGCGTGGCGATCTATCTGCTGGGTCACGGCGCGGTGCGGCTCCGGCTGCTCGGCGAGCTCGGCGCCGAGAAGGGTGCGGCCGCCGTCGCCATGTTGGCGCTGTTCGCGCTCGCCGGCGGCCTGCGCGCCTGGGCCGTGGTCGCCCTCGGGGCCGGTATCGTCGCGGGCCTGTGCGTGTATGAGGCGCGCCGCGGGCCGCAGGTCTAGCGGGTCGCGAGGCGCAGGGCTAGCGCGGGTGCCCGGGCAGCGTGCCGCGCCCCGGTGCGCCGGCCAGCTCGTTGCGCGTGGCACGAAGCGAGGCACTCTTCGGCACCTGCCAGACGCTGCCCGCTCCGGTCGCGGCGGCGATGCGCGCGGAATGCCGCGTCCAGTGGACCGTCTTCGGGGCATAGTGGAGCAGCAGCTGCCAGGTGGCCGTGTCGATCACGCCTGTCGCCCGCAGTCCGTGCGCGCTCTGAAAGCGTTTCACCGCGGACTGCACGTTCGGGCCGAAGCTGCCGTCAACGGCGACCTTCTGGCCGGCGCTGAGCAGATGCTCCTCGGCCCAGACGACCACGTCGCCCTGGGCTCCCCGGCTGAGCCGGGCATAGCTCGAGTCGGGCGTGAAGTTCGCCAGCGAGGCGATCGGCTGACCTACCGAGTGCCACTTGCTGCCGGCCTCCTGCCAGTCCCACCAGCTGATGCCCCCACCCGAGCCGTAGGCCAGCGAGAGCTGGCGGAAGCGGACGATGTCGCTGTTCGGCGGCGAGTTGTAGACCTGCCCGAGCGGGTAGACCGGGCGCTGGTAGATCCGGTTGAAGACGAAGGTGTGCGAATAGACGGCGTCTACGGTGGTGCCGATGTCCACCCAGTACATCTGTGGGGTGTTGTACTGAGCGCCGCCGGGGCCAAGGAAGACCGAGTAGGGATAGCCGGGGTGGTAGTCGATGTAGGGGAAACCGGCGAGCGCCAGCGGAAAGCGCGCGCCGACGAGCTTGCGCAGCGTGGTGATGTAGCGCTGGGCCTGCACGTACTTGCCCTCGTACTCGCCCTCGGCGTCGATCAGCAGGCAGTCCGCGCCCGCCTTGGCCGCTGCGGCGCCGACGTGTGCCTCGGTGGCCGGGGCGTTGCCGTAGACGTACTGCCAACCGCAGACCTTCAGTCCGCCGGCGTGCAGGCTGGCGATCAGCTTTGGCGTGAACTGCGACCAGGTGCCCGTGCCGTCGCCGCTCTTGATCATCAGCGTCTTGATGCCGTAGTGGTGGGCGCGCGAGACGATGGCTGCGAGGTTGCCCCGATCCGACATGGAGACGTACCAGATCCACATCCCGCGCACTGCGAACGGGTTGCCCGCAGCAGGTTTGGCGGGCGTCTTGTGCTGGGTCGCCGGCGTGCCGCCCAGGCCCGTCCCGCCGGTCGACGCGATCGCGACCGACGCGCAGGCAGCGCTCAGCATGCCGATCAGAACAGCGATTGTGGTGTACAGCCGACGTTGCCCCAGAACCCGACGCCCGCACATCCCGCGGTCATCCGTCATTCGTCTCAACGTAGCGCAAAACCCCTGCGACGCCTACAAGTTGCGCTGCGAAGTATGAGAAGTCTGCGAAGGACTTCCCGGGTCTGTGAGCATGTCGTTCAATGCATCGACTCGTCTCGATCGCCGTTGTCCTGCTGGCAGCGAGCGCTGCGCCGGCCAGCGGGTCCGGGACCTACCGTGACTTCGGCCATCCGCGGCCCGTCAGCATCCGGGGTTACGACGGCGACGCGATGGAGCCGTTCATCACGCCGGACGGGCGCTACCTGCTGTTCAACAATCTCAACCAGCCGGGTGTGCACACGACGCTGCGCTTCGCGCGACGTACCGGACGCGACAGCTTCACCTATGGCGGTCAGGTGGCTGGAGCCAACGACAGCTCGGCCTTGACCGGGGTCCCCGCGGTCGCCGCGCATGGGACCATGTACTTCGTCTCACCCCGCCGCTACGCTCAGACCCGCTCGACGATCTACCGGTCCCATCTCGCGGCGGGGCGGGCGACCGGCGTCGCACTGGTGGCCGGCCTGGCCGCCCCGAGATGGGGGATCGTCGACTTCGATGTCGGTGTCAATGCGCAGGGCACGGACCTGTACGTATCCCAGGGCGAATTCACCGGTGGCCCAGCACCTGCCGGGGCGCGGCTCGTGCTCTACAGCCGGCGCGGCGCCGGCTTCGAGCTCGCCGCCGCCGGTGCCCGCTGGCTGCGGGCGGTCAATCGGCCAGGCTCGCTCGTCTACGCGGCCGGCATCTCCGCCGATGGCCTCGAGCTCTTCTTCACGCGTGTCGATCCAGGGGCCACGCCGGCCATCTACCGCGCCGCGCGAGCCGATTCGCACAGCCCCTTCGGAGGTGTGCAGCGCGTCGCCGGTGCGAGCGGCTTCGTCGAGGCGCCGTCGCTCAGCGCCGACGGAACCGTCCTCTACTACCACCGCCGCGTGCCGGGCGGCTTCAGGATCTATGCGCTCTCGCGCCCGCGCTCGGCGGTCCTGCTGCCGCGACAGATCGTACAGGTAGCCGGCTCCCGAGCGCCGGTCAACGCCCTCTCACCATGAGCGGCACGGAGACCCCGGGGCCCAGGCGCAGCTCGGCGAGCAACAGCGGGGTGACTACCACGGCATGAGGGGCCTGGAGGCGGATCAGCGTATAGGTGGCCGCGGTCCGGCGCGATACGACCGTGAATCCGGGCGGCGTCGGGGGGCTCCGGCGAGACGGCGGACGGTTCACGTCCAAGAGCAGCACGGTGGAGACCGCCTCGCCCTGGGATGGCAACGGCCGCAGGGTCGAGATGTAGTGCCCCAGTGCGCCGTCCCCCCCGAACGGGGTGAGCGAGAGAGCGACGCGACCTGGGACGGCCGCGACGGTGTGCGCGGCCGATCGCCAGTCCTCGCGCTGAAGTGATCCGTCCACATTGAAGGCCACGACCACGCCGAGCCAGACCGCCGCGAGCGTCGTCGTGAGGACGAGTCCCAGTCGCGGCAGAACACACAGCCCTGCGGCCAGAGCGATCAGCAATGGGATCAACGCGGCCATCGGGCCACGCGGCTCCAGGTAGTCGAAGCCGACGAGCGCGAGGGCGACGGGCGGGACGAGGGCCGCAAGCCCGACGCCGAGCGGCACGCGCAGACGCTTGCGCCAGCTGCCTCGGCAGTGCACCGCGACCCCCCAGGCGCCCGCGGCGATGACCGCGAGCACAAGCGCGATCAGCGCCGGATTGTCGATCCGGTTGCCCGAGCCGCCAAACAGGAAGATCTTCGGAATGCCCAGAATGCGGTGAGCTCGGTCAACGGTCCAGCCGCCCGGACCGGTGTGACTCCGCTGCCCCAGCAGCAGTGGCAGCAGAGCCACGCCGGCAGCGGCGACGCAGCCGACGGCCACGAGCGCATGCCTGCGCCTCGGGAAGGCGACCAGCAGCCAGGCCGCTTCGAAGGCGATCGGAAAGAAGGCGAAGTAATGGGTCAGCAGCGCCAGCGCCGAGACGACGGCCCAGCCGGCGAAGTCAACGCCGCGCGCGTGATCGAGCACGCGTACGAACCAGTAGAGCGACAGGGCCGATAGGAGCACCAGCAGCGCATAGGGACGCGCTTCCTGCGAATACCAGACCAGCAACGGGCTGCAGGCGACGAGTGCCGCGGCGATCAGGCCGGCCCGGACCGAGAACAGCCGGCGCGCCGTCGCGTAGGCGACCGGCACCGTGAGAGTGCCCAGGACGGCGGACAGCGATCGCAGTCCGAATTCGCTCAGCCCGAACAGTTTCGACCACGGCCAGGCGACGACGAAATAGAGCGGCGGGTAGGCCTCGACGCTCATCGAGTGAGAGATCATGCGCCCAAAAGGCAGCGCGAGGCTGTGCACCGTCGTGCCCTCGTCCAGCCAGTAGCTCTGGACCGCGAGGGTGGGAAAGCGCAGCATCGCGGCGAACACGCTGATGGCCGCCACCGCGTAGACAATGTGGCGGGCCGTGCGCTCCGTTCGAGCCGGCCCCGAGCCCTCGGCAGTCTTCAAGTCAACCGTACGCCGTACGGGCTCGACGGTGCTCACCGCGCAAGTCTGGCACGAACCGCACCACCCGGGCGAAGCGCTCAGGCAACGTGGTGGCGTCCGTCGTTGCCGGGGACAATAGGTTGCGCGCGGTGTGAGCAGGCACTAAACGGCCGACGCCAGCGATGACGCACGCAATCGCGCCCCGCAGAGCTACCGCGGCTCCAGCAGCGCGCCGCGCAGCGCCATGAACTGAAGCAAAGAGCGTTGATAGACCGCGTCTGCGATGGTGGACACGGTCATGTGATTGGGGTCGCGCCCGTCGAAGAATTCGAAAACACCGACCAGGTAGCGGTTCGCGCCGAGCAGAAACGCACGCTGCGTCGATTCGTCGCTCAGAAGATCAGAAGTCTCGCCGAGGAGGACTGGCTTGTTGAAGGCCGCGAAGCCCCGGACAACCCCCACAGAGTGGGCGGCCTTCCCCTCCGGGTACTCGTGCACGACCAACATGTCAAGCAGGTCCGCGACATTCGCCGGGACGAAAGCGTGAGGGAAGGGCAGGAGCCCAATCGTGACGGGCCGGTCGTCCTGGCTGCGCACCGCGGCGGCGAGTTGTCGGATCCACGCGCGCGCCAAGGTGCGAGCACTGCGTCCCCGACGCACGGCGATGCTCTGCACGAACATCCAGCCGCCCACATCACCCAAGTAGTAGCCAGGCGCCTCGCTGACTATTGGCTCGGAGGTCAGCTCGTAGCACAGGACCGCTGGAGAGTGTGCGGCGGTCTGCGCAACAGCGCTCCAGAAGTTGGCCTGCACCTGCCAGCGCGACCGTTCTGGAAGTCGGTCGTACCAGGCCGGTGCAAGCTTGGGGCGCCAGACGAGATTGCCGGTGATGTCAAGATAAACGCGTTGTCGCTCGGCTGCGGTGAGCAACTTCCGCAGTGCGGCGAGCGTGCGAGGACGCGCCTGCGTGGGAGTCTCCATGACCTGACCGAGTTCCAGGTAAACGCGCATGCTGTTCGCGCCCAGGAGGTGCGCCGTACGCAGCTCGGAAGTGATGACCGCGAGGTTGGCCGACGTCGGGCTGTCGAAGTACGCAATGACCGGCGAGTGGTCTCCGATGCCCCAATTCATCCCCCACGCGCGCCACGGGACGGTGCCGGCGTACAACCCGCGACCACAGACGTGAATGCGCGCCATGGGCACCACAGGACACCAGCGTGCTGCCTCGCGTTGAGGAGCACATCGGAGGCAACCCGACAGCCGGCTGTGGTTTATCCCGGATTGCGAGCGCCTCCCGATCGCAATCGCGCAGCCACCCTGCCGACCACCTCGGTCCCCGTTCTCGCCGCCGGGGTTCGATCAGCCTTTCCGGCCCTGGGTATTGTGCGGGGCACCGTGCCTGAGATGGACCTCCACGGACAGCGCGTCACCTACCACCTGCTGGGAGACGGCCCAGCGATCCTCCTCATCCACGGAATCACGTCCAGCTCGCGGACATGGCGTTCTGTGATGCACGGGCTGGCCGAGCGGCACACGGTCCTCGCGCCCGACCTGGCCGGTCATGGTCGCTCAGGCAAGCCTCGCGGTGACTACTCGCTCGGCGCCTACGCCAGCGGCTTACGCGACCTACTCTCCGTCCTCGGCATCTCCAAGGCGACCGTCGTCGGGCATTCCCTGGGTGGCGGCATCGCGATGCAGTTCGCCTATCAGTTCCCAGATCGCATGGAGCGACTGGTGCTAGTCGACAGCGGCGGGTTGGGCGAGGAGGTCAGCCTTGCGCTGCGGGCTGCGACATTGCCGGGCGCCGAGTTCGTTCTTCCCCTCTTGTTCAGCCCCATCACGCGTACGATCGGGCGCGTGATCGGGCGGGTGCTGGGACGCTTCGGCGTGAAGGCGAGTGCCGACGTGCGCGGCCTCGCCGAGGGCCTGGACTCGCTGGGCGCCCCCGACGCCCGGCGCGCATTCGTCCATACAGCCCGCTCTGTCATTGACGTAAAGGGCCAGCGGGTCGACGCTCGCGACCGCCTATACCTCTCCGTGGACCTTCCGACGATGCTGATTTGGGGGGAGAAGGACCCGATCATTCCGCTCGAGCACGGGCGTCGCGCGCACGAAGTGATGCTGCACAGCCGTCTGGAGGTCTTTCCGGGCGCCGGCCACTTTCCATTCAATGATGATCCCGAGCGCTTCGTCGAGATCCTGAACCACTTCACCGCCTCGACACGGCCGGCCGACCTCAGCGGAGAACGGGTCGAGGCCCTACTCCGCCGCGGCCGGCGAAACTCGGAGACATGAAGATCCGCGTCGCCGTCCTGGTCTAGGGCGCCGCGCGCGGCAGAGTTCGGTGCTCCGGACCCCGTCGCCGGGCGCTGCCCATTGGACGAAGAGGGTCTTGCGCTCAGGACTGGCCCTCCCCGGCTCCGTCGTCTGATCCCGAAGCGCCGCGAACTTCGCCTCGGCCTCCGGCTTCGTCAGGCCGCTCGGATGGAACCTGGCCGAACGCTTCGGCCCGAGGCTCCGCTGCATCTGCTTGCCGTCGGCGCGCCACTTCGCGCTCCACAGCTCGCCGCCTCGGCGGCTCGGGCGGGTGAACAGCGATCCGTCTCCGCGTTCCCTTCGCGTCGTACCCTGGGTCTGCATGGAGGCTCGTCTCCGTGCCGTGCCCCGGGGCGTTGCAAGCGTCGCCGGGGCAATTTCGTGTACCAAACGCGG
The DNA here is from genome assembly GCA_963725515.1 of uncultured Solirubrobacteraceae bacterium. Lineage (GTDB taxonomy): Bacteria > Actinomycetota > Thermoleophilia > Solirubrobacterales > Solirubrobacteraceae > Palsa-465. Next base: position 241,370 of record CAVRZB010000002.1, on the reverse strand, counting down.
GCGCACCCAGGGTAACTACGAGGAACTCCGAGGACGCCTAAACCCCGGAATAGCAGGGGATTCGCCGCAAATCCGCGCGGCGGCGAATCCCCGCGCCACTATTTGATGAACAGGATCTCCGAGTACTTCGGCAGCGGCCAGAGATCATCGGCCACGAGCTTCTCGAGCCGGTCGGCGACCGCGCGCACGGCACCCATCGCCGGGATCACCTTGTCTCGCATGTACTTGGCGTGCTCGAGCACGTCCTCGTCGGGCTGGTTCTCCTCGAGGTTGACCGACTCGAGCTCCCTGATCGCCGCATCGAGCTCGGCGACCAGGTCGTGGGTCTCCGTGGCCAGCGCCTCGAGCCCGGCCTCGCGCAGCAGCACCAGGTGGCGAGCGGCGGCCGGCAGCAGTTGCGTCTTGGCGATCGCCGCCGCGGTCTCCGACTCGATGTTGAGCTTCGTCACGTACTGCTCGAGGAAGACCTCGTAGCGCGACTCGAGCTCACGCTCGGAGAGCACGCCGTAGTTCGAGAACAGCGCGACCGTGTCGTCGGCCACGATGTAGGGGAGCGCGTCCGGCGTGGCGCGGAGGTTAAGCAGGCCCCGCTTCTCGGCCTCCTCGTGCCACTCCTCTGAGTAGTTGTCGCCGCCGAAGACGATCTGCTTGTTGGCGGCATAGCTGCGCTGCAGGATCGCCGGCAGGGCGTCCTCGAGGGAGGTCCCGCCCTCGAGCGCGTTCTCGAGCTCCTCGGCGAGATAGTCGATCGCCTCGGCTACGATCGTGTTGAGCACGGTGTTGGGCAGCGAGAGGGACATGCTCGAGCCCAGCGCCCGGAACTCGAACTTGTTGCCGGTGAACGCGAACGGGCTCGTCCGGTTGCGGTCGCCGCCGTGCATGGGCAGCGGCGGCAGCACCGGCGTGCCCAGGCCGAGGAAGGACTCGGGGGTCGACTCACCGGCCTCGCCCCGCTCGATGGCCCCGAAGACCTTCTCGAGCTCGGCCCCGAGGAAGATCGAGATGATCGCCGGCGGCGCCTCGTTGGCGCCCAGGCGGTGGTCCTGCCCGGGCGAGGCGATCGACGCGCGCAGCAGGCCCTGGTGCTTGTTGACGGCCTGGATGACGGCCGCGCAGAAGAACAGGAACTGGAGGTTCTCGTGCGGCGTGTCGCCGGGCTCGAGCAGGTTCTCGCCCGTGTCCGTGCCCATCGACCAGTTGTTGTGCTTGCCCGAGCCGTTTACTCCGGCGAACGGCTTCTCGTGCAGCAGGCAGACGAGCCCGTAGCGCCGGGCGACGTTCTGGAGCACCTGCATCGTGAGCTGCTGGTGGTCCGAGCCGACATTCGAGTTCTCGAAGATCGGCGCGAGCTCGTACTGGTTGGGCGCGACCTCGTTGTGACGCGTCTTGACCGGGACGCCGAGCTTGGCCAGCTCACGCTCGGTCTCGAGCATGTAGGCCAGGATTCGCTCGGGGATCGAGCCGAAGTAATGGTCGTCGAGCTCGTGTCCCTTGGGCGGCTTGGTCCCGAAGAGCGTGCGGCCGGTGGTCAGCAGATCGGGACGCTCGAAGTAGTACTGCTCGTCGATCAGGAAGTACTCCTGTTCGGGGCCGACGGTCGTGAAGACGCGCTGGGCCTCCTCGTTGCCGAACAGCTTCAGCGCGTTCATCGCCGCCTTGGAGAGCGCGTCCATCGAGCGCAGCAGGGGGATCTTGTGATCCAGTGCCTCGCCGGTCCATGACGCGAACGCCGTCGGGATGCACAGCAGGGCACCGTTGGGGTTCTCGAGGATGAAGGCCGGGCTGGTCGGATCCCAGGCCGTATAACCGCGCGCCTCGAAGGTCGCACGGATGCCGCCGGTGGGGAAGGAGGACGCGTCCGGCTCGCCCTGGATGAGCTCCTTGCCCGAAAACTCGGCCAGCGCGGTGCCCTCACCAGTCGGGCCGTAGAAGCTGTCGTGCTTCTCGGCGGTCGATCCTGTCAGGGGCTGGAACCAGTGCGTGTAGTGGGTGGCGCCGTTCTCCAGCGCCCACTCCTTCATGGCCAGGGCGACGGCGTCGGCCAGCGACGTGTCCAGGGCCTCGCCGCGCGCGAGGGTCTGCTGCAGGCGCCGGAAGACGTCCTTGGGCAGCCGCTGGCGCTGTATGGCTGGACTGAAGACGTTGGCCCCGAAGATCTGGTTGTCCGGGGACGTCAGGTCGGGTGCTCCGAGCGCGGCGCCGTTTGGCGCCCACTGTGCGGCCATGACGTTCTGCTGGCGAATGCGAGGCATGAGTATTAGTTCCTTCCGCGCGCCCGGCGGCGGGGCGCGACTAGAGACGGATCCGGGTTCGGACGTGAACGAGCAAGCCTAGGGAAAAAACCGCGCGCCGGTCACTATCCGTATGTCCAAACCAGGGTCCGCCGGTTTCGCCGTAAGTCGGATCGGCGGGCGCCGGCGAGCGGCGCGTCTATGGGATGACGACGATCCGCCCAGAGTTGTCCACATAGGACTGCTGCGGGGCGCTGTGCACGGTCACGCGGAAGATTCCCGCCGGCACACCGCCACCGGCGAGCACGGCTACGGCGTCACCGTTCAGGCCGGCCGCCACCCGGTAGCGCACCAGGTGGGTACCGGGCTGGATGGCGGTCACTATCCACCTGAAGATCTTCGTATGGCCCGGGGCGAGCGGTCCCAGCGCCCAGGTGTTGGAGTAGGCCGTCTGGCCGCCCCCGGCGCCTGTACCGCCGGCGGCCTGGCAGCTGGCCGCGCAGATGCTGGCACCAGGCCCGCGGTCGATGACCCAGATTGGGCGCGAGGAATTCGCGAGCACGGGTCCGCTGGGATTTGAGTATGAGTTCGTGAGGCGCTCGGCGAAGGCCTGGGCCGTGGTGCCGTAAAGCGGGTTGGTGATCGTGATCGCCACGTTGGGCATCGTCTTGGTGCCCGCGTTGCGCACGGCGATCACCATCCGGGCGCGGTGGGCGAGATCCTGCGTGGTGGGGAAGATGGCCACGGGCACCCGCACGGCGTAATGGGCCCGGTGCTCCTGCGCGTCCTGGCGGGCGCCGCCACCGCAGGCCGAAAGGGCCAGGCTGACCGCCATGCCGGTGGCGATTGTGCAACTCCTCAGTCTCCAGCCGCTCAACGCGGGCGCAACATACCATGCGCCACCGGCGCAAAAGACGGTTCTCGCTTGGTCTCCGGTGCCATGGTGGAATAGGCTTACGCGCCTGTACCGCTTTTCTGCGGTCGGCCGGCTCCCGGGAGGACAGGAAAAAAGTTGATCAGAGCAGTCGCGGACCGAGCGTTCCTGCCGACGAAGAACGTCCTTGAAGAGGTCGGGAACATGATGATCCTGACCGGCAAGACGGTCGTCTCCGCCATCAGGCCGCCGTACCCGTACGGCAGTGAGTTCGTGGGTCAGTTCCTCTTCGCGATCAAGCTGTGCTGGTTCCCGCTGCTTATCTCGACCGTGGCCTTCGGGTACGCCGCGCCGGGTCTGCAGGCCGCAAACTTCCTTGTCCTGTTCGGCGCCTTGGATCGCCTCGGCGGCTTCTTCGTGCTGGCGTCAGTGAGGGAGTTTGCGCCGTTCGTGGACGCGATCGTGCTCGCCGGCGTCGCGGGCACGGCGATCACCGCCGATCTTGGGGCGCGCAAGATCCGTGAGGAGCTGGACGCGCTGCAGGTGCTCGGGGTCGATCCGATCAAGAACCTCGTCGTGCCGCGCTTCCTCGCCCTGATGCTGGTCACCGGGCTGTTCGACATCTACGCGCTGCTGTTCGGCATCTTCGGTGGCGTGCTGGCCACGCTCGTCAACAACGAGCCGCTGGGGCCATTCTGGGCCACGTTCTTCACCAACGCCGAGACCACCGACCTGTGGGGGTCGGTGCTCAAGACGACACTGTTCGGCGCGATCATCGCGATCGTCTGCTGCTACAAGGGGATGACCGCGTCCGGCGGGGCCGAGGGGGTGGGGCGCGCCGTCAACCAGGCGGTGGTGATCGCCTTCCTCGGGGTGTTCGCCTTCAACTACGCATTCACGCAGACGTTGCTGGCCACCCATCCCGAGATCTCCTCGGTGGTCAAGTAGCCATGGGAGATCTCGTCGCCACACCCAGGGGGTGGATCGAGAGCTTCGGCGAGATCGTCAAGTTCTGCACCAAGGTCGTGGGCGAGGTGCTGCGGCTGCGGGCGCTGCGGTTCTTCGGCGAGACGCTGCGGCAGGCCGGCATCCTGATCGTCTCCTCGACGCTGGTCATCTGGGGCCTGGTCTTCATCATCGGCCTGCAGTGCGGGATCGAGGGCGCCTACTTCACCCAGGGCCAGGGTGCCCCCGCGTACGCGGGCGTGTTCGCCGCCTGGTGCGACCTGCGCGAGCTCGTGCCGTATGCCTTCGGCTACATGATGGCCGCCAAGATCGGCACCGGGATCGTGGCTGAGCTCGGCTCGATGCGGATCTCGGACGAGATCGACGCGCTCGAGGTGATGGGCATCAGCGGCATCACCTTCCTGTGCGCGACCCGCCTGCTGGCCGCCTGGCTGGTGCTGCCGTTCGTCTACCTGTGCTCGATCGGCGCCGGGTTCTTCGCCAGCTACCTGGCTGTCGTCCAGCAGATCGGCGAGGTGTCCTCGGGAGGCTTCTTCCTCATCTTCTGGCAGTTCCAGAACCCGCCCGACCTCTTATACAGCCTGATCAAAGCCATGGCCATGGCCACCGTGATCGTCCTCGTAGGCTGTTACTACGGCTACAACGCCAGCGGCGGGCCGGTGGGGGTGGGTACCGCCACGGCGAAGTCGATGGTCCTGAACATCGTGGCCGTACATCTCATCGGAATGCTCGGAACGCAGCTCTTCTGGGGCGCGAATCCGAGAGCACCAATCGGAGGCTGAGACATATGACCCGAGAGCCGGACGGAACGGAACACGAGGGCAGCGCCGAGCGCGCCCCCGGTCAAGACGAGCCGGCGCCGATCCGCTCCCAATCGATCGAAGGTGGCTCGGGCGCCTCCGAGAGCGACGTGACGCCACTCTCCGAGCAGCCGCGCGACGGTGACGAGACGCTGACCCGCGATGTCGACCCACCTTGGGAGCAGGGGCAGTCCGGTCAGTCCTCGGGCCACGCCGGCGGCCAAGCGCCCGGTGAGCCCTCATCGCGCGTTTCGGTGATCGACGAGCAGCCCTCCCGCCCGGCCCCGCCCGACGGCGCGTCGGAGGAGGACTACAAGTGGCACACCTACAGGACCTATCCCTCGGGTCGCCCCGACGCGGTGGAGTTCGTCGACGTCTATAAGGCGTTCGGACGCAACCGCATCCTGCGCGGGCTCAACATGGGCCTGCCCGAGGGCATGGTCTCGATGATCCTCGGCCCGTCCGGAACGGGCAAGTCGGTCTGCATCAAGCACATGGTCGGCCTGCTGTATCCCGACCAGGGCGACATCCTCGTGCACGGTGAGTCGGTGCCCAACATGCCCGACGATGACCTCTTCGAGATGCGCAAGAAGTTTGGGCTGCTCTTCCAGGACGGAGCGCTCTTCGGTTCGATGGACATCTTCGACAACGTCTCCTTCCCGCTGCGCCAGCACACGGAGAAGGGGGAGGACGAGATCGAGGAGATCGTCATGCACCGGCTGAGCGAGGTCGGTCTGGCCAATGCACGCAACCTGCGCCCCAACGAGCTCTCGGGCGGCATGCGCAAGCGAGCTGGGTTTGCCCGCGCGCTGGTGCTGGAGCCGGACATCCTGCTCTTCGACGAGCCCGATTCGGGCCTGGACCCGGTGCGCACCGCGCTGCTCGGCGAGCTGATCCTCGAGATCCACCGCGACATGATGGAAGACGCGAAGCAGAAGAAGAAGAAGCATCTACCGACGTTCGCCGTGATCAGTCACGACATCATGAGCGCCCGGCGCGTCGCGGACTACATCAACGTCCTGTGGAAGGGCCGCATAGTCGAGGCGGGACCCGCCGAGGACATGCTCAACTCCGAGAACCCCTTCATCCGCCAGTTCCTGGCAGGGGAGTCACAGGGCCCGCTGACGATGGATTGAGGCCGCCCCGGGGCGTTCGTGGCGAGCAACGGCGCCGGCCCTGATCGCGACGTGTTTTCGGAGCTCAGCGGCGCGTTACTCCGATCCCCCCGATAGCCTCACGATTCGATGGCCGTGAAGGAGAGGTTGGAGCGCCTGGCTAGGGCGGCGGCGGGACGGCCGGCTCTGACGCTGGTCGTCGTGCTGCTGGCCGCTCTCGGGGGCGGCGCCCTCGCACTGGGGCTGCGCCCGGACACGGGCACCGACACGTTCGTGAGCCGCTCCGCACCGAGCTTCAGGGCCACCGACGACTTCCATCGGCACTTCGGTGACGACTCGGTGATCATCATGATCCGCGAGTCGCTCCCCAACCTGGTCGAGACGACCGACCTCGGGAGGCTCTCGCAGCTCGAAGCCTGCCTGGCCGGCCAGGTGGTCGTGCCGAGCTCGACAGCCAAGTCATTCGTTCCGGCGACGGGCGCGCAGACGCCCTACGGCGGGTGGAGCAGCCCCTGCGGGAAGCTGATGAAGGCCCGGGCGGTGCAGGTCGTTTACGGCCCGGCGACGTTCCTCAACCGCGCTGTCTCGGCCGTGAACACCCAGATCCAGGCCGTTCTGAGCGGCATGCGCAGGAGCATCGCCGCCGCCGAGCAAGCCGCCTATCAGCTGGCCATCGGCAAGGGCTATAGCCGCAAGCAGGCCACGCTGGCGGCGGGCGCGGCCGGTCAGCTGGCTCAGAACCAAGCGATCCAGCAGTACGCGCCGCTGTACCTGCAGTCGGGGCTCACCGGGCTCTCGGTGAGCATCGACGACCCGCAGTTCATCCCCAACATCGTCTTCGACCAGATGCGCGGCGTCAACGAGCCCAAGTCGCGCTTCGCCTATCTGTTCCCGAGCGCGGATTCCGCGCTCGTCCAGGTCCGTCTCAAGCCCGGGCTCACGGATGCTCAGCGCTCGAGCGCGATCGGCTGGATTCGCGCGGCGGTGAAGATGCCGATGTTCGCCTCGCAGTACGGCGCCACCTACACGGTCAGCGGCGCCCCGGTGGTAATCAACGACCTGGCCAAGGAGATCACCGGCTCGATCGCGGTGCTGCTGGCCGCGGCGGTTCTGGTCATGGGCCTGGCGCTGCTGCTGGTGTTCCGCAGCCGGATGCGACTGCTGCCCCTCGCCCTCGCGCTCGCCGCCGTCGGCATCACGTTCGGGATCACCTCGCTGCTCGGCGCGTCGCTGACGCTCGCCTCGATCGCCGTGTTGCCGATCCTGATCGGACTGGCAGTGGATTATTCGATCCAGTTCCAATCCCGCACTCAGGAGGCTCGCGAGGCGTTGGGGCCCGCCGTCGGGGCCCGCGAGGCGATCGGGCGCGCGGCTGCGGCCGGCGCACCGACGATCGCCACCGCCGCGCTGGCCACCGCTACTGGGTTCCTCGCCCTGCTGCTGTCGCCCGTACCGATGGTGCGCGGCTTCGGGATTCTGCTCGTCGTCGGGATCGCCGTCGCGCTGCTGTGCGCCCTCACCGCCGGGTCCGCGGCGCTTGTGCTGGCCGATCGCGACGGCGGCGCCCTCGGGGCATCGCTGCGCGGGGCTCGGGAGATCCTGCGCGACGGCGGCGAGCGCGCGATCGGAGCGCCGAGGCGTGCGCTCGCGCCCGCTGGGCGGCGTGTGGTCGCCCCGGCGCGGGCCCTGGCAAGCCGCTCGGGCGGCGTCCTCTCGGCCGTGACCCGCCACCCGGGCCGCGTGCTGGCCCTGGCGATCGTCCTGGCGGCGCTGGGCTGGATCGCGGACACCCAGACCGCCGTCCAGTCCGATGTCACCAAGCTCGTGCCGCCGAGCATGCCGGCGCTCCGAGACCTCCACGCGCTGGAGAAGGTGACCGGGGTCTCGGGCGAGATCGACGTCACGGTGCACGCCGACGACATCACTAGGCCCGCGGTCGTCGGCTGGATGGTGGGCTACGAACAGCAGTTGCTCACGCACTTCGGCTACGTCGAGCTCAAGGGCTGCGCCAAGGCGACGCTGTGTCCCGCCCTGTCGCTCCCCGACCTCTTCTCCGCCGGCAACAGCTCAGCCGGCGGGAGCGGATCGACTCTCTCGCAGGCGGCGATCAGGAGCCTGCTCGCCGCGGTCCCGCCATATTTCTCGCAGGCCGTCGTCACCGCCGACCGTCGCGACGCGACGCTGGCCTTCGGGATTCGGCTGATGCCGCTGGCGCGCCAGCAGCAGGTGCTCGACTACATGCGCTCCCGCCTCCATCCGCCGACCGGCGTCAGCGCGAGCCTCGCCGGAATACCGGTGCTTGCGGCCGAGGCCAATGCCGCCCTGTCCTCGTCCGGGCGCCGGCTGCTGACCCTGCTCGCCGGTCTGATCGCCGTCGGCCTCGTCCTGCTCGCCGTGTTCCGGCAGGCCGAGCGCGCGCTCGTACCGCTCATCCCGATCGCTCTGGCCACCGGTTGGTCGGCGCTGATCCTGTTCCTGATCGGCATCCCGCTGAACCCGATGTCAGCGACCCTCGGGGCGCTGGTGATCGCGATCTCGACGGAGTTCAGCGTGCTTCTCGCCGAGCGTTTCCGGCAGGAGCGCGCCGAGGGCTTCGAGATACCCGTTGCGTTACAGCGTACGTACGGCTCGACCGGTGCCGCCGTCCTGGCCTCGGGCATCACGGCGATCGCCGGCTTCGGCGTGCTCGTCTTCTCGAACATCACGATGCTTCGGGACTTCGGCTTCGTGACGCTGATCGACCTCACCGTGTCTCTGGCCGGAGTTTTGATCGTGCTTCCCGCGGTGCTGGTGCTAGCCGAGCGCGGCCAGTTCGCGCAGGCGTGGCAGAGCGTTCGCCTGCGCTTCGGTGGCGTACGCCCCCGGCTGCGCCGGCGCGCCCGGGTGGCGTGAGCGAGAGCCCGCCCAAGCCGCCGCCGGAGCCCGATGACCGAGCCACCGGTGTACCCGGCCTCGGCAACCGGCTGGATCCCGACCTGGCCGCTGAGGTAGCCGGCCGGCAGCCGTCCGCGGCGCCCGCGCCGGTGATCGACACGCGCCGGTACCGGTGGACGATCGGCGTCCTCGGGTTGGTGCTCGTGGTGGCGATCTCGGTCTACCAGTTCGCCTCCCGCGGCCTCGGGAGCGCCGGCGTGCCGCCGGGGCAGCGGCTGCACTTCTTTGCCGCCCCGGTCGCGACCTCGAACCTGCGCGGCGACGCCAACCTCTCCAAGCCCTGCTCGCTCGGGCGCTTCGGAGCGAGCGCGGTCAATACGTGCCTGCTCGTGCGCGACGCGCCGCTGGCGTTGGCCTTCTTCGTTCCGGCGTCGTCGGACTGCAAGCGACAGGTAGATGTCCTGCAGGCGGTGTCGCGCCGTTTCCCGAGCGTGAGGTTTGCTGCGGTCGCCGTGCGTGCCAGCCAGGCCCAGACGGCAACCCTGGTGCGCTCCCACCACTGGACCATCCCGGTGGCCTACGACCGCGACGGGGCGGTCGGCGACCTCTATGGGGTGGCGATCTGCCCGCTGGTCGAGCTGGCCGCCCGGGGCGGCATCGTCAAGGATCGCCTCGTGGGCGATCGCTGGCTGACCCCGGAGGCGCTCGCGGCGCGCCTGCAGACGCTCGTGGGGCGATGAGCGGAGGCGAGCCCGAGCTCCGCGCGGCCCGGGGATTCCTGGACGCCGCCGTACGGGGCGAATTCCCCGGGCTGCGGCTGGACTGGGTGACCCTCGAGGTGCGGCCCCGCCGGAGTCCGCGCGAGCTCACTCGCCGCCTCGGCGAGGCCGCCAATCGCTATCGCGGAGCCAATGTGGTCGCGCTGCGGTCGCAGCCCATACCGCATGCCTATCGCGCCTTCTTCCGCCAGATCGGCCTCGACCCGGATGTCGACCGGATTCCGTCCGAGCGGGCCGCGCTCGAGCGCCTCATGCATGGCGGCTTCCGCTCGCGGGGCATCGTGCCGGATGCCCTGCTGATGGCCCTGATCGAGACCGGCGTGCCAGTGTGGGCCCTCGATGCGCGCACGGTCGATGCGGGCGGGCTGGGCATCAGGATCGCTGCGCCTGGTGACCGGCTGGGATCCGAGAAGGCGGCACATGAGATACCCCCGGGCAGGCTTGTCGTGGCCGACGCGGCGAGCGTCCACGCGCTGCTGTTCGGCGATGTGGTCGCGGAGCACGATGTCGGGGCACGGACATCGCGCGCCGCGCTGTTCACGATCGGCGTTGAGGGGGTGCCCGCGATCCATGTCGAGGAGGCGCTCTGGGTGGCAGCGGAGGCGCTGGCGACCGTCTGACGAGGCCGCTTTCCGATCTTCGATCCGGTGGTAAGCTGATGCGCTTGATCGGCGTGCGTGCACCCGAGCTCACCGAGCACCGAAGCGGGACGGTCCCGGCAGCGCCCGGGCAGGCTGGCGAGCGGGCTGCGCGCCGCTCGCTGCGGGCACAGATCGCCCGCCTCGAGCGAGAGCTGTCGGAGGCCTTCGTGACGGCGTATGAGCTGGGCGGCCTCGAGCTTCCGGGCGGATCACAGTGCGAGCCCCGGCTGCTCGATCTGGGCGAGCTCGAGCAAATCCGCGACGAGTTGGTCGAGCGCCTCGGTGCGGCGCGGCTGACGATCGCCGAGCGCGCCGAGGTTCAGTCCGCCAATCGCGTGGCCTTGGAGCGCATGCTCCTCGACCCCGGTAAGCACCGTTTCGAGCGCATCTCGCGCCGGGACGTGGGCGAATGGGGCTGCGGCGTCTGGCAGGTGAGGCCGCGGCTGGGTCTCATCGGGATGCTGGTGGGCTGGTGGCAGGTCAAGCTCTCATCCGGCTGTCCGTTAGCCGGGGGTCGCGGCCGGCCACCGCGACCCGCGCCCTGAATCGCCTTACCGCTGCCGGGTGCACACACAGCGGCGGGCTATGCTGAACCGGCCATGCACCAGCGTTTGAGGACAGGGACCGGCGCGGCCACCGTCGTGCTGATCATGCTGATCGGCAGCTTTGTGCTGTGGGTCGGCACCCCCCTGCTCTGGCTGTGGGTGGGGTCGCAGATCCAGGGTGCCACCTCCTCGCTGGGCGCGGCCCTGGGGGCGATGCTCGTCGGCGTCGTGGGCACGATCGCGCTGGTCGCGTCGGTGCTCGTGTGGCTGAGCAATGTCTATCGCGCCAACCGGCGTGCCCAGGGACGCGACGACCCGGGACACTTCGTGCTCGAGGGTGTCCTGGTCGTCAGCGCTGGCTTCGCGCTGGCCGCGTTCGCGATCTGGTTCCTCTTCTTCGCCGGAGCCAGCCCCGTGCCGGTGGGGATACATCTGTAGCGCTTGGCCGCGGCTCGCGGGACCAGCCTCCGAGAGCACTTGAGGCCGCCTCAAAACCCAACCGACCTGGGTTTTGAGACGGCCTCACCAACCGGTCCCGTACGAATCCCGGCGTGCGTGCCTCAGGCCGGGACGAGCTCCAGCTCGCGGGTGGCGCCGGCCTCGAGTTGAGCGGCGAGCGCGTGTCTTTGCCGCTCGGTGAGCGTGCCGATTTGCTTGGTCTCTGAGATCTGGAGCCGCGACAGGAACTTCCGGCAGCGCGTACCGCCCCAGCGCCGCTGGCTGAGCAGGAGTTCGCCCACCGCCCAGCTCCTCGCTTCCCACGGAGACGTCAGGATCACTTCAGCAGCCGACACCTCCCCCTCCGCGATCCGTCGCTTGAGCTCGGCGCGCGCGAGACGGACCTCGTTCGCGCGTTCCAGCGCGCGGAGCCGTTGCGGCTCGGGGGGCATAGTGACGGTTTGGTTCATAGGTCTCCCTCTCCCTGGCTTGCTAGTCCGCCCAGCGGCGGACGCCCTTGGTCAATATGGCAACGCGACGTTCACCCCTCGCGGGGATAAGTCCCGGGTCTGTCTACTGATGCGCCTCCTGTCGCCCCGCCGGCGTGTGGTCACCCCCGATTCTCGTGACCTTCCGCCGTCTGGTCCGACCGCCGTGCGACCGACGGGAAGGTACGTCACGGAGCGGGTAACAGCAACGCAACAAGTGTCGAAGCGTGCGCTCGGAGCGCGTTTTTTGTACCCGCAGAAGCTTGTGCTGGTTTGGACAAGCTCGCGGCCGGGGATTAGCCGGTAGGGCGACAGGTGGGACGGCCCCTGCGCGGGTGTCCTGGGAGCCGCGCGCCAGCGTCGGCTGCCCGCGTCAACTGGAGGCGGTCACTCGGCGACGGCGCCCGGGAGCGGCCCGTGTGCGCCCGGGAGCGGCCCGTGTTCGTGCTCGAACCCCCGCTTCGTACGGGCGAAGGCCTCCAGGGCCTCATCGAGGATCGCTCGGTCGTGCGTCGCCATCACGCTGGTCCGCAGGAGCGCGCCCGACGGCGGCACCGCAGGGTGGATGGCCACGTTGACATACACGCCGGCGTCGTAGAGGGCCTTCCAGAGGAAGACCGCCTTCCAGTCGTCGCCCACGACCACCGGCACGACTGGTGTGACGACCTCGGTGCCATCGGCCAGACGTGTCGGGGGCACCACCCGAAAGCCCAGCGCGCTGAGCCCATCGTGGAGGTAACGGGCGTTTTCGAGCACGCGGGCGAAGAGCGGTGGCCCCTCGGCGGAGCGGCAGATCCGTACTGCGGCCAGGGCGGCGCCGACGGCCGCCGGGACCGCGGAGGCGGTGAACATGAACGGTCGCGACTGGATGCGCAGGAACTCGATCACGTCCGCGGGACCGGCGATCACGCCGCCGCACGAGGCCAGTGACTTCGAGAACGTGGCCATGCGCAGATCGACACGGTCCTCGACGCCGAGGAGCTCGGCGGTCCCGGCGCCGCGCGCTCCGAGGACGCCCACCGCGTGCGCCTCGTCGACCATCAGCCGGGCTCCGAACCGCGAGCAGAGATCGGCGATCTGCGGCAGCGGCGCGACGTCGCCCTCCATCGAGAACACACCGTCGACGACCACGAGCAGCCCGCCTCCGTCGCTCGACGCCCGCTCGAGCGTGTGCTCGAGCCGGTCGAGTCGGTTGTGGCGAAACGCCCTCAGCTTGGCGCGCGAGAGAATGCAGCCGTCGAGAATCGACGCGTGGTCTCCGGAGTCGGCGATCACTGTGTCTGCCGGGCCAAGGATCGTTCCCAGCGCTCCGAGATTGGCCTGATGCCCGGTGGTGAAGACGATCGCCGCCTCGGTCCCGAACCAGTCCGCGAGCTCGCGCTCGAGCTCGACGTGGAGATCGATCGTTCCGTTGAGGAAGCGCGAGCCCGTGAGGCCCGTGCCGTACCGGTTCAGCGCGTCGAGCGCGCCCTGCTTGACCCGCGCATCGCCGGTGAGACCAAGATAGTTGTTGGACCCGAGCATGATCCGCCGCCGGCCCTCCATCTCGACCACGGGCAGCGTCGGCCCCTCGAGGATCCGGAAGTAGGGCAGCGCGTCGAGCTCCCGAGCCGCCCTGAGCTGCTCGAGCCGCTCGTGCTCGCGGGCCTTGGCGAATACGTCGATTGAAGTTGGCATGTAGCGTTCCTCGCATGGCGCTCGACGTGCGACCGGTCGCGACGAAGGGCGACCTCAACACCTTCATCAAGCTGCCGTGGCGGCTCTATCGTAACGAGCCCAACTGGGTTCCCCCGTTGCTGTTCGAGCGCAAGCGCTTCTTCGACCGCTCACGCAGCCCGTTCTTCAAGCACGCTGAGGCGGAGTACTTCCTGGCCCGGCGCGATGGCCGGGTGGTGGGACGGATCACCGCTCACATCGACCGCAACTTCAACGAGTTCCAGGGCCACGACTGGGGGATGTTCGGCTTCTTCGAGTGCGAGAACGACCCCGAGGCGGCCCAGGCGCTGCTCGACACGGCCGAGGGCTGGTTGCGGGAGCGCGGGCGGGACCGCATGGTCGGCCCGATGGATTTCACGACCAACGACGAATGCGGTGTGCTGATCGACGGCTACGACCGGCTGCCGACGATTCTGACCAACTGGCACCACCGCTACTACCCCGGCCTGATCGAGGGCGCCGGGCTGCAGAAGGCGATGGACCTCTATATGTGGAATCTGGAGGTCGAGAATCGCGACCGCGTGCACCCGGCGATCTGGAAGGTGGCCGCCGAGGTCGAGTCCAAGCACGGGATCACGGTGCGCTCGATGCGCAAGCGGGAGATGGAGGCCGAGATCGGGCGCTTCCTCGAGGTCTACAACGCCGCCTGGGAGCGCAACTGGGGGTTCGTGCCGCTCACCGAGGATGAGGTCCGCCACTACGCCAAGGATCTCAAGCCGATCCTGGACGAGAACTGGGCGTTCGTGGCCGAGAAGGATGGCGAGACGGTTGGGGCGGCGCTCACGCTGCCCGACTACAACCAGGTGCTCCAGCATCTCGGCGGGCGACTGCTGCCCTTCGGCTGGGCCAAGGCGCTCTACTACCGGCGCAAGATCAACCGCGTGCGGGTCTTCGCGCTGGGCGTCAAGCGCGAGTGGCAGCACACCGGGATCGCGGCCAAGTTCTACGAGCTGCACTTCGACGCCGCCGAGCGAACTCCACAGACCGGCGGCGAGATGGGCTGGATCCTCGAGTCCAACAAATCGATGAACCGTGCCATGGAGGGGATGGGCGGCCAGATCACTCGCACCTACCGCGTATACGAGAAGCTGCTTTGATCTTGACCGCCACCACTGTCACCATGCACCGGTGCCGATGAGCGACAACCCGACCGACGAAGTTCCGAACGCGATCGTCGAGGACGAACTCCTCGACGAGGAGTCGCCGGTGGACGGCGTCCCCGTGCTCGCCGACGTGCGTATCGTCGAGCGAGCCCACAGCGCTGCCCTGCCGGCAGTACAGGCGGCGGCCGTGGCCGCGACGGGCTTCGTCGCCGGCGCTGCCACGCTGGCCGTCATGAAGCGTCATCGAACCCGCAAGCAGGCCCGCCAGCAACGAACGCTCCCGCGCCGAGCCGTGGACATGCTGCCGATCGTCGGTAGTCGTACGTTCCTGGTCGACGTCCACCTGATCGCCAAGCCCGAGGAGTGAGGGGCGCCGGGGTCACGGCCCCGCCCTTCGAGCTGCGGCTCGAGGTGAGACCGCGCTGGGCCTTCCGGCTGCCGCGGCACGGCGGCCTCGACGGGCTGGCCAAGGTGCGGGGTGGAGTGCTCCACCGCCTGCTGCACGTGGGTGAGCAGCCGGTGTTCGTGCGAGTCGCCCAGGTGGCCCCCGACCGCGTCCTGTTCGGCGCCCAGACGAGCGCTCACGACGTCGCCGAAGCCGGGATCGAGCGCATGCGCGCCGCGCTCGGCATCGATCAGGACCTGCGTGAGTTCCACGAGCGCTTCCGCTTCGATCCGCTGATCGGACGGGCCGTGCGCAGCGACCCGGGCCTACGGGTCGCCGGACGCCCAGACCCGTTCGAGGTGCTGGCCTGGGCGCTGTGCGAGCAGCTCATCGAGTACGAGCGAGCGGCCGCGATCCAGCGCCGGCTCGTGGCCCGGCTCGGACGGCGGTGCCCGTGGAGCGAGTACCGCGACTCGCCCTCGGCCACCGTGCTGGCCGCCCAGGCACCGGCCCTGCTGGCCTCGCTCGACCTGTCCGCCGGGCGCGCCCTGGCGCTCGTGCGGGCCGCGCGTGAGGTCGCCAGCGGGCGCGTCGACCTCCACGATCCGGCTCACGAACGGGGCTGGCGCCGCCTGCGGTCGATCCGGGGTATCGGCAGCTGGACCCTCCAGACGCTGGCCCTGTGTGGGCAGGGGCGGCTCGATCAGCTCCCGGCAGGCGACCTGGCCTACATGAAGCTGGTCGGGCGGCTGACCACGGGCCGGCCCGGTGCGCGAGCCACCGAAGAGGAGGTGGGCGCGTTCTTCGCGCCTTATGCGCCGTGGTCGGGACTGGCGGGCGCCTACGCCCTGCGGTCGGCATCCAGCGGCGCAGCGCTGCGGCTCGCGGCCTGAGACGGAGATAATCCGCGCGTGCACCCCCGCGATCTGCCGCCGTGCGATCTGGTCATGAAGGGTGGCGCCGCGAGCGGCGTCGTCTACCCCGGGGCGGTGCTCGAGCTCTCCAAGCGTTACAGATTCGCCAACGTGGGTGGCACCTCCGCTGGCGCGGTCGCCGCCGCGCTCGCCGCGGCGGCCGAGTTCGGCCGTCAGCGGTCCGGGCGGCTGGAGCTCGGCGGGGTAGAGGAGATCATCGAGCAGCTGGCGCAGCCCGGGTTCGTCAAGGACCTCTTCCAGCCCGCTCCGGTGGGGCGCTCGCTGCTGACGCTGGCCCTCTCGTTCGTGGCGGCCGGCCGCTCGCGCCGCAGGCGCTTCCGCATCCTCGTGACCGCGGCGTTCCGTCATCGCCCGCTGCACGCCGCCTTCGCCGGCGTCGGCGCCACCGTCGTCGTCGCCCTACTGGCGCTGGCCTTCCAGGACCTCGCCTTCGGGATCGCCGTGGCGCTGCTCGTGCTCGGCGCGGTGGTCCTCATGCTGCTGGGTGGGTGGGCGGTCCTCGCGCCGCTCGGATCGATGGTGCGAGGCACGTGGCGCGCGCTGCCCGGCCAGGGCTTCGGCATCTGCCCGGGCACGCGCCAGAGCGCGGACGGCCCGGTGGCACTCACGGAGTGGATCTATACAGGCCTTCAGCAGGCCGCCGGATTGCCCCTGGACCGTCCGCTGACCTTCGCCATGCTGACCGAGGTGGGCGTCGGCCTGCAGATGGTGGCCACCGATCTCGGCCGGGCCCGCCCGGTGCGGATCCCTTTCGAGGATGAGCAGTACCTGTTCGCGCCCGCCGAGCTGCGCGCTCTCTTTCCGGCCCCGGTCGTCGAGCACGTGCTCGATGCCGCCGGGGTGCCCGCCGGCGAGCGTGAGGGGACGCGGGCGTGGTTCCTGCCCAGCGCCGAGCTCCCGGTCGTGATCGGCGCCCGCGTGAGCGCCAGCGTGCCGCTGCTGCTCTCCTCGCTCAAGCTCTACTCCGCGCGGGCCGACCTCGCGGGTCCGGTCGAGTGCTTGATGTCCGACGGCGGGATCACCAGCAACTTCCCGATCCACTTCTTCGACGACTGGCTGCCCGGCCATCCGACCTTCGGTCTGGACCTGGTCCCCTTCCCGGACGGAGGGCAGGGGAAGGACGTGGCGGCGGTGTGGTTGCCGACCGGCCCGGACGCCCTGCGCGCCCCGCACTGGACCAACGCCAAGACGCTTGGTGCCTTTCTCCGCCAGATCGAGGACGCCTCGCGCAACTGGCGCGACGAGTTGCAGGCCGAGCTGCCGGGCTTCCGCGACCGCGTCTGTCAGATCCGCATGGCGCCGGGCGAGGGCGGGCTCAACCTCCAGGCCGACCCCTCGACGGTGAACGCGCTGATGGACCGCGGGCGCGCCGCCGGGCGCGAGATCCTCGAGAAGTTCGACTGGGATCAGCACCGGTTCACCCGCTACGTGACGCTGATGCAGATGCTCCAGCAGAACTTTGGCCTGCTCTCGGCGCGGTTCGGCGACTACCGCCGGTGGCTGCGCAGCGACGCGAGCGAGCCGATCGCCACCCGCGAGGGCCGCGACGCGGAATGGCGCCAGAACGCCGAGCGCGCCACCGCGGTGCTCATCGATCACGCGCCCGGGCCCCCGGTGTTCGACGCCGGTGAGCGATCCGACCCCGAGCCGGCGATGCGCATCGGCCCCCGCGTGTAATCCTCCCCACGGCAATCCAACGGCAGCGGGGAGCACCACGCATGGCGAAGGTCTGGTTCATCACCGGCACATCGAAGGGCTTCGGCCACATCTGGGCCCGAGCGGCGCTCGAGCGCGGCGACCAGGTGGCGGCCACCGCCCGCGACATCGGCAGGCTGTCGGATCTGGCCGAGCGCCACGGCGAGAGCCTGCTGCCGCTGGCGCTCGACGTCACCGACAAGGTGGCCGTCGACGCGGCGGTCAAGCACGCCCACGATCGGTTCGGTCGGCTCGATGTGATCGTCAACAACGCCGGGTACGGCCTGTTCGGCACGATCGAGGAGGTCACCGAGGAACAGGCGCGCGCACAGATCGAGACGAATGTGTTCGGCGCGTTGTGGGTGACCAAGGCTGCGCTGCCTTACCTGCGCGAGCAGGGCTCGGGTCACATCGTCCAGGTCTCCTCGATCGGCGGCGTGAACGCGTTCTCGACGCTGGGCCTCTACCACGCCTCCAAGTGGGCGCTCGAGGGCTTCAGCCAGTCGCTGGCCATCGAGGTCCGGGATTTCGGCATCCGCGTGACGCTCGTCGAGCCGACGGGATACGCCACCGACTGGTCGGGGCCATCGTCGGTGCAGGCCGATCATCTGCCCGCCTACGAGGAGGTTCGCCGGGTTCGCGCCGAGGGCTGGACGAGGCGGCGGCGCGGCGACCCGGAGGCGACCGGGCCGGCGATCCTGAAGCTCGTCGACGCAGAGGATCCGCCGCTACGGGTCTTCTTCGGCATCGGCCCGCTCGACATGATCCGTGACGAATACGCCCAGCGCGTCGCCACATGGGAGCGCTGGGACTGGCTCTCCCGGGAGGCGCACGGCGAGGGCGAGTAGGCGCCGCCGAGAGTCGGACGGTCGCGGTGTCTTAGCGCGAATCCAATGATTCGGACCTCGGGGTCGGGTACGTTGCCCCGCGTCGGAATCAAAGGACTCAAGGGGTGACCATGCACAGGATAGGGCTGACTTCCGTAACTGCGCTCGTGCTCGGGGTTCTGGCGAGCGGGTGCGGCAGCAGTTCGAGCACCACGTCGACGGCGTCGCGCACGACGACCACCAGGAACGCGGCGGCCGCGCACGTCATCCTGATCCGAGGCGTGCCGTCGCCGTCGGGCGCCGTCAAGCCGACGACCGTCGCCATCACGCGACTGAAGCCCGTACCCAAGGCCAGCGGCATCGCGCCGCGCATCTCCGGTCTGAGGACACTGCCGCTCCAACAGCAACTCTCGACCCTCGACGGCGATCTGAACTCGTTCTGGGGCCAGGTGTTCGCCAAGTCGAACATCCAGTGGCCGCAGGCCTCGGAGGCGTTCGTGTCCTCTGCGCCGGTGCAGACTCCGTGCACCAACAGGCCCACGATCGCCCCGACCGATCCCTGGTTCCTGTGCCAGTCCACCTTCTACTGGACGCTGCCCTGGATCCAGCAGAACATCTCGCCCAAGGGCGATGTGGTGCTGGCCTTCGATGTGGGCGTGTTCTGGAGCCTCCACGTACAGGATGTGCTCGGATTCACCCAGGCGCTCGAGCAGGGGCAGATCAGCAAGGCCCAGTACGCCGCCCAGACGCTGTGCCTGACCGGAGTCTGGGTGCGCACGATCGGCCAGCGGAACCTGTTCGAGCAGGGCGACACGCAGGCGCTCAACGGCATCCTCGACACGCTGCAGGGCGTCGACGGCATCGGGCCCCCCGACGTCACCCAGCAGTCGCTGGCCAGCGCGTTCGTCTCGGGCTACAACAACGGCGCGCCGGGGCAATGCGCGCCGGGTTCATCGGGTGGCGGCAGCTCGACGACCACCACCTCCACAACCACGCCGTCGTCCACCACACCGGCGGGTCCGTCGGGGCTCTAGCCCGGCG
Source organism: uncultured Solirubrobacteraceae bacterium (assembly GCA_963725515.1). Classification (GTDB taxonomy): domain Bacteria; phylum Actinomycetota; class Thermoleophilia; order Solirubrobacterales; family Solirubrobacteraceae; genus Palsa-465. Next base: position 221,917 of record CAVRZB010000002.1, on the reverse strand, counting down.
TACCCGGGCGCGCTGAGTGCCTCGGCTCAGCGCGCCGGATGGCGCCGCAGATAGGCCACCATGTCGCGCGCCAGGTTGTAGACGTCCGGTGAGCCGAGGCCAGTGGCGAGATCCCACCCGCGGGTTGCCTGGTAGTAGCGGTTGCCGCCGACCGTCACATCGTGAAACGGCGCGAAGCGCTGGCGCGACGAGGCCAGCGCGTACAGCACGGGATTGAGATAGCCGAGCCGGCCCGCTCCGTGCGCGGCCGCGTACTGGCGGACGAGGAGCATCGCTGCCGCCCAGAACGGGGCCGCTGCGCTCGTGCCGCCGACCTCGCGGAAGCTGCGACTCGAGTAGGTCAGCCAACCCGTCCCCGGGTCCGCGTCGGCCGACACGTCGGGCACCTGTCGGCGCCCGTTCGAGTAGCGATTCAGGACGCCGGGCGCGGACTGCCAGCTCGGGCGGCGGTCTCCGGTGCTGAGGCCACCGCCACCGCCGGCTCCCGAGAGGGCGCCCTCCCACGCGCCCTCGCTCAGATACGTTCCGTTGGCCGCGAGATTGAGACGTGTACCGCCCACGCCCACGACCCGCGCGCTCGAGGCAGGCCAGTCCACGCTTAGGCGGTGGTCGGGCAGGTTGCCGGCCTGGCAGTCGTAGGCGCCCTGGTCGCCACTGGAGACGAACATCGAGATGCCGGCCGCATCGGCGGCGGCCAACGCCTGGCTGTCGCCGGCCTGGCTGCCGTACTCGAGCTCGCACTGTCCCCAGCTCGACGAGATGATGTCGGCCCGGTGGTCGGCGACGATCCGGTTGATCGTGTCGGTGTAACCCGAGCTCGTGTTGGGCGCCTCGTAGAAGAGGACCTGGGCGCGGGGCGCAATCGAACGGACGACGTCGATGTCGAGGTTGGCCTCGATCGCCCCCGAGGTGTCGCTTGTCCCGTCGCCCACCCGCACCACGCGCGGTTCGGAGCCCGGGAGACCGAATCTGGCGGCGAAGCCGGCCGGATCCGCAGGGTCATAGGCGGAGAACGAGATGATGGCGATCGTCAGCCCGCGGCCCGAGAAGCCCGCCCTGTACAGCGGCTCGATGTCATAGGCACTCGGCGCTGTCTGGGGGGTGAGCCCGCCCAGCGGCACGTCCTGCGCCCGCCACCGCGGCCGGCTGTCGAGTCCCGTGACGCCGCCGACCGAGGCGCGCAGCCAGCCGGGAATCGACGGTCGGCCGAGCGGTGCGTGCGTCGTGCGCCGGGACGTGTCCACGTAGTTCTCCAGCCGCACGCCGAACAGCCTGCTCGCGTCGCCCGCGCGGCCGCTCACCACGAGCGCGGTCCGCTGTGGGTAGCCCGTGACGATTCGAAATCCGCGCGCGTGGAGGCCACGCTCGAGACGCTCGAGCGCGCGGCCGGAGATGCCGAAGCGCACGCCGAATGTCCGCGCGGAGATGAAGTGCCTGAAGCGTGGTGATCGCGGGTTCTCGAGCGCCGCCAGGGCGGAACCCAGACCCGTCCCGTCACGCAGCCGCAGCAGCAGCGTGAACGAGACCCGCTCACTCGCGGGCGTCGTCCCGGCCGGCCGCAGCGCGCCCGCCGCGGTGCTCGTCGCGCTGGTTGCCGAGTAAGTCGACAGCGTTGCGCCGATCAGCGTGATCACAAGTGCGCCCAGCAGTGCCCCGGCCCCGGCCGCCGCGCGCCGGCTGCCGGCGCGGGCTCGTCCCGGCCTCCGCGCGGAGTCCTGGACGTGCCTGCTCACCGGACGTTCCACTGCACGGAGTTGATGACGTCGTCGGCCCGGGTGTAGACGGCGGCCCGCTGCCCGATGTCGTTGCCCGGTGCGATCGTCGTGGCCACGACCGTGATCCGGCCGTTGGTGGCGGCCATGATGGCGACCGCAACCGGGGCGCGGGGCCCCTGGGGCGTGTTCACCGTGCCCCGGTAGACGGCACCGCGACCAGGGCGCAGACCGACGTTCGCTCCGAGCAGCTGGTCACTCGGATCGGGGTCTCGAACCATGCCCAGGAGCTGGGCGGCAAGCGAGTTGACCTTGGCCTCGAGCGCCCGGGCAGGCGTCGCGCTCGCGGCTGGAAGCGCGCTCAGCTCGAGCAGGCTGAAGCCGTCGCCCGCCTGCAGCACGAGCGTGCCCGCGGACTGACTGGAGATCTGCCAGTCGCGTGAGCTGAAGCGCAGGCCGAAGCCGAGTGCGCTGCTCCGCCAGCCGGTGTAGCCGGGGAACGTGACCAGGGCGTGGGTAAGCACGTGCGGGAGCACCGGCGGGGCACCGCAGAAGCGCCCGCGGTGACAGCGGGGCTGCGGGGCGGGTGGGGCGGCGAGTACGGCGATGGCGACGGCCGCGCTGGCGATGCCGGCCGTGGCCGCGGCGAAGAGCGCGAGGCGCCTTGAGCCGCGCCGCGCCCCGTTCAGCCGGCCCGCGGCCGCACCGCGCGCGGCCGTGCCCTCGGCGGCCCCCGGCGCCTTGGGCAGCGCCTTGAGAGCGATGCCGCAATTGCTGCAGAACGTGTGCGACGCCGTCCTCGCGCCGCAGTTTGCGCAGGTGATATCGGGCCCGATCTCGATCTCGTCGGCCTCCTCGAGCAGGCCGATGTGGATCGCGCGACGGAGCAGCACGAGCGCAAGCAGATCGAGCACCACGAGCCAGGCCAGCCACAGCCCCGGGGCCATGAAGGTCTCGCCGAGCGCCCCGGCGATCACGAGCAGGGCCGCGATCGCGATCGCCACCGCGGGCCGGCCCGCGGGTCCGAGCACGTCCCGGTCCTTGGCCGACGCACGGTAACGGAGCCACAGGGCGGCGGCGGCCGCGCCGACCGCGCTCATGGCCAGCACCGGCGTCGCTACGGCGATGGCCAGTAGCCGCGCGACCCAAGGCGCGGCGGCGCCGGCCGGGCGCAGCCCACCGCCGAGCACCCCGACGCCCACCACGACCGCCTGCGCGGCGGCGAACGCGGAGGCCGTGGCCGCGCCGAATGTGGCCCCGTCGAGCGTCTCGTTGAAACGCCGGTAGCGCAACAGCACGAGCGGTCCGACCAGCATCAGCGCCACCCCCACCGCCGGCACGAGCAACCCCAGGGTGAGCACGTTGGCGGTGCTCGCACGCTCGATGATGGACGCACCACCCGGGGCGATCGCCTTGGCGAGCACCCCGACCGCGGCTCCGGTGAGCCCGCCCCAGCCGAGCGTCCAGGCCAGCGCCCACCCGGGCTCCCCCTCATAGATGTCGACGTCATAGAAGTAGAGCGAGGTCAGCACGGGCATCAGCAGCGCGGCGCTGATCAGCGCCACCGGAAAGAGCCGCAGCGCTCCGAGCACGATGACGAGCAGCGTGCCGAGCAGCAGGGCGTCACGGAAGCGACGCGACGAGTGCCTCGGTAGCTGCGGAAAGAGCGTCGAGACGAGTCGCGGTGCGTTGCGTCGCTCGCCCGGCGCGGCTGCGAACTCCCGGCGCGAGCTGGCGTCGTGCAGCCCCGCCGCGAGGGGCGCGCCGCAGCGCACGCAGAACGTGCCCGCGGGCGTCTGCTCCCCGCAGGTCGGACACTCGTGCATCAGCCCGCGGCGGGTGGCGTCCAGACGGTGTTGGCCTTGACGGCCAGCAAGATCGGAAGGTCAGTGGCCCAGGAACCGCTCGGGCCGCCGAGCACATAGGAGACGAAGCCGTAGCCGAAGTCCTCGATCTCGACGAGTCCGGTCACCGCGGTGCCGTCCTGGCGCGTACCGGTCCAGGCGATCACTTCGTCCTGGCTGCCCGCCGGACCCGTGAACGGGCCTTGGACCGCGGTGATCTGCGCCTGGGTGCCCGGCGTGTCCTCAGAGCCGCTGGAGAACTCGAGGTTCGAGATCTGATCGAGGCTCAGCGCAGTTGGACTGCCGGTCACGATGCCGACATCGAAATGGGCGCCGCCGGTGGACGTGATGTCGATCCCGCTCGGCGTGACGCCCGTCGCCGTGTAGCTGTGATCCGGGGGGACCTTGTAGTCCCACTGGCCGACGTGCTCGGGGATCCAGCTCGTGGCGATGGCCGGCGTGGTCGTGAGGTCGGATGGGCCGGAGGCCACGTGTGCCCGGACGGCGCCGACCGAGACCGCGCCCCGCCGGGGCGGCCCGATCGGGCCCGCCGAGATCGCGGAGCGAGTCAGGGCCACAGCCGAGTTGAGCGTCGTCGTGCCGCCGGGTGGTATGCAGGCGGAGAGCCTGTAGTGGGCTGTGAGGCCTCTGTTGAAGGCCGCCGTGAGGTCGCCCGCGCTCACGCCACCGGCCGGGTCCGCCTTGGCGGCGAGGATCCTGTTGACCGCGGCCTCGTCGCTGCCCTGGAGGCGGCCCTCGGCCAGGATCTCGGTGAAGTAGATCCCCGAGAGGCAGGCGTCGGCCTTCTCGCTCTGGGGCGGCGAGAGCTGAGATCCGGACCCGAGCAGATGAAGCGCGGCCTCGACGTGGTAGCTGTACTGGTCGGCCACGACGAGCGCCAGCGCGGCGTCTCCGAGCGGCGCGACCTGCGAGGTCATGAAGCCAAGCGGCAGCACGATCGTGGCGTTGGAGAGGCAGTATCGGGGCGGATCGGCGCTGGTCACCGTCTGGCCGTCGCAAATGACCGGGTCCTGGTCGACGATGGTCACGTTGGCCTGGGGCAGATACAGGCTCGCGTTCTGAAAGACGGCCGCCCACAGCCCCGCGGCGTGAGCGGCGACCTTGGCGAGCTTCTCGGCCACGGTGAGGTTCTCGAGCCCGCTGAAGTGCGCTCGCACGCCGGGTGGAGATATGCGCAGGCGCCTGGCCAGGGCCGGCGTGGCCGGGGTGCCCCCGCCGGAGCCGGGCAGCGTCTGGCTGACGTTGGCCGCGCCGCTGGACGCGCTCCGGATGGGCGCGGTGACGGTCGCCGTGGTGCCGGTGACGCTCGAGCCCCCGCCGCAGCCGGCGATCAGAGCGAGCGTGGCCGCGAGCGGGAACGATGCGGTTACGCGTCTCAAATCGTTTCTCCTGATGCCCGGTGGCGCAGCGCCCGGTCCTCGGGCGGGGCGCGACGCGGTGTTATACATCCAAGCCCGGAAAGGAAGTGCCCCTGCGTTTTCTGCGACACATCTTGACGGCATTGGGGCTGATCGTCGTCATTGCCGTCGCGGGGCTCGCCTTCGCTCTGTACGACCCGCTCTCCGGGGGGCCGCGCGTGCTGAAGCCCGCTCAGCTGATCACGCACTCCGCCGGCGGCAACCGGACGTATCTGATCACCGGGGAGCTGCCCATCCAGGCAACCGACAGTCCGGCGATGGCGGCGCTCGCGCTGCACTATCAGCCGAACGTGGTGGTCAGCGCCGAGGATCGGTTCTGGCCCGTGTCCGTGCTCTCATCGCTCCGGATGCGCGTGGGCAAGCGGACCACGTGCCTCTACTCGGATGGGCGCTGCCGCCTCCATCCCCCGCTGCCCAGTGATCTGAGCGGCCGGAGCTCACCGTCGGACTACCTGGCCTTTCCGACCGCGCTCGACAGCGTCCGCGACACCTTCGTGACCACCGCGCTCGCGCTCGGCGTGCCGGAGGCGGCGATTCGCGCCTGGACGCGCAAGCCGGCCGGCATCGACCCGTTCTCGTCCGCTCAGGTGTACTTCTACTACCTGGCGCGCGCCCCGGTGCTCGCCTATCCCGGAGTCCCCCGCGGCCTGGTCAGCCTCGAGTACTGGTTCTACTACCCGCTCAACTACTTTCCCCTGATCAGGATTCCGCTCGAGGCGCTCTCGCATCCGATCACCTCGACGCTCGGCAACACCGACTACCACCAGGGGGATCTGGAGCACGTCGCCGTGCTGCTCGATCCCAAGACTCTGCGGCCGCGCTACCTGTGGATGGCGCGGCACGCCGACGAGGGTCAGGCCTACCGATGGCATTCGAAGAACGTCCAGTGGGACGGCGACCACGCGTATGTCTACGCAGCGCTCGGCAGTCATTCCAGCTATGCCCATTGCGGCATCCAGCGTCGCTCGCGGACCTATCTGTTCATCAACGATTACGTCGTCTGCGTTCCCCACCAGACCTACGGCTTCACGTATTCCGCGACGCGGCTCGTCGATCTCGCGCATACGGCCTGGGGCTGCTGGAAGGGCCACCTCGGACTCGCGGGCACGAGGATCATCCGCAGTGTGGACCACTTCGTGCCCTTTGAGACCGATGGTCCGTTCTCGCCGCTGCTGCAGCAGGAGAACTACCGCACCGCGTGCCACCCCTCGCCGGGCACGAAGCCCGCGCCGGCGGCGCTGTGAGGCAGCTAGCGCACCGGCCCGAGGCCGAGCGTCAGCACCGTACGTCGGCCCTCGGCGAGCGCGACGGCGGGCTTGGTCGCGGTGTGACTGCCCGCCGGTCCCACCTGCGTGACGCTGAGCGCGACGGAGGCGCCCGCGGTATGGCCGGCCGAGGAGAGGCTCACCCGGTCGGCAGCCTGGTTGAGTCCGAGCGTCAACCGGCCACCCTGCAGCCGTCGAGGTGCGGCGAACAGCTCACTGCCGCCCTGGCCATGATCGACCCCGAGCCGGATGGTCGGGGCCGTGACGCTCGGCAAGCCCGCCTGCTGGAGGCTGACCAGCCGCCCTCCGGGCGACACCGTCAGCGCGTCGCTGGTGCCGGCACGCGGCTGCAGACTGCCGACCGTCGTGCCGAAGCCGGGCCCGGTGAGCTGAATCGAGGCGAGGTCGGAGCCGCTCGCGCCCCGTCCGTCGAGGGTGACCTTGACGGGGCCGCCCGCCGGCAGCTGATAGATCGGCTCGGCGCCGGCGTTCCAGACCTGCGTGAGTTGCGGGCGCAGGATGTGTGCTCCCGGGATCTGGTCGACGAGGCGCCCGTGCTCGTAGCCCAGTTGCCGCCCGTCGGCGGTCGTGATGAGGAGGTGGCCGTGCAGCACGGGATTGCCCCCGAGGCTGACCGTGACCGTGCCGGATCCTCGCGCGGCGCGCGTGGCCGCGCGGCAGAACGGGCACGCGTGGCGGCGCAGGCTCACCGAGAGGGGCTCGGTGATGACCGGGTTGACGCTGCCGTGACCCGCGTAGAGCTCGCGCGTGTCGCTGGGGTTGGGTCCACCCTGGTAGGTCCAGGTGTCGGCGACCGTGTCGATCTGCATCGCTCGCCGCACGCCGGGAAAGTTGTTGTCGTAGACGTCGATGCCGTAACGCCCGCCGCCGAGATCCTCGACCGCGATCGGGGTGATGGCATGACCGCCGGTGCCGTTCGGCAGGTAGATGCCGAGCGTGTAGGCGCCGCCGTTCGGAAGCACCCGCTCCAGGAACTTCACGAGCTCGCCGGGCGTGTGCGTCACCTCGGCGTGCTGGAAGTCCGGCAGCATCTGTCCGGCCCAGCCGTAGGCGATCTCGCTCTGCAAAGCCGGCGCAAAGGACAGTGAGAAGGTCGTCGTGCCGCCGAACTCGCTTTGACTGAGCAGGTGCTTGAAGAAGCGCAGTGCGGTGACCGAGAAGCCCAGGCAGTGACCGGCGGCCATCTGCTCGCTCACCTGCTCAGCCCACTGCTGCGCGGCGGGGGTCAGGGCGCAGGCGTCCGTTGGCGCGTCGGCACACACGATGTCGCCGAAGAGCTCGCGCATGGCGTGCTGATCGAGCTCGGGGCCGGCGATGAAGCCGTAGTTCTCGAACGAGAACCCGTCGCGAGCCGGGTCGAAGCCGTTGCTGGCCAGGATCGCGCCGGCCGCATGCGCCCGCAAGATCGCCCCGCGCCGCACCATCCCGACCGTCAGCGCCGAGCGGTCGCTCGAGTACGGGCGCAGCGGCCGGGCGGCGACGATCGGGTGGACATGTTGGCGGCTGCCGCCCCCGCAGCCGGCCAGGCCGAGGACGAGCAGCAGCCCGAGCACCGACCGCGCCTTCATCGGCCGGCCCCGCCGAGGTCGTATCGCTGGATCCTGAACCCGGCCAGCTCGAGGGTCTGCGGTAGCTCGAGCACGGCATCTCGGTCCCATTGCTGGTTCTCCGGGTCGAGTTCGTGCCACGGTTTGATCTGGTCGTGGAGCTTCCGGCTGTCGTCGCGTTTGGCCCCATAGCGCCAGCCGTTGGCCAGCTTGTCGTCGACCCAGCGCGCGTGCTCCTCCTGGGCCAGCAGCTCGAGTTCCTCAGGCATGAAGGCGAAGCGGGAGGCCTCGAGGTCCCGCAGGGGCATCGGCACCAGCATGCAATTGGCCAGGTCGAGCTTGTGCTGGATGTCGTCGGCAAAGCTGCGGTTGACCTCGCGCTCGCTCTCGTCGAGCTCTTCCCACGGGCGCATCGCCGGCTTGTCCTTGACGGTGATCCCCTTGGCCTGCTGCGCCCGAAGCCACTGGGCGTGCTGCGCTCTGGCGAACAGCTCGTTCGATCCGCGCAGCAGGAGCTGCGCCGACGTCGCCCGGCTGAGCACGCCGAAGGGCCTGATGTGGGCAAAGCGCCCGTGCTCGGACTTGAGCATGATCCCGATGCCCGCGTCCTCGTCGGGCAGGGCAACGGTGACCGGCACAGAGGCGGAATCGGGGTGTGCGTGGAGCGCGAGTGCTGCGATCAGCGCATCGCCCTCCTCGGCCAGGCAGACGTAGGCCTTGGTCACGTCACAGCGCCCGTCTTCGCCGAGCATCGCCGCGCCCTCCTGGAAGGACGCTGACTCGAGCGCGCCGGGACGGGCGTTCAGCTCGCAGTACGCATCGAGCGAGGGGTAGCGCTCGCGCAGCAGCTCCAGATCGCCCCCGGCTGCCGGTCCGGCGAGTGTGATCCTGAGCCGGTCGCCCGGGGATCGGGTCTGGTTGCCCCACAACCGGGCGATCTGCAGCACGAGCTGCTCGCCGACCCCTTGCAGCCCGACGATCAGCACGTGCGGCATCAGGGCGCTGCCGCCGTCACGCGGCGCCGCGTCGAAGGGGGGATCGCGCTCGAGCAGGAGCTGCGCTCCGGTGGCCATCGCGTTGAAGTACTCGAGCCGCAGGCCGCGGCCCGTGGGGCCGAGCGTGGCGCCCTCCACGGCCAGCGAGCGCCACAGCTCGAGGTCGCCCAGGTGAACGAAGATCGTCAGCGGATTGCGCCGGCGATGAACCTGGGCCGCCGCGGCAGCGGCGACGTCGACGTTCGTCCCGTCGTGGCCGCACGAGATCACGAGCGCGCGCGCGTGCTCGATGCCCGCCCGCCGCAGCTGGAGCTCGTCGGCGGCTTCGCCGACCAACGCCCGCACACCCCGGACACGGGCCGTCGACAGGTGCTCGTTGCCCGAATCAGACTCGATCGCGACAACGGGCTCATGGTCGACCAGCGAGAGGGCCAGTCGCGAGCCGCTGGCACCCAGGCCGGCGATGATCACGTGGTGGCGCACGAACAGCCTGATCCCCAACACCCGAGCCTGCTCGCGGGTGAGCACGAGGATCGTGCCGATCGCGGCGTAGCCGGTCAGCACGGGGGCGATGATGCGGGCGATCTGAAGCGTGGGCGGAACCGGAGGAGCCACGGCCCCGCCGAAGGCGAACAGGGTGATGGCGCGATAGAGCGAGTCGAGAAAGCTGTACTGGACCGGGGTGTACTGCTCAAAGCCGATCGTGCCCAGCACCAGCACCGAGATGCCCAGCGCGAGCAGCACCGCCGGTCTGACGTCGTGCCAGCGACGGCGTACGTCGCGGCGCCAGTGCGAGCGCGCCCGGCGCGCCGCCCGCTCCACTGAACCCGCAAGGGCATCCGCGTCGGCGACGGCGCGTCGGTGACCGTGGTTCACGCGGCGAGGTTATAGCGCGCGCCTAGGGCGTCACGACGCCCCAGCCCAGCTCGCGCAGCGCCGGGTCGATGTTCATGATCGCCTCGCGGTCGTAGTCCTTGGCCTCCTCGCTGAGCTCGGCCCAGGGCTTCAGGTAGGGCGTCGCGCTGCGATCCAGGCGGCGCTCGCCGAGTTCCCATCCGGCGCGTAGACGCTCGATGTTGAAGCGTCCGTGCTCGAGCTCGGCCAGCACCTCGATCTGCTCGTCGCGGAGCACGAGCCGCTCGCCTCGCTCCGCGAGCCGTCGCCCGACCAGCGCGAGCTTGTTGGGTATGTCGTCGGCCTGCGCAAGATTGGAGGCCCGCAGCGGCTCGATCAAATCGTCCCACGGCGCCAGCGCGGGGTCGTCGGCCGGCTTGCGACTACGCTGACGACGGCGGTAGGCGGTGTGCAGTGCCGCGGCGAGTGGGTCGCGCAGCTGGGGCGCGAGCTCGGACCACATCAGGAAGGCGCGGATCGTCATGGCGTCGACCGGCGGTTCGAGCACGCCGTCGGCGCCAAAGGGGAGGATCTCATCGAGCAGCCGGTGGGACTCGCCGGCCGGATCGATCCAGGCCACCGAGGCGCCGAGCGCGCGGGCCAGCTGGATCTCGCCGGTGGTTATCGGGCCACCGGGACAGACCACCACGCGCACGTTCTCCGCCTTGATCCCGGCGCCGAGAACGTCCTCCCACATGGCCAGGGGTTCACGCATGCTGAAGTCCCGGCCCGCGGTCTCGCGCAGCCGGCGGTAGAGCTGTGGATCCCCCAGCCCGGTAGGCACATAGCCGACCGTCGGGAGGCCGAGCCCTGATGCCACCCGGCCCACGATTCCGGGCAGACCCACGGACGTTCCCCCGGAGAGGATCGCCCCGTCGTAGCCGAGCAGGGCTCGCTCCAGCAACGGCCCGAGCGCTCCCCGGCTGGTCTCCGACATCGACGCGGCTCCGCCGGCGAAGATCGCCACACGTCGGACGTCGCGCAGGACGTCCGGCGACGCCGACGCCGGCAGTGCATCGCGGTCACCGAGCGTGAAGGCCCGCAGGCGCAGCAGTGCGGGCGCGAGGTCGGGGCCGTCGGGCTCGGATCCGGCGAGGGAGTCCAGCTCTGCCTGGAGCTCCGGGAGGTCGTCGTCGTCCAGCGCGCGGGCGTATTCACACCAGGCGCTGAAGGCGTCGATCTGCGCCCGGGCCTCCGAGAGCGTCCGCGCGGCTCGGCGCAGGTTCGTGGGCGCGTTCAGGTTGACGGTCAGGCCGGCGCGCAGCAGCGCGCTGACGGGAACCGGGTCGAGCAGCGCCTCGAGCAGTGCGATCTCGCTCGGACGCACGCGCCACGTCGAGTCGGAGTGGATCTCGAGCTCGGACCGGGTGAACAGCTGCGCGCTAAGTGCGCGTGCCCGGCTGGGATCGGCGTGAGGCGAAGCCAGCGCGTCGCCAAGGCGCCGCTGGCCGCCGAGTCGAGCCATCTCCTCTGGCTTGCAGGCCAGCTGGGCGAGCGACTTGACCTCGGTGTACTGCAGGCGGTCCTCGATGTGCTCGTCGAGCACGCTCTCGGACTGGGCGCTGACGCGCGTGATGAGCACGCGGTCGCCGAGCACGCGGCTGAGCTCGAGTGTGCGCTTGACGCCGTCGAGCTCGTCGAGGCAGGCGACGATCGCGTGGTCGGCGCGGTGGCTCTGGCGCAGCCAGTCGTGGGTCTTGCGCTGCCAGGTCTCGATCTCGCCGGCTCCATCTCCGCTGGGCTGGCTGTCCATCGCCTCGAGGGCGAGCACGTGCGGCTCGGGTTGCCAGCGCCGGCGCAGGCGCCGCGCGCGGGCGACGGCCTCGGGGCCGAACAGGCTCACGCGCAGTGGTGGACGATGCGACGCCGAGCGCTGCTCGAATTCGCGCAGTATCCGCACTCGCCAGCGGCGCAGCAGGTCGAGCACGATGGCGTCGATCAGCGGATGGTCGCCGACGAGCAGGAGGCTCGGCGCGGCGCCGCTTCGCATGCGCAGCAACTCCTCACGCTCGCCTGACTCGAGCCTGACCCCGGACTCGCGAATCAGCGACTCGGCAGCGATCGCGTTGGCGCTGAACGGGCTCACGACCGGCACCGGGGTCGTCGCTGCGGCGCGCGAGAGCTCGGTCTCCTCCTCCAGGAAACGGGCCAGACCGGGATCCTCGACCTGCACGAGCACGTGCGCGCGATCCCGCAGCCGGCCCCTCTTGCCCAGCGCCCGTACGGCGCTGACGATCTGGCAGTTGACGAAGTCGTTGCCGGTCACCGCGACGATCGTGTGCGCCCGTTTGACCCCGGCGTCGAGCAGGGTCTGCTCGGCCACGGCGTCGCCCACGAGGCGCCACTCCCACTCCGCGGGGGAGGCCTGCATGCCGGGTGAGGTCGGGTCGAGGTCGACCAGCACCACGTCGTGCTCCTCCTCGCGGGGTGCGCCCGCCCCGCGGCCGCCGGCCAGCGCGGTGACCAGCGCCGTCCCGTGCACGCCGCCGCCGCAGACGATCACGTGCCCGTTCAGCACGCGTCGCATGGCGATCCCCCGCAGCCGGGCGCGCCCCAGGGCCACCAGCGCGCGCAGCACGAGCAGCGCGGCGAGGATCAGGGCCACCCAAAGCTGCCAGTTCGGCTGCGGCGCCCCACCGCCGTTGGCCGCCGGGCCGAGGTCCAGCGTGTAGAGCTTGATCGCGCGATAGACGCTCTCCAGCGGGCTGAGACTGGGCCGAAGCGCCAGCTCCCTGAAGCCCCAGATCCCGAGCCCGATCGTGATCACGATCGCAATCGCCGCCCGCGGCCAGATCGGAACGCGCAGCCCCCGGCGCTGGCTGCGTCCGCGCAGCCATCCCAGCATCGGCGTGGGGCCTCCCGGTTCGAGCGGCTCGCGACCGGGATCGAGTCCGCGCTCGGCGGGCGAATCGGCGGGCATCAGGTCTAGAGGACCGGTCCCCGCAGGCCCTCGAGCAGCCGGCTCACGGTCACGCCCATCTCCGCTCGGGCCGTGGCGGGATCGTCGGCCTCGGCCACCACCATCGCCGCCTCGTTGAGCGCGCCCAGCAGCACCTGGGCGAGCGCCTTCGGGGGCTGGGGGATGACCCGCCCCGCGTCGATCGCCCGCTGCAACGCGGCCTCGACCAGCCCGAGGACGTTCTCGCTGTCGATCGCGCGCCACACATCCCAGCCCAGGACAGAGGGGCCGTCGACGAGCACGATCCGCTGCACCTCGGGCTGGGCGCAGGCGTCGAGGAACGCATCGATGCCCGCCGTCAGGGATTCCCAGGGGTCGCTTCTGGCCACCGCCTCCGCGGCCACGAGGCGGGCGGTCTCAGCGCTGATCTGGACGAGCACGGCGCGGAAGAGATCCTCCTTGCCGCCGCGGAAATGGTGGTAGAGGGCCCCACGAGTGACGCCGGCGCGCTGCACGATCTCCTCGGTCCCCACAGCCGCATAGCCGCGCTCGGCGAACAGCTCCCGCCCCGCGGCGATCAGCGCCCCGGTCGTCGCCTCGCGCTGGGCGGCCTTGGTGCGCGGCGGCGAGCCGGGGTCGGGGGGTGGCGTGGGGGTGGGGCTCTGGTCCGCGGGTGGCGTTGGCGTGGGGGTGGGGCTCTGATCGGCGGGTGGCGTGGGGGTGGGGCCAGCGCTGGGGGGCGTCGGTGCACGCCTGTCTCCGGAGCCGGCCGCTCTCCGAGCCGGCGTCTGCGCGCGGGGACCGGCGGCGGCGTCCGGTGGGGAGGCGTCTGAAGATCCGTACACGCTGTACGCAAACACTACCCTCCGAGTTGGGCGCGCGGCAACAGCCGCCGAGCGCACGAAAGGAGTCGCACCATGGATGTGTGTCCCTGATCACCCAGCTGGCGTCGACTGTGACGGATAACGAGGCGATTGCGCGTAAGGCGGGTAAGGCGATTGCTTTTGGGTGTGGGTGCTGGGTTGGGGACGATTGGTCCGGGTATTGGTGTGGGTTTTATCTTTGGGAAGGTGATTGAGTCGGTTACGCGTCAGCCGGAGATGCGGGATGAGATCACTTCGATTCAGTGGCTTGGTTTCGCGTTGACCGAGGCGATCGTGTTCTACGCGTTCATCTTCGGCCTGATCGCCTTCTTCCTCTCGTAGGGGCCCCGGGGCGCGTTTGGTCGCTGCGGCGTGCGCCGGGCTGGGGGCGTGCGCAGGGGGTTGGCGCTCGGCGGCGCGTGGCGGGGCTGGCGGTTGAGGCGGCTGGGGGTAGGGACATGAGCTCGTGGGTGGCCCGGGCTCGCTCGCAAATGCCGGCAGTCGGCGCCCCTGTCCTGTCACACCGGATTTCAGGGCCCAAATCGTTACCTGTCGTCGCGCCCGCGGCCGGTTGGGTCACGCTAACCGCGTCAGGGACGGCTTTCGCTACCCGGTCCGGAGGCGCGGGTCGTTCGGGGAACGGTGTGGGGGGGTCGCCGGCCACCCGGGGCGGCTGGTAAGCGAGGTCGCCGACCCCAGGTCGCCGGCCCCAGCCCGCCGACCCCAGCCCGCCACCCCAGCCCGCCACCCCGCCACCCCAGCCCGCCACCCCAGCCCCGCCACCCCAGCCCCGCCACCCCGACCCGCCGCCCGCCGAACGCCCAGGCGAGCCCCGCCGGCGCCAGCCGAACGTCCCCGCCGCCCGCCCGGGCCGCGCCCCATCAAAGTGTTCTGAACACCGGTACACTCGAACAATGGCTCGCCCGGTCCCGAGAGCATCGCTGCCGGATCTGGTGTTCGCGGAGCTCCGGGAGGCGATCTCGTCGGGGCGGTATGCGCCCGGTGAGCGGTTGCCGACGCAGCGCACGCTGGCGGCCGAGATGGGGGTCAACCTGGCCGCGGTGCGCGAGGCGCTGGGTCGGCTTGAGCAGCTGCGCCTGGTCGAGATTCGCCACGGCGACGCGACCCGCGTGCTCGACTGGCGCCAGTCGGGCGGGCTGGAGGCGCTGGCCGTGCTGGGAGGCGGGGGAGGGGCCGCTGATGAGGCCGTCGTGGGCGCGTTGTTCGAGGCCAGGCGCCTGCTCCTGACCGAGGCGGCCCGGCTGGCCGCGACGCGGCGCACCGACGAGCAGGCGGCTCAGCTGGCCGAGCTCGCTGGAGGCTTCGCGCTGGCCGGCGACGAGGCGGCCGCGCTGCTTGCGGACTGGGCATTCATGGCTGTCGTGGTCGAGGCGGCCGGCAACCTCGTCTTTCAGCTGATCATGAACTCCGTGCGCGAGGTGTACCTTCCGCAGGCGGCCGGCTTCGTGGCCGTGGTGGCCGACCGTGAGAAGCTTGTCCGGCACTACAAGCGGGCGGCTGAGGCGATCAGCGCCGCTGACGCCGACGGGGCGGCCCGCGCGATCAAGGCCCTGGCTCTCGCCCAGGAGAAGCGCATGATGTGCGGCGCATGAGCGACCCGCTCGCGGGGTTGGTGGCGGCCGGGAGGTGGCCCGAGCGGGCCGCGCTCGGTGCGCTGCTGAACCTCGCTCGGCGCCCGCGCGGCGCGTCGCTCCTGGCCCGCGTCCCCCCGCTTCACCAGGCGGCGTTCAGCCTGCTGGCCATGGCCCGCTACGACGATCCCGGGGCGGCGCGGGCACTCGGCTTCGATGCGCGGGCGGTGGCGCGTCGGGGCCTCGAGCTCCGACGCGCCGAGGGGCGGCCGTGAGGGCGCGAGTTCTGAGTGCCGATGTCTGCGTGATCGGCGCCGGGGCCGGCGGTGCCGTGGCCGCGGCCGAGCTGGCCGAGGGCGGCGCGCGCGTGATCGTGCTCGAGGAGGGCCCCGAGCATGACGCGGATCGCTTCAGCGCGAGACCGCCGGAGATGCTCGCGCGCCTATATCGCGAGGGTGGCCAGACCGTCACGGTGGGCAATCCGCCCATCCCCCTGCCCCTCGGGCCGGGGCATCGGGGGCACGACGCTCGTGAACTCGGGCACGTGTTTTCGCACCCCGCCGCACGTGCTCGAACGCTGGTCCCGTGAGTTCGGCCTCGACGTCGACGAGGCCTCGCTGCGCCCCTGCTTCGAGCGCGTCGAGAGGGCCATCTCGGTCAGCGAGGTTACGTCTGAGCTGGCCGGTGCCAACGCCGAGGTCGCCCGCCGCGGGGCCGAGCGGCTCGGCTGGTCGCATGGCTATCTGCGGCGCAACGCGCGCGGCTGCGTGGGTTCTGGGGTGTGCGCCTTCGGCTGTCCGACGTCGGCCAAGCAGCACACCGGCATCACGTACATGCCGCGGGCGCGGGCCGCGGGCGCGCGCGTGCTGCGCGGCCGCGCGCGGCGGGTCCTGGTCCGCAGCGGCCGGGCCTGGCGGAGTCGAGGCGCTCAGCGCCGACGGCGCGCGGCTGACGCGTGCGCGCTGCGGTGATCGTCGTCGCCGCGGGCGCCATCCACACACCGCTGCTGCTGGCCGCGAGCGGACTCGGGGCGAGCTCGGGCCAGCTCGCGCGAAACCTGTCGCTCCATCCGGCGACCGGAGCCTTCGGGCTGATGGACGAGGTGGTCGACATGGCGCGCGGCGTGCCGCAGAGCTTCTATGTCGACGAATTCGCGCGCGAGGGGATCCTCTTCGAGGGCATCGCCGGGCCGCCGGCCTACGTGGCCATGTCGCTGCCGTTGAGTGGAGAAGGCCACGCGCGGGCCATGTCGGCCTACCGCCACCTGGCCCAGCTCGGGCTGATGGTCAGCGACAGCTCGCGGGGCCACATCCGCTCGCTCGCCGGCCGGCCGGTGATCCGCTACGACCTCGGCCGCGAGGACCTCGAGCGCTTTCGGACCGGGCTGATCCGGCTCGAGCGGCTGCTGCGCGCCGCCGGCGCGCGCGAGGTCTATCTTCCGCTGCCGCCCGGCGTCACGCCGCGGCGCGCGCGGGCCCGCGACCTCAAGCTGATGGCCTTTCACCCGCTGGGGACGGCGCGCGCCGATGCGCGGCCGAGCCACGGCGTGCTCGATGGCGACCTGGCCGTGCACGGAGTGCGCGGCGTCCACGTGGCGGACGGCGCGGCCGTCCCGAGCGCCCTCGGGGTCAACCCTCAGCTGACCATCATGGCGCTCGCCACCCGACTGGCCTTCCGGCTACTGGAGAAACCGTGTCCTTCCTGATCGATCCAGCTCTGCTGTACGTCAACGGCCGCGTCTACGCCGAGCTCACGTCCGACTCGCCGAGCGCGCGACGCGACGCCGGCGTGGCGGCGGCGACGATGGCCATCTTCTGGGGTGTGAGCGTGTCGCTCTACCTCGACCATGGCTGGACCGAGCCGGTCTGGCGCGCCTGCCGGGCCGAGTCGGGCCGGGACTGGATGCTCAACTCCGGCGTGCTGAAGCTCGACTGGCGCCGGGCCGGGACGCGCACCCACGCGGTGTCCGCGGCGATCTTCGCGACCTACCCGGTCTGGCTCTGGCTCGGCATGCGCCGCGGGCGCGCACGCCGCGGGCGCGCACGCCCGCGGCGCTGACCCCGCGCGACGGCGCCCCAGCCCTGGCCGGGGGTGGCCGCGCCTCACAGGCCCTGGCCGGGGGTGGCCGGCCTGCCCCGCCCTGGCCGGGCGCGGCCGCGCCTCACAGGCCCTGGCCGGCCAGTAGCTCGTCGGTCGAGGCGTCGGCCACCGCCGCCGGGTTCGAGATCAGGTGGTTGCTGAGCATCCACTGGCCGTAGGCGTTCCACGTACTCGCGTTCTGCCAGCCCCACGGCTTGCCGGGCTCGCTGGGGAAGAAGGCCGAGAGCGTCGCCCGGGTGCTGGCCAGCTGGAGCTTCCGATCGAGCCCGGGAGCAGCCTGGAGCAGGGCGTTGACCGCGGTCGCCGGGTCGCGACGGGCGGCCTCGTAGCCGCGCGCCACGGCCTGCACGAAGCGCCGCAGCTGGTCGGTCTTGGTCGAGAGCGTCTTGCGGGTGACCACGAACACGAGCTCGTCGTAGGTCGGGACACCCACCTGGTCGACGCGCACGACGTTCGGGTGCTTGTGGAGCTGGGCCAGCTGGATCGCCTCGTAGTTCCAGTAGGCACCGAGCACCGCGTCCACGTGGTGGGAGAGCAGGCCGGGCACGAGGTTGAAACCGAGGTTGGTCTCCCGGACCGACGAGGGCGGCACACCCGCGCGGCTGAGGATCGTCGTCAGGTAGGCGTGCTGGTAGGCGATGCCGGCGTCGCCTACGCGCTTGCCGCGCAGCTGCGCGGGGGAGGTGACCCCCTTCTTGCCGATCGAGATGATCGAGGTCAGCGGCCGCTGGACGAGGGCGGCGATCGAGACCAGCGGCTCGCCGCGGTCACGGGCCAGCATCACCTCGGGTTCGTAGGAGATGGCGACGTCGACCCTGCCGGCGGCCAGCAGCTTGAGCGGCAGCGATGGGTCCGAGGGGGTTTGGATGTGGACTTCGAGGCCGGCGCGGGTGAACTGGCCGGAGGAGGCGGCCTGATAGATCCCGACGTGGTCGGCGTTGGGGAAGTAGTCGAGCATCAGCGCGAGCGACTGGTTGCTCTTCGGGGTGAGCGGGTCCTTCTTCTCGCCGCAGGCCGAGAGCCCGAGCGCCAGCGCCGCCACCGCGATGATCCAGGACATGCTGCGTTTCATGCGAGTTGGTCTCCTCTGGGTTCGTGGGCCCACGGCAGCGCGAGCCGCTCGGCCAGGGTCAGCAGCGCGAACAGCGCGATCGCGAAGAAGGACAGGATCACCACGGCAGCGTAGGCACGCGGGATCAGGAGTTGCCCGTTGGCCTGCTGGAACAGATATCCGAGCCCGGCGTCGGCGCCCGAGAGCTCGGCGAAGACGGCGCCGATCACGGCCACGGCCACGGCGATCCGCGCCCCGGTGAAGACGCTGGGCAGCGCCGCCGGGAACTCGACGTGGCGAAACGTGCGTGTGCGCGGGGCATCAAAGGTCTGCATCAGCTTGAGCAGTTCGGGATCGATGGCCGCGAGCCCGTCGAGCGTCGTCACGACGATCGAGAAGAACGAGACGAGCGCGATCACGACCAGCTTGGGCAAGATGCCGAATCCCAGCCAGAGCAGCAGCACGGGTGCGAGCATCGGGACCGGGACGGTCTGCGAGGCCACGAGCAGCGGGTAGACCGCGGCGCGCAGCGTGCGCGAGAAATGCAGCGCAAAAGCCAGCGTGAGGCCCACCATGGCGGCCAGCAGGACGCCGAGGAGCACCTCCTCGGCGGTGACGAGGAAGTTGCTCCAGAGCAGCGATCGGTCGGTGAACAGGGCGCTGGCGATGGAGTGGGGCGCCGGCAGGATAAGCGGATCGGCGCCGCCGAGGTCGACGTACAGCTCCCAGACGCCAAGCAGCAGAAGGAGGACGGCCAGGACGCGCCAGAGGCTGCCCACGCGTCTCACTCCGTCACCCCGAGCGCCTGCAATGCCTCCTCGCGCAGCGCGAGCACGGCGCTGTCGGTGCGCCGCCGGGGACGCGGCACGCCCACCTCTAGCTCGGCCACGACGCGGCCGGGGCGCGGTGACATCACGACGACGCGGTCGGCGAGCAGGACGGCCTCCTCGACGTCGTGGGTGACCAGCACGACCGTGCGCGGCTCGCTCTCGAGCACATGGGCCAGCCAGCCCTGCATCTCGGCTCGCGTGATGGCATCGAGCGAGGCGAACGGCTCGTCCAGCGCCAGCACGGGCTTGCCGGCCAGCAGCGTGCGCAGGAACGAGACCCGCTGGCGCATGCCACCGGAGAGCGCAGCCGGCCGGCTCTTGGCGAAATCGCCGAGCCCGAAGCGCTCGAGCCAGGGCCGGGCGAGCTGGCGGGCCTGCTCGCGCGGCATCCCCCGGGCGCGCAGCGCGAGCGCGGCGTTGTCGATCGCGCTCGCCCAGGGCAGCAGCAGGTCGCGCTGGGGCATCAGCGCGGCCGGGTCGCTCGCCACGAGCCCGTCGTCGGGTGCCTGCAGGCCGCAGATCAACTCGAGCAGCGTCGTCTTGCCGCAGCCGCTCGGCCCGACGACGGCCACCGTCTCGCCGGGCGCGGCGCGCAGCGACATGGCGTCGAGCGCCCGGACATCGCCGTGCTTTGTCCTGAACGTGCGCTTCACGGCCTGGACCCGCACACCGGCCGGGCTCTCAAGGTCGCGGGGCTCCTGCACGGGAGCCTCGATCATCGGGCGTATCGCTCCCTCCGCGGGCATTACCCCACAGGTTCGAAGGGTCAGCGCCGGGCCGCGAGGCGAAGGGCGCTATCTCAGCCGGCTTTCCCGCCAGCCCCCCTGGGTTTTCAACTGCGCGCGATGCTAGCGCGTGGCCGAGCCCGCCCTCGCCTTGAGGTAGGGTGGCGCCGGGTGAGGTCGCGCGGGCATGGGATAGCGATGCTGCTGACGCTCGGCGTGCTGGCCGCGCCGGCCGCGGTGCCCGCCGCGACGCGAACGTTCCGGGCGCGCATCGGTCATGCGCTCGGGATCGTGCCCCCCGCCGGACACCAGGAGATCGCGCTCGGGACGAACATCCCGGTCGTCTACCACGGTGGCGCGGTGATGCGCAATGTCACCGTCCACACGATCTTCTGGGCACCGAACGGCGAGCAATTCGGCGGCGCTCCGAGCCCGTCGGTCCTGGGCTATGAGCGTCTGCTCCAGCAGTTCCTGACCGACTCGGCCCGGGATTCCGGCTCCGCCTCGAACGTCTTCTCGGTGCTTCCGCAGTTCGGCGACGGCGGCGGTCCGGGCGCCTACAGCGCGGGTTATGCGCTCGCCGCCGACTCGATCGACGACACCAACCCCTACCCGGCCGGTGGCCACCAGTGCGCCTCGCCCGCCGGGTTGACCACGTGCGTGACCGACCTCGAACTCGAGCAGGAGGTGGATCGGGTCATCCAGGCCCACGACCCGGGCGCGCGGGGGCTGGGCAATGTCTGGATCGTCTACCTGCCGCCCGACGTCGACACCTGCCTCGCGCCAGGATCCTGCGGCTCGAACTCGTTCGGCGGCTACCACTCGGCCTTCGACCTGGGCCACGGCACGACGATCTACGCCAACATTCCCGATCCGCTGATCGAATCGACGGTCCCGCAGGGCGCCGATCCTCAGGGCAACCCCGATGCGGAGGCCGCCGGCGACGTCACCGCGCACGAGCTCGTCGAGGCGATCACCGATCCGCTCGGGGACGGTTGGATGGATCCGAACGGCAACGAGGTCGGGGACAAATGCGAGAACGGGCCCGGTCGCGGGGCGCCACTCGGCTTCGCGCCGGACGGCTCCCCCTACAACCAGCTCATCAACGGCCACCGGTATCTCGTGCAGACGATGTGGTCGAACGCGCAGTCGGGCTGCGTGCAGCGCTCGAGCGCTACGGCCTCCGCGCTGCCCCTGGCACGGGTGCAACTGACGCAGTTCTCCTCCGCCGTGAGCGGCAGACTTCCGACGGCGAGCGCCGGTGTGGCCGTCCTGGTCGCGCTCGTGCGCGCCGGCACGGAGGTGGCCCGCGTGACCACGCGAAGCCGGGCCGACGGCACCTGGGGCCCCGTGGCGCTCAGATCCCGCTCGCGTGGCTCGCGCCACGCGGTCGGGGACGACCGTGACGAGCTCGACGTGATCTACGGCGCGGGCGGACCGCGCGACGACGTGATCCTGACCGGCGACGGGGGCAATCCATTCATCGAGGCGGGCTGGACCGGTTGGTATGCCCTGGACAACGGCTATGCGGTCGTCTCGGACCGCACCCGCGGGGCGATCGCGCTCGAGCCGTGCGGGCAGACGGGCGTGCTCGCCCTGACCATCGACGGCGTGAGCGCGGGCTCGCCGCTCGACACCTGCGAGACCGAGGCCGACGCCTCGATCGTCCACACCGGTGCGTTGAGCGGGCGGGACACGATTCGCATGACGAGCGCCGACAACCGCGCCGTCTCATCGATCAATCCCGACGGCGCGCTGGTCAGCCTGATGATCCCGCTTGGCGAGCCGAACAGCACGACCGAGCCCGGCAACCCGTTCGTGCCGATCACCCCGACAGGCTTCCCGGCCTGCAGCGCGGATCTGCAGAGCGACGTCGTGCGCTGCACGGGGTTGGTGGGCGGCGCGCGCTACGTGCTCGAGCGAGCCCGCGGCCGCTCCCGGCTGCCGGCGCGCGCGAGCTCGAGCGGTCAGCTCCGGGCCGGCGGGTTCCGCGGGCCACGGCGCCTGACGGGTGGCGACACCGTGCGCCTGATCAACGCGGCCGGCCGCACGCTGAGCGTTCTGCACGTCGCCCACCTGCGGGTCGGCATCCTGGGCAGCGCGACCGTGATCAGGTCGGGTCACTGCGAGCCCGGCGACTACTACGGCGCCGCCCTGTCCGCGCCGCCGTCGAGCCCGGGGATCGGCCAGGGCCCGGCGGGCACGGGCACGATCTGCCCGCTGAGCGGGAACGCCGCCGGGCTGCCCGCCACGAGCATCGCCCAGAGCGACGACGGGAGCGGCGGATCGACGCGTCTGGAGGTACCGCAGATCCTTGACACGGCGCCGTCCGAGGACAGCACCGTCTACGGGCGTTTCGTGGCGCTGGCCGGCGCGGGGCTGCCGGGGGTCAACGGCGGGATGGTGGCCAGTGGCGCGACCGTCTCATTGACGATCACTCCCGCCGGGGGCCATCGCGTGGTCTTCCGCGCAACAAACGTCAACACCGCCCGGGGCGTTCGGGTGCGCGGGCTGCGGAGCGGCGTGTATCGCGCCACCTGGGTGCTGACCGACGCCAACGGCGACACACGCACCGTGCAGACGCGCTTCATCGAGGTCTAGCCAGCCAAACCACGGGCGCGTCAGCGCCCGCATCAATCAATGCACGAGTGGCTTGGTCAGCGCCTTGACGAAGTCCTCGAGCTGGTCCGTGCGCCAGCACTCGAAGGCCGTGCAGTGCTGCTCGTAGGAGGCGATCACCGAATCGCCGTAGTTCCAGTAGAGCCGTGGCTCGGGGTTGAGCCAGAACGTGCGGCCGGCGCGCGCGGTGATCGCCGCGAACACGTCGTCGCGCGGCGGGCGCCCGTTGGTGCGCGCGTCGCCGAGCACGATCACCGTCGCCCGCGGATGCAGCTCGTCCTCGATCAGGGCCAGGAACTCGGTCCAGACGCGACCGTAGTCGGTGTAGCCGGACACGTCGGCGACGCCTGCGTCACGGCCGATCGCCTCGCTGGCCGCGCGGAAGTCTCGCTCGCGTTCGAAGACCTCGGTGACCTCGGAAATGCGCTCGATGAACACGAACGAGCGCAGCTTGCGAAAGGCGTCATGGAGGGCGTGCAGCACGCTCAGGAAGAACGTGCTCGCGCTCGTGACGCTCGTCGAGACGTCGCAGAGCACGAAGATCTCGGGCCGGCGCGGGCGCTGCGGGCGGAACTTGAGCTCGACGGGCACGCCACCGGTCTGCAGTGAGGCGCGCATCGTGCGGCGCACGTCGACGTGGGCGTGGCGCTTACGCCCGCGCAGCTCGTGGCCCTGGGTGGCCAGCCGGCGCTTGAGCTGGGCGACGACCTTGTGGACCTGGGCAAGATCCTGCGTCGGTCCGGTCGGCAGGGCGCGATCGAGCTCGTTGAGCGGCCGCTTGGGCGGGAGCGAGGCCGTGCGTTCGATCAAGTCGCGCTCGAGCTCGCGCCGCAGGTGCTGCTCGAAGTTGCGCAGCTGGTCGCGCGGCACGCCGTCGCGACGTGGATCGTCCTCGGGCAGGTCGGGCTGGGGCTCGGTGCGCAGCCCGAGCGCGCGACGGATCCGCTGCACGTCGACGCCGAGCACGCCGGAGCCCTCGCCGCGGCCGAAGGCCGCGATGGCCAGACGGGCCAGATCGCGCATCGCCGCGTCCGAGCCGTCGCGGAGCGCGGCGGCGATCTGGCGGCGCAGCGTGTCGAGGTCGATGTCCTCGCCGCCCGCCATGCCCTCGCCCTCGCCGATCTCCTGCCGTGTGGCCTCGGCCTCGGCGGCGCGGAAGAAGAAGCGGTCGAAGACCAGGTCGAACACCCGCCGGTCCTCGGGCGACTTGGCGATCGTGGCCGAGAGGGCCTGCTTGAAGTCCTCGCGCTCGGTCCACTCCACCTCGGCGATCGCGGCGAAGGCGTCCAGCATCTCGGAGGTGCCGACGGCGACGCCCTCTTCGCGCAGATCGTCGGCGAAGGCCAGCAGCTGGCCGTCGAATGCCCCCGGGCCGCGCTCGGGGATGCCGCCGTAGGAGCCGGGGCTAGGCCGCGGGGGCTGCGGCATCGCCCAGCTTGACGCCGACGCGCGCGGCGACGGTGTCGAGGTCGGTCCGGTGCTTGACGATCACGCTCATCGTCTCGGCGAACGTGGTGCTGTCCACGTCGTGCGCCCCGAGCAGCAGCAGCGCGCGCGCCCAGTCGATCGACTCGGCGATCGAGGGCGGCTTCTTCAGGTCGAGCTCGCGCACCTGGTGGACGATCTCCACCAGCTTGCGCGCGACCGTCTCGTCGAGCTCGGGCGTGTGCAGGCGGACGATCTCGAGCTCGTGCTCGAGACCCGGGTAGTCGAGCCACAGGTACAGGCAGCGGCGCTTGAGCGCCTCGGTCAGCTCGCGCGTGTTGTTGGAGGTCAGCAGCACGACCGGCTGGGTCTTGGCGTCGATGCGGCCGAGCTCGGGGATCGAGATCTGGAAGTCGCTCAGCAGCTCGAGCAGCATGGCCTCGAACTCCTGGTCGGTCTTGTCGATCTCGTCGATCAGCAGGACCACGGGCTCGGGGGAGGCGATCGCCGTCATGAGCGGCCGGGCGAGCAGGAAATCCTCGCCGAAGATGTCGTCCTGCACATCACGCCAGCTCGTGTCGTTGGACTCGGTCTGGATGCGCAGGAGCTGCTTGCGGTAGTTCCATTCGTACAGGGCCTTGGCCTCGTCGAGGCCCTCGTAGCACTGCAGGCGCACGAGCTTTCGATCCAGGTAGCGGGCCAGCGCCTTGGCGAGCTCGGTCTTGCCCACGCCGGCCGGACCCTCGACCAGCACGGGCTTGCCGAGCTTGGTGGCCAGGAACGACACCAGCGCCGTCGACTCGCCCGGCAGGTAGCCGGCGGCGCGTAGGCCGGTCGTGACGTCCTGGATCGATTCGGGCTCAGTTGTGCTCATGCGGGACACCAAATATAGGGTTCGCGCGGGGCGGCGGGCGGCGTGGGCGGTTACGCGGCCCGCCCAGCGCTATGAGATGCTCGCCGCCATGCCCCTGATCGTCCTGGCCGCCGAGTCCTCCCACCTGACGCTGTTCATCATCGCCCTGTGCGTCGGGCTGGCCATCGGCGTGTTCGGCCACATCATCAAATCCCGGACCATGATCATCACCGGGATCCTGGTGATCGGGATGATCAGCGCGTACTTCTCGTTCGTGCTGCAGCCGGGGGGGAAGTAGGGGCGAGCAGGCCACCGTCGTGCTCCCGGGAGAGCGGATGCGGCGCGGAGCGAGTTCTTGTCCGTCTGGGCGCCGCGGTATCTTGTGATGACAATCACAAGCGGCGCGGAGGTCGACACATGGCGTGGACGCGGAGTGTGCTCGTAGTAGCCAACGTGACGGCGACTTCCGACGAGTTGCGCGACGCGCTGGTAGGGCGAGCCGCGCACGAGCGCACCAGCTTCGTGCTGATCGTCCCGGCGACCGCGTTCGGCGGTGGTCGCCAAGCGGCGGAGGAGATGCTGCTCGCCGCCGTCGAGCGCCTCCGCGGAGCCGGTGTCGAGGTCGAGGGCAGCGTTGGTCACGAAGACCCGATCATCGCGATCAGCGAGGCCTGGGATCCCAGGCGTTTCGACGAGATCGTGATCTCGACGCTGCCGAGCGGCACTTCGAAATGGCTGCAGTGCGACCTGCCGCAGCGCGCCGCGAAGATCACCGGGGCGCCCGTGACCCAGGTCGCCTCCGCGCCGCCGAAACGGGTCTACGGCCCTTCCCCGGTGCGAACGCACGTGAAGCATGGCGTACTGAGCCCGCTGTCAGTGCTCGGCTGGGGCGCGGGCGAGCACTGATCCGCCCTCGTCCCGGCGGATCGCCGGCCTGCGGCCGCTACTCGTCGCGTTCGAGCGGGATCGTCAGCTGGTCGTCGGGCGTGGCCGGCGTACGGCGGCGGGTGGGTTGCTCGTCGTGACGGAGCGTGGGCGGCGTCTGCGCCGGCACCGAGGGGTTGCTCTCGGCGGGGGGCTTGGGGCTGCGCTTGGCGCGCTTGCGGCCAGCCGCGGTTCGCGCCGCCGGACCGGCCCCGGTCCGCCCAGCCGAGGCATCCGCGGTTCGGGCAGTCGACGCGTCTGCGGCCGGCTCCGCCGTCCCGTCCGCCCTCCCGGACTCCGACGCCCCCCCGGCCGGAGAATCGCTCGCGCTCGCGGCCCGGGCCTCGGTCGCCGCCCGCGCGCGTCGGCTTCCCCGCCGCATCGGCGGCGCGTGCACGACGGCCGGTTCGGGCGGCCCGTCCTCGCCTGGCAGCGGTGGCTCGGGCACGTGGGCGGCGCGGATCCGCGAGCCGGCGTAGGCGAGTACGGCCGCGACCGCGAGGGCCACGAAGATCCCCCATTCGATCCCGGAGGACTGGGCGATCTGGCCCTTGGCGCTCGTGCCCTGCTT
Source organism: uncultured Solirubrobacteraceae bacterium (assembly GCA_963725515.1). Classification (GTDB taxonomy): domain Bacteria; phylum Actinomycetota; class Thermoleophilia; order Solirubrobacterales; family Solirubrobacteraceae; genus Palsa-465. The sequence continues at coordinate 195,748 of CAVRZB010000002.1, read as the reverse complement.
GTCGAAGATGCGCCAGATGATGAGCACGCACGTCCACAGTCCGGCGGCGGTGATGACCACGCCGTCCCCGCCGGGAAGGTGAAAGGCACGGCCCTCGGCGCGCTGGATCAGGAGCACGATCACGCCGATCGCGACCAGCAGCACGGCGGCCTCGACGAACGAGAACGCACCCCAGCCGGTGAGCGAGACGCTCTCGGCCTGGAGCCTTGCCCCGTTGACGACGGCGGTCTCCTGGTACCAGGGCAGGAACAAGGTCACGAACAGGCCGAGCGCGGCGCCCGCGGCCAACCGCCGCTCGGGCGGCAGCACGCGCCAGGCACGAGCGACTCGTCCCGCCAGGGACCCGGCCCAGCGCGCCGCTCCCGCTGCGGCGGGCGCCTGGCTCATGCGTTCACGCCCGCCGCGGCGCCGAGCCGCTCGAGCAGGACGGCGGCGTCATGGTCTGAGACCTGCCTGATCTGGCCCTGGAAGGCCAGCTTCCAGTGCTCTGCAGGCCACTTGCCGATGTGCTCGAGCTGATCGACCAGCCCCTCGGCCGGGATCCAATCCGCTTCGGACAGCACGATCTCCGGCTCGGTCGGGAAGCGCCACGGGTAGGGGTCGGCCTTGCCGGGCTTGCCGGGCCAGATCTTCGCGCGGTCCTCATAGAGTTCACCGGTGATGAGAATCGAGCCCGCGAAGGCCATCACGCGCGTCGCGTAGAGCACGATCCGGTCGCCGCGCTCGATCTCCAGCGCACGGTTGCGGTTTCGCTCCTTGAGGCCGATGACGGTGAAGTCGTGGGCCGCGGTCGCCGCGTGATTCTCGGGCGACCCGGTGAGAATCCAGGTGCGAGCCACGAGTCGATTGTAGGCGTCCACCAGGTCGGCGCGCCCCGCCGGCCGCTGTGTCAGACGATCGGGATGTCCTGCACGACCGCCGGCTCGGCGCGCCGCCGGTCCGCTCGCTCCAAGTACCAGTCGATCAGGGCCCGCAGGGCCAGCAGCAGCTCTCGCAGGGCCTCGGCCAGACGACGCTGGAGCTCGGGCGGGATCAGGTCGCGCAGCGCGCTGAGGACCTGGGTGAGGAGCTCCGTCTCGGACGACCCGGGACCCTCGGGTGAGTGCCAGCCCGCGGGCGGCGGTCGGTGCGGCTCCGCCTTCGGGGACGCCGAAGCCGCCTGATCGTCGGAGGCAGAACTCGTCGCGGCCATCCCGGCGACGCGCGCGGTGGCTTCGGCGATCAGGCGCTCGGCCGCGTCGGATGCGCGGTCGAGGCGCTCCTCGAGGCGACGGAGAGCGTCGAGCGGTTCAGGGCCTTCCGCGTCGCGACGGGGAGGATTGGGAGGATCGTTGCGCTCCATCGAATCGGACCTCGAGCGCGCCGTCTTCGAAGGTCGCCTCGGTGGGCTCGAAGGCGGCAAGCGCGGGGGGCAGGATGATAGTTCGCTTCTGGCCGGCAACCCCGACGACGAGCTCGAGGCCGATTTTCTTGAGCGAGATGGCGCCCTTGTCGGCGAAGGGCAGCGCGAGGCGCAGGGTGGCGCCGTCTTCGGTGATCAGCAGCTCTTGGGTGATCGCGTCGTGGAGTACCTCGGAGGGAACGGTGCGCGGAGAACAGCGCGGCGGCCAGCCGGTCGAGCATCTCGGCGCCCAGGACCTCCTGCTCGAAGTACGGGCGCCTGAAGGACGGGCACCGGAGCGAAGGCGGAGGCGACGAGCTCGAAGGTGCTCCTCCTGGACCCGGCGCCAGCCGGCGAAGTAGTCGCCGACCTCGGCCGGGAACACGCGGTTGACGATCACGGCGTCGGTCAGGTAGCCGTAGAGGTTCAGGTAGGTGAACGTCCGCATCGCCTCCCCGATGACCATCTTGTCCGGATTCATGACCAGCCGGATGGTCGAGTGCTCGCGGTCGCGGAGGATCTCGTTCATCTGCGATCAGGTTCGTCGACAGGCGCTGGATGTCGGCGAACACGGCCTGGCTGGGCAGGGGTATATCGAGCAGCGAGCGGGCGATCGGGCGGGCGGCGGCGAGCAGCTGACGCTCCATCGGGAACACCTTCTCGATCCACCACCGCGCGACGTCGGGGAAGGAGAGCAGGCGGAGCGTCTCACCCGTCGGCGCGCAGTCGACGATGATCGCCTCCCAGTCGCCCGACTGGTGCTGCGCCTGGAGCCGGAGCAGGGAGAAGAGCTCGTCCATCCCGGGTGGGACGGTCAGCTCCTCGGCCGAGATGCGGTCCACGCCGCGTTCGAGCAATAGCTCGCCGAGCCAGTCCTGCACGCCCGACCAATGCCGCTCCATCTCGTCCTGCGCCTTGACCTCCTGACCCCAGAGTCGCTCGGCGGCCCGGGTCGGCTCGGCGCCGAGCTCGGCCTCGAGCGATTCGGACAGGCTGTGGGCCGGATCGGTGGAGATGATCAGCGTGCGCAGACCCTGCGCAGCGCAGCGCCGCGCCGTACAGGCCGCGACCGAGGTCTTGCCGACCCCGCCCTTACCCGTGTACAGGATCGTCCGCGGCCGCATCAGAGCGGGCGAGTCTAGTGTCCGGGGCCTCGGTCCCGCACGGCGCTCAGCCGACGTGCAGGGTGCCCACGATCTCCTTGAAGTTGCCCGCCAGGTCGGTGGCGCCGAGCTTGATCTCGTATGGACCGCTGTGGCCGGGCGCCGGCAGGGCGAAGGAGTTCACGCCGTAGGTGAAGTCGGCGCTCGTCTCAAAGACGGTCTGGCCACCCCGGATCATGAGCACGCCGACGTGGGACTGCTTGGAGAGCCGGAAGCGGAGCGTGGTGGCCAGGCCGCGCCGGGTCCGGTGCGTGAGCAGGCTGATCGCCGGGGGTGTCTTCAGGTAGGAGCGGAAATGACGCGCAGTCGTGCAGTAGACCTGGGCGTGCGTTCGCGAGCACAGGTTCTGGAGAAAGCCCGTGACCAGCTGGTGGTAGGACAATGTGTCCTCCTGGCCGGGCTGGTAGAGCGACCACGCGCCCGTGTCGTAGTGCGGCACCTCGGCGCGGGCCTCGGCGTCGCCCGCGGCGAAGAGGCGCTGGGCGTCGGCGTCGTGGCTGTAGCGGGCGAAGTCGTAGAGGCCGACCAGCGTCTGCAGGAAGCCATTGATCACCGGCGCACCGGGCGCGAACGAATAGAGCAGATACCGCGAGCCGCGAGCCGTCCGCACGCGCACGCCGAGCGGGGGTGCGGCATGGAAGATCGGCAGGGCGCGACGCGCGACGTCGAGTAGTGAGCGCTGGTGAAGCGCGAGGTAGCCCCGCGTGAGCGCCTGTAGCGCGGTGGCCTGCGACATGGCGCTCGTCCACGGTGGGGTGCCACCGTCGAAGTTGAAGTAGTACTCCCAGGCCAGTCCGCCGGCGCGGGTGGCGGCAAGCGGGATCAGCTCACCGAGCAGGCGGCGCAGACGGGGATAGAGCGAGCGGCCTCCGAGATAGAAGCCGTTGGCCTTGCCGAAGCTGCCCAGCTCCTGGAGCTCGATCCCCTGGCCCGGGTAGTACTCCCACACGATCTCCGAGCCGGCAAACCCGACCCTCGTGCCCGAGGCGATGAGCTGACCCCTGGTCCACCACTGGCGGTTGCGCTCGAGCGTCAGGAACAGGGCGGGCAGGCGCGAGGCGCTGAGCAGTCCGGCGGCGGCGATGTCGTGGAGGTTGGCGAGGACTCCCGACAACTCGATGCCCCGAGTTCCGCTCAGGCCGCGCAGTGCCGACTCGGCCGCCAGCAGACTCGCGCGGTAGCGGCGGTAGTCGGCGGCCTTGATGGCATGCGTGCGCAGCAGGCGCGCGAGCTCACTGCTCACGGTCCGCGCCGCGGCGGCACGCCCGGGGCTCGACGCCGTGCGCCCGACCACGGACGCGGCGCGTCCCGCGGCCGGCGCCGCACGCGCGCCGACAGAGGTGCCCGGGGCGAGCTCGACGGCGGGCAGGAACGGATCCTGGTGGACTCTGACGTGGCCGCCGGGGTCGAGCACGAGCACCGGCGCGGCGCCGGCGGGATCGGGACAGCAGGCGACGCCCGCGAGGATCGCGAGCATTGCGGACAGGCGCCTCAACACCAAGCCAATGCTAGATTCAGGCGCGACCCGGCGCGACGGTTGAGGAGGAAGTTTCACGATGCAGCATCGGATCAGGGGCATGGCGGTCACGCTCACCGCACTCGCTTTCGCCGGCTGCGCGCTGGCGCTGGCGGCGTGTGGAGGCAGCGATTCAAGCGGTCAGGCCCGCACGCTGCTCAAGCAGACCTTCGGCGCCCCCCACAAGGTCAACAGCGGCAACATCAACTTCAACCTGACCGTCAACCCCTCGGGTTCGAGCACGCTCACGACGCCGCTATCGCTGAACCTGGGCGGGCCGTTCCAGAGCCTCGGAACGGGCAAGCTGCCCGAGTCGGACTTCACGATCACGCTCTCGGGTCTCGGGCGCTCGGGCTCGGTCAGCCTGCTCTCCACGGGACAGAACGGCTACGTCACGCTGAAGGGCACGAGCTATCAGCTGCCGGCCGCGACCTTCCAGAGGCTCGAGCAGAGTTTCTCGGGAATCGCGTCCGCCGGCACCGGCGGGTCCGGGTCGACCCTGTCCAAGCTCGGCATCGACCCGCTGCACTGGCTGGCCAACCCGACCGTCGTCGGCGACGAGACCGTCGCGGGGACCCAGACCACGCACGTGAAGGCCGGGATCAACGTGTCCGCGCTGCTCGCCGACCTCAGCACCTTCCTTTCCAAGGCGTCCTCGCTCGGTGTCCCCAGCGCCTCCCAGATTCCGACCAGCATCTCGCCGGCCACGGCGCAGAAGATCGCCAACGCGGTCAAGGCGCCGCGCTTCGACGTCTGGACCGGGAAAAGCGACAAGATGCCGCGCAAGCTCTCGATCCAGCTCACGATCCCCGTGAGCGGACAGATCTCGACACTGCTCGGCGGCCTGCGTTCGGCCGACCTCGCGCTCACGATCCAGTACGCGAACCTCAACCAGCCGCAGACGATCAGCGCCCCGACGACCGTGAGGCCGTTCGCCGAGTTCACGGCCAAGCTGAAGACCTTCGCGCAGCAGCTCCAGGGCGCTCTCGGCGGCACGCTGGGCGGGGCGGCCGGCGGGATCGGCTCGGGCGCCACCACGACGCCGGGCGCCACCACGACGCCGGGCGCCACCACGACGCCGGCGCCTACGACCCCGCCGGGCACGACCTCGACGCCCGCCAACGTGCAGGCCTACAGCCAGTGCGTGCAGGCTGCCGGCAGTGACGTTCAGAAGCTGCAGCAGTGCGCGGGCCTGCTACAGAAGTAGCCGGTCCGAACGTCCAGGGAAGACGGCGAACGGCCGGCGGCGCCCGCCGTGGGCGCTACTCGCGCCCGACCTCCTGGTGGTCCTCTTCGAGCTCGTCGGGCGTGTCGTCGTCGTCATCCTCGATCGAGCTCGGGCCACCGGGGTGGTAGTGGACTTGGAAGCGCTCGATGAGCTCGTCGCGTCGATGCTCGTCGACCGGAACCTCGTCGGAGATCAACACCCAGTCGGCGCCCTCGAGGTCCTCCATGTTGAAGATCTCGGAGTCGAGCTCGGGGGAGTCGTCGACGACGATCAGCACCTCAGTCTGGGGGTTGAAGTACGTGCCCGGACGGATGGTGAGCTCGTCGAGTTCGAGTCGGCGCGGATCGGGCATCTGGATGGAGCCTAGCGTAGGCCGTTGCCGCCTACAGCCCGCCGAGCCCGGCGATCTCGCGCTCGATCTCCGCCTCGACGTCGAGCGGCGGCTTGCCGTGGCGGGCCCGGCGATGGTTTCGGGCGATGACCAGGTCGCGGATCTCGGCCCGCAGTTCGGGATCGATGGCGGGTGCGGTCAGGCGGCTGAGCTCGGACTCGACGTCGACGGGCGGCTCACCGCGGCGCAGGCGCCGGGCGTTGCGCGCCTCCAGCATCTGGCGGATCTCGGTGTCGCGCTCGAGGTTGGCCGCGGCCGAGCCGGAGGCGGGCCCGCGCCCGAAGTCGCGATCCATGAGCAGGCCGCGCTTGCCGTACTCCTCCCAGGTCTTGCCGGTGCTGATCAGCGATCCGAGCGCCACGACCAGTCCGACGCCGGTGACCACGAAGAGCACGGTTCCAAACGCGTTCTGCACCCTCTAAGTGTTGCGCAAACGGTGACCGCGAGGGCAGAATGCCCAGCCGGCGGCGATCGTCGCCGCAAACCCGCGTTGCGGAGCCCTGCGGATCAGGTACGCTTAGGAATACTGGTATTGACTGACTAGTCAATCTGCCCCAAGCGCGGGGCCATTTCCGCCCGGCGCCAGCTTTCAAGGAGATCATGCAACGTGGTCGATTTCACGCTCACAGACGAGCAGAAGAGCATGCGCGAACTCGCGCACGACTTTGCCGAGAAGGAAATGCGTCCAGTCGCCTGGGAATACGACCGGGACGGCACCTGGCCTCAGGACATCATCGAGAAGGCCTGGGAGCTCGGGTTGATGAACAGCCATCTCCCCTCCGAGTACGGCGGCCCGGGCCTGGGCTACCTGGACGGCGCGCTGATCGAGGAGGAGATCGCCTGGGGATGCTCGGGCATCGGCACCTCGCTCTCGTGTAACGGTCTCGCGACCGCGCCGATCGCGCTGGCCGCCTCTGAGGAGCTCAAGAAGGAATACCTCGGTCGCCTCAGCGAGGCGCCCCTGCTGGCGTCCTTCTGCCTGACCGAGCCCGATGCCGGGTCCGATGTTTCGGGCATGAAGACCAATGCCGTGCGCAAGGGCGACAAGTGGGTCATCAACGGCTCCAAGTGCTTCATCACCAACGGCAGCTACGCCAACTACTACACGGTGTACGCCAAGACGGACAAGGAAGCCGGACACCGCGGCATCTCGTGCTTCATCGTCCCGCGCGATGCCGGTGTGGTCGTCGACAAGAAGGAAGACAAGATGGGCCAGCGGGCGTCCAACACGGCGACCGTGTCCTTCAACGACGTCGAGATTCCCCTGAACCACCTCGTCGGTGAGGAGAACAAGGGCTTCAAGATCGCCATGATGACGCTTGACCGCACCCGTCCGGGTGTGGCGGCCATGGGCGTGGGCGTGGCCCGCGCGGCGATGGAGTTCGCGATCGACTACTCCAAGGAGCGCGTGCAGTTCGGCGTTCCAATTGCCATGCACCAGGCGATTCAGTTCATGATCGCCGACATGTCGACCAAGGTTCACCTCTCGCGCCTGGCCACCTGGAACTCGGCCGTGCTGCTCGACCAGGGCCGGCGCAACACGCTCGAGTCCTCGCATGCCAAGCGCTTTGCGGCCGACAGCGCGATGGAGATCACCACCGACGCCGTGCAGGTCTACGGCGGCTACGGCTTCATCAAGGAGTACCCGGTCGAGAAGCTGATGCGCGATGCGAAGATCCTGCAGCTCTACGAGGGCACCGCGCAGATCCAGCGGCTCGTGATCGCTCGCGAGACGCTGCTGCCGCGCCGCGTCGAAGAGCCGGCGACCGCGAACGCCTGACCCGCCCGCCGCGAGCGCCGCTCGCCGGGAGCGTCAGGATTGGAATTGGGGCCGCCTCCGGCGGCCCTTTTTCCTGTCCGCGCCGGCCCGCGCCGCTGGGTAGGAGCCCCGCCGAGCGCTAGATTCCAAAACCATGACCGAGCCCTCGGGTGTGCGCGCCTCGGACGAGGATCGCGAGCGCGCCGCAGACGAGATCCGCGAGCACTTCGCCGCCGGCCGCCTCACCGACGAGGAGCTCAACGACCGCCTGAGCACCGTCTACGGCGCCCGGACGGAGGAGGAGCTGCGGGCGGTCCGATCCGACCTGCCGCAGCTCCCAGCCAGCCCGGCCCAGCAGCGCGCCCAGCTCGCGCAGCGCCGGGCCACGTTGCAGCGCCACCTGCTGCAGCAGGCGGGTGGATCGGTGGGCGTGTTCGCGCTCTGCACATTCATCTGGCTGGGTTCGGGCGCCAACGGCCAGTTCTGGCCCATGTGGGTCGGCCTCGTGGCCGTGCTGGCCCTGGTCCGTAACGGCTGGCGCCTGTACGGCCCGGCGCCTGAGCTCGACAAGGTCGAGGCCGAGCTGACTCGGCGCGGCCAGCGCGACCGCGCTCGCGACCGCGTCCGCGAGCGAGCCTACGAGCGGGCCGAGCGGCGCAGCGAACGCCGGGGTGGCGATCCGCCGCCGTGACGCGGCCGGGCGACCTCGTGAGCTGCCGGTGCGGGCTCGCCGGCCCGGTGCGGGCTCGCCGGCGCTAGCCCTACTCCGTCGTGCTGAATTCCCAGATCGCGATGCCCAGCATGGCCAGGCCGAGGAGCAGCACCATGGCGGCCTCGAGCACACCAGGCACGTGCCAGCCGAACCAGGTCACGCCGGGGTTGAGTGCCTTCTGGGCCAGGGGGTTGGTGTGGATGTGCTGGAAGACCAGCTTGCGCATCGGGTCGACGGCGTAGGTCAGCGGGTCGAGGCGGTTGAGCACCGCCAGCCAGGCCGGGAGGCCGGCGACCGGGAAGAGCGCCCCGGAGATGAAGAACATCGGCATCACGACCATCTGCATCACGCCCATGAAGGCCTGCATCTGAGTGATCCGTGCGGCGACCATCACGCCGAAGGCGGTGATCGAGAAGGCCAGCAGCAGCTGCAGGGCGAGAATCTCCAGGATCAGCACCGGCGCGTAGGGCACCTTGACGAAGCCGGCCAGGCAGATCACGATCGCCCCCTGGATGCTGGCCACGGTCGCGCCGCCCAGGCACTTGCCGATCACGATCGAGCTGCGGCGGATGGGCGCCACCATCATCTCGCGCAGGAAGCCGAACTCGCGGTCCCAGACGATCGACGCGGCCGAGAACATCGCCGTGAACATCACCGAGATGCAGAGAATCCCCGGGTAGATGAACGTCTTCAGGTTGACTCCGTGAGTGCTGGTGCTCGACAGCCGCTGGAGACCCGATCCGAGAATGAACAGGAACAGCAGCGGCTGCACAAGCGAGGTGACCATGCGGAGCTTGTCGCTGCGAAAGCGGATCAGCTCGCGCTTCCACACGATCCGGATGGCGCGCAGCTCGGAGGCGAGACTGCGCTTGGGGACATGGACCCGGGCGATCGGCTCCGGCGCCTGGGCGGCCGGTCCGCCGGCCCGTGCTCGATCGGCCGTGGTGCTCATCGGCGCCCGCCGCTCATCATCTGCATCATCGCCCGGTTGGTCGACTTGGCGCTGTCCTCCTCGGCATCACGGATCGAGGTGCCCGTGTAGGACATGAAGACATCGTCGAGGGTCGGTCGCGAGACGCTGACCGCCCTGATCGGCACGCCCAGCTCGGCGAACAGGCGGGGCACGAACTCCTCGCCGGCCGGCACCCGGAAGGTGACCGCGCCTTCGGAGATCCGCGCGTCGATCTCGAACTTCGCCTGCAGCGCGGCGATCGCCGCGTCGTCATCGGCGGTTTGGATCCGAACGGTGTCGGCGCCCACGCGCTCCTTCAGCACGCCCGGCGAGTCGAGCGCCACGATCTGCCCGTGGTCCATGATCGCGATCCGGTCGCACCACTCGGCCTCATCCATGTAGTGCGTGGTCAGGAAGATCGTGATGTCCTCGGCCTCCTTGAGCTCACGGATGTATTCCCAGATCGAGCGCCGGGTCTGCGGGTCGAGCCCGATCGTCGGCTCGTCCAGAAAGAGCACGCGAGGCGAGTGCAGGAAGCCGCGGGCGATTTCGAGCCTTCGGCGCATCCCGCCCGAGAAATTGCGCACCGGAGAGCTCCGCCGCTCCCAGAGCCCGACCATCTCGAGCACCTGACGCATGCGTGCGGGAACCAGGCTCGACTGAACGCCGTAGAGCTCTGCGTGCAGGCGCAGGTTCTGCTCGGCGGTCAGATAGCCGTCGAGGGTCGGATCCTGGAAGACCAGTCCAATGTTGCGCCGCACCTCGTCGCGCTCGCTGACCACATCGTGCCCAGCCACCCGCGCGCTGCCCGCGGTCGGCTTGGCCAGCGTGCAGAGCATGTTGATGGTCGTCGTCTTACCGGCCCCGTTCGGGCCGAGGAAGCCGAACACCTCACCCGTCGCCACCTCGAAATCCACCCCGCGCACAGCCTCGACCTCGCCGTAGGACTTGGCCAGGCCGCGCACGGCGATCGCGGGGCCTCGGCCCCCGTTGCTGCGCTCGGCTGCCATCGACCCCACGTTACAAGCGTAGCCTCGTGTCCTCGCCGGGCGGGATACTTGCGCCCGATGAGCTCCTCCACCGCAAGCGCCGCGGCCGGCAAGGTCGGCGGCGGGAGCCTCCGCTGGTCTGGGCTCGTAACGCTGCTCGTGCTCCACTACGTGGCGCGCGAGCCCTGTTACGGGCACCAGCTGATGGACCGCATCGGAGCGCTCGGCGCCGGGGCGATCGCGGTCAATCCGAACACGATGTATCCGCTGCTGCGCTCGCTCGAGGCCCAGGGGCTGATCGACGGGGACTGGGAGCACCCCGACCGTCGCAGCCGGCGCTACTACAGGATCACGCGGGCCGGTGAGCGAGAGCGCCGTCGTCTGAGCGCCCAGGTCGCGGCGCGCCTGGATTCGGTCGCGGCCGCCATCGACCTGCTGCGCGGCGAGCTGTTGGGTCGCGGATGAGGAGCGTCCGGGTCGCGCGGCGCTTCGCGGGCACGGTTCACGAGGCCGAGCGGCTCTGGTACGACACCGACCGGTGGCCCACCTGGGTCGACGGCCTGGCCCACGTCGCCAAGGTCGACGGCCCGTGGCCGGCGGTCGGGGCCAAGGTCCTCTGGGACTCGTTCCCCGCGGGGCGTGGGCGCGTGCGCGAGCGCGTCGTCGCCTACGAGGCTCGGGCGGGCCAGGCGCTCGAGGTCGAGGACGAGTCGATCCGGGGGCGCCAGAGCATCGTGTTCACGCCCGTTCAGGAGCGCGTCGAGGTCGAGCTGGCCCTCGAGTACGAGATCAAGAAGCGCTCGGTCTTCACGCCCGTGGTCGACCTGCTCTTCATCCGTCGCGCGATGCTGACCTCGTTGGGCACCACGCTCGCGCGCTTCGGCGTCGAGCTCGCCGCTGCGCGGGCGTCCGAGTCGGGCCCGTGACCACCGCACTCTGGCCCGCTCCGGCGCGCATGAGCCACTAGACTTGCCCGCCTCGCTCCGCCGCACGCGGAGCACACCATCCTCCGACACAAAGAGGCTCATGTTCGTCTTCAAAGCCGCCGTGGTCGGCGCCGGCACGATGGGCGGTGAGATCGCGCAGACGATCGCCGACGCCGACATTCCCGTGGTGCTCAAGGACGTCGACCAGAAGTACGTTGACCTCGGTCTCGACAAGGCACGCTCGCTGTGGCAGGGCCGCGTCGATGCCGGCAAGCTGGACTCAGCCGAGCTTGATCGCCGCCTCGCACTGATTACCGGGGCCACCGACTACGACGGTTTCGGCGACGTGGACTTCGTGATCGAGGCCGTGCCCGAGCGCATGAACATCAAGCAGGCCGTGTTCTCCGAGCTCGACGAGGTAACGCCTGGCCACGCCATCCTGTCCTCGAACACGTCCTCGCTGTCGATCACCGAGATGGGCGAGGCGACGAGCCGACCGGACAAGGTGGTCGGTTTTCACTTCTTCTATCCGGCCTCGGTGATGCGCCTGATCGAGGTCATCGACGGTGAGGACACCTCACCCGAGACCTCGCAGGCCGCCTACAGCTTCGCCCAGACAATCCGCAAGATGCCGATCCGCTGCGTCGAGGCGCCTGGTTTCGTGGTCAACCGCATCCTCAATTCCAGCGTGTCGGAGCTGTGGCGCGTTCAGGAGGAGACGGGCATCGACGTGAAGGAGCTCGACAAGATCGTCTCGGAGTCCAAGGCGGCGCCGATGGGGCCCTTCTTCCTCGCCGACCTGCTGGGCCTCGACACCGTGCTCCACGTCGCCGAGTACCTCAATGCATCCTACGGTGACCGGTTCTTCGTCCACAAGCAGATGCAGGAGCTCGTCGCCGCCGGCGATCTCGGCGCCAAGACAGGGAAGGGTTTCTATGAGCACGGGAGCTGACATCGACACGAACGCGCTGGTCGAACGCTTCACCCTGAAGGCGTTCGTCGAGAGCTGTCTCGTGCTCGAGGAGGGCGTGGCCGCACTGAAGGACATCGACCTCGGCATGATGGCCGGCGCGGGAGTCATCCCACCGCCGTTCGCGCGGGCGGATCAGATCGGACTGGACGAGGTGCTGGCCAGGCTGGAGCATGGCGCGCGCGAATGGGGCGAGGATTTCGCTCCGCCCACGATCCTGCGCCGGCTCGTGGCGCAAGGTCGTCTGGGGGTCAAGAGCGGGCAGGGCTTCTTCCCCTACGCGCGCCCCGACGCCGGCTGGGACGAAAGCCCGGTGAAGCTCGAGACGCGCGGCAACGTGGGCATCGCCTGGCTCGATCGGCCGCCGGCAAACTCGATCTCACCCGAGGTCGTGCAGGCGGTGCAGAGGGTCTGGGACACGGTCGTTGCGGGCGAGACCCGGGCGCTGGTCTTCGCCTCAGCCAACCCGATGCTCTTCTGCGCGGGCGCCGACATCAAGGCGTTCACCAAGATGGACGCCGACGGTGGCCGGCAGCTGCTCGACCAGATGCACACGCTGCTGCGGGCCATGGAGACCTCGGATGTGGCGACAATCGCCGCGGTCAATGCGCTCGCCTTCGGAGGCGGCTGCGAGCTCGCGATGGCCTGCGACGTTCGCATCGCCGCCGAGTCGGCGACCTTCGGCCAGCCCGAGATCAATCTCGGCATCATTCCCGGCTTCGGCGGCACGCAGCGGCTGCCCCGGCTGGTGGGCGAGGCCAAGGCGCTCGAGATGAACCTGACCGGAGACGCGATCTCGGCCGGGGACGCCTACGAGGCGGGCCTGGCGAACCGCGTCGTGCCGGACCACGAGCTGCTCGACACGGCGCTGGCCTGGGCGCGCAAGCTGGCCCGCCAGGCGCCCCTGGCGATCGGCCAGATCAAGCGCGTCTCGGCCGCGGGTGACCTCGACGCCGGGATCGCGGCCGAGAAGGAGGGCTTTGCGGCCGCCTTCGGGTCCGAGGACGCCCGCGAGGGCATCTCCGCCTTCCTGCAGAAGCGCACGGCGCAGTTCAAGGGCAAGTGAGCGGCCGCGCCGATACCTCCGCGGCGGCCCTGCGGGGTGCCGCGGAGGAACTCGCCGGCTTGATCCAGCAGGCCGGCTCGGTCGTCGCGCTGACCGGCGCCGGGATCTCCGTCCCCTCGGGGATACCGGACTTCCGCTCGCCGGGCACGGGGCTGTGGGAGAACGTAGATCCGATGGAGGTCGCACACATCGATGTGTTCCGGCGCGACCCCGAGCGCTTCTGGCACTTCTATGGCGATCGCTTCCAGTCGCTCGAGGACAAGCGGCCGAACGCCGCACACGAGGCGCTCGCCGCGCTCGAGGGCGCCGGGCTGCTGCAGGCGGTGATCACGCAGAACATCGACCAGCTCCATGCCCAGGCGGGCACGCGCGAACTGGTCGAGGTCCACGGCACGATCGCGCACTCCTCGTGCGTGCGCTGCGGCGCGCGCTTCCAGATCCCCGAGGTGCGGGCCCGCCAGGCCGCCGATCGCGGTGGCGTGCCGCGCTGCGACTGCGCCGCCGCGCTCAAGCCCGACGTGGTCCTGTTCGGCGAGTACCTGCCGCCGCAAGCCCTGGCCCGCGCGGAGCGGCTCGCCGAGAATGCCGATCTGATGATCTGCATCGGCTCGTCGCTCGAGGTCTATCCGGTGGCTCAGCTCCCCCTGCTCACGCTTCGGGCGGGCGGCCGGCTGGCGATTCTCACGCACGGCCCCACACCCCTCGACGGCCAGGCGGCCGTGAGGCTCGATGGTGATGTCGTGCAGGAGCTCTGCGCGGTGCTCGAGGCGCTGGGGCTTTAGGCGGGGCGAGACGGGCGGGGGGCGAGGCGCGGATGCGTCGCGGGCGCGGGGCGCTCGGACCGGCGGCGGAGATGAACGGCGGCGGGGGAGGGCCGGCGGCGGGGGAGGGCGGGCGGCCAGGCCGCGGGCGGCGGCGCGGGCGGCGGGCGGCGGCGCGGCGGAGGGCCAGGCCGCGGGCGGCCCGGCCTGCGGAGGGCCGGGCGGGAGGCCTGGGGCAGCTCGGATTGCGCGCGTAACGCGACACACCCTCGGGCCTCTTGGTGGGTGTGTCGCACCATGCGCCCCAGGGCGCGCGTAACGCTACACACCCCTGTCCTGGGCGAAGGTGTGTCGCGTTATGCACGTTCGATCGGGCCGACTTCGCCCCGGCCGCCGTTCTCGCCTCGCTGCGTCGGGCGCGTCGGGCCGACCACGCGCCCGGTCCGCCCGGTCAGCCCGGTCCGCCCCGGGCCGCTGGGGCCCGAGGCCCAGCCCTAGCTCAGGGCCACGGCGCGCGCCCTCAGCGCCGCCTCGATCCGTGCCAGCGTCTCTTCGACGGTCTGGCGGTCAGCGTCCCCCAGCGGGCCTGAGAGGGCGGCCTGGGCGGCCTGGGTGACCGCGTCGCGGCGCTCGCGCAGCTCGGCCAGGCGCTCGGCCAGCGCGGGTGCGCTCTCGTCGGCCGGGAGCTCGGCCAGCGCGGCGTCCAGGGCGACGAGCAGCTGGAGGGCCGCCTCGCGGGCCAGACCGTGGTCCAGATCGAGGCGCGACCTCAAGGTGAGCTCCTGGCAGGCGAGCACGCGCTCGCGGCCGCCCAGCACGGCGGCCAGCCGGGCCTGAGGCTGCAGGGCGCGGAACCGGCGGCGGCGGCCGGTGGGCTGGATCAGCTCGTGCGCCTCGGTCCATAGTCCGTCGGCCACCTGCTCACCGGCGCCGAAGCCGACTCGGGCCACGAGCGCCTGGTCGCGGGCCACGGCGTTGACGTACGGGTTGGCGCTCACGAGCCTGAACGCGTGCAGGGCCCGATTGAGGACCTCGAGGCCCTGCTCGAGCTCGGCTTCGCCGGCTGAGGCCAGCCAGGATCGGGCCGCCGCCCCGTCGGCCAGGGGAGCGCCCACGTCGACGACCGTGGCACGGCCGGTGAGCACAGGCTGAGGCTCAGGTTCAGGTTCAGCCTGGGTCCGTTTGCGCATCGCGGCCAGCCGCCGCCGCTCCGACGCGCCGAGCGTCGTGAGGACGAGCACGTGGGTGGCCGGCGCTTCGGGCGGATCGTCGGGCCGGCGCAGGAGGTAGCGGCCGTCGGGGGGTCCCAACGCCCACGGCACCTCGACCTGCGCGAAGCGGAACTGGGCTTGGCTACTTGATTGCGTAGGAGGACGGCGCGATCGGGACTACCGGCTCGGGGATCTGGCCGATGCGGTTGATCAGCTTGAGCCACTGATCGGGCTTGAGAATGCTGGCGACCTGAGCCGAGAGCTTCTTGTTCTGCCCGAAGAGCGGCGTGTAGTCGATCTCCAGCCGGTTCTGATGATCCGGTAGGGCGAGCGTGTTGCCCTGGCCCTTGTAGCTCATTCCGCTGATGATCTGGTTGGGCTTCATCGCGCCCTGGAGGGTCAGCAGGCGGCGGATCGTGATGTCGGTGATCGAGCCCGAGCCCTGATGGCCCTGGATCGGGATGCCATTGATGTCGGAGACCTGGACCGCGGACCCGGTCGCGCCGGCGGCGGAGGTGCCGCTGCCCGTCAGGGTGTTGCCGCACTGCAGGCTGGAGACGCTCGGATCGAGGCCGGAGCCGACCAGGAACTCGAGTGTGGCCAGCACGCGGCGATCGATCAGCCCGGCGGCGATATCGCGGCGGCCGCAGGCGTAGATCTGAACGTGCGGATCGGCCAGGATGCGCTGCTGGAGCTGCGCCTTGGACATCAGCAGCACCTGGCCCACGGTCGGGTTCTTGGCACCCGGGCCGAAGAACGGATCCTTGCCCGATGCGCGGTACACCGCCGTGGCCTCGAGCAGCTTCCAGCCGTCGAGGATCGGCTTCGGGTCGATTTGCGGCGCGCCCTTGCCGGCCGGCTGGACCATGAACAGCACGTGCGAGGCCTTGCCCTGGGAGGGGCCGCCGAGCCGCCCGAGGATGGTTCCGGCGACCACGATCGCCCCCGACTTCAGCGGTGCCAGCGTGTACTGGTTCTTGGCCAGATGCAGGACCCCGGAGAAGTAGTTCTCGAAGCTCGAGATCTGCGGAGCCTGATTCTGCATCTGCCGGTTGCCGCCGGCCGCGTACGAGGCGGGCCGCGACGGGTGCGCGAACAGACGCTCCTTGACCAGCGGCGTGGCCACCGGAGCCGCAGGCGCGCTCGCGAGCGGCGTCTGGGGCAGGACGCTGAGCGGCTTGAGCGATCCGCTCTTGGCGGGCTTGGCCGCGGCGGCGACGCCGGCGGCCGTGGCCTGCTGGGCGGCGCCGGTGCCCTGCTGTCCGGCGGTGGCCGGGCCGGAGGGCGTGGGCGCGGCCGATTGGGCGAGCTCCTTGGCTACCTGCGCCGGGGTGACGGTGACCGGCTTGGGCACCGGGTAGGTCGCGGGGATCGAGCCCAGGTTCGCGTAGGTGTAGATGTTGCCCGTCGAATCCTGGAGCGCGATGTAGTTGCCGAGCTGGGGCGAGGAGCCGACCTTGACGATCTTGCCGTCGTTGACGGCGATCACCGGCGAGCCCTGCTTGGCGTAGATCGACACGCCCTTGCTGTTCGGGTCGGAATTGATCAGGACCGAGGCGTTTCCGCTCTTGACGCGCCGCGTGGCCAGCTGCTCCACGTGGTCGTCGGCGTACTTGGCCGGCGCGGCGACGGGGAAATGGCCGCTGACCAGTCCGGTGAGGGCGCCGATCAGCTGGTCGGGCATGCCGCCGATGAGCTTCGCGCGCAGCAGCACTGACTGCACGTACCAGCCCGCGTGGTTGTAGGCGAGGATCGCGTTGCTGAGATTCTTGGAGGCGCCGGCGGCGTGGAGATAGTTGGCGGCACCGAAGATCGCGTCGACGGGGTTGTAGGGATCCTTGACGCCGTCGCCGTTGGCGTCGACCCCGTACTGCTTCCACGTCGCCGGCAGGAACTGCATCCAGCCCACCGCGCCGGCCGAGCTGATGGAGAGGTTGCGGCCGTAGTCGGTCTCGATCTCGTTGATCCCGGCCAGCACCTGCCACGGAACGTCGTACTGGATCCCCGCGGCCTGGTAGATCGGCAACAGGAAGGGCGGGATGCGGAAGCTGTCGATGAAGAAGTTGGGGACGCCGATCGGAGCCGGGCCGGGCAGCGAGAAGGAGAAGGTCGGGTTGGTCGGCGTCGGGACGCCGGTGGTCGTGCGCAGCGGCGTGGCCGGCTTCTTGGTCTTGCTCGCGGGGGGTCGCGTGGTCTTCTGCTGCGCGCCGGACTTCGACTTGGTCTCCGGCTTGCCGGTCGGGGTCGGAGTGGTGACCGTGTTGCCAGGAGGATTGGTCGAGGGACGCTGTGGCTTGCCGCCGCCGACGCCCGTCGTGGTGGTCGTCGTGGGTGTGGTGGTAGCCGGGCTGGCGCTCGTGGCCGGAGTCGTCGCCGTGCCTGTCGTGGTCGTCGTCGTGGTCCCGGTGCCCGTCGTGGTCGTCGTCGTGGTGGTGGTCGTGCCGGCGGCGGTGGTCGCGGCGCAGCTCTCGGTCACCGACGACACGGGACCGGTCGGCACGCCCGTCGGAAGCGCGATCGAGGAGATCGGGGTGCCGGGCGGAACATCGACCGTGAAGGAGAACTTCTGGCCGCTGAGCAGGGTCACGTAGAGGACGCATTGCTGTGCTGAGGCCGACGGCAGCCAGGCGATCGCGGTCAGCGCGGTCGCCAACGCGCCCGCCGAGGCGAACACGAGCAATAGCTTCCGGCTCCTCAACACTCTGGCCTATCTCCTCCCGCGCACCGGCTCGTCGAGCAAGACATCGCTTCCACCGCGCGAGCGCGGGGCGTCGAGGACGCTACTGATTGCACGTGAGCTTTGCAACGCAGAACCGTTTCTTGGGAAAACTGTTTCGGACCGCTGTGGCTGGCTTTGACCGAGTTCGCCGCTCGTGGCCACACACCCTGCATCGGCTTCTGACGCCCGGAACTGTAGCCGCGCCATTACCGGCCGGATGCGGCTCGCCATGGCCATCACGGCGCGCGTGGCCGAGTCGCACTGCCCCGTGCTGGTCCGACGCACCCGCGGGCGTCAGCCTAAGGTTCACATCGAGCCTTAGACAGGGGGCTCGACAGGCCATCCGCTACAGTCGGGCGCTGAGCGTCCGAGAGCAGACTGGAGAACACTTTCGATGACCGAGGACAAGGGCCTGCGTGAGCGGGTCACCCGTCAGGGAGAAGAGGCGATCGGGAAGCTCGCCCAGGAACTGCTGGAGAACCCCGTGGTGACCGGCGCTCTGTCGGCGGCCTTCGAGACGCGCGAGCGCGCCATGCGGGCCCAGGAGGTCGCGATGGGCGCGCTCAACCTTCCCTCGGCCAGCGACCTGGAACGCCTCACCCGGCGTCTGCGCAGCGTCTCGCAGCGGCTTGAGGGCATCGAGGATGGACTTGACCGGCTCGAGCAGCGCATCGAGGGACTCGGCACCGCGAGCGCGGTCGAGCAGCGCCTGGCCGCGATCGAGGCGGCTCTCGAGCGCCTCGAAGCGCCCGACGGCGCCAAGCCCGCCGGTTAGTCCCGCAGGGCTATCAGCACGACTTCGCCCAGCCGCCGCTCGGCGGCACGCAGCTCCTCGACGCCGATGCGCCTGCGCTCGGGGACCAGCAGGTCGGACACGATGAGCACGGCCGCGGCCTGCAGCCCACGCGTCGCGCGCGAAGGCGAACAGCGTCGCCGCCTCCATCTCCACCGCCAGCGCACCGGCGACGATCCAGTCCTGTTCACGGCGCCGGTCGACCTCGTAGAAGAGATCCGTCGAGACGACGGGTCCGCAGCGGGCCGTGCCGCCGGCGGCGGCCACGAGCGCCGCGACGAGCTCCGGGCTCGCCCCCACTAGCCCGGCGGCACCCAGGGCGCGGCTCGTCCCGTCGCGGGCCAGCGACTCGGGGGCGATCAGCAGGTCTCCGAGCTCCAGCGCGGGATCGAGCGCCCCGCAGGTCCCGACGCGCACCAGCCGCCGCGCCCCCAGCTCGGCCAGCTCCGCGGCCACGATCGCCGCGCTCGGTCCGCCCATGCCGGTGCTCTGGATCGTCAGCAGCTGCCCATCGGCCGCGGTACCGGTGTATCCCCAGAGGCCACGATTGTGGTTGAACATCCGCGGCGCCTCCAGCAACGACTGTGCGAGCAGCAGCGCCCTCCCGGGATCCCCGGGCAGCAGCACGCGCTCGGCGAGCTCGGCAGTGGGATGTATGTGGATCGTCTGCGTCATCGACCGGCGCGACCCCGAGGGTAGACTCACGCCCCGCAGGGCCGGAGTGCGGTCACAGCCACGGCACCACCTTGGAGCGGGTCACCGCCTACCGGAAACCCACAAACGGGAGCGTCGGCCGATGAGCAGCTTCAAGTCCACAGAGGAGTTTCGGGAGGTGATGGACCGGACGTTCTCGATCATGAGCGAGGACCCCGAGATGGGGCCGAAGCTGCGTGAGGCCGACACGCCACAACGCTTCGAGTTCTCCGACCTCGACCTTGTGGTCAATATCCGCGCGGGCGGCCCGGCCGAGCCCAACCTGACCTGGGAATGGTCCGACGACGTCGCCTGGGAGCCGAAGGTCAAGATGGCCATGAGCTCGGAGACGGCCAACCGCTATTTCCAGGGCCGGGAGAACGTGGCGATCGCGATCGCCCGCCGGCGGATCAAGGCGGGCGGGGACGTCAAGGCAGCGCTGGCGATCATCCCCATCACCAAGCCGCTGTTCGCCCATTACCGCGAGATGATCGCGGCGGACTACCCGCACCTTCAGCTCTGAGATCGCGGTGGTGCGCGCCCGGTGTTGACAGGTCGCCCGATGGCGAGTAGACCTAGGACTTCAACCCAGGCAACAGGCCGGAGCGTGGACGCCCCGGGGCTTCCCCGGCCATCGCCCGCGAGGTGCCGCCGGACATATGACGAGCGCCAACGGTCTACGCAGCGGGCCGTTTCGCCCGCGGGCGGCGGGGCCTCATACCGGCTCCGCCGCCGCTTCTGCGCGGGGCCGGGGGCGCTCTGATGCCGGCCGCCCGATCCCGTCCTCGATCCCGACGGAGGCCCCGGAAGTCCGGTGACGGATTGTCGCTGGTCGAGGCCGCCCGCGAGGTGGGGGTCACCCCCGCCACGCTCAGGCGGTGGGCTGGCCAGGGGCTCATCCCGCAGTACGACGGCGCGTGGACGCCCAGCGCGATCGGCCATGCACGCGTGGTCGCGCGCATGCGCGAGCGCGGGCATTCGCTCAAGCAGATCCGCGCGGCCAGTGAAGAGGGCCGGCTGGCCTTCTCGTACGTGGAGGAGCTCTTTCCGGCCGCCGAAGGCGCCTACACGATCACGCAGGCCGCACGTGAGACGGGTCTCGAACGAGGCCCTGATCGAACGGCTCGAGACCGCACTCGGCACGAGCGCGCCGCAATCCCGCACGCTGTCCGAGGAGGATCTTCAGCTGATGCGCTATTCGGCGGCGGCGCTAGCGGCCGGGTTCCCGCTCGTGGCCATGCTGCAGCTGGTGCGCGTCTACGGCCAGGCGATGGCCCAGGTGGCCGACGCCGAGGTGCGGCTCTTCCACCTCTACGTCCACGAGCCGCTGATGCGCTCGGGCGTCTCGGGCATGGAGATGGCCGATGAGATGGCCGGCCTGGCGCGGGAGCTGCTGCCCCTGGCCTCGCCCGTCATGGACAGCATCCATCTGCGATATCTCCAGCATTTCATCGAGCAGGACGTCGTCGGACACATGGAGGCCGACCTGGGCGACTCCGGGACCGACCTGGGCCGCATGCGGGTGGCGATCGCCTTCGCGGATCTGGCCGGGTACACGCGGCTGACCGAGGAGGAGGGTGAGCAGCAGGCGGTTGACGCGGTCGAGCGGTTTGTCGACGCGGTCGAGACGACGCTCCCTGACGAGGCGCGCGTGATCAAGACGATCGGCGACGAGGTGATGGTCGTCGGGTCGGACGCCGCGACGCTCACCGACTGGGCGGTCGGTTTCCAGCGCCTCGTCCAGACCGAGCGCCCGCTGCCGCGGATCGGGATCCACGCCGGCGTGGCCCTCTACCGCGATGGCGACTACTACGGCCGCGACGTCAACATCGCCTCGCGGGTCGCCGCCCGCTCGGCCGGGGGCGAGGTGCTGGTCACACGGCCGGTGGTCGAGGCCGCCGGGCCGCATCTGGACTTCGAGCGCATCGCCGAGATCAAGCTCAAGGGCTTCAGCGAGCCGACGGAGATCTTCATCGCCCGGCAGGGGGAGGAGGAATGACCCCCGGGGCGGGTGTGAGCATCGAGGCGGTTTGCGCCCAGGGTCTGCTCGAGCCGGGGCGTCCGGTGCTCGTGCTGTTCTCGGGCGGCCGCGACTCGACGTGCCTGCTCGATCTCGCCGTGCGGATCGTGGGGCCCGAGCGGGTCCGGGCGCTGCATGTGAACTACGGACTGCGCGATGCCGCCGCGATCGACGAGAGCCACTGCCGCGAGCTCTGCGAAGCGCTCGGGGTCCCACTCGCGGTGCAGCACCCCCGACGCCCCGAGCACGGCAACCTCCAGGCCTGGGCTCGTGATGTGCGATACGGCGCCGCGGCGCAGCTCGCGCTGGGCATCGGGGCCGACGTCGCCGCCGGCCACACCGCGACCGACCAGGTCGAGACCGTGCTCTACAGGCTCGCCTCCTCGCCGAGTCGACGGGCGCTGCTCGGCATGCGGCCTCGAGAGGGCTCGCTCATCAGGCCGCTGCTCGGGTTCACGCGCGCGGACACCGCGGCCTACTGCCGCGATCGCGGGCTGGCCTGGCGGGAGGATGAGAGCAACGAGGGAGAGGCCTTCGCGCGCGCGCGCGTAAGAAACGCCCTGGTTCCGGCGCTGCGCGCGATCCATCCGGGGGCCGAGGTCAACGTGCTCGCTCTGATGGAGCTGATCCGCGACGAGGCCGCCGTGCTCGATGCGCTGCTCGAGGAGCTGCTCGCCGGCGAGCTGACCGTCGAGCTCGCTCGACTGCGGGCGCTCGCGCCCGCGCTGCGCCGGCTGGTCGTGCAGCGCCTGGCCGACGAGGCGGCCGGCCGGCCGCTGCCCGGGGCCGCACGCCGGGTCGAGGACCTCCTCCGGCTGCCCGAGCAGGGGACGGCCACGCTCGACATCGGTCTCGGGGTTCGCGCCCTGTGCGAGTACGGCGTGCTGCGCTTCGAGCGCGGCCGGCCGCAACCGGATCTGGAGCCGGCGACGCTGAGGATCCCCGGCCGTGCCGCCTTCGGGCAAACGGAGATCCGTTGCGAACTCGGACCGCCGGCCATGGCACCCGGCGTGCTTGACCGCGCGACGCTCGCGTCGGAGCTCCTGGTGCGCCCCTGGCGCCCCGGCGATCGCATGGCGCCGCTCGGCCTGGGCGGCCACAAGAGCCTCCAGGACCTGTTCACAGCGCGGCGGGTGCCGCGTGAGCGCAGGGCGCGGGTGGCGGTCGTCGAGTCGGCCGGCGAGATCGCCTGGGTGGCCGGTGTGGCCACGTCCGAGCGCTTCAAGGTCACCCCGGACACGCGCGAGGCGGCCCATCTCAGCATTCTCGAACGCCCCCAATAAGATCCCCGCTCGTGAAGGATGAGCAGATCGGGGACATCCTCGTCTCCGCCGATGACCTGCAGCGGCGCGTGAGCGAGCTGGCCGCCGATGTCTCGCGCGACTACGTGGACAAGGACCTCGTCCTGATCGGGGTTCTGAAGGGCGCCGTGTTCTTCCTCTCCGACCTGATGCGCCAGCTCGAGGTGCCCTGCGAGGTCGATTTCATGGCCGTGGCCTCATACGGTTCGGCCACCAAATCCTCAGGTGTGGTGCGGATCCTCAAGGACCTCGACGCGGTGATCGAGGGTCGTGACGTGCTGATCGTCGAGGACATCGTCGACTCGGGCCTCACGCTGCGGTACCTGCTGCGGAACCTGGGCGCCCGCAACCCGCGCTCGCTCGAGGTCTGCGCATTGCTCACCAAGCCCGCGCGGCGCAAAGTCGACCTGCCCACGCGCTACGTCGGCTTCGAGATCCCCAACCGCTTCGCGATCGGATACGGGCTCGATCACGGCGAGCGCTACCGAAACTTGCCCTTCGTTGCTGCGCTGAACGACACATAACCCCCGTGCAAGCGAGTGACCGGCCTGTACTGAGGCCCAAACTCAGGTGCTACGCTTGACTGATTCCGGTTGTCCGGAGCCGCGCCGCGGGCGCAATTTTCTTCTTATGAGCAGGTTTTTCAAGAGCGCAGCGTTCCCGATCCTCATTGTGGTCGTGCTCGCCTTCTTCGCGCAAAAGCTGATCGGGAGCTCGAGCCATACGCCTCGGGAGTCCTTCGGCAACCTGCTCCAGCAGCTCGATGCCAAGCAGGTCAAGAGCCTCACGATCAAGACCAAGGACAACACCGCTGATGTCACGGTGCTGCCGGCCTATGGCGGCGAGAAGTACACGGTCGGCTATCCCGACCAGTACGCGCCGGCCCTGATCGCGGCGGCCCAGAAGGACATCGCGGACCCGAGCCAGTTCGACATCCAGGGCAAGGCCTCCAACGGTTGGCTGTCGCTGCTGACCTACATCCTGCCGTTCGTGATCTTCATCGGCTTCTGGATCTTCCTCATGAACCAGGTCCAGGGTGGGGGATCGAAGGTCATGTCGTTTGGCAAATCACGGGCCAAGCGACTCTCGGTGGATTCGCCCAAGATCACCTTCCGTGACGTCGCCGGGGTCGACGAGGCCGTCGAGGAACTGCACGAGATCAAGGAGTTCCTTGAGAATCCGAAGAAGTTCCAGGCCCTCGGCGCCCGCATCCCGAAGGGCGTTCTGCTCTACGGGCCCCCGGGCACGGGTAAGACGCTGCTGGCGCGCGCCGTCGCCGGCGAGGCGGGCGTGCCCTTCTTCTCGATCTCGGGCTCGGACTTCGTCGAGATGTTCGTCGGCGTGGGCGCCTCCCGGGTGCGCGACCTGTTCGAGCAGGCCAAGCAGAACTCTCCCTGCATCATCTTCATGGACGAGATCGACGCTGTCGGGCGCCACCGCGGCGCGGGTCTGGGTGGTGGACACGACGAGCGCGAGCAGACCCTGAACCAGCTCCTCGTGGAGATGGACGGCTTCGAGATGAAGGACAACATCATCTTGATCGCGGCCACGAACCGTCCGGACATCCTCGACCCGGCGCTGCTGCGCCCGGGTCGCTTCGACCGGCAGATCGTCGTCGACCGCCCGGACCGGTTGGGACGCAAGAAGATCCTCGAGGTACACACGCGCGGCAAGCCGCTGGCGCGCGAGATCGACGTCGATGTGCTCGCCGGCCAGACCCCAGGCTTCACGGGTGCCGACCTGTCCAACCTCGTCAACGAGGCGGCGCTGTTGGCCGCGCGTAACGGCAAGCGCGAGATCTCCCAGGTCGAGCTCGAAGAGGGCATCATGCGCGTGATCGCCGGGCCCGAGAAGAAGACCCGGGTCATGAGCGAGAAGGAGCGCAAGATCACCGCCTACCACGAGATGGGGCACGCGATCGTCGGCCATTACCTGCCGAACTCCGATCCGGTCCACAAGATCTCGGTCATCTCACGTGGGCAGGCTCTCGGCTACACCATCTCGCTGCCCACCGAGGACAAATTCCTCACCACGCGCGCGGAACTGCTCGACACGATGGCCATGACGCTCGGCGGCCGAGCCGCGGAGGAGATCGTCTTCGGCGAGGTCACGACGGGCGCCTCCAACGACCTCGAGAAGGTCACCGCGACCGCCAAGCAGATGGTCATGCGCTTCGGGATGAGCGAGAAGCTCGGTCCGCGCGTGTTCGGTCACGACCACGGCCAGCCCTTCCTGGGCAGGGAGTTCTCGTCCGAGCCGGACTACTCCGACGAGATCGCGCGCGAGATCGACGACGAGATCCGCCGCATCGTGGAGTCCGCCCACGTGCAGGCCAGGGAGATCCTCACCCAGTACCGCGACTCGCTCACCAAGCTCTCCGAGGTGCTCATCAAGCGCGAGACGATCGAGAAGGAGCAGTTCGAGGCGCTGCTCGAGGGTGAGACCGAGGAGCAGGTCTTCGGCTCCGAGGCGCCTCCGCCGCCCGAGCTGCCCGTGCCGCCGACACCGGCCGACCGGGCCGGCCGTGAGCTGCCCCGGCCGCTCCCGCGACCGGGTCTCGCCGGCGGCACTGCCGAGGCACGGGGGATCACCCCCGACAAGCCCGAACCAGCCTGAGCGCAGTCTCCGCCCGCGGTCTGACGAAGCCGCGGGTCATGCGGGGCGTCGGGCATTTCGTGCGTCGGTCGCTGCCCGGCAACGCGCTCGTCCTGGGGGCGTATGTCGCTCTGGCGGCGGTTGGGATCGGGCGTCACGCCCTGTCCTCGCCCTCAACCGTCTGCGCGTGCGCCGGCGACGCCGGCGATCCGCCGCTCTTCATGTGGGCGCTCAAGTGGTGGCCGTGGGCGATCGCCCACGGGGTCAATCCGTTTTTCTCCCATGCCGTCTGGGCGCCCCACGGCATCAGTCCGGCGACTATGACCTCGATCCCGGTGGCCGCCCTGGCACTGGCGCCGGTGACGCTGCTGTCAGGCCCGCTCGTGGCCTACAACGTGCTCAGCATCCTCGCGCCCGCACTGGCCGCGTTCACGGCCTACAGGCTGTGTCTGCGCCTGACGGGGCGTCTCGCGCCCTCGGTTGCGGGCGGCTATCTGTTCGGGTTCGGAAGCTTCCTCATCGGCCATTCGCTGGGGCACGGGCACCTGATCCTGGTGTTCCTGCTTCCGGTCGCCGTCGAGCTCGTGGTCGCGCGTGCTCAGTCGACCATAAGCCGCCGCCGCTTCGTCGTCCTGTTGAGCATCGTGATCGCGCTGCAGGTCGGACTGTCGACCGAGCTGCTGGCCGATGCCGTGCTCATGGGTGCGGCGATGCTGATCATGTTGGGATGGCTGCAGCGAGACGGCTGGGCACAGCTCAGGCCGCTGGCCGGTGAGGTCGTGCTGGCCGGAGCGATCGCCGCGCTGCTCAGTGCTCCCTATCTCTACTACGCGCTGTTCCAGGACACCTTTCCGCGCGGGCCGGGTTTCGGCGAGGTGCTCGGCATGGACGCACTCAATCCCCTGATCCCCACCCGCACGGCGCGGATCGGAGGCGGAGCGTTCGCCGGCCTGTCGGTCAAGTTCGCCCACGGCGACATCTCGGAGGCGACGGGCTACCTGAGCGTGCCGATCCTGCTCGCCTTCGTCCTGTTCATGGTGGTGGAGTGGCGGCGTCTGCGCGCGCGGATGATCCTGGCCGCCGTCGCCCTGGCCGGTCTCGTGGCCCTGGGCTCGCACCTCTACGTGGGCGGCGTCAAGACGATCCCCCTGCCCTGGGCGCTGGTCAACGGCCAGCCGCTGTTCGATTACATGGCGCCGCTGCGCTACACGGTCTTCGTGCAGCTAGCGGTTGCGGTGGCCGTTGCGCTGTGGCTGGCCCGAGGCGGGGGCTCGCCTGGCCGCGTGGCGGCGCGCTGGACGCTGATCGCCGCCGGTGTCGTGCTGCTGTGGCCGAACACGCCGTCCGAGCTGTGGCAGGGGCGCCCCACGACGCCGCAGTTCTTCCGCACGGCGGCGCTCTACAAGCGCCAGCTGGCGAGAAATTCCACCGCGCTCGTGATCCCGTTCGGAGCACGCGGGGCGAGCATGCTCTGGCAGGCCGAGTCAGACATGTACTTCCGCATGGCCGGCGGATACACGGGGCAGACGGCTCCGCCCCCGTTCGACGCCGATCCGGCGATCAAGGAACTGAACGGCCTCGCGGCGCCGAGCGCCACCGATCTGCGTCATTTTCTGGTCGCCTATCGGGTTTCCACAGTGCTGATCCGGCCCGCGCAGGACGGCGGTTGGACGGCGGTCATGGCGACGCTCGGGATCCATGCCCGCGTGTCGGGCGGCATGCTCGTCTACCGCGTGCCGGGCGGTCTCTGAGGCGCCCGGGCATCGAGCGGCTCGAGGCCCTGGCGCAGACGTGGCAGCGCGGTCACGCGAAAGTCCGCGCTGACCTGGGCGATCTCGTCCGGCACGCGGGCCAGGTTGACGTTCGTCGTGAACGACAGCTCGGGCTCGTCGAGCGGGGCGAAGAAGTCGTCGTAGTGAGTTGGCACGACGATCCGGGGTTCGAGCTGGGAGAGGATCCGCTCCCAGTAGCGCGGCGTGAAGCCGCGCCCGGCCACCCCGGCCAGGAAGACGTCGACGCCGCCGTGCCGGATCTCCTCGTCGCGCAGGTTCGCGCTCCCCTGGTGATAGAAGGTCATGCCGCCAACCTCGATGTGGATGCCCCAAACCACTCCGCACCTGTACGCCGCGGGATGGAGCGCGTCGAGGTGATCACACGTCAGCTCGCCGTCAAACGGAACGGCCAAGCCGAGCAGCAGCTTCGAGTGGAGGCTGGGCGTGAAACTGACCACGAACGGGCCGAGCTCGTAGGCTCGATGGGGCTCCACCTCCACCGCCAGCCGCTCCAGCCCGTGGGTGCGCATCAGCTGGGCCAGCGAGCTCGATCCGTATGCGGGGCAGTCAAAGCGGCGGGCGATCGCCGGCGCGTCGACGGCGTGGTCGAAGTGGGTATGGCCGACCAGGACGCCGAGCACGTCCCGGGGCCGCCCGATGTGGCGGTCGATCAGACCCGCGTCGGGCCGCGCCGGCCGGCGCCGGATGACGTCGGCCAGCGATACGCGCGAGACATACGGATCGATGAAGATCGTCTGGCCCTCGTAGGTCATGCGGTATCCGGAGACGCCGAGCCACTCGAGCTCCAGCCCGGCCGGGAGCTCGAGCGAGCCCGACTCGAGCTCGCGCAGCGCCTGGGCGTCGTGACGCTCCTGAGACCCCTTGGTGGCCGCAAAGCGAGCGAAGTCGGCCAGGTAACGTGCGGGACCGAGCATGATCGTCGATCGTACGCACAAGTCATGAACGAGCGCCGCAGCCTGCCGCTGCGCGTGCTGCTCTCCGCCACGCGGCTGTGGCTGCCGGTCGGTATCGCCGTGGCGGGGGCCGTGTGCATCGCCGTCGGCCACGGACGCACCTCGGTCGCCGCGGCGGGCGTGGTACTGCTCGGCGCCGCCCTGATCGTCTGGATGATCAACTGGCTCTTTCGGCTGAGTCTCGAGAGCAACCGTGACCGTGAGCGCGAGGAGGACGCTCGTCGCTATTTCGACGAGCACGGCCGCTGGCCGGGGGAAGGGGATGACTGAGGCCCTCCCGGACTACCGGGTGATGGGCATCGTCAACGTGACGCCGGACTCCTTCTCCGACGGCGGACTGTACCTCGAACCGTCGGCGGCGATCGCGCACGGGCTCGAGCTCGCGGCCCAGGGTGCGGCGATTCTCGACATTGGCGGTGAGTCGACGCGTCCCGGCGCGCAGCCGGTGAGTGCCGTGGAGGAGCTGCGGCGGATCCAACCGGTGATCGAGGGGCTGCGCGCGGCGGGCGTCGCGGCCCAGATCTCGGTCGACACCTCGAAGGCCGTCGTGGCCCGCGTCGCCCTCGCCGCCGGCGCCACCCTGGTCAACGACGTGACGGCCTTTCGGGCCGCGCCGGAGATGGCCGCGCTGGTGGCGGAGTCCGGCGCCGACTGCTGTCTCATGCACATGCTGGGCGAGCCCCGCACGATGCAGGCCGACCCACGCTACGGCGATGTGGTCAGCGAGGTCAAGGCCTTCCTCGAGCAGCGCATGGCCTTCGCCACCGGCGAGGGGATCGGCGAGCAGCGGATCATGCTCGATCCCGGGATCGGGTTCGGCAAGACGGTCGAGCACAACCTCGAGCTGCTGCGTCGGCTCGACGAGCTGCGCGAGCTCGGGCGGCCGGTGGTCATCGGGACATCGCGCAAGTCCTTCCTGGCCCGCATCACCGGGCGCGAGGCCCCGGACCGCGTGGCCGCCACGGTGGCCACCAACGTGCTCGCCTACGAGCGCGGTGCCCGCGTGTTCCGGGTGCACGACGTGACGCCGGTCCTCGACGCCCTGGCCATCGCCGCGGCGACGCTCGGCCCGGGTGCGGGAGCGCCGTGAGTGCGTGGTACGGTGGCGGCAGATGGGCCACCACGACGCAGACGACGCCGACGAGTACGACGAGGTTCACGACGACGACGACGAGTCGGCCTCGGAGCCCGAGGTAACGATTGAGATCAGCGGGCTGTCGCTCTTCACGCACGTCGGGGTGACAGCCGCCGAACGCGAGGTCGGCCAGCGGCTGGTGCTGGATATTCGCCTCGACGTGGGTGAATGCGACGCGACCGTGACGGACCGGATCGAGGACACCGTCGACTACGCCCGGGTCTGCGACGCCGCCAACCTGGTGGCTCAGCAGCGAACCTACAAGACGCTCGAGCGCCTGTGCACGGCGATCGCCGACCGGCTGCTCGACCAGTACCCCACGCATGCCGTGTGGGTCAAGGCGGCCAAGCCCGAGCCGCCGCTGGCGCTGCCGGTGAGCGAGGTCTCGGTCGAGGTCTGGCGCGAGTCCTCGCAGTGACCGGTGGGCCGCCGGGGCAGGCCCGCAGAGGCTACCTCGGCCTGGGCTCGAACGTCGGTGAGCGTCGCATGCACCTCGAGGCGGCCGTGGCGGCTCTGCCGGCGCATGGCGTGCGCGTGGTGGCCTCGTCATCGGTCTATGAGACCGAGCCGGTGGGCGAGGTGCTCGACCAGCGCGAGTTCCTCAACGCCTGCCTGATGATCGAGACCGCGCTCGAGCCCGAGCCACTGCTCGATGCGTGCAAGGGGGTCGAGCGCGAGGTCGGTCGCCCGCCGGGCGGCGTCCGCCATGGACCACGTGTGATCGACGTCGACCTGCTGCTGCTCGAGGGCGTGGTGTTCAGCTCGGAGCGGCTGAGGCTGCCGCATGCCGAGGTCACGAGCCGTCGCTTCGTGCTCGTGCCGCTGCTCGAGCTGGACCCGGGCCTGAAGGCGCCTGACGGCCCGGTGCTCGCCGACGCCCTGACCGCGCTCGGCGAGGGCCAGGAGGTTCGGCGAGCCGGGCCCCCGTTGCTCTGAGCAGCCGGGCGCCTGCGGACGGTCAGGGCGCCGTGGCCACGGCGCCGGCGGGCATCTCGCCCGGCGCGTGCGGAAACAGGCCCCTCGCCAGGTCATGACACGGCCTGCCCTCGATCAGTGCGCGCGCGTCGGCCAACGTGAGCATCAGGCGCACCGTTGAGGCGATCTGGAGGTCGGCGGCATTCGGATGGGCGGGGTCGCCGATCGTCCCCTGCTCGATGAGCGCATCGATGTGGTCGAGGTGGCCGGGCAGAGCGCTGAGCTCGGCCCGGGCCAGATTCCCGTTGGTTTTGTTGAGCCGGCACCCGAGACGCGCGATCACGGGCGCGCTGGCGCGGATCGCCGCCGGAGGCAGGGGGATCCTCGAGCCCTCGCCATAGCTGACCATGGCCTCGGGGTGCCCGCGCATCGCCGCCCAGACAAGTTGGCGAGCGATCGGCTGGAACACCTCGTCTCCCCAGCGCTCCGCGTCCTCGACGGCCGCTCGACGCTCCGGGTCGGCCGGTAGCAGCGGTGGCTCGGGCGCGAGTTGATCCAGGCGGCGCATGATCGCGCGGGAGCCGACCACCTTCTCGCCGTCGATGGTCAGGCCCGGCACGGTACGGGCACCGAAGATCAGCCGCTGAAGCGGGGCGTGCAGCGGCGGGGGCCACTCGACCACGCGATATTCGAGTCCCTTCATCGTGAGCGCCTTCTCCACGGCCGAGCATGGATGCGACCCGTGGACGACGTAGAGCCTCAATTTCATCGGCGTAGTGGAGCATAATGGCGCGCCGATGCTGCTAGTCGTCGACGTGGGCAACACCCAGACGCACTTCGGTGTCGTTCGCGCCCCCACGGAGCTCGCCGAAGACTGGCGCTTCGCCACCGTTCGCCAGTCGACCTCGGATCAGCTCGGCGCAGCACTCTCCAACCTGCTCGCCTTGCGGGGATTCACGTTCGACGACCTTGACGCGTCGATCGTCTCCTCCACCGTGCCTCAGCTCTCCGAACAGTGGGCCGCGATGGCCGAGCGCTACCTGGGCCACCGGATCCTGGTCGTCGGACCGTCGATTCGCACCGGAATGCCAATCCGCATCGACAACCCGCGCGAGGTCGGAGCCGATCGGCTGGTCAATGCGGTCGCCGCCTACGATCGAGTGCGCGACGGTTGCATCGTGGTCGATTTCGGGACGGCGATCACCTACGACGCCGTCTCGCCGGAGGGTGAGTACCTGGGTGGGATCATCAGCCCTGGCGCGGAGATCTCGATCGAGGCGCTGACCGAGCGCGCGGCCAAGCTCCCGCGGGTCGAGTTGGCCGAGCCGCGCTCCCTGATCGGGAAGTCGACCGTCGACGCGATCCGCTCGGGCATCGTCTACGGCTTCGCCGGCCAGGTCGACGGAATCGTGCGGCGACTGCGCGGCGAGCTCGGTCAGGACACGAAGGTCATCGCGACCGGCGGCCTGGCGCGCGCGCTGGTCCCGTTCGTGCGCGAGACGATCGATGAGGTCGACGACCTGCTCACGCTGACCGGGCTGCGGATCATCTGGGAGCGCAACCAGTAGGGATTCGTCGCTGGATGGTGTCCGGCGTGCGGGGCGTGTGTGCGCGATCGAGGGGTGCGGTGGTTTCTACGGATGACGCGCACGGTCGTCAGCGAGACGCTTCGTCGCCTAGGAGAGCCGTGCTTGTGCGTGCTTGGGAAAGGATCGCGATGTCTGGAGCGTCGGCCCGACCACATCCAACGCGTTGCCGCGGCGCGTGGGCGTCCGGCTCGCCGTATGTGTCATGACGTTGACCTTGCGCTGGGCTGACTTCGCGCTTGGCTTGCTGCGTCGTCGGGGTCTGCTCACGGCGATCGCGGGCCTCGGCGCGTCCGGGCTGCTGGCGAGCGCGTCGGTGGCGGCGCTGCCGCCGGGGTGCAGCCAGTCGGGGCAGACGGTGGCCTGCACCTACACGTCGGGCTCGAATCCGTTCTCGGTGCCGTCGGGCGTGTCGTCGATCCACGTCGTGGCGGTCGGCGGAACGGGCGGTCTCAATCCAGCGGGCACCGACGCTGGTCACGGCGCTGTCGTCATCAGCGATCTTGCGCTGCCAGCGGGCAGCACGGTGTACGCCGTCGTCGGCGGCAACGGGGTGGTCGGGGCGCCAGGCGCCGGTGGCGGTGGCCAGGGCGGCACGGCCTACCCCTGTTCGTTTGATAATCCACCACCGGGCTGCATCCTTGGCACGGGCACGAGCGGGGGCGGGGGTGGCGCCTCGGACGTACGCACCTCCCAAACTGACCTCTCGAGTCGGCTGCTCGTCGCCGCGGGCGGTGGTGGCGCGGGTGGCGCGAGCGGTGGCGCGGGCGGCTCGGGGCACGGAAGCGGCGGCGTCGGCGCCGACGGCGCTGGTGGCAGCGGCGGCAGCGGGGCGGGCGGCGCGGGCGGCGCGGGCGGCACGGTCCCGAGTCCCTGCCAGCCGCACATGGGCTGTGTCCCTGGCACGGCGGGCAGCGCAGGCGCCCTGGGCGTGGGTGGTGCGGGCGGCATTGGCGGTGCTTTTGGGGGCTGCTTGTGCTCCATCTTGTTCGGTACCGGTGGTGGTGGTGGCGGAGGCGGCTGGTTCGGTGGTGGCGGTGGGGGCGGCGGCGGCACCGGGTCCGGCGGTGGTGGGGGTGGCGGTTCGAACCTGGTGCCCTCCGGTGGGTCGCAGTCGATCGACACGACCGTCGTTCCGATGGTGCAGATCTCCTACAAGCTGCTGCCCACGTCGAAGGCCCAGTGCAAGCACGGCGGCTGGCGGGACTACCCGCAGTTCAAGAACCAGGGGCAGTGCGTGGCCTTCGTCGTCAAGCAGGCCCGGCAGACATGTCTCGCCGAGCGGGCGAAGATCGGCCTGCTGGCCTTCGGCAACAAGTATGGGCTAGGCCGTTACCACGTTCTGGCGCTCCTTCGCTGCATCAACCAGGCAAGCCGGTAGGTAGTAACGGGGGCGGGACCCCACCCTTGGCTGCTGCGACGAGCCAGGTCTTCTCGCTCACGTACCCGAGCGCGTGAGGCACGCCAACGACGGCGGGCGCCGTTCAGCCCGTCCGCAGCATGTCGGGCAGCGGCACGTCCGGCGTACGCGCCACCGTCACGGCCAGGATCAGGTAGGCCAGCGCGGCTCGATTCCCAGGCTGGGCCTCGGCGAGTTCACCGTAGGCGTCCACCAGGCCGCGGATCGCCTCGAACACCGGTGCGTCGTCGATCTCGTCCGGCACGTCGCAGGCCAGCCGGGCCAGCGCGAGCATCTCGCTGCCGTCGCTGCCGCGGAAGCTCATGATCGTTCCCAGCAGGAGGAATTCGGCGACTCGGTCGAGCAGTACGTGCGGCGCCCGCTCGCGCTCGCCGGCGGCGGGCCCGGCGGGGACCAGGTCCTCGCCGGCGGCCAGCCGCAGCGCCTGGGCGCCGGCGATCGAGCGCACCTGCTCGGCGGACAGGCCGGCCTGGAGGGCGTTTCGGAGCATGAAGGCGGCGGACACCATCGTCGTCCCGTACGGAGAATCGCTGCCGAAGAGGATCTGGCCCGGCGGGACGACCGAGAACAGCGCGCTCAGGTCGGCCGGCATCCACCATGCCGTGTCGAACAGAAGATTGGGGTGGTCGGGAGCGACCCGCCACAGCCAGGCCAGGTCGCAGATCGCGGCGTGCGCCAGGATCAGCCGGGCGTCGGGAAACTCGCCCGCGAGCGCGACCGCGTGCGCGCCCAGCGCGGGTATGCCCCGGCCGGCGTGGATGAGGATCGGCAGGCGTCGCTCGTGGGCCAGGGCGGCGAGGCCGCGCACGCCCGGGTGATCGAGCGTGAAGCGCTCGGCGCGGGGGTGGAGCTTGATGCCCCGGGCGCCCGCGGCCAGGCAGCGCTCGGCCTCGCCGACCGGATCGGCAGCCGGGTCCACGCGGCAGAAGGGAACGAGCAGATCGTCCGAGGCGCGGGCGGCCTCGAGCACGGCATCGTTGGCGGGCGGGTAGCCGCCCGGCTCGTGCATGGGAAACACGAATCCGCCGCGCGCTTGTGCGGCGCGCAGGGCATCGATCAGCTCCTCGGCGGAGCAGCGCATCCCGTCCGGATCGTTGTGCCCGATGTGGGTGTGGGCGTCGAACAGCGTGAGCTCGCCGAGCTGGTCGTGGAGCAGCTCGAACCATGGACGCAGCTCAGCGACTGGATTCATTGGCGGCATTCGTACCATGGATGGATGCCCGGCAAACTCACGCAACCCTGGATGCTCGGCGGGATCGAGATTCCCAACCGAGTCGTTCTGGCCCCGCTGGCGGGGATCGGGACCTGGTTCGTTCGCCTCCAGGCCAAGCGCCACGGTGCCGGGATGGTC
The DNA here is from genome assembly GCA_963725515.1 of uncultured Solirubrobacteraceae bacterium. Taxonomy (GTDB): domain Bacteria; phylum Actinomycetota; class Thermoleophilia; order Solirubrobacterales; family Solirubrobacteraceae; genus Palsa-465. Next base: position 161,449 of record CAVRZB010000002.1, on the reverse strand, counting down.
GTCTCGGAGATGGTCTCGAGCTTCGCCGTGCACTACCGCAACGAGCGCACCTGCCGCGAGTTGCTGCGCATCCATCCCGACGAACACCCGGTCTCCATGCAGCTCTTCGGCGCCGACCCGGAGATCATGGCCTCGGCGGCCGACAGCGTGGCTGCCGCCGGCGCGGACCTGATCGACATCAACATGGGCTGTCCCGTGCCCAAGGTGTGTAAGACCGGGGCGGGGGCGGCACTCCTGGACGATCCCGACCGCGCCGTGGCGATCGCCCGGGCCGCGGCGCGCGGCAGCGGCCTGCCGGTGACCGTGAAGCTCCGTCCCGGCCAGCGCCCGGGGGAGCGGGGCGGGATCGAGCTCGCCCACCGGCTGGTCGACGAGGCGGGCATCGCCGGGCTCTGCATCCACCCACGACACGCCTCGCAGCGGCATCGCGGCGCCCCCGACTACGAGCTTGCGCGCTGCCTGGTCGAGGAGCTACCCATTCCGGTGCTCGTCTCCGGCGGCCTGCACACCGCCGAGCTCGCCCAGCAGGCCTACGAGCGCACCGGCGCGGCCGCCGTGCTGCTCGCGCGCGGTACGTTCGGCAACCCGTGGCTCTTCGAGGAGGTGCTCGGCCTGCGCAGCGAGCCGCCGACTCGGGTGCAGATCGTCGCCGAGCTCGAGTGGGTCATGGACAGAGCCGTCGAGCACCTCGGCGCCGAGCGCGCCAATCGATATCTGCGCAAGTTCTATCCCTGGTATGTGGACCGTCTTGATGGCGGCAAGGCGCTCCAGGCAGCGATGCAGGCCGCCCCGACAATCGAGCGGGCGCGGGCGCTCGTGCGGTCGGAGCACCCGCTGGTGCAGGCCGCCTGAGTACCGCGGCGGGGACCATTGACGAGCTTTGCGACCAGACCGATGGAGCCGCATCAGGGCGCCGCTATACTTCCGCGCCGACGCCATCCGATCGCGGCAGAATCCCGCCACTAGCGCGGGTTTTTTTCGCCTCCGTGGCGACGCAGGACCCGTCCAGTACCTCACCGTAAATCAGGACTTATTCAGATGCCCAAGGACGTCATCCTCACTCCAGAAGGACTGGCCAACCTCAAGTCCGAGCTTGACCACCTCTCCACGGCGCGTCGGCGCGAGGTTGCGGCACGGATCAAGGAGGCCAGGGAGTTCGGGGATATTTCAGAGAACGCCGAGTACGACGACGCCAAGAACGAGCAGGCGATGCTCGAGGCACGGATCGCCCAGCTCGAGGACAAGCTTCGCTCGGCCACGGTCATCGACGCCTCCGATCTCGGTACGGATCTAGTCCGGGTCGGTTCGATCGTGCACGTCAAGGACGAGACGGGCAAGTCGACCAAGTACACGATCGTCGGCTCCGCGGAAGCCAAGCCGGCCGAGATGAAGCTCTCCAACGAGTCGCCGGTCGGCAAGGCGCTGCTCGGCCGCAAGCGCGGCGAGGACGTCGTCATCTCGACCCCGCGCGGCGAGCGCCGTCTCAAGATCACCAAGATCGACGTCGACTCGAAGTAATCCCGCCGTGGATAAGCTCGGACCCGTGGGCGACACCCCCGCAGATCCGGAGTTGCCCGAGCTGCTTCTCGCCCGCCGGCGCAAGCTGGAGGTGCTGCGGGGCGAGGGCGTGGAGCCGTTCCCGCACGAGTTCGATGGGGTCGAGGCCATTGCCGCGGTGCGCGAACAGCACGCCTCGCTCGAGGATGGCCAGGAGACCTCGGTCACACATCGCGTCGCGGGCCGCCTGGCCGCGCGCCGCGGACAGGGGAAGATGGCCTTTCTCGACCTCGTGGACCGCTCGGGCCGGATCCAGCTCCAAGCGCGTGTCGATGTGCTCGGACCCGAGCAGATGGAGCGGCTGCTCAGCTTCGATCTGGGCGACCTGATCGGCGTCGACGGCACCGCCTTCAGTTCCCGCCGGGGCGAGCTCACGCTGCGCATCGATTCGTTCACGCTGCTCGCGAAATCCCTGCGTCCGCCGCCCGAGAAGCATCACGGCCTGCACGACATCGAGACGCGCTTTCGCCATCGCGAGCTCGATCTGATCGCCAACCCCGAGGCACGGGCGCTGTTCACCACGCGCGCCCGCACGATTTCTGCGATCCGGCGCTTTCTGGACGACGAGGGCTTCATCGAGGTCGAGACCCCCGTGCTGCAACCGCTCTACGGCGGCGCCGCGGCGCGTCCGTTCAGCACACACCACAACGCCCTGGACCGCACGCTCTTCCTGCGCATCGCGACCGAGCTGTACCTGAAACGGCTGATTGTCGGTGGGCTCGAGCGCGTCTACGAGCTCGGCAAGGACTTCCGCAACGAGGGTCTGTCGCCCAAGCACAACCCCGAGTTCACGATGCTCGAGTTCTATGAGGCCTACGCCGACTACCTGGACATGGCTGACCGTCTCGAGCGCCTGGTCTCCTACGTGGCCGAGCAGGTCGGCTATACAGGTGAACTGCCTCTGACCAAGCCGTGGAAGCGCGAGACGCTCGCCGAGGCGATCGGCGCGCGCACGGGCGTCGACATCCTGGCCGCGCGTGAGCGCGAGACGCTCGCGGCATCGATGCGCGAGCACGACATCCCGGTGCCCGAGGACGATAAGTGGCCGCAGCTCGTCGATGAGCTGCTCTCCAAGTACGTCGAGCCGACGCTGAGGGACCCCACCTTCCTGCTCGACTATCCGGTCGAGCTCTCGCCCCTGGCCAAGCGCCACCGTTCGATTCCCGGCTTGGTCGAGCGCTTCGAGGCCTTCATCGGCGGCATGGAGGTCGCCAACGCCTTCACGGAGCTCAACGACCCGGACGAGCAACGCCGGCGCTTCGAGGCGCAGCGCGCACTCGCCGGCGCGGGAGACGAGGAGGCCCAGCCCTACGACGAGGCCTTCGTCCAGGCGCTCGAGTACGGCATGCCGCCGACGGGCGGGATCGGAGTCGGAATCGACCGCCTCGTGATGGTCCTCACGGGCGAGCGCTCGATCCGCGAGGTCGTGCTCTTCCCGGCCATGCGGGATTAGCGAAGCCGGCGCCCCGGCGCCGGGCGGCTGCTTCGATGGGCGCGGGCGGTTCCGGTTCGGCGGGCGGCTCCGATTCGGGCGGGGCGGGTCGGCGAGGCGAGGCGCGGCGCGGCGAGGCGGGTCGAGGCGCGGCGAGGCGAGGTTCCTCGGGCGAGGCGCGGCGCGGCGAGGTTCCTCGGGCCGGCGCGGCGGGCCGGCGCGCGGTGTACGGCGGCTGGGGACCGGGGCGCGGCGAACCCGCATAACGTGACACACCCCGTGGTTCGAAAGGCGGTGTGTCGCGGAACGCGCGCCAGGGCGCGCACCCGGCTACACACGTCACCTGACGACGGGGGTGTGTTGCGTAACGCGGGTTCTGCAGTCAGGGCGTGCAATTCGCGACACAGGCGCCGGAACCACCGACGTGTGTCGCACCATCCACGCTGCGCTCCCGCCCATCCCCAGCTGCCGTTGACGACCGCCGCGCCGCGCGCAACCACGCGACCGCCGCGCCGCGCGCAACCACGCGACCGCCGCGCCGCGCGCAACCACGCGACCGCCGCGCCGCGCGCAACCACGCGACCGCCGCGCGCGCGCAACCACGCGACCGCCGCGCCGCGCGCAACCACGCGACCGCCGCGCGGCGCGCAACCACGCGACCGCCGCGCGGCGCGCAACCACGCGACCGCCGCGCCGCGCGCAACCACGCGACCGCCGCGCGGCGCGCAACCACGCGACCGCCGCGCCGCGCGCAACCACGCGACCGCCGCGCCTCGTCGCCAGGGAAACCCCGAACCTACGCCCCCCGGTCGCCGCCCAGCCTGAGCAGAACGGTGGCCCATGTTCGGAAGGGCCGCCAGGCCTCGGCAAGCTCGGCGAACTGCTCGAGGGTCGGCGGTTCGGCTAGCCCGTACAGGCGGGCGGCGTGGGCGAGCACCTTGGGCTCGGCGATCAGCAGGGGCGCGTCGGTGAAGCCGCTGGCCCGCAGGACGACGAGGCCGGCGTAGAAGGGACCGAGGCCCTTCAACTGCTGGAGCTCGGCGTGGGCCGGCTCGGGCCCGAGCTCATGCAGGTGTCCGACGTCGAGTTGTCCCTGTACCGCGGCCTGGGCGACGGCTCGGAGGCGGCTCGCCTTCTCGGTCCCCAGACCCGGAGGGTCATCCTCGAGCTGCTCGAGCAGAGCCTCGGGCTGCGGGAAGGCGTGCAGGGTCCGTCCGGCGAGCTCGAACCTGGTGCCCAGGTGCTCGGCTAGCTCGCGGCGGACCGCGGCCGCCCGCCGGGCTGGCCGGCGCGCCGAGATGATCGCCCAGGCCGCTCCCTCATAGGGGGAGTGGAAGAGGACCGGCCGTTGGCCCGGGTGGCGTCGCTGGAGCTCGGCGATGACCGGGTCGCGCTCGCCGACCGCGGCGAACTGCTCCCCGTCCTGGTCGAGCGAGACGATTCGCGCCACCTGGCCCAGGGCCGCGTCGAGTGGAGCGTGCCGGAGCTCTAGCTCGACGGCCACGGAACCGTCGTCGTGCTCTTGGCGCAGGACCGCGCCCGCGTACCCGGCACCGCCGTCGACCGGGAACGCCAGTCGCATCGAGCCGTCGAAAGTTACCGCCCGGCCCTCGTTGGGCCCGAAGCCGAACTCGGCCGCGGCGCGCAGCGAGAACGCGCCGCGTGGAACGATCTCCCTGAGTTCCGGCACCGAGGAACCCCCGCCGGACCGCGTCAGCGGGTGGTGACGAGCACGTTGGTCAGACCCTGGATGGTGTCGATCCCGTAGCCCATCGAGGGATCGCCGTCGGTCATGACGGCCATCGCGAAGGAATGATCCGGGCGCTCCAGGCGGGCTACCTGGTGCACGAGCTGGCCGAGCGCCGTGCCGCGCCAGCCACCCTTGAAGAACACCGCATACCGATGGGGCCGGGCGACGGCGGGGATGCCCCAGCTCTCGTAGCCGACGATGGTCGAAAGCAGACGGCGGGCGTAGCCGACGAACTCGCGCGGGATCAGGGAGTCCATCTCGAAGAAGTACCGGGCCTGGTCGGCGGGACTCAGTTGGGCGTTGGCCCACGAGCCGTAGACGTTGAAGTCGGTCATCCCCGCGCGGTGGGCGAGCGCGTACAGACCGCCGTCGCCGACATGGCCGTAGACCGCCGAGGCCGCGCCGTTGTCCGAGACGTTGATCATCGGGAACAGGATCGAGTCGCTGTAGCCGTCCACGAAGTGCTGGCCCCGGGCGTGGAGCTGGCGCAGATAGGCCACGAGCAGCATGGCCTTGACGACGCTGGCGGTTACGAACCTCCAGTGCACGTGCACTCCGGAGAGCCTGCCCTCGCTGTCCACGACCGCAAAGGCCGTGCGCCCGGCCCGCCCGGCCAGGAACGAAGCTGCAGCGTGGACGGCATCGGGCGAGGGGAACCCGTAGGGAAGCGAGCCGCTGCCCGTGTAGCCCCGTCCGAGACAGCCCCTGGGGCGTCCGGGGTTCAGGAGCGCGCCCGTCGCCGGGGCGTTGAAGCAGGCCGTGAAGCGGAAATGGCCCGCCGGAAGCCGGACGATCGTGCCGAAGGTCAGACCGCCCCGCGTCTCATGGGTGACGCTGACCGGCTCGCCGAAGAAGCGGCCGTGGTAGCCGAGCGCGAACGACCAGCGCACGCGGGCTCCGTACCAGCGGACACCGTGCGGATGGGCGAGCAGGATCGTCACCCGGGCCAGGCCGAGGGGCAGTGCCTTAACGGCGATGTGAACTGGATAGGCCACGTCGACCTCGCGCTCCGCGGTGGCGGCCGAACCGACCAGCACGACGCGGTAGCGCGTGTTCCGATCCGGGAAACGGTGGAACGAGAACGTGCCATCGGGAGCGGCGGTCGTCGTGAACGTCTGGGCCACTCGCTTGAACGGGTAGGGGATCGACTCGAGCTCGACGGCCCGTCGCCCGAGCGGATCCGTGACCCGCCCGCCGAGCTGCACGGACCCGCCGGAGCGGACGTTGTGCGGTGCGGCATCGAGCGTGATCGAGGGTGGGGGAGCGGCCGGAGGCGCTGCCGCGGCCGCCGCCGAGGCCGGTACCAGCGCGCAGCCGGCGGCCACCAACCCCCAGATGAGCCTCCTCCCGAAAGCGCGCACGCGGGCAGACTATGTGTTCTGGGGGACGGCTGTGGAGATCCCCGCTGGTACGCTTGCGGACAGTCCCTCGCTGTCCCAGCAGCTGCCATGACACACCAGCCACGCGAACCCCTCACGCACCCCGGAGCCCGGTAGCCATGGGCGAGCTCGGCGCATTCCTGAAGATCCACCGGGTCGGTTTCGACAAGCGCGACCCTCGGGCGCGGGTGCACGACTACAAGCAGTACTTCGCGCTGCAGCCCGAGCCAGAGCTGCGCGCACAGGGCGCGCGCTGCATGGACTGTGGCGTGCCGTTCTGTCACGAGGGCTGTCCGCTGGGCAACCTGATCCCGGATTGGAACGATCTGGTTTACCGCGACAAGTGGCGCGAGGCGATCGATCAGCTGCACGCCACCAACAATTTCCCCGAGTTCACCGGGCGCATCTGCCCGGCTCCATGTGAATCGGCTTGCGTGCTGGCCATCAATGACGACCCGGTGACGATCGAGCAGATCGAGCTGGCCATCGTGGAGCGCGCGTTCTCCGAGGGCTGGATCGTCCCCGTGCCGCCGGACCGGCGCCCGGAGCTGAGCCGCCGGGTTGCGGTCGTCGGCTCCGGACCGGCCGGCCTCGCGGTGGCCGCCGAGCTGAACAGCTGCGGGCACCGCGTGACCGTCTACGAGCGTGACGAGGGACCCGGTGGCCTGATGCGCTTCGGTGTTCCCGACGCCAAGCTCGAGAAGTCGATCATCGACCGGCGCGTGGCGATCCTCGAACAGGAGGGCGTCGAGTTCGTCTACGAGACCGATATCGGCCGCGACATTCCGGCATCCGAGCTGCGCGACCAATACGACGCGGTCGTGCTGACGATCGGCTCGCGCGTGTCACGCGACATCGACGCGCCAGGGCGAGACCTCACGGGGATCCATTTCGCGATGGACTACCTCTACCAGCGCAACCGCTGGGTGGCCGCCCAGGAGGGCCGTCCCTCGCGGCCGCCGGTGCCCGGCACCGAGATCAGCGCGGCGGGCAAGCGGGTGATCGTGATCGGTGGCGGAGACACCGGCATGGACTGCATATCCAACTCGCACCGTGAGGGTGCCCGGACGGTGGTCATGCTCGACGTGTACGCCGAGCTCCCGGCCAGCGGCGATGATCCTCGCCATCCGTGGCCGCTGCCGCCCAAGCGCACGGCCAGCACCTATGCCCTCGAGGAAGGCGGCCAGCGCCGTTGGGGGACGGAGGTGACGGGCTTCGGTGGCAAGGGCGGCGCCGTCAGCCACGTCTATGCACGACAGGTGACCGGAACCTCCTCGCGGGACCTGACCCCCGTTCCGGGGAGCGAGTTCGTGCTCGAGGCAGACCTCGTCCTGGTGGCGATAGGGTTCGAGCATCCCGAGCACGACGGGCTCGTCCGCGAGCTCGGCCTCGAGCTCGACCGGCGCGGCAACATCCGCACGCGCCAGACCTACCGGACGTCGGTGGACGGTGTATATGCCTGCGGTGACGCGCGCATCGGACAGTCGTTGATCGTCACGGCGATTGCCGAAGGGCGGAAGTGCGCACGGGTCGTCAACAAGGCGCTCGGTGGCAGTCCGATGGACGCCGACCGCGAGATGCTGACCGTCGGGGCGTGGAGCGGTGAGGCGGACCGCACGCTGCGCCATGAGGCGGAGGCCGCGGGCACCGTGCGCCCGGGCGAGGAGTTCTTCAGCGGCCCGGGGACACGCAGGCGCTGAGCGGCCGCAGCCCAATCCGTCCGTTCCGACAGCGCGCGGGTGATAGGTTGGGGAGCGCGTGGTCGCCAGAGCCGGGGGCTCGGTCGCGGGGCCGCGAAAGTCTGACCAGAGGTTTTGCGGAACTTAGGTTTAGTTATTGCTTGGGACGGGGAAACTCGCCCCGTCGGTCAGGGAACTGCGCCCCCACTTCCCTGACTCTCCGGGGGGCCCAGATGGATCTGGGCCCCCCGGTCTTTTCAGGTCCCACTCGTTCGCCTGGCCGGTATGCGAACTTGTGCTGATGGCCGCCTCCGCCGCGACCCTGCCCGCAGCCACGACTCCCGCAGCCACGACTCCCGCGGCCACCGTCCCCGCGGCCGGTGCCACGACCACGCCGCCGGCCACCGTCCCCACGGCGACGAACCCGACGGCGACGAATCCCGCCGCGTCGACGCCAGCGCCCGCTGCGCCCTCGCCGTCCCCCGCCCACCACCTGGCGCCGGCGGTCCATCACGCCCACCACGGCACGTCGCTGGGCGACACGATCAGCAGCTTCTTCGACTCGGCGGGGAAGTTCTTCGCTCATCTGACCAACCTCGCCTGGGTGTCGCTGCTGCTCGGCTTCGCCTTCTACGCCCTCTACCTGCTGCTGCGGTCGCGGGCCCTGTTCAACGCCGTGCGCGCCGCCTACCCCGAGGAACGGGTGCGCTGGCGCGACGTGTGGGGCGCATACATGGCGGGCTACACGGTCAACAACGTGTTCCCGCTCGGCGGAGGCAACATCGTGCAGCTCTTCCTGACCCGGATCTCGGTCCCCGCCTCGAGCTATCCGACCGTCGCCGCGGCGCTTTCCACGGGCGTCATCTTCGACTGGGCCATCGGCCTGCTCGTGATGTGCTTCGCCTTCACCCAGGGGGTCTTCCCCAAGCCGCCCGACTTCTCGAAGCTGCCCGCGTTCGACATCAGCTTCTTCGCGTCGCATCCGCGCTTTGCCCTGTTCGTGCTCACCGTGCTGGGGATCGGGTTCCTGGTCGCCTTTGCCCTGCTCTCCGCGCGGGTGCGGGCCTTCTGGCAGCGGGTGCGCCAGGGACTCACGATCCTGCGCGATCCCCGTCGCTACCGGCGGGAGATGGTGCTGTGGCAGGCCCTGAGCTGGGTCGCGCGCTTCGCGGCGTACTGGGCCTTCCTGGATGCCTTCCACATTGGCGGGTCGGTGCGCAACGCCCTGCTCGTGCTCGGCGTGCAGGTGGTGGCATCAGTGTTCCCGTTCACGCCGGGCGGGGCCGGGGTGCAGCAGGCGCTGCTGGCGACGATCTTCGCCAAGACCGCCGACTCGGCGACCGTGGCGGCCTTCTCGGTCGGGCAGCAGATCGCCACGGCCGTGCTGAGCTCGGCGCTCGGCTTTGCCGCGCTGATCCTCATCTTCCGCTTCCGCAGCTTCCGTGAGGTGATCGCCCGGGGTAAGGAACACCGGCGTGGCGAGAGCGCGGCGGGGCGCGGAGAACCGTCCGCCGGGGCTGAGCCCCCCCATCCCGGCGCCGGTCCGGGACGAGCCCGCGGCGCGCGCTCCGCGCCCGCGCCTGTCGACCCGGGCCTTAGGCCGGACGGGTCGGATCTGGCCCCCCGGGCGCCACGCTGAGCCCGGTCACGGCGGCGGCGAGCAGGAACGACCCCGCCGCGACGGCCATCGCGATGTGCAGCTCGCTGACGCGTGGCTCCTCGCGCGCGAGCAGGCGGTCCAAGGCCTCGATCAACTTCACTTCGGATCCCAGCTCGTTGAAGAGCTGGGCGAGCTCGATCCCGACCGGGCCGCCGCCGAGGATCACGATGCTCGGCGGGATCTCCCGGCAGGTGGTCGCCTGGGCGATTCGTCCAGTAGCCGGCCTCCTCGAGCCCTTCGATCGGCGGGATCCTGGCCGCCGTCCCCCTGGCGATCACCACGCGCTCGGTCTCGATCAGCACGTCGCCGACCCGCACTCGCCCCCGATCAGCTCGCGCTCGAGAAGGGCAATCGAGAGTCCCTGGGCCTGGAGCTTCGAAACCGCGACCTCGCCGCCCGGCCCGGCCCCGATGACCACAGCGTCGAAATGTTCAGTCATGGGTGCTCGATCTACCCAGCCAGGCGCGCACGTCAAACGAAGGCGCGTGTAGCATCACGCCGCCATCTCCGACGTTCCTCCGATCCTCTGGCAGCCCTCTGAGCATGTCGTCGAACAGGCGACATTGGGCCGCTACATGCGCTGGCTCGAGGAACGCCACGGTTTGGCCTTCGCTGAATACGAGGCCCTGCGACGCTGGTCGATCAACGAGCTCGAGGCGTTCTGGGCGTCGATCTGGGAATTCTTCGACGTGCGCGCCGCGCGGCCGTACGAACGCGTGCTCGGGGGCCGCGAGATGCCCGGGGCCGAGTGGTTTCCGGGCGCCGAGCTGAACTACGCCGAGCACATCCTGCGGGGTGGCGACGACGCCGGGACGGCGATCGTCCACGCTTCGGAGGCGCGGGCCGGCGGGGAGCTCAGCTGGGGTGAGCTCCGGGATCTCACGGCTCGCATCGCCGCCGGGCTGCGCGCTCTCGGTGTGAGCCGGGGCGACCGCGTCGTCGCCTACATGCCCAATACGCCCGAGGCGGTAGCCGGCCTGCTGGCCTGTGCCTCGATCGGGGCCGTGTGGTCGAGCTGCTCACCCGACTTCGGCGCGCGCAGCGTGGTCGACCGCTTCGCCCAGGTCGAGCCCAAGGTGCTGCTCGCCGTCGACGGCTACCGCTACGGCGGGCGCGATTTCGACCGGCGCGACGTCGTGCAGCGGCTGTGCGACGAGATGCCTTCGCTCGAGCACACCGTATTGCTCCCGTACCTCGATCCCGACGCCCGGCTCGACGGTGCGATCGTCTGGGACGAGCTGGTCTCACAGCTCGCGGAGCTGAGCTTCGAGCCGCTGCCCTTCGACCACCCGCTGTGGATCCTCTATTCCTCGGGCACGACCGGGCTGCCCAAGGGCATCGTCCACGGCCACGGCGGAATCCTGCTCGAGCAGCTCAAGAAGGAGCTGCACGTCGACTCGCACCCGGGGGATCGCGTGTTCTGGTTCACCACCACCGGGTGGATGATGTGGAACTTCCTCATCGGCTGTCTGCTCAGCGGTTCCGCGATCGTGCTCTATGACGGCAACCCCGGTCACCCGGATCTGGAGGTGCTCTGGGACCTGGCCGAGCGGGCCGGGGTCACGTGCTTTGGCACGAGCGCGAGCTTCATCTCGGGTTGCATGAAGGCAGGCGTGCAGCCGAAGCACGGCCGGGAGCTGCGCGGCCTGCGCAGCGTGGGGTCGACGGGCTCGCCACTCGCGCCCGAGGGCTTTCGCTGGATCTACGAGCAACTCGGTGCGGACACGTGGCTGTTCTCGACCAGCGGCGGCACAGACATGTGCACGGCCTTCGTGGGCGGATGCCCGCTGCTGCCCGTCTACGAAGGGGAGCTTCAGTGCCGCGTGCTCGGCGCCGACGTGCAGTCCTGGGACGAGCAGGGGCGCGCCCTGATCGGGGAGATGGGCGAGCTGGTGATCGTCGCGCCGATGCCCTCGATGCCGCTCTACCTGTGGAACGACCCGGCGGGCGAGCGCTATCGCGACGCGTATTTCTCGATGTATCCCGGCGTCTGGCGGCACGGCGACTGGATCGAGATCACCTCGCGCGGGACGGCGATCATCTACGGTCGCTCGGACTCGACGATCAACCGTGGCGGGATCCGTATGGGCACGGCCGAGATCTACTCAGCCGTGCTGAGTCTGGAGGAGATCGTCGATGCTCTTGTCGTGGACGCCGACGGCTGGATGCCGCTGTTTGTCGTGCTGGCCGAGGGCACCGAGCTCGACGACTCGCTGACCAACCGGATCGCCGAGCGCGTGCGCGAGGACTGCTCACCCCGGCACGTGCCGAACGAGGTGCTGGCCGTGCCGGCGATTCCGCGGACGCTGTCCGGAAAGGCGCTTGAGGTGCCGGTCAAGAAGGTGCTCCTCGGCGGAGCGCCCGAGCAGGCGGCCAGCCGGGACTCGCTGGGGAATCCGGACGCGTTCGATTGGTTCGTCCGCTTCGCGGCCCAGCGAGAGAGTGCGGCGAGCGGTTGAGCTCCGCGGACGGATCCAACCCCGGCGTGGCCGTTGTCACAGGCGGCGGATCAGGCATCGGCCGCGCGACCGCACTCGAGCTCGGCCGCGCCGGATTCGAGGTGGCCGTGGCCGATCTGGACCGGGCGGGCGCCCGGCAGACCGTGACCGAGGCGAGCGAGGAGGGACTGCAGGCGCGGGCGTTCACGGTCGACGTGGCCGACGGCGCGTCGGTGCTCGAGCTCGCGCAGCGCGTGATGGCCGAGCTCGGCGTGCCGCAGGTGGTCGTCAACTGTGCCGGTTGGGACGAGACGCGGCCCTTCGTGGAGACCGATCGCCCGTTCTGGGAGCGCGTTTTGGCCATCAACCTGCTCGGCGTGGTCGCGACCACGCACGCGTTCCTGACCGCGATGAGCGAACGCGGCGGCGGCCGGATCGTCAACGTCGCGAGTGACGCGGGCCGCGTCGGCTCGAGCGGCGAGACCGTCTATGCGGGCGCCAAGGGCGGAGTGATCGCGTTCACGAAGTCCGTCGCGCGCGAGGTCGCGCGCCATGGCATCACGGCCAACGTGGTGTGTCCCGGGCCCACCGACACACCGCTCTTCCGCGCCCAGCCGGAGCGCCTCCAGGAGTCTCTGACGCGGGCTGTGCCGATGCGGCGACTGGGCTCGCCGGAGGACGTCGCCGCAGCGATCTCGTTCTTTGCCTCCGAGCGCGCGGGCTTCATCACGGGGCAGGTGCTCAGCGTCAGCGGCGGCCTGACGATGGCCGGCTGACCATGCCGGGCGTCGACTTCAGTGTCTACGAGCACCTGCGCATCGAGCGTCGCGAGCACGGCGTGCTGCAGCTGACCATCGATCGTCCCGAGCGCATGAACGCGACCAATGCGCGCCTCCACGCGGAGCTCGCGAGCGTGTGGCGCGACGTGGCCGAGGACGAACAGACGACGGTCGCGGTCGTGACCGGGGCCGGGCGCGCGTTCAGCGCCGGCGGCGACCTCGAGATGCTCGAGCAGATGGCCGACGATCCCCAGCGTATCTTCGCCATGGCCGGGGAGGCCGCCGCGCTGGTGCACAACATGCTCGACTGCGAGAAGCCGATCGTCTCGGCGATCAACGGAACCGCGGTGGGGGCGGGGCTGGCCGTCGCCCTGATGGCCGACATCAGCATCATCGCGCAGGACGCCCGACTGACCGATGGACATCTGCGCCTGGGGGTCGTCGCCGGCGACCATGCGGCGATCCTGTGGCCGCTGCTCTGCGGCATGGCCAAGGCCAAGTACTACCTGCTCACGGCGGACTTCATCGATGGCCTCGAGGCCGAGCGGATCGGTCTGGTCAGCCGCTGTGTGCCCGCGGACGAGGTGCTCGACACCGCGCTCGAGGTGGCCACGCGGATCGCCAGCGGTCCGCAGCAGGCGGCGCGGTGGACCAAGCGCACACTGAACCACTGGCTGCGCGCCGCACTGCCGGCCTTCGACGCCAGCGTGGCCTATGAGATGCTGAGCTTCCTCGGTGAGGACGCCCGGGAGGGGATCGCGGCGCTGCGCGAACGGCGCGCACCGAACTTCGAGGGCCCGGTCACGGGCCAAACTTGACGCCCCCGTCATCTTTAGCTAGGGTGCGCGGTCACGCCGGGTTCCGCCTGGGGCCATCCGGCGCTTGAGCCCGAATCACCGAGCAAGGAGCGCGGCAATGTCAGACCTTCCGATCGCCTGCGTAGTCGGCGCCGGCTCTTCCGGCATCACGGCCGCCAAGGCGCTGCACGATCGCGGCATTCCCTTTGACTGCTTCGAGAAGTCAGACCGCGTCGGAGGGAATTGGGTCTTCGGCAACACCAACGGCATGTCCTCGGCCTACCGCTCGCTGCACATCAACACCTCGCGTCAACGGATGGAGTACTCGGACTACCCGATGCCCACCTCATATCCGGACTTTCCGCACCACACGCATATCGCGAGCTACTTCGATTCCTACGTCGACCACTTCGGGTTCCGGGACAAGATCATCTTCGAGACGGGCGTCGAGCACGCCGAGCGGGGTCCGGACGGCGTCTGGACCGTCACGCCCGAGGGCGGCGAGGCCCGCCGCTACGACGCGCTCCTGGTCGCCAATGGCCACCACTGGGATCCGCGCTGGCCCGAGCCGGCCTACCCGGGCAGCTTCGACGGCGAGCAGATGCACGCCCATTACTACGTCGACAACGAGGGTTTCCGCGACAAGAACGTGCTCGTGGTGGGCATCGGCAACAGTGCGATGGACATCGCTGTCGAGTCGAGCTTTGTGGCGCGCAAGACCTTCCTCTCGTCCCGGCGCGGGGCCTACATCCTACCCAAGTACCTGTTCGGCAAGCCCCTGGACCAGATCGGCGTCAACTCGATGACTGGTCGGCTCCCGTTCGCCTTCCGCCGGGGAATCCTCGGCGCGCTCTACCGGGTCGGCGTCGGCCGGGTGTCGGACTATGGGCTGCCCGAGCCCGACCACAGGATCGGCGAAGCCCATCCGACGATCTCGGCCGACTTCCTGAACCGGATCGCCCATGGAGACATGACCTGGAAGCCCACCGTCAAGTCGCTGGAGGGCGGCCAGGTGCGCTTCGAGGACGGGACCGCCGAGGAGATCGACATCATCGTCTGGTGCACGGGCTACAAGGTGACCTTCCCGTTCTTCGACGAGGACTTCATCTCGGCCCCCGACAATGATCTGCCCCTTTTCCGACGCGTCTTCAAACCCGGGATCGACAACCTCTTCTTCATCGCGCTGCTACAGCCGCTCGGTGCGACGATGCCGCTCGCCGAGGCGCAGGGCCGCTGGATCGCCTCGTATCTGCGCGGCGAGTACCACCTGCCGCCGGTGGCTGAGATGGAGCGTGACATGAACGCCGAGCGCGAGAAGATGTTCAAGCGCTACGTGGCCTCCAAACGCCACACGATGCAGGTGGACTTCGACAACTACCTGTACGACCTCGGCAAGGAGCTCAAGGCGGGCACCGCCCGGGCGCGCGCGGCGGGCTTCCGGCTGCCCGTGCAGCCGCGGGCCCACAGCGCCGATCCCGCCCCGGCGCTGTGAGTCTCGCCCCGACAGTCGGCAAGCGGGAACAGACGAAGGCCAACAATCGCGCCGCGATCATCGTCGCGGCGCGCGAGGTCTTCGCCGAGCTCGGCTACGACGCCGCCGGGGTGCGCGATGTGATCCGGCGCACCGACCTGGCCGCCGGGACGTTCTACAACTACTTCCCGGACAAGGAATCGGTATTCCGGGCGATGCTCGACGAGAGCGCGCAGGAGATCCGGCGCCGGCTCGTCGCCGTCCGCTCGGGCGCGCGCACGCTCGAAGAGTTCGTCGGCGACGCCTTCCGGGCGTGGTTCGAGTTCGTGGTCGAGGACCGTGTTCTGTTCGAGCTCATGACGCGCAACGCCGCGACGATACGCTCGATGCTCGGTGACCCGATCCTCGGCGCGGGCGTCCAGGAGCTCCTCGACGACCTGCGGGCAGCGATCGAGCGCGGGGAAATCCCTCGGATCGACGCCGATTACACGACCGGGGCGATGGTCGGCGCGGCCTTCGAGCTCGCGCTGCGCATGGCCGAGCGCACGCCGGCGGACGTCGAGGGCGCCGCGCGCTTCGCCACCGACCTGTTCCTCGGCGGGATCGAGCGCTTGGGGCGGGGAAGCGAGCGGTAGGATCGGCCTCCGATGGCCGAGAACGCGCGTGCCGCACCGCTTCAGAGTCCAGTCGAGCTCAAGGCTCAGATCGAGGCAGAGCGGGCCGGGGAGCCGTTTCTGGTCTACCGCGACGGTGCGGGCGTCCAGCTGCTGTTCGTCCTGCACCCCGGGATCGACCGCATCAGCGTCGGCCGCGGTGCCGGGTCGGACGTGTGCCTCGAGTGGGACACGGAGGTCTCCCGCCTACACGCAGAGCTCGAGCGGATCGGCGACGACTGGACGGTCTCCGACGACGGTCTCTCGCGCAACGGCACGCACGTCAACGGCGAGCGCGTAGTCGGCAAGCGGCGTCTGCGCGACGGCGACATGGTGCGTTTCGGGCGGACCGTCGCCGGCTTCCGCCAGCCCCGGGATGCCGGCCACACAGAGACCAAGGTGGCCTCCGACCTCTTCGAACGCGCCGCGCTCTCGGATGCCCAGCGGCGCGTGCTGATCGCGCTGTGCCGCCCGTTCAAGGACTCAGGCGGCTACGTCACGCCCGCGACCAACCAGCAGATTGCCGACGAGCTCTTCCTGAGCGTCGACGCGATCAAGACCCACCTGCGTGCGCTGTTCGGCAAATTCGGGATCGAGGACCTGCCGCAGAATCAGAAACGGGTGCGGCTGGTGGAGCTCGCGCTCAACAGCGGCGTGGTAACTCCGCGCGACCTCTGAGACCGCGCCTCAGCGGGCCAGCTGGCAGGCCCGCAGCTGGAGCAGCGCGATGAGCTCCGAGCCTCGATGGAAGGGGTCGGCCAGCGGCGCGCCGCCGTCGAGCGGCAGCGCGGCGCGCAGACGACCATCGACCTCGGCCACCAGCGCACCTCCCCGCGGCGCCTGGCCGGAGTCGAGCTCGGCCAGCCGACGCAGCCGTTCGGCGTCGCCGGCGCTCGCGTAGCGCAGCGTCACGCGGGTGATCGGCGTCTGACCGGGATCATTGCCGCGGGCCCGACGGCGACCGGCGACCGCGCGGAGTTCGCGTTGATGCTCCTTCGCGGCGAGCAATGTGATCTGGCTCGGATTCATGGGCACCTCCGGTGGCCGGCAAGGGTTGGCTAACTGGCTAAAGATTATAGACAGTTACTGTAACCAGTCAAGGGGGAAAGGTGGTGACCGTTGAGGCCCGTCCCGTGTCGTCGGCACCCGACCCGCCCCGCGGGCTCGCCCGCGTGCAAGGATGGTCGTGTTGCCCACCTTCTGCCGTCACAACCGCTTCATCCAGAACTGTCCGATCTGCTCGCGTGAGCAGGATGTGGAGCTGCGCGAGGTCGTCTCGCCCGCCACGCGCGCGCCGAGCGCACCGCGGCCGCGGGGCGCACGGCCCGCCGGCGGGACCAGGCGCTCGACCGGCGTGCGCGTGCGCCAGCTCGCGCGTGATGCGGACGACGGTTTCCATTCCCGGCTCGTCCCGGGCCTGCGCTCGAGTGCGGACGCCCAGCGGCTGGCCGCCGAGGTGGCCTTCGCGGTTCACCGCCTCGGCCGCCTGGGCGATGATCCACCTGGCCTCTACGCCGAGGTCGCCGGTCCCTCGGATCTCGAGGAGCGGAGCTGGCTGGCCTTCCTGATCGCCTATCTCGGCCCGCTGGACAGCGAGGATCCGTTCGCGGCCATCGCGCAGGCCCGCATCGCCTGGAGCGCGGCCGAGTCGCCGCCGCTCGAGGGTGTTCCTCGAGGCCCGCGCGGCGTGCAGGACACGCGCGGGCAGCAGACGGTCGCGGCCTATCGCGCCTGGGCCCAGCGGGCGGGGTCGCAGGGCGCGGCCTTCACCGGCGAACCCAGCTGGACGCCGGAGCGACGCTTCGAACGCGTATATGAGCGCCTGGCCCTGCCCGGGCTGTCCCGCGATGCCCGCTTTGACCTGCTGGTGACGCTCGGTCGCCTCGGGTGTTATGAGCTCTGCCCGGGGATGCTGGCCCTCGGGGGAGAGAACGAGGTGACGCTGGCCGCGAAGCGCGCGCTCGGCATAGGTGATCCGATGCTGCTCGAGCGGCGCGCGCACGAGCTGGCCGAGGCCGGCGGCGTCCCGCTCGAGGCGCTTGACGTCGGTTTCTTCAACTGGGGCAGCGGTCGTCGCGCGACGCTCGGACTGTTCGGCGACGCCGAGCCGGATCCCACGGCGCTCGCGTCGCTGAACGCGGCGCTCGGCCTGTAGGGCGGCCGGTCCGCTCGCTCGGGCCCGCCCGCAACGTCCGTCCGACACAGCGCCTACGGTGTGCCCCGTCAAGCCACCGCCGAGTCGGAGCCTCAAT
Source organism: uncultured Solirubrobacteraceae bacterium (assembly GCA_963725515.1). Taxonomy (GTDB): domain Bacteria; phylum Actinomycetota; class Thermoleophilia; order Solirubrobacterales; family Solirubrobacteraceae; genus Palsa-465. The sequence goes on along the minus strand of CAVRZB010000002.1, from coordinate 143,602 downwards.
GTCCCTTTGCTTCATCGAGCCGCAGAATGCAATCCGGGTCATCGCGGAATCAGTTGGACGCGAGGCGCGGCGCCAGATCCTCGGGGAGGTTGTGCGTGCGTGGGTCGACGAGATCCCGGAGCCTGAGCTCGAATCGCATTACGCCAAGGCGATCGCCGATCTGGACGAGCACGACCTGTCGCTGCTCGCGGCCTGGCATGCGTCGCTCGAAGTGGGCCATCCGATTCCCAACCGCGATTTCCTGGTCAACGTCTTTCCGTCGCTCGGCGAGAACCGGCGTGAGGCACTCAAGATCGCGGCCGGCTTTCGCGGCGAGGAGGCCTTCGAGGCGGGCGTCGGTGAGGATCAGGCGTTCGACACGGTGCTGCCGTGGCTGTCCAGAGACCGCTGTGTCCAGCTCGCGGCGGAGTGCCTCGAGGTGTACTGCTGGGATCGCCTCGGCGTCGAGAACTGAACGCTCCCGTCGCCTCGGCGTCGAGAACTGAACGCTCCCGCGCAGCGCCGAAGCACCGGCGCGGTGCTTCAGCCGTCGGCCAGTGCGGCCTCGATCTCCTCGATCGTCTGCTCGTTGGAGCGGAACCATACGGCACGCATGCCGAGCGCCTCGGCGGCCTGGCAGTTGAGCTCGATGTCATCCACGAACAGCGTGGCGGAGGCCAGCCGGCCCAGGCGCGCGAGTGTCATCTCGTAGATCTCGCGGTCGGGCTTGCGCACGCCCACGAAGGCCGAGTCGACGACCACGTCGAAGATCTCGTCGACCGGGAGCATCGCGCGCCACAGCGGCTCCCATTCACGCACGTTGTTTGTGCACAGCGCCATGGCCAGCCCGCGCGAGCGGAGCGAGCCCATGTACTCGATCAGCTCCTCGTTGGGGTGCAGGTGCTCGAAGTAGCGCGCCCGGAACTCGTGCATCTGCACGTCGAGGCCGAGCTGTCGGGTGAGCTCCTCGCCGAGCATCGTGAGAAACGCCGCCTCGGTCAGGCGGCCGACCTCGAGCTCGAACAGGGGGTTGGCTCCATCCCGCTCGGCGATCGCCGCCATGGCCTGGCCGAGCGCCTCGAGTGAAACACCCGAGGAGTCTTGAAAGGCCACGAACGCGTGCAGCAGGGGGGAGGTCAGCACGCCCCCGAAGTCGCTGACGATCGCCTCGACCCGGCTCATTGCGGCCGGGCCAGGGAATAGACGCCCGTACCCTGCAGTCCGCGCATGTGCCAGCGGAACGGCTCGACCAGAACCTCGAGCCCGGCGGCCCTGAGCCGCGCGGGCACCCCGATCCTCTCGCCGGCCGCGCGGCGCGGGAAATGCTGGGTCGCGAGCTCCTCGGAGTCATCCTCCTGCGCCTCGGGTCCCTCGAGCCACAGTTCGAGACTCGCGCGGGCGGGGACGCCGTCGAGGGAGTAGGTCGTCGAGAGGCGTGGCTCCTGCACGGGCAGCGCGCCTCCCTCCTCGAGCAGCACGGTGGCGGCAAGATCTCGATCATGACCCTTGGTACGACGTGGCCGGAGCGAAACCAGGGCGAGTGCGTCGCCGGGGCTGAACCAGGCCATCAGGTCGCGCAGCGACTCGAGCTTGCCGAGCTCGAGATCCAGCGTGCGCGTCCCAGACTGGCCCAGGCAGTCCACGGCGTACTCGGCGCCGTCAAGCAGCACGGTTCCGGTCACCCGGCAGAGCTCGACCTGCGTCTCGGTTCCCTCGGCCGAGCTCAGCACCGCCGGCGACTCGAGGCTGGGTGAGAACGTCAGCACCGAGCCCCCGGCCGTGAGGCGGAGCGGCTCACCGGTCGCGGGCACCGCGACGGAGGCGGGCCCGTCCGCGGTCGCGCGGCCGTCGATCGTGCCGAGATGGGCGCTCAGCGGCGGGGTGCCGAGCGCTCCGATCGCATACCCCCAGATGCCCGCGTCGAGGTCCCCGAACGCCAGCGTCCGGAGGCGAATTGATGCTGCGGCGCTCACGGTTGCAGGCGCGGTTGATCGATGTCGACGGCGGTGGAATCGACGTCGTAGGGGCCCGCGGGGCGGCGGCCGAAGCGCACGGTGCGCTGTACCAGCCGGCTCTGAAGGTTGCGCAGCACGACACTTCGCGTGAGCATCCGGGTCGGCGGCAGGACCAGCAAGATGCCGAGGACGTCGGTGATGAAGCCTGGCACGATCAGCAGCGTGCCGCCGGCGACCACCAGCGCGCCGTCGATCAGATGCCGTCCGGGCGGACGGCCGGCGGCGATCGCGTCGGCGGCGCGTCGCCACACGATCGAGCCCTGTGAGCGCAGCGCCCACACGCCGAGCGGTATGGCGGCGAGCAGCAGGATCAGCGTGTAGAGGACCCCAATGGCCTGGGTCACCTCGACGATCACGAACAGCTCGGCCAGCGGCCACACAACTAGGAGGAGCAGAAGCACCATCGACTACCAAGGCTACTCAGTGCCGGGCCGGCGTCACGGCCCGGCACTGCACGGCGCAGGCGCGGGCGGTGGCAAGCGCGGGCATGGCTGGCGACACCGGCAGAGGAATCCCAGCGCGTTCCCTACACTGATCGCCATGGCAAATGTCGACGAGGTCACCGATGCGCTCCGCGACGTGATCGATCCTGAGCTCGGGCTCGACTTCGTCGAGCTCGGACTGATCTACGCTGTCGAAGTCGACGAGGGCAACGTGCACGTGACGTTCACGCTGACCAGCCCCGGCTGCCCGATCGGCCCGCAGGTCTCCGAGCAGATCGAGGAGTTCGTGAGCGAGCTCGACGGCGTTACCGACGTCCAGTCGACGATGACCTTCTCACCCCCGTGGACGCCCGAGCGCATGAGCGAGGACGCCAAGTTCGCACTCGGCTTCTGAGCCCGGATCTCGGAGCGGGTGGAAGTAGCCGCACATCGATGGTTCGTTCCTGGGCAGGCTCCCGTAGTTCTTGCGAAGGTAGGTGCGAGCTTTCTACGGATCGCACCGCCGCCATGCCCGCTTAGAGTCGAACAGGTAGACGTTGACGCTGGGCAAGTCCCAGACTTGTCTACCGTAGTTCACGTAGACGTGATGCGACTCTGCCGCGGGGTCAGTCTGATGTGAGACCGCGGCGGCGCCCAGACCAGGAGTGACGCGATGGATGCCACCGACCAAGCACTGACTTCGATCGAGGTCCTGCCGCTTGACCCCGAGCGCTTCCGGCCGTTCGCCGACGACCTCGTCGGATGGCAGGAGCTCGCCGCGAGCAATGAGCGCGGCCGTTCGTTGCTTGAGAACCGCGCCCTGTGGAACGTGACAACGACCTCGCGCATCGGTGGGGTGGCCGTGCTCGTGCGCTCTTACACCGCGTACGCGCGCGGCGCCGGCATCGACTCGCGGTGGGAGGTGGTCGACGGCGACCAGGACTTCTTCCGACTCACCAACCGTCTTCACAACGACCTGCACGGCGCCGATGGTCAAACGGCGGGCTATACGGCAGAGGATCGCGAGCTCTACGAGGCCACGTTGCTGCCCGCGGGCCGTCAACTCGCGGACCGTCTGCGCCCAGCCGACGTTGTCGTGCTGCACGGAGCGGAGACCGCCGGTCTCGCGGAAGCCGTGCGCGAAGCCGGGGCCCACCCGGTCTGGCGCTGCCACGTCGGCACCGACGCCCCCAACGCCTCGACTCGCCGAGCGTGGGAGTTCCTCGATCCCTACGTGCGGGTTGCCGAGGCGACGGTGTTCTCGCGCCGCCAGTTCATCTGGAAGAGCATCGATCCGAGCCGCGCGTTCGTGATCGCGCCCGCGCTGAACCCGCTCTCACCGCGCAACGAGACGCTGAACCCATCTGTCGTTGAGGCGATCCTCAAGACAACAGGGCTCGAGCAGGACGGCTCCCACGGCGACACCGCCTTCGTCCGCCTCGACGGTACAGCCGGGCGGGTCGACCGGCGCGCGAGCGTCACCGAGGTTGAGTCGCTTCCGCACGACGCCCACGTCATCGTCCAAGTCTCACACTGGAACCGGCTCAAGGACCCGCCCGGAGTTATCGACGCCTTCGCCCGATTCGTCGCTCCCGACCGCGACGCGCACCTGGTCATCGCGGGGCCTGAAGCCGACGCTCTGGTCCAGGAGCCCGAAGCACAAGCGGTGTTGCACAAGACGCTCACCGCCTGGCGTGACCTGCCGCTGGCGATCCGTAGCCGCGTCCACGTGGCCGAGATTCCGATCGACGACCCAGAGGAAGCGGCCGTGATTGTGAACGCCCTGCAGACTCGCGCCAGCGTGATCCTCCAGAAGAGCAGAGGCGAGGGCTTCGGCATGACGGTGCTCGAAGGCATGTGGAAGGAGCGCCCAGTCGTGTGTACGCGCGTCGGCGGGCTGCAGGAGCAGGTCATCGACGGCGTGACCGGCTTCCTGTTCGAGCCCGGCGACGACGCCGCCGCCGGCGCGGCAATCTGCCGGTTGCTGTACGACAGAGAGCTCGCGCAGCGAATGGGCACCGCGGGACACGAACGCGTACGCGAACACTTTCTGCTGCCGCAAGGCGCGAGGAGCTGGGGCGGGGTGATCGGCGCGGTCCTCGGTGACCGGCCACACGCCGCGACCAAGCGCTGAGGAGGCCGCGCGAAGCTTGGCCGCCCCCGGGCCTCGATCGCGGCCGGTCGGAGTTGTCGTCGAGCCGGCGGAGGTCGCGGCGGAAGCTTGTGCGTGCTAGCGTCGGCCAGGTGAATGTATTCGGGAGCTGCTGCTTGCTGAGTGGCGGCTTGGGGTCTGGGTAGGTCACAGTGCCGTATGTGCGCTGCCGCGGTTGCGGGCTGTTGAGCTATGCGCCGCGAAGCGTGCATGATGTGCCGTCCTGCCCGGAGTGCGCGCTGCCGTTGGTGGAGCTCGCCGGCGAGTTCGTGGAGCGCGGGGACCCTGGTCGGCGCGTGGATGCCGTGGTGCGGCTTACCCGTGTTCTGTTGGACGCAGACGTGGCGATCTTGAGCGAGATCCGTGACGGACGAGAAATCGCGCACCGCGTGTCGGGCGAGTGGCCACCTTTGAGCTCATTGGAGGGCGTTTCGTTGCCGCTGGAGGACACGTTCTGCCGGCTGCTGCTTGAGGGTCGGATCGGTAATTACGTGGCCGACGTCGAGTCCGACGAGCGCGTCCGCGATCTCGCCTTGGCCCGGCAATTGGGCGTTGGGGCGTGGATGGGTGTGACCCTCGAACTGTCCGATGCGCGGCTCTACGCGCTGTGTTGCCTGGCCCGGGAGGCGCGGCCGAGCCTCGGTGCGGCTGAGGTGCGCCTGCTGCGTGGGCTCGCCGAATCGGTGCTCGCCGACCTGGAGACAGAGCACGCGAACTAGAGCAAGTCGCCCCTGACCTCGGCGATAGATCAGGCCGCTAGCTCACGCGCCCCCGAAGCTGCTCACGACGCTCACGGCCATGTTGGGGCTCGAGGAAGTAGACAGCGCTTGCGCCGATCACGACCCCGCTGGCGACACACAGTGCCCTTCGCCTGGGCTTTGGGGCCTTCACCAGACCGAGTTCCTGTCCGACCAGCGGACCGTATATCGCAAGGACCGTGGCAAACGTCCGCGCGGCGTCTGCGAGCTGCGCCGCGCGCTGACGCGCGCGGCGCTTGAGCAACGGCTTGCCGGCACGGAAAGTCAGTTTCGCCAGCTCCGGCCTCATCGCAAGCCCTTTCGCCGCTTTGACCCCAACCTTCCCTTTCGTGGTGGTGCTCACCCAAGCCATGTCAAACCCCTTCTGGGATCGCCATCGAGCAACGGTAGCTCACGGATCGGAGCAGAAGGATCCGCGGCGGAACCGGTTTCCGGCTCGGGCGCAGCCCCGGTCGCCTACTTGAGAAAGCCTCCGGCGTGTAGGGTCGCGTCCGGAATCACGGCCAGCGTCTCAGCCTGGGGGTGTCTGCCGACTCGGATCCGCCGCACCAGCCGGCCCGTGCGGTAGCTGAGCACCGACACCTCGTCGCCATCGGTCACGTGCGGAACGTGCATGCCGGTCGGGCCTCGGCTGGTGACAAAACAGGACTCTCGGTCGGAACTGGTGAGCGCCTCGGCGGGCGCCTGTCCGACGGGCACGATGCGCTTGATACGACCCGTCAGCGAAACGGTGGCGACGTCGTTAGAGATCGTGCCGGCCGCGCATACGGTGGCGCCGCTGACGGCGATTCCGTGATCGGCCGCCGCGTTGGGATAGCTCTGCCGCGCCAATGTCCTTCCGGGACCGTGCAGCGGCAGTCTGACCGTCCTGGTCCGGCCGGTCGAGAGGTCCAGCACGTCGAAGCCGCTGAAATACGAGAGCTGAACGACCAGACGGTGGGCTGAGGCGAAGGCAAACGGTCTCACGCCCGCGGCGAAGCGATAGGTTCGCACGACCTTCAGCGTGCCGGCGTTGGTCACCGTGATCTGGTGGATGCCGTGGTCTTGGCCGTACGGGGCCAGCTGGTCGCCCAGGCTCCCGCTGTAGATGAAGTGCCGGTCGGGAGCGAACTCGAGGACGTGAGGAAAGGTGCCGGCCTCGTAGGCGCCGACGTAGTGATGCGTACGCGTGTCGATCGCGTACACCTTGGTGCCGGGAAGCGCCGAGACGAACAGACGCCGTCCGTCCGGAGACACCGCGAGGTGGTCGGCGCGCAGAGTCGGAACCTCGAGGCGCCAGAGCAGCCTGTGGGTCGCGAGGCTGAATGCGGCGACGTCGCCGAGGTACCCGCGCGACACGTAGAGCGTCCTCCCATCCGGCGAGAAACCGATCTCCTGGGCGTAGTTGACCTCTCCCTGACGGGCCAGGACCAGTGGGTACACGGCCGCCTGCTGGGGGTCGCGGGGAGTGGCCCCGTCCGGGATGACGTTCAACGGGCGGCCGAGCCGGCGGAAGGTTCGCGCGTCGATCAGATCCACCGTGCCGTCATAGCTGTTGGCCACCGCCAGGACGACACGCGAGCCCGAGCGGGATGAACCGCCCCGAGCCTCGCTCGCGTCCGCCCCGGCAAGCCCCGCCGTGATGAGCGACGCGGAGGCCGCCGCGCACACCAGCGCGGCCGAGACGGTGAGGAACCGACCGGAGGACCGAGAACGCAGGACCGCGTCGGCCGTTTGCTACGCCTCCGAGGTCCGGCGCAGCTCGCGGTCGAGGTCGATGGCGCGGATCTCGTGCTCGCCGGGCAGTTTGGCCAGCACCGCGGCCACCACATCCTTGACGTCGCGCTCGTCGTGGCCGAGATCGTCGAACAGCGCCTTCAGCGCGGTGTGGACGATCTTCAGCTGCACCGCGGTCAGCTCGAGACGAAATGCCGTCTCGTCGGGCTGGATCAGGTCGTCGTCCACCGACGGAACCGTATCCACCGCGAAGCCCCTGGGCAAGCGGGGGATCAGTCGCCGGCGGGCCCGCCACGCGCGGGGCGTGAACCGCGCCTGCGCTTGGCCGCCCGCATGTCCGCCGCCGGGCCCCGCTTGGGGCGGGTGGCGCGCTCGGGAATGATCCGCGCTGGGCCGCCGTTCGTCCCCTGGGACTGCGTCCGACCGCGCTTCACGGATCCCGTCTTGTCACGCGCCGCGGCGAGCAGCTCGGCCAGCGCCGCGTCGATACCCTCGGCGAGCTCCTCGATGTCCGGCAGGGCGTCGTAGTCGCCGAGCAGGCCGTAGTCGAGCGCGCCGTCGTAGGACATGATGGCGATCGCCAGCGCGTGGTTGCGCGGCAGGAAGGCAATCGGGAAGAGGTCCTTGAGCTTGCGCCCGAGCACATAGAGCGGAAGCTGCGGACCCGGGATGTTGGTGACGATCAGGTTGAAGAGCCGCGTGGAGAAGTTGAGCCGCGAGGCCTGTGCGAGCACGGTCGGGGGCGCGAGGTTGTTGACCGCGGCCAGCGTCGCCGCGCCTACCGCCTGCTTTGACTCCTTCAGGCCATCCATCGCCTGCCGTACGACCCGCAGCCTGGCCACGGGATCCTGGATGTAGACGGGCAGCGGGCCGCGCATGACGGTGAGCTTGTTGCCGAGCTGATCGTGCTGATCCTTGGTGCGTACCGACACCGGGACGAGCGCGCGCATCTCGAGCCCCTCGGTGCGAATCCCACGCGAGCGCAGCCAGCCGGCGAGCGCGCCCGAGACCACCGTCAGCACGCCGTCGTTGACCGTCCCCCCGAGGGCGTCCTTGACCTCCTTGTAATCGGCGAGCCGCTGGCGGACGACGGTGTAGCGGCGATGCGGACCGATCTCCACGTTGAGGGGCGTCTCCGGCGCGGGGTTGAGGCCGGCCCACACGAGCTCGCCGAGCCCTTCGGTGGCATCCCGCAGGAGGGTCAGCGAGGTGGCCGGCCTGGTCGCCGCGCCGAGCGCCCGGGCGACGATCTCGGCCGTCGTGGTGACCAGGCCTCGCACGCCGGCCACCGCGAGCTGCGCCGCGGAGGGCTCGCTGTGGGGTCGCCACGGCTCGAGCTCGGCCGTGGACGACCGGTCAGGCTCGGGGGAGACGTCGAACAGGACGCTGGCCAGATCGACGCCCGAGACCCCGTCGACGAGCGAGTGGTGGGTCTTGAAGATGAGCGCGAAGCGATCGGGCGCGAGGCCCTCAACCAGCCAGCTCTCCCAGAGCGGCTTCGAGCGATCGAGCTGCTGGGAGGCGATCCGGGCGGCGAGCAGAAAGAGCTGCTCCTCGCTCCCGGGCGAGGGCAGCGCGGCGTGCCGCACGTGGTACTCGAGGTTGAAGCTCGGATCGTCGACCCACAGCGGCCGGCCGGTCTCCAAGGGCGGCGTGGCCAGCTTCTGCCGGTAACGCGGCACGAGATGCAGCCGACCGCGCACGTGGTCGAGGTAGTCGTCGAACGCGGGCGGCGGCCCGTCGAAGACCAGCACGGCGCCGATGTGCATGTGCGACTCCTGACCCTCCTGATGCAGGAACGACGCGTCGATGGACGTCAGGCGGTCGAGATGCTGCTGCGGCATGTGAGCCTCTCCGGGCGGGCTTGTTGTCGTGAGTGCCAAGCGTACCGAGGCGAACGCGCTCGGCGCGATAGGCTGCGGGCTAAACCGCCGTGGCCTGGGATTTCTCCACCGAACCCGAATTCGAAGCCCAGCTCGAGTGGATGCGCGCGTTCGTGCGCGAGGAGATCTGGCCGCTCGAGACGCTCGTCGAGGAACTCGGCTGGGAGGGCCTCGATCGCGCCATGGAGCCGCTCAAGGAGCGGGTCAAGGCACGCGGGCTCTGGGCGGCCCATCTCGATCCCGAGCTGGGCGGCCGGGGTTTTGGCCAGGTCAAGCTCGGCCTGATGCACGAGATCCTGGGTACGACGCCGATCGCGCCTCTCGCCTTCGGCAACGCGGCGCCAGACTCCGGCAACTCCGAGATCATCGCCCTCGCCGGCTCCGCCGAGCAGAAGGACCGCTACCTGCATCCGCTGCTGGCCGGCGACCTGAAATCCGCCTTCAGCATGACCGAGCCCGACACCGCCGGCTCAGATCCCACGCTGCTCAGCACGACCGCGGTCAAGGAGGGCGGCGAGTGGGTGATCCGCGGGCACAAATGGTTCTCCTCCAACGGGTCGATCGCCGACTTCCTGATCGTCATGGCCGTGACCGATCCCGACGCGCGGCCGCATCAGCGCGCCTCGATGTTCATCGTCGACGCCGACACGCCTGGAGTGCGCATCGTGCGCGACGTGGCCACGATGGAGCATCCGGCCGAGACGTTCGGCCGCTACGGCAACCACGCGGAGATCCTCTACGAAGACGTGCGTGTGCCCGCCGAGGCGCTGCTGGGCGCGCAGGGAGCCGGGTTTCTGATCGCTCAGCAGAGGCTCTACCCGGGCCGGATACACCATTGCATGCGGTGGCTGGGCGTGGCGCGGCGTGCCTTCGACATGCTCTGCGAGCGATCGCTCTACCGGTACGCGCACGGCTCGACGCTCGCCGAGAAGCAGACGGTCCAGAACTGGATCGCCGACTCGGCCGCCGAGATGCAGGCCGCGCGGCTGATGACGCTGCACGCCGCCTGGGTGATGGACACCGAGGGCGTGGCGGCGGCGCGCAAGGACATCGCCCTGATCAAGTTCTTCGGCGCCCGGGTGCTCCACGACGTGGTCGATCGCGCCCTGCAGGCCCACGGGTCGCTCGGATATTCCACCGACCTCCCACTGGAGGCGATGTACCGCTTCGCGCGCGCCGCCCGCATCTACGACGGGCCGGACGAGGTCCACCGCGCCTCCGTGGCGCGCCAGGTGCTGCGCGGCTATGAGGCCCCCGCCGACGGTGTCCCAACGGAAAGCATCCCGGCCCGGCGCGAGCAGGCCCGGCGGCGCTTCGCCGACGTCCTCGACGCGGTCACCGCGAACGACTGATCCGCCCGGGCCGCTTAGACTCGGTCCGTGTCGGTCCGAGTCCTGGTCGTCGCCCTGATCGTGCAGCTGGTGCTGGCCGCCGGCTTCGTGCTGCTGGCGCTCGACGTGATCCCGGGCCTGTTCGCGGGGCAGGCACACCACGCGGCGCACCCGGCCCAGCACGCGCATTCGAAGTAACCGCTCGCCGGGCCGGAGGAACGTCACGGCCTACACTTGGGGCCGTGGCCGCCGTACCCGAAAAGATCCTGCTCGCCGCACCGCGCGGGTACTGTGCCGGCGTCGACCGGGCAGTGCAGACCGTCGAGCGCGCGCTCGAGCTCTACGGAGCGCCGGTCTACGTGCGCAAGGAGATCGTCCACAACAAGCATGTGGTCGAGCAGCTCCGCGATCGCGGAGCCCGCTTTGTCGACTCCGAGACCGAGGTACCGGAGGGTGCGACGGTCGTGTTCTCCGCCCACGGCGTCGCGCCGACGGTTCACGCCAATGCCGCCGATCGGGAGCTGCATACAATCGATGCGACCTGCCCGCTGGTCACCAAGGTGCACGTCGAGGCGAAGAAGTTCGCCTCCGAGGGCTACACGATCGTGCTGGTCGGCCACGCCGGGCACGAGGAGGTCGAGGGCACGATGGGCGAGGCGCCCGACCACATCGTCCTGATCGAGAACGAGCAGGACGTCGACGAGCTGCAGGTGCCCGACCCGGAGAAGGTGGCCTATATCTCCCAGACCACCCTCTCGGTCGACGAGACGCGGGCGATCATCAACCGCCTGCGAGAGCGCTTCCCGCAGATCGTCGGGCCGCGCACGGATGACATCTGTTACGCGACGACCAACCGCCAGGCGGCCGTCAAGCAGCTGGCTCGCGAGTGCGATCTGGTGCTCGTCATCGGCTCGCGCAACTCGTCCAACTCCAACCGCCTGGTCGAGGTGGCCCGTGAGCACGGCGCCGATTCGCACCTGATCGACAACGAGTCCCAGGTGCGAGAGGAGTGGCTGACCGGAAAGCCGGTCGTCGGCATCACCTCCGGGGCGAGTGCGCCCGACGAGCTCGTCCAGCGCCTGGTGCAGTTCTTCCGAGCGCGCGGGACGACCGACGTGCAGGAGCTCCAGGTCGTGCAGGAGGACGTGCGCTTCATGCTTCCCAAGGCGATCCGCCAGGCCATGGCGGCGGCGCGCTGAACCGGGAGCTGGTCGCTGCGCACGCTGGTCGTCTCCGACCTGCACCTCGGAGCGCACACCACGCGGGATCTGCTGCGTGACCCCGCGTCGCGCGCGCCGCTGCTGAGCGCGCTCGCCGAGACCGAGCGGCTCGTGCTCCTGGGGGACGTCATCGAGTTCCGCCAGGGCCCGGCGCGGGTTGCTCTGGAGTCAGCCCGAGAGACGCTCGAGGCCGTCGCCGCGGCGCTCCCATCCGGCGCCGAGATCGTGATCGTCCCGGGCAACCACGATCACCTCCTGGTCCGCCCGACGCTCGAGCGTCGGGCGCGCGCCGGCTCGCCCGCGCCGCTCGGCACCGAGTCGGCGCTCGACTGGGAGGCGGGCGAGGCGCTGGCCACCGTCGCCGGGCACCTGCGGCCCGCGATCCTCCGCGGTGCGTACCCGGGAGTGTGGATCCGCGAGGACGTCTATGCCTTCCACGGCCATTACGCCGACCGGCACACGACGGTGCCGATGCTCGAGCGACTGGCCATCGGGGCCACGGCCCGGATCGTCCGCGAGCCGCCCTGCGGCCCCCACCGGGCCGAGGAATACGAGGCCGTGCTGGGTCCGGTCTATGCCTGGATCGACGCGGTGGCCGAGAACGCCACTGCCGACGGACGGCCGGGGTCTCACGGGACCTCCGCGCATGCCTGGGAGGCGCTCGCGGGGCCGCGTGGCGGCCGGGGACTGCGCCGCGGGGCGCTGCGGGCGGGTTTTCCCGCCCTGGTCGCCTTGCTGAACCGGGCCGGGATCGGGCCCCTACGGTCTGACATATCGGCGAGCGCCCTGCGTCGCGCCGCGCTGACGGCCACAGCCGACACGCTGGCGCGCCTCGGCATCGGCGCCGACCATGTGATCTTCGGGCACACCCACCGCGCGGGGCCGCTACCCAGCGAGGACGCCGCGGAGTTCTCGAGCCCGGAGGGGGTGCGCCTGCTCAATACCGGCTGCTGGGTCCACGAGCCCCGCTTCGTCGGTCCCCGGCCTCACCTCAGCCCGTACCGTCCCGGCTTCGCAGTCACTCTCGGCGCCGAGGGCCCGCCCGAGCTCGTCAACCTGCTCGATCCGCTCAGGCCAGGCCGGGGGTGAAGCACACGGCGTGGCAGCGCACGCCCGCGCCCAGCTCGAGCTCGAGCCGGCCGGCCGTGCTCCGCTCGTGCACGATCAGCTCGTAGGCGCCCGGATGCTCGACGCTGAGGCGCTGCCCGTTGACGGTGACAGCGCCGGTGCCGTCGAGCACCGCCCACACGGCGCCGGCCTCGTAGGGACCCGAATACGGGCCTTCGATATCCGCGGTCTGCGCGGCGAGCCGGGCGCCGGGGACGTCCTCAGGGCGCAGCGGCTTGAGCGTCTCGCGCTCGACGCCGAGCAACTCCTGGATCGCGAGCTCGGTCTCGTCGTAGGCGCCCTCGCCATAGTGGTAGTGGACCAGCAGGCCCTGTTGGTCGAACAGGTAGCGCGCCGGCCAGCCGAGATTCCCGTACAGATCCCAGATCTCGTGCTTCTCATCGGCGACCACGGCGTAGGGCACCCGCAGCCGCTTGACGGCGGAGCGGAGCGCTTCGAGGTCCTGCGAGGGCTCGAATCCGGCGGTGTGGACCCCGATCACGCGTAGGCCGTCGCGCTCGTAGCGCTCGTGCCATGCCCTCATGTACGGGAGCGTGCGGACCGAGTTGACGCGGCAGAAGTCCCAGAACTCGATCAGCACCGGACGGCCGAGCTGCTGGTCCATCCTCAGCATCGAGACGTTGATCCACGGGAGCTTGCCCGGGAAGGGCGGGGCGGCGATGTGCTCGACCGGCGGGCGCACGCCGCCGATCGTAGACGTGCCCCGCCCGCGACTACGGCTCGACGAGCCCGCGGCGGATGGCGTAGCGCACGAGCTCGACCCGATCACGCATGCCCAGCTTGCGCAGCACGTTGGCGCGGTGCGACTCGACGGTCTTCTCCGAGACGTGAAGGACGTCGGCGATCTGGGCGTTGGTGTGGGCCTCGGCGATCAGCTTGACCACCTCCTCCTCGCGCGGCGTGAGCGGCACCGCCGGGCCCTCGGCCCCGTCGGCCATCCACTGGCGGATGATCGAGCGCTCGGCGGCGTTGGTGAGGAAGGCCTCGCCGCGTCCCACGGCGCGGACCGCGCCGACGAGGTCCTGGTCGGCTTCGCGCTTGAGCACGTAACCGGAGGCACCGGCCTTGAGTGCCTCGAAGAGATAGCGCTCGTCATCGTGCATCGAGAGCATCAGCACACGGGCGTCGGGGATCTGGGAGCGGATCTCGCGTGCGGCCTGGAGCCCGGTCAGGCGGGGCATGCCGACATCGAGGATGCAGAGATTGGGACGCGTGGCGAGCGCCTGCTCGATGGCCTCGACTCCGTCGGCGGCCTCGGCCACAACGTCCATCCCCGACTGGCGCTCCAGCAGGAGCTTGATTCCGGCTCTGACGATTCCATGGTCGTCGGCGACGAGTATCCGCATCTTCACTTCACCCGATCGTCAGCTCGACCCTGGTTCCCTGACCATCCCCCGACCAGATGGACAGATGACCACCGGCCATCAGTGCCCGCTCGCGCATTCCGGTGAGACCCAGGCCGCCCTTGCGAGCGGTCGAGAAGCCGCGGCCGTCATCGGTGATCCGCAGCACCGTACGCCCGACGAACGAGAGCTCCACCTCGACCCGGCTCGCCTCCGCATGCTGCGCGATGTTGGAGAGCCCCTCCTGGGTCACGCGGTAGATGACGAGCTGCTGCTCGAGCGTGAGCCGCGGCACCTGGCCGCGCGAGTTGAAGCTCGCGCTGATGCGCGTCTGCTCGCCGAAGTCGCGCACCTGGCTGTGGAGCGCCGGCAGCAGCCCGTGGTCGTCCAGCACGGTCGGACGCAGCTGGCGGGCCAGGGCGAGGAGCTCGTTCATGGCCTGCGTGGTAAGTCGTTTGGTCTCGGTCAGCTCGCGACGCAGGGCGGGCGGTGCCTGCTCGATCGAGGCCTGGAGACGCAGTGAGACGGCCGTGAGGGCCTGGTTGACCTCGTCGTGGAGGTCCTGGGCGATGCGCCGTCGCTCGCGCTCCTGGGCGCGGATCGACGCCCGGCCGGCCTCACGGCGCTCTGCCTCGAGCCGACCCACCATGCGGTGAAAGGCGGCATCGAGGCGCGCGACCTCAGAATTCTCCCGACGCGCGGGGTAGTCCTCGATGGTCTGCGGGGCCGCGAGGTCGATCTGCTCCATCAGCGAGATCATGCGCTCGAGCGGTTCAAAGCGGCGCCGCAGCAGCAGCCAGTTGCCGAGCAGGGTGGCCAGCAGGGCAAGGCCCAGCACCAACCACTCCGGTCCACGGGCCAGGTTCCCTGAATTGGCGTCGACAACCAGCGTGGCAACGAGCATCGTCCCGGCGACGAGCAGGAGGTTTACTGCCAGGACTTGTGCGAGGAGAGAGCGAGCCTTCATGACCGAGAAATGGGGTCTTGACCTGATATCGGCGGCAGAGGGCGATGGCGATAATCCTCGTGCAGCCCCTCCACCAAAGTTGATGGACGTGGACCGTGGCGATGGCAGGGGGATGCGACGACAGCGATTGGGTCTGACTTCTCGGGGCGCTCCCTGTGGCGGGGGGCGCCCCGCGTTTTTCCCCCCTGGCGGCGGCGCTATACTCACTGAAGTATTGAATCCAGAGCGCCTTTTGGGAGTATCCAGTCGATGACCCCTTCCGGAGCAGAAGTCCTCCGCGACATCAAGAGCAGGATTGACGAGATCGACCCCGCGGCCGCGCGGGAGCAGCTGAACAACGGCGCGGTCCTGGTCGACGTGCGCGAGATTGACGAGTTCGCCGCCGGTCACATCCCGGGCGCGAAGCATGTCCCCAAGAGCTATCTGGAGTCGCGCATCGAGGGCGCGGCCCCGGACCGCTCGCAGCACGTGATCCTCTACTGCCAGTCGGGCAACCGCTCCGCCTGGGCGGCGCGCACACTGCTCGACGATCTCGGCTACGAGCACGTCGAGTCGATGACCGGCGGCATCACGCTCTGGAAGGACCGCGGCTACGACGTCGAGGTGCCGCGCACGCTGACCGCAGAGCAGCGCGAACGCTACTCGCGCCACCTGCTCCTGCCCGAGGTGGGCCTCGAGGGCCAGCAGCGGCTGCTCGACGCCAAGGTGCTGCTGCTCGGGGCCGGAGGCCTCGGTTCGCCGACCGCGCTATATCTCGCGGCCGCCGGTGTCGGAACGCTGGGGATCGTCGACAACGACGAGGTGGACCTGTCCAACCTCCAGCGGCAGGTCATCCACTCGACCGAGCGGATCGGCGTGTCGAAGGTGGACTCGGCCGAGCAGACGATCACCGCGCTGAACCCCGACGTGAGGGTCGAGAAGTATCCGGTCAGGCTCGGGCCGGAGAACATCATGGACATCCTGCCGGGCTACGACATCGTGGTCGACGGGCTGGACAACTTCCCGACCCGCTACCTGCTCAACGACGCCAGCGTTCGCCTTCGGATCCCGGTGGTATCCGCGGCGATTCTCGGCTTCGAGGGCCAGCTCTCGGTGTTCAAGCCCTACGACGGTCCGTGTTACCGCTGCCTGTTCCCCGTCCCACCGCCCGCCGAACTGGCCCCCTCGTGCGGCGCCAACGGTGTGCTCGGTGTGCTTCCCGGGACCATGGGGCTGCTGCAGGCCACCGAAGTCATCAAGCTGATCCTGGATCAGGGCGAACCGCTCATTGGCCGGCTGCTCATGTACGACGCGCTGGCTGCGCGCGTGACCGAGGTCAAGGTGCGGCGCGATCCCCAGTGCCCGATCTGCTCGCGTGATCCCGACTCGATCACCGACGACGAGCTCGGTGTCTTCCCGGACTACGAAGCGTTCTGCGCCGGCGCCCACTAGGGTTCGGGGACACCAGATGGCGACCGTACGCATACCCCCCGTGCTGCGCCCGTCCGTTGGCGGGGAGAAGGAGCTGAGCGCCGAAGGCGACTCGGTCGGTGAGATCCTGCACGCCGTCGCGGACCGCCACCCCGACACGCAGGCGCAGCTGTTTTCGCCCGACGGCGGCCTGAACCGCTACGTCAACGTCTATCTGAATGACGAGGACGTGCGCGTGCTCGACGGTCTCGAGACCGCGGTCGGCTCGGGCGACACGCTGGTCATCCTGCCGGCCATGGCCGGCGGCGCCGCCTGAGGTCGAACACGTTTCACAAGGCCCGGGAAGGCTCGGGCCCAGAAAGCGTCCTTGCAGGCAGTGACCCCAATCGAAGGGAACCCGATGCCTCGCCCAAATCTCTCGGGCAGCCCCGCCGCGCGCGGCCGGCGCCTGAAGTTCTCAGCCATCTTCGCTCTGGCGGCGCTGGGCGGTGTGGCCACGGCATCGCTCGCCGCCCTGGCCACGGCCAAGACCCCGGCCACGCTGCTCGTCGCCCACAACGTCAAGGTCGCCGGCAAGGTCGAGAACATCGCTGTGAACTCCAAGGCCGTGACCGTCTACACGCTGAGCGGGGAGACCGCCCATCACCAGACGTGCACGAAGGCCGGCATCCCGTCGTGCTTCACGTTCTGGTTCCCGGTCAAGGTGGCGTCGAAGCGGACCAAGCTGACGGCCGCTACCGGGATCAAGGGCAAGCTCGGGACGATCAGCCGCAACGGCTTCGTTCAGCTGACGCTCGCCGGCCATCCGCTCTACACGTTCATCGGCGACGGTGCCAAGCGCGGTAAGGCCACGGGTGAGGGCATCCGAAGCTTCGGCGGCGTGTGGCACGTCGTTGCGGTCGGGGCCGGCAAGAGGGCGCCGACCCACACGGCGCCGACCCACACGACGACGACGACCACCATGACGACCACGACGACGGGCCCGTACGGGTACTAGAGCCGGGTTCGCTCAGGACGCAGCTGCCGGTTAGACACAGGCGCGTGAGCGCGTCGAGCCGAAGCTATACTTCCTGAAGCGATGGCCTTGGAGCACGTACAGAACAGGCCCTGCGGCGGGCGATACGGCGATGTCATCGAATCGATCGGCCATACCCCGCTGGTGGAGCTCAAGCGTCTCAGTCCCAAGCCGGGCGTGCGGATCTGGGCGAAACTCGAGTCGCGCAACCCGACCGGTTCGGTCAAGGACCGGGTCGCGCGCGCCCTGATCGAGGACGCCGAGGACAAGGGGCTGATCCGCCCGGGGCAGACCATCCTCGAGCCCACCTCGGGCAACACCGGCATCTCGCTGGCGCTCATCTGCGCCCGCAAGGGCTACCCGCTCAAGGTCGTGATGCCCGACAACGTCACGCCGGAGCGCACGGACCTCTTGCGGATGTACGGCGCCGAGATCGTCTACTCCGAGGGGTCGAAGGGTTCCAACGGGGCGGTCGAGCTGGCCCTCGACATGGCCGAGAGCGACGTCTCCTACTACATGCCATATCAGTACGGCAACGAGGCCAATCCGCTGGCGCACTACAACGGGACAGCGCTGGAGATCCTCGAGGAGCTGGACGACATCTCCGCCTTCGTCGCCGGGCTGGGCACCGGCGGCACCCTGATGGGCAACGGCCGGCGGCTGAAGGAGGAGCTCGGCGACCAGATCAAGATCGTCGCCGCGGAGCCCATGCAGGGTGAGCCCGTCCAGGGCCTGCGCTCGCTCGACGACGGATTCATCCCGCCGATCATCGATCTCTCGGTGCTTGACCGCAAGATCTTCGTGACCAACCATGACGCGATCGTCTTCACGCGCAAGCTGCTCGACGAGGAGGGACTGTTTGCCGGCGTCTCATCGGGCGCGATCGCACGCGTCGCCGTGCGCATCGCCGGTGAGCTCGACGAGGGCAACGTCGTCTTCCTGGTCGCGGACGACGGCTGGAAGTACCTCTCCTCCGGGATCTACACGCGTCCTGTCGAGGAGATTGAGAACCTGGACAGCACGGTCTGGTGGTAATCCGCCCGGCGCCCGGCGCCGTCCCCGCCACCTCACGGCGGAGCTTCGTGCGCACGGCCGTGGCCGCCGCGGCGGCCGGCGGCTCGATGGCCGTCGCGGCGGGCTGCAGCACACGGCGCCGCAAGCCCGCGCCGGTCGAGACTCCCGGCGCCAAGAAGACGGCGCTCCAGGCAGACGTCGCGCTGCTGAACTCGGTGCTCGATCTCGAGCACCGGACGATCGCCGCCTACACCGCCGGCATCCCGCTGTTGAGCGGTGAGCCCCACGCCGCGGCGCAGCTGTTCCTCGACCAGGAGTTCGAACACGCGGCGGAGCTCGCCGCCCTGATCCACCAGGGGGGCGGCAAGCCGAACCTGCCCAGCCCGAGTTACGTCCTCGGCAACCCGCGCAGCCAGGCCGACGTGCTGAACCTGCTGCACCGGATCGAGCGGGACGAGATCGCCGCCTACCTCGACGTGCTGCCGATGCTCACGCATGGCATCGTGCGCTCGACGATCGCTTCGATCCTGGCCAACGAGGCCGAGCACATCTCGTTCGTCCGTGGCGCGCTCGGGAGGACCCCGGTGCCGCAGGCGTTCGTGACCGCTGCCGAGTGAGGTCCCGGGCCATGCGAGGCGGCGGCCGGACTGCAACGACGAGGAGGGACCTCCTGCGGGCGGGCGCGAAGGCGGGTCTGGGCGCGACGCTCGCCGCGGCGCTGAGCTCAACGGAACCCGCTTCGGCCGAGTCCGAGACCCCGCAGACCGACGCCGAGCTCGTGCATGGCCTCCTTGGGACCGAGCAGGTCGTGGCCTTCGCCTACGAGCAGCTGCTGAGCACCGGCGCGATCGGCGCCGCGCAGGTCCCGGAGTTGACCGAGTTCTCTGACCACGAGCAGCAGCACGTGCGGGCGTGGTCGGCGGATCTGCGCCGGCTCGGGGGCGTGCCGCCCGTCGCTCCGATCAGCGTGGAGGACGCCGATGCCGCGCTGAAGAGGCTCCATGTCAGCGCCCGGCTGACTGACGCCGGGACCGAGCGCAAGGCCGTGCAGCTGCTGATCGCCGCCGAGGAGGCGGCGACCGGCGCGTACTACCGAGCGATCGCCAAATTCCACGATCCCCACCTGCTCCAGACGGCGGCGGAGGCGATGTCCGCCGAGGCTCAGCACGCGATGGCACTGCGGCGGATCCTGCACCCCCGGCCCGTGAATCGCTTCGTTCCGAACTCCTTCGTCCAGGGGTCGCGCCGATGACGGCTGGTAGCCTCGGTCGCGCCATGCGGATGTCTCGGCAGCTCTTCGATCAGATGGTGGAGCATGCGCGGACGGAGGCCCCGAACGAGTGCTGCGGCATGATCGCTGCGCGCGACGGCCAGGCGGTCCGCGTCCACCCGGCGGTCAACGCGGCAGCGAGCCCCCTGCGGTATGAGATTGACGGCGCCGAGCAGTACCGAATCCAGATGGAGATCGATGACGACGACCTCGATCTGGGCGCCATCTATCACTCGCATACGCGGAGCGAGCCGGTGCCCTCCCAGACCGACATCAACCTGGCCTTCTACCCCGACGCGGTGTACGTGATCGTCGGACTGGCCGCCGCCGAGCCGGACGTGCGAGCGTTCACGATCCGCGACGGCCAGGTGGCAGAGGCCGAGCTGGTCGTGGAGTGAAGGCGAGCTTCGGACCGCTCGTGTGCCCGGGCTGCGGGGCGGAGTTCGACGGCGATCAACGCTTCTGCTCGAGCTGTGGCATGCCGCTGGTGCTGCGCGACGCGGAGCTGA
Organism: uncultured Solirubrobacteraceae bacterium; assembly: GCA_963725515.1. Classification (GTDB taxonomy): domain Bacteria; phylum Actinomycetota; class Thermoleophilia; order Solirubrobacterales; family Solirubrobacteraceae; genus Palsa-465. The sequence goes on along the minus strand of CAVRZB010000002.1, from coordinate 123,470 downwards.
CACCGGTCGACGAGCGTCACGCCCGCGCACGCAAGATCAAGCCCCAGTTCGCCGAGGGCGAGCCGGTGCGCGTGGCCGGTGCGCGCAATCAAGCCGAGGGGGAGTTCATCCAGGGGCTGCTGCTCGAGGAGGGCGTACCGAGCATGCTGCGCCGAACCGCGGGCTTCGACGTGCCCGACTTCCTGGCTGCCGGGCCACGCGACGTCATGGTCCCGCAGGCCGGCGCCCAGGTCGCCCGCGAGGTGCTGCTCGAGGCCGACGTCATCTCGGATGCGCCGCCCCTCGGAAGCGTGGTCGCCCCCGGCCGCCTGCTGGCCGGCATGGCGGGCGCGCTGGTGGTGGGCGCGCTGGCCGTGTGGCTGGCCACGCTGCTGCTGCGCTAGGGTCAGGCCGCGCCGGCGAGGCGGGCCAGATGCGAGCGCCAGGCGCCCTCTGTGTGGACCAGCGGCCGGCCGCCGAAGGCCTGGCCGAGTGCCGCCCGGGCGCCCTGAGGATGAAGCCGGCAGGCGAACTGCGCCGCAGCGCGCTCGCCCTCCTCGCGCACGAGCAGGTCGATCACCGTGCCACCGAGCAGCGTAGCGTCGCGCAGCCCGGGGGGGAAACTCGGACGGCTGCCCTCGCGAAGGCGCCGGGCGATCGCCGGCCGGGCGAATTCGGTCTGGCCGGAAAACCAGCGTGCGGCGCCCTCGATCAACCAGGCCCAGCGGAGCTCGCGCCGGACGCGGGCCGGCGTCATGGCGTCGGGAAGATCGCGGTTGTTCTCGGTGATGACACGCCGGGTGTAGAGCGCGGCCGCCGAGCGGTCCAGCATCTCGCGGGAACCCGGCACGGTGGATGCCCGCGCCTCGAGTGTGACCGGCGCGAGCACGTGCAGCTCGTCGCGGCCCGCCCAGCCCGCCACGTAGCGTCGCGCGGCTGGCGCGGTCGCGATCCAGACCAGCGGCAGCAGCGGATTGGTCAGCGAGAGCGACAGCGTGCTGCGGTGCAGGACCACCGTGAGGTCGACTGCCGGGCGCGGGAACGACTCGGCGAGCCGATCACGCGTGCGCTCGAGCATGTGCAGTACGCGATCGGCGTCATCCGCGTCGGCGGAATCGTGCCGCGCCCGGAACGACGGCGAAATCGACTCGACCCACGGCATCAGAGATCAGGCTGCGCGGCCGCCGGTCGTCAGACCGGCCGCCGCGCAGCCTCAGACCAGGACCGGCTGGCGGTCCGAAGCGATCGACGCGATCTCCTCGGAGGCGCGCTCGAACTCGTCGTCGGAGAGCACGGGCGTGCCCTCGAAGGGGAGCTCGCGCGTGAGCTCCAGCCACGAGCGGCAGCCGCCGTACTCGTCGCGCACCTTGACGGTGACGGGCCGCGGGATGCGGTACGTGCGCAGCAGGATCACGTGCAGCGGGTGGCGGCGCTTCCACGCCAGTCGCTTCTCGGCGTAGTCGGTCGTCCAGACGTAGAACGGCGACAGCGCGTCGACGGCGCGCCGGTCAGTAACGGTGAAGTGTCCGGCCACCTCGGCCCAGGCGCGGATGCGCACCCGGTCGGGCTGCGAGAGTCCGCCGTCGCGATGCAGCGCGTGCGGCGGCGGCTCGCCGTCGGTCCACACGCCCTCCTCGAGGGCGCGGGCGCAGCTCGGGCTGGTGCGACTCGCGCACGAGGTCGGTCCGCTGATGGTCGAAGGTCGGGTAGAGGAAGAAGCGGTCGTGCTCGAGCTCGAAGTGCTTGCCGGGCTCGCGGATGCCGCCCTTGCGCAGGGTGAGCAGCTGCTCACCCTCGGCGAGAGCGCGCACGGTCACGGCCCATTCCTTGAAAGCGATTGGCATGATTCAGGGGGAGACGAAGGATCAGGAGCCCGCGCGCGTCAGAACAACGGTCCGCAACGGGGAGAGCTGATTGTACGCGAGAGTTCTCAAAACCCCAAACTTCCCTGCAAATACGAGGGTTTTGAGCGGGTTAGGGTCGCCTACGGAGGCCCAACCTTACGCCAAATAACGACAAGATCCCGATCGACCGGAATCCGTCCTTCCGCGGTTACTGAAGCCTCACCCCGGCGGTCGCCTCGAGCACCTCGATGAGGGCCGCGAAGTCCGCGTCGCCGAGGCCGCGGCCGATCGCCTGCGCGTGAGGATCTCGCGGGTCAGCGCAGCCGAGCGGGAAGGGCGCGCCGGCGGCCTGCCCTCGTCGAGGCAGAGCCGCACGTCCTTGAGCATGTGCTCGAGCTTGAAGAGCGTCGTGTAGTCGTGGTTGAGCATCGGCCCGGCCTTCAGCGTCGAGCATCGCCGAGTCGCCCGAGCCGGCCCCCATCGACCTCGATCAGCGCGTCGAGGTCGACGCCGGCCTGCGCGCCGACCACGAGGGCCTCGGCCGAGCGCCGCGGCGTTGATCGCGGCGACGGTGTTGTTGATCAGCTTGACCATCTGCGCCGTGGCCGAGCGGGCCGACGTGGACGATCAGCTCGCCCATCGCCTCGAGCAGCGGCGGCGCGCGCTCGAAGTCCTCGTGCGTCGCCGCCGACCATGATCGTCAGCGTGCCGTCCTGCGCCTTGGGCGAGGAGCCGGTCACCGGCGCGTCGATGAAGCCGAGCCCGCGCTCGGCGAGCTCGGCGCCGATCGCGCCGGGTGGCCGTCGGCGCGATCGTCGAGCAGTCGACGCACAGCGAGCCCTCGCGCGCGCTCCGCGAGCGGCCCCGTCGTCGCCGAGCAGCACCTCCTCGACCTGCGGCGCCGTCGACGACCATCGTGATCGACGACGTCGGCCGCGGCGGCGGCCTCCGCCGGGCGTCGCGGCCGCCGTCGCGCCGTGCTCGGCGCCCGAAGCCTCGGCCGTCTCGCGCGGTGCGGTTCCAGACCGTCAGGTCGAAGCCGGCCCGCGCGAGGTTCGCGGCCATCCGCGAGCCCATGATCCCGAGGCCGAGGAAGGCCACGCGCGATCGGCTCATCGACGGGCTCCATGCCGAGCCTGCGGCCAGCGCTCTCGGCGTCCGTGCCCGCCGCCGCCCGGCGTCTCGATCCGCAGGCGGTCGCCCGGGCGCAGCTCGCCGCCGGCCTTCGGCGGCAGCTCCTCGCCGTCGAGCAGGTTGCGACCCGGCGCCCCGGGCTCGCCGCCGGCCGCCCCGGCGGGAGCGTGGCGGCGGCGCTCGGTGATCAGCGAGTAGCGCATCGGCGCCAGCGCCTCGAGCTCGCGCACCACGCCGTCGCCGCCGCGGTGGCGCCCCGACGCCGCCGGAGCCGCGCCGCATCGCGTACTCGCACCACGCGCAGCGGGAACTCGAGCTCGAGCGCCTCGACCGGCGTGTTGAGCGTGTTGGTCATCGCCACGTGCACGGCGCTCGGGCCGTCGGCGTCCGGGCACGCGCCCTGGCCGCCGCCGAGCGTCTCGTAGTAGGTGAAGTCGCTCGTTGCCGAGCGTGAGGTTGTTCATCGTGCCCTGGCCGAGCGCGCGCCCGAAGGCGCGCAGCACGAGGTCGGCGACCCGCGACGAGGTCTCGACGTTGCCCGCCGCGACCGCCGCCGGCGCGCGGGCGTTGAGCAGCGAGCCCTCCGGGCGCGATCACGGTGACCGGCCGGTAGGCGCCCGCGCTCGGCGGGATGTCCGGGTCGGTGAGCACGCGCACGGCGAAGTAGCAGGCCGAGCGCGTCACCGCCAGCGGGCAGTTGAGGTTGCCCGTCGTGCTGGCCGGCGCTGCCCGTGAAGTCGAGCGTCAGCTCGTCGCCGTCCACGGTCGCGGCGCAGCCGCAGCTCGCAGGTCGCCCTCGCGCGCCTCGAGCACGTCGCGCGCCGTGTACGCCCGTCCTCGAGCTCGGCGAGGCACGCGCGCGTGCGCCGCTCGGCGTAGTCGAGCACCTCGCCGATCGCGGCGCTCAGCGTCTCGAGCGCCGTCGCGCTCGTGCAGCTCGGCGAGGCGCCGGCGCCCCGGCGCGGTTGGCGGCGAGCTGGGCGCGCAGGTCGGCGCGGCGCTGGGCGGGCTGGCGCATGCGCTCGGCGAGCTCGGCGATCGCGGCGTCGTCGAGCGACGCGCGGCGCGATCACCACGCCCTCGTCGGCGAGCGTGCGGCAGTCGGCCGGCATCGAGCCCGGCGTCGGGCCGCCGACGTCGGCGTGGTGGGCGCGGTTGGCGGCGAAGCCGATCAGCTCGCCGCCCGGCGAACAGCGGGCGTGACGACCGTGATGTCGGGCAGGTGGGTGCCGCCCGCGTAGGGGTCGTTGAGGATCCACGCGCGCCCGGGCGCGTGCTCTCGTCGAGCACCGCGGCGACCGCGGCCGGCATCGCGCCGAGGTGCACGGGGATGTGCTCGGCCTGCATCACCATCTCGCCCCGCGGGTCGAACAGGCGCGGTCGAGGCGTCGCGGCGCTCCTTGATGTTGGCCGAGTGCGCCGAGCGGATCAGCACCGCGCCCATCTCCTCGCAGGCCGCGCGCAGCGCGCCGATCATGACCTGGAGCTCGACCGGGTCGAGTCACCGCGTGTCGCTCCAGGGATCGTGCCCGTCGGGCTCGCACCTCGGCGCGCCAGCCGGGCGGGACCAGCAGCGTCGCCTCGGCGAGCTCGACCACGGCCGGGCCGCCGATCCGCTGTCCGGCCGCCGGCTGCGCCGCCGAGGACCTCGCGCTCGAGCTCCTGGCGCGTCGAGCCGGCCGCGACGCGGCGTCGCGGTCGCTCGGCGGCGTCCTCGGGCCCGCGCGCTCGATCTCCGCGCCGGGCATGCGCGCTGTGACCCGAACGGTCACCAGCTCGAGCTCCGCGTCCGGGTCGCGGTAGCCGTAGCGGCTCCTCGTGAGCGGCGCTCGAAGGCCTCGCGGAGCTCCTCGGGGCCGGCCTCAGGGCGCCGCGACCGCGAGCTCGAACGCCTGGCCCGCGGTAGCGCAGCTCGTAGGTCGCCGCGCAGCTCCGCCTCGGGCGCTCCCGAGCGCGGCCGCGGGCCTGCTCGCCGAGCTCGCCGGCGGCCGCGGCGATCGCCTCGCGTGAGAGCTCCGCGCCGGTGAGCAGGACGCTGCGCTGCGACGTCGCGGCGCCGGCGGGGAGACGACGAGCCCGAGCGCCGACAGCACGCCCGAGGCGCGCGGGCACAGGATCGGCGTCGATCCCGAGCTCCTCGGCGATCGCGCGGCGTGCAGCGGCCCGCGCCGCCGAAGGCCACCAGCGCCTAGCTCGCGCGGGTCGACGCCGCGCTCGACGGTCACCACGCGCAGCGCGCGCACCATCTCGGCGTTGGCCACGCGCACGATGCCCTCGGCGCTGCGCGCGGCTCCAGATCCGAGCGACTCGGCCGAGCGCGCCGACGCCCGCTCGGCGGCGCCCGCGGTCGAGCTCGACGCCGCCGGCCAGCGGGGCGTCGGCGGCGAGGTGGCCGAGCAGCAGGTTCGGCGTCGGTGACCGTCGGCTCGGTCGCCGCCGCGGCCGTAGCAGGCCGGGCCCGGGCGGCGCCCCGGCCGAGCGGGGGCCGACGCGCAGCGCGCCGCCGGCGTCGCGCCAGGCGATCGAGCCGCCGCCCGCGCCGACCGTGTGCACGTCGAGCATCGGCAGCGCCAGCGGGCGGCCGCCCACCTCGCGGCCGGAGCCCTCCTCCCGCACCGCCGCCCGGTCGACCACGCACACGTCGCAGGACGTGCCGCCCATGTCGAGGCAGAGCGCGTCGCTCGACCCGGCCGGCGCGGGCGGCGAGGCGGCGCCGACCGCGCCGCCCGCCGGGCCCGAGAGCACGGTCCAGGCGGCGTGAGCCGCCGCGGCCGCGCTGTCGATCAGCGCCGCCGCTGGACTGCATGATCGCGGGCTCGGGCAGGCCGCTCGCACGCGGCGCGTCGGACGAGTCGCCGCAGGTAGCCGCGCAGCAGCGGCGAGAGCGCGGCGTCGACCTCGGTCGTGGCCGCCCGCTCGTACTCGCGGAACGTGCCGACCGACCTCGTGCGAGAGCGGACACGTGCGCGTCCGGCAGGGCCTCGCGCGAGCGCCTCGCCGAGCGCGCGCTCGTGCTCGGGGTGGCGGTAGGAGTGCAGCAGCACGACGGCCACCGCCTCGGGCTCGGCCGCGGCGACACGCGCGGCGAGCTCCTCGGCCTCGTCCTGGGCTCAGCGCGAGCAGCGGCCGCCCGGGGTCATGCGCTCGGCGACCGCGAAGCGCAGCTCCGGAGCGACGAGCGGCGCGGGCCGGGCCGCGCACAGCCGGTAGAGCTCGGCGCGGGTCTGGCGCCCCAGCTCGACGACGTCCGTGAAGCCCTCGGTGGCGACCAGCGCGGTGCGCGCGCCGCGCCCCTCGAGCAGCGCGTTCGTGGCCACCGTCATGCCGTGGGCGAAGAAGCGGACCGAGGCGGCCGCTCGATCCGCCCGGTGCAGCACGGCGTCGATCGCGGCCATGACCCCGTGGACTGGTCCTCGGGCGTGGTCGGGGCCTTCGCCGTGACGAGCGTCCCGTCGTCGGCGACGAGCACCGCGTCGGTGAAGGTTCCGCCGACGTCCACGCCCAGCAGCACCGGGCGCAACTACCCGACTACGCCGCGAGTGCTGCCAGCTCCTCCTCGGTCTCCGCCAGATGCTGATGCGACGGGCAGTAGCCGTTCTGCGGCAACGGCATGCGCTGGCAGGGCGTGCCCTTGCGCGTGGTGGCGCGGCACTGCAGCGGGTTGCCGTTGGCGTCGTAGCCGTTCTGCGGCTGGCGCTGTAGGAACTCGTCCGCCGCGCGACGTAGCGCTCGATCACCCGTAGCACGCGTTCCTGCTGGGCCATCGGGAAGTACGAGCGAATGTCGCAGAACAGAGTGCGGGCGGGACGAGCGAAGTAGTGGCGATCGGTCGCCAGTGCGCTCGACCGCCGCCTCGCAGGCCCGTAGCACCCGCTCGTGGTTGGTGACGACTCCCGACCCGTGCGGATCTTCGACGATCTCCGCGGCCAAATCCCTATAGATGGCGCGGCTGAATCGATACATGCGGTTATGACTCCTTTCGGCCCCCGGCCTGGGCGCCGACCTACAAAGCGACGCGAGTATGGCGCCGGCGTGTGAAGCGCTTCGCGCGACCGGTATTAACCGCTTGTTAAGTCACGAGTTGCGCTCGCCCGGCGAGCGGGTCGCCTAACGCCAGGTTTCGAAGCGCGGTCCCGAGCCCCGGCGGACGGTCACGTGCTGGTTGTCGAGCTCGGTGCGGCGCTCGGGAAAATCGCGCCGCTGATGAGCGCCGCGGCTCTCCGTTCGCGTCAGCGCGGACTCGGCGATCAGCCGCACGAGCGGGTGCGGATCGCGGGTCAGCTTGGTTAGGCCCGCTGCGTCGCGCTCGAGGCCGGCGTACTTCCACAGAGCGTGGCGGCTGCTCTCCGTCGGCAGCGCCGGAGTGTCCAGGAGGCTCGCCACGGACTCGCTCGCGCGCAGCGCGGCGTCGAGCCGGCTGAGCGCGGGTGGGGGCTCCTCGAGCGACGCGTGGGCCGCGCGCCGGCCGAACACGAAGCACTCCGAGAGCGAGTTCGACGCCAGGCGATTGGCGCCGTGAAGCCCAGTGCAGGAGCACTCGCCCACGGCGTAGAGACCGGGCAGCGAGGCTCGCCCGTCGAGATCCGTGGCGATCCCGCCCATCATGTAGTGCGCGGCCGGCGCGACCGGCACGAGCTCGCGCTCGGGATCGATGCCGGCACGGCGCAGGGCGCCGACCACGTTGGGGAACAGGGCCGGGTCGACCTCGCGCATGTCGAGGTCGACGAAGCTCGCGCCGGTCAGTGCCATCTGGCGCTCGACGGCGCGGGCCACCTCGTCGCGCGGCGCGAGCTCGTCGACGAACCGCTCGCCGGAGGCATTGAGCAGCCGCGCACCCTCGCCGCGAATGGCCTCGGTCACGAGAAACCCGTCCGCGCCGGGCAGCGGCTCGGCGTCGGGTGTCCGGCTGGCCACGGCGGTGGGGTGGAACTGGACCAGCTCGAGGTCGGCCAGGGCGGCGCCCGCGGCGTAGGCCAGCATCAGACCCCCGCCCGTGGCGCCCGCCGGGTTGGTCGTGCGCGACCAGAGCGCAGCGACGCCGCCGGTCGCGAGCACGATCGAGCTCGCGATGACCGGATCGCCGCGATCGAGCGCGGCACCGATGCAGCGACCCTCCGGCGCGAGCAGCGCGATCACGCGGCGATCCTCGAGCACCTCGATCCGCTCGTCCTCGGCCACCAGCGCCGAGAGCTGGCGAATCAGCCGGCGGCCGGTGGCCGCCCCACCGGCGTGCACGATGCGGCGGATCGAATGGCCACCCTCGAGGCCGAGCGCCAACTCGCCCTGGCGATCGGCATCGAAGCGCACGCCGAGCGAGGCCAGGTCCGCGACGGCGGCGGGTGCCTCCTCGCAGAGCACACGGGCCGCCGATTCACGCACGGCGTCCCGCCCGGCCGCGACCGTGTCGGCGAGGTGCAGCTCGGGACTGTCCTCCGCCGACATCGCCGCGGCCAGGCCGCCCTGAGCCCAGTAGCTCGAGGAGCCGGCCAGTGGCGTCGCCGAGACAAGCACGACGCGTGCGTCCTGACGGGCGGCGCACAGCGCCGTGTACAGGCCGGCGGCGCCCGCGCCGACAACGGCGACCTGAGGACTCTGGAGGCGCGGCAAGAAGCGTACGGTACTGCCGGATGGCCGCCGCGCCCGTGTTCCTCCACCATCCATCCTCGCTGGGCCACGACACCGGGGGTCATCCCGAGCAGCCGGCTCGCATTGTCGAGATCGAGCGTGAGCTCGACAGGCGCGGTTGGCTCGGGTACGAGCGTGTGCTCTCGCCGCCCGCCGAGCGCGCGCAGCTGACGGCCGTGCACGCCGCGCGGCACGTCGACGCGATCCAGCGCCTCGCCGCGGCGGGCGGCGGGCAGATCGACCTCGACACGATCGTCAGCCCGGGCTCCTTCGAGGCCGCGCTCCATGCCGCCGGCGGTGCCGTCGAGCTCGTCGACCGGCTGCTGAGCGGCTCGGCGCCGACCGGTTTCAGCGCCCACCGGCCACCCGGACACCACGCCACGCCGACTCGGGCGATGGGGTTCTGCCTGTTCAACAACGTCGCCGTCGCCGCCCGGCATGCCCTTGATGCCCACGGACTCGAGCGCGTGATGATTCTCGACTGGGACGTGCACCACGGCAACGGGACGAGCGACGTCTTTCACGCGACCTCGGAGGTCCTGTTCGTCTCGATCCACCAGTGGCCGCTGTACCCGGGGACCGGCGGGGCCGATGACTCGGGTGAGGGGGACGGCGCCGGGTTCACGGTCAACCTGCCCGTGCCGGGAGGGACCGGTGACGAGGACTACGTTTCACTCGTCGATCACGTCGTGGCGCCGCTGACCGCGGCCTACGAGCCCCAGCTCGTGCTGATCTCGGCCGGCTTCGACGCACATCGCGACGACCCGCTGGCCGACTGTCGCGTGACCGAGGACGGATACGCCGCGATGACCGCCTCGATGCGTCTCGTGTGCGCAGAGCTGGGTGTGCCGCTCGGCGGTGTGCTTGAGGGCGGCTACGCGCTCGGCGCGCTGGCGAGTTCGGTCGCGGTGACGCTCGAGACGCTGGCCCCGCGGGACGAGGCCCGGTCAGAGTCCGGCGAGGCACGGCTCTCGAGCGCGGTGACGCCGTTTGCCGAGGCGGCCATCCAGCGCCTCTCGCCCTGGTGGCCGGTGCTCTAGCCCGCCGCTCAGACGCTGCGGGCCGCGGCCGGTCCGGCGCTGCCGACCGCGCGACTCGATGTTCTGGACCGCCCGATTAGTCTTCTGGGCATGTGTCGAAACATTCACACCCTCTACAACTTCGAGCCCGCCGCCACGGACGAAGAGGTCCAGGCGGCCGCGCTTCAATACGTGCGCAAGATCAGCGGCTTCACCAAGCCATCGCGGGCCAATGAGGCCGCGTTCGCCGAGGCCGTCGACGAGGTGGCCGCGGCCTCGATGCGCCTACTCGGCCGGCTCACTACGACCGCGCCGCCCAAGGACCGCGAGGTCGAGGCCGCTCGCGCGCGTGAGCGCGCCCGCGCGCGCTACGGACCCCTCGCCACGGCATAACGCCCGTGCCCACCCGGCACAGCTATGAGGTGCGGACCGTTTGGACCGGCAACCTGGGTGAGGGAACCTCCGGCTACCGCGCGTATCGGCGGCGTAACGAGGTCAGCGGGGACGGCAGGCCGGTGATCCAGGGCTCGGCCGACCGGACCTTCCGGGGCGATGCCGATCGCTGGGACCCCGAGCGACTTCTGGTGGCCTCGCTGAGCCAGTGCCACATGCTGTCCTATCTCCACCAGTGCGCTGACGCGGGCGTCGTGGTCACCGCGTGTGAGGATCACGCCGCCGGCACGATGATCACCGACGCCGACGGCGGCGGCCGCTTCACCGAGGTCGTGCTGCGGCCGGCCGTGAGGGTGGCCGACGAGTCGATGGTCGAGCCCGCTCGTGCCCTGCACGATCGCGCGCATCAGCTGTGCTTCATCGCCAGCTCGGTCAGCTTCCCCGTCCGGCACGAGCCGACCGTCGGTCTGAGCTAGTCACGGGGCGGAGGGCGCGGTTCGCCATTGTGGGCGGGTTCAACCGCCCGGCGGCGCGACCATCCGCGCGTGCGCCGCCAGGAGGCCGGCGCGCTGCAGTCGGGCGGCCGCCGCCTCGGCCGCCTGAGCGGTCGGAAAGCGGCCGGAGAAGACGACCCACAGGCCGGGGATGAGGCTTCGGTGCTCGCTCGAGTAGAGGACACCGACCCGCGTGCCGGCAGTCGCGATGTGGCGGGCGTTGACATCCGCGGCGGTCTGGCTCGAGTCCGTGCCCAGGATCACCGTCCAACCGCCGAGCCCTGCCGGCCAGGAGGCGATCAAGACGCCCGGCTGGGCGGCGACCCTCGTGGCCGGGGTACGCACCGGCGAGGCGGGGCGCGGCAGCCTGGATGCCGACCGCGCGGGCGGCTGGGCGATTCGCACGGTGGTCACGCGATCGGGGCTCGATGAGAGCCCGATCGCGGCCACGACGATCCCGGCCACGACGATCGCGATCGCCACCACGCTGAACGCGGTCGCGATGCGCCAGTCGGGCGCGCGGTGGATCAGTGTCCGGGCGGTTCCGCACTCCAGACACCACTCCTGATCATCCGACATGGGGGCGCCGCACTGGGCGCAGCGCGTCGGCGCGGGGGCAGGCCCCGGCGGCGGCACCGGCTCGACGGTGACGCTCATGGGTCGCCGTCCGGGCCGTGGCCATCGAGACGATGGCCGCAGGCGGCACAGAAGCGGTCGGCGCTTCCGTGCACGGCTCCGCAGTCGGGACAGGCGCCGCCGATCCCCGCCTCGCGCAACTCCCGCAGGACGCGACCGTCGGCCAGCGCCCGCTCGATCGAGCGCAGCTCATTCGTCGTGTCAGCCGCCACGGCGACCTTGGCGCCGACGAGCTCGGGGCGATCGCGGCCGAAGCGGTCCAGCTCGACCACCAGGCCGCCGAGGTCCCGCAGCTGGAGCTCGCGCAGACGCCTCAGATAGCGGGCACGACGGCGCAGGCGGCCACGCGGGCGGAAGTCGAGCGGGGGATGCGGGGCTGCTGCGGGGTGCGCGGCGTCCTCGCGGTCCGCGGGCGGCGCGGAGACCTCTGCCGCGACCGGCACGGTCGGCGGTGGGGCTGCAGGCGCGCGCGCGTCGTCCGGCGTGAGGGTGACCGCGACGGTCGTGGGGGTGGCGTCGGTGGCCAAGCCGGTCGCGGTTGCTCCGTTCTGAGGGCGCGCCGGCCGCGTGCGGCGGCGGGCAATTCGTTCTAACAGGCCACTCATGATCGACGGTGTATGCCTCACTGAACCTGAATTGTGCGCCATGCGCTGAGGACGCGCGCGGCCATGCGGTCGGCCGAGAACGGCTCCGCACGCGCCCGTCCGCCGATGCGCGGATCGGCGTCGGCGACGTGGGGCGCGAGCGCACTGCTCCAGGCCTCGGTGTCGAAGGGCCCGCAGTATGCCCCGCTCACACCGGCGAGCACCTCAGGCGCGATCCCGACCGGCGTGGCCAGCACGGGAACGTCGCACGCGAGGGCCTCGAGCACCGCGAGCCCGAAACCCTCCCGTTCGGACGGCACGAGAACCGCGTTGGCGGCGTTCACCCAGAGCGGCACCTCGGCCGGGTCGACGTCCTCGAGCGCCAGCAGCGGCACGCCGGCCGCCACGGCACGCGCGCGGTCGTAGCGCTTCTCGGCGCGTGCCGGGCTGGCGGGGAACAGGAGGTAGGGCCCGGACGGGTCGAGCCCGAGCGCGCGGCGGGCCTGCTCGCGCGGGAGGGGTCTGAAGCGCGCGATGTCGACCCCACACGGGAGCACGCTGACCGAGCCGGCTCTCTGCGGCACCTCGGCGGCCAGCGCGTCCGACACGGCGGCGACGAGATCAAGGAACGGCAGCGCGGCGAGCGTGATCGCTCGGGAGCGGCGATCGGAGAGGTCGGTGCCGTGCAGCGTTACCGCGTGCCCGGCACCCCGGACAGCGAGCGCGGGCCACGCCGTGAGGCCGAAGTGGGCGTGGACCACGTCGAACTGAGTTCGGCCGTAGCGGCGCCGCAGGTCTCGTCCGGCGCGCAGATAGGCCCCAGCGCCGCCCGGGTCGAAGGCATAGAGCTCGAGCTCGACGTCGGGCAGGCGCCGCAGCGCCTCCACCTGGTCACGCACGAAGCTGCCGAGTGCCGGATGAGCGGGCGAGGGGTACATATTGGTCACGATGAGCACGCGCATCTCGGCGTCGAGCCTATTGGGGCGATCGGCTGATCGGCCGTGGGCTCTGACACCATGACCAACATGTCCGTTCACGCCGATGCGCCGATCGGGGTCTTCGACTCCGGGGTCGGTGGTCTGACCGTCCTGCACGAGCTCCTCGTGTCGCTGCCCAGCGAGGACTACCTGTATCTCGGCGACACGGCGCGCTTTCCCTACGGAGACCGCACCCAGGACGAGCTGCGCGAGTTCTCGATCGAGATCGCGGACCACCTCCTGGCCGCCGGCGCCAAGCTGCTCGTGGTGGCCTGCAACTCGGCAAGCTCCGCCGCGCTCGACGCGCTCGAGCGGCACCTCGAGCAGTCGGCTCGCGACGTGGACGTGATCGGGGTCATCCGGCCGGCTGCCCAGCTCGCCGTTGTCGCTAGTCACACCGGGCGCGTGGGCCTGCTGGCCACCCCGGCCACCGTGGCCAGCGCGGCCTATGCGAGGGCGCTAGCCAGCGCCGATCCGCACGTGCACCTGGAGAGTGTGGCCTGTCCTGATCTGGCGCCGATCATCCAGGGTGGGTTTCCCTTCGACCAGCAGGTCGTCGCGACCGTGCGCGAGTACTGCGCGCCCCTGCAGGCCGCCCGCGTGGACACGGTGATCCTCGGTTCCACGCATTACCCGCTGTGCGCACCGATCCTCCAGCGCACGCTCGGGCGCGGGGTCACGCTCGTCTCGGCCGGCGCCGGGGTGGCGCGCAGCGTCGAGCGTGCGCTCGCCGCGCGCGAGCTCCTGAACGGCCGCGACGGCGAGGGCGACTATCGCTTTCGCTGCACGGGCGACGTCGAATCATTCCTCGCGCTGGGGACCCGCTTTCTGCAGATGCCGCTGGGCGAGGTCAGGCACGTCGAGCTGTCGGCTCAGGTGCCGGCGTGAGCACGCCCGAACGCAGTTACGGCCGCGCCCCGGATGAGCTGCGGCCGGTCACGATCGAGCCGGGGTTCGTGCGCACGGCGACCGGGTCGGCGCTGATCTCGGCCGGTGAGACCCGCGTCATCTGCACGGCGTCGGTCCAGGAGAGCGTCCCGCGCTGGATGGCCGGATCGGGGCGGGGCTGGGTCACCGCGGAGTACGGGATGCTGCCGGCCTCGACCGGCGACCGCAAGCAGCGCGACATCACCAAGGGCCGCGCCGACGGGCGTACCGTCGAGATCCAGCGCCTGATCGGTCGCTCACTGCGTGGCGTGATCGATTTCACGGCGCTCGGCGAGCGCACGATCTACGTCGACTGCGACGTGCTCCAGGCCGACGGGGGGACGCGCTGTGCCTCGATCACCGGCGGGCTCGTGGCCCTCAGGCTGGCCGTCGAGAGCCTGATCGATCGGGGTCTGCTCGAACGCTCGCCGCTGACCGGGACCATTGCCGCGGTGTCGTGCGGGATCGTCGCGGGCGTGCCCCTGCTCGACCTCGACTATCCGGAGGACTCGGCGGCCGAGGTCGATGCCAACGTCGTCATGACGGGGGACGGCGGACTGGTCGAGGTGCAGGCGACGGCCGAGCGCACACCGCTCTCGCGGGCGCACCTGGACGATCTGCTCGCGCTCGCGGCGGGCGGGATCGAGTCGCTGCGTAGGTACCAGGACGAGGCGATCGCAGCCGCCACGCGGTAGACGCGATGGCGGGACGGACGCTTGTGCTGGCCACGCGGAACCCTCACAAGGTCAGGGAGTTCAGTCGCCTGCTCGAGCCGGCCGGGGTGGGGGTCGAGCCGCTGCCCGACGGGATCGAGCTGCCCCCCGAGGTGGGTGACACATTCGAGGCCAACGCGCTTCCCAAGGCGCGCGCGGCGGCCGCGGCCACCGGCCGGCCGGCGATAGCCGACGACTCGGGCATCGAGTCCGATGCGCTCCGGGGTGCCCCGGGGGTCTACTCGGCCCGCTTTGCCGGCCCCGAGGCCAGTGATGAGGCCAATCTCGCCAAGCTGCTGGCCGCGGTCCCGGCGGGCAGCGGCCTGAGGTACGTGTGCGCGCTGGCCTACGTCGAGCCGCAGGCCGGACTCGAGCACGTCGTGTTCGGGGAGTGCCGGGGCGCGCTGGCAGACGACCCGCGAGGGTCCGGCGGCTTCGGCTACGACCCGGCCTTTCTGGCCGACGAGGGACCAGCCGGCCGCACGATGGCCGAGCTCACGGACGCCGAGAAGGACGCGATCAGCCACCGCGGCAACGCCGCCCGGGCGTTGCTGGCGTGGCTCGACGGGCCGGGTCGATGACGGCGTCGATCAGCGATACGTCGCCCGTTGCGGCTCCGGTGCTCAAGCAGCGCGCCGCCGCGCTGTCGGTGATCTCCAACTCCGTGCTGATCCTGCTCAAGGTCGTCGCGGGGTCGCTCACGGGTTCGGTGGCGATCCTGACCGAGGCCGTGCACTCGAGCATCGACCTGATCGCTTCCATGGTCGCGTTCTTCTCGGTGCGGAAAGCCGGCGAGCCCGCCGACGAGAGCCATCGCTACGGGCACGAGAAGATCGAGAACCTGGCCGCGGCGATCGAGGGGATCCTCATCCTGGTCGGATCCGCCGCGATCATCTTCGAGGCCATAAGGCGGCTGCTGGGCCAGGGGGAGGTCCACTCACTCGGCCTCGGCATCGTCGTGGTGGCGATCTCGATCGTGGTCAACGTCGTCGTCTCCTCGTTCATCGCCAAGCAGGGCAAGGCGACCGAGTCCCCCGCCCTCGAGGGCGATGCGGCGCACCTGCGCACCGACGCGTACACCTCGGCGGGGGTCCTCGTCGGGCTGGCCCTTGTGCAGATCACCGGGGCGCAGTGGATCGACCCCGTCGTGGCCCTGATGGTCGCCGCCGCGATCCTGGTCGCCGGCGTCCGGCTGATCGGGCGCTCGTCGCAGGCCCTGGTCGACCAGGCGCTACCCGACGAGGAGGTCAGCCTGATCCGCGAATCGATCGAGCACTTCGGCCCCCGCGGCGTCGTCGGCTACCACGAGCTGCGCACCCGCCGCGCCGGTTCGCGGCGCTACGTGGACCTGCACGTCCAGTTCCGAACGGGGACGTCGCTCGAGGACGCGCACCGCACGGCCCACGAGCTTCAGGACGTGATCGGCGCCCAGCTGCGCGGCGCGGACGTGCTGATCCACCTCGAGCCCGAGGACCGGGTCAGGCCGGGGGAGGTCCTGGGCGGCTTGTAGGCGGATTCTTTGGCTGTCGGCGGTGGTTGATGGGGCGCCGCGCTTACGCCGGCCGGGGCCGCTGCGTCGGCAGTCCGCCACCCGGCTGCAACGCGCCAACCCCCCACAAGAGAAGCCTAGGTCAGGTTGATCGCCGCCGACAACGCGACGGCGAATGTGACCCCGGCGTAGCCGTAATAGCCGTCGAGCGCCAGGATGACGACGGCGATCACGCAGGCGAAGACGGTTACCAGCCAGCCGATTCGCGCGAGGTCCACGGCGGGTATTCTCGCCGCCGCCGCCGACGATCGCCGTGCGACCCCTACCCGGCCTCGGCGCCGCGACCCGGAGCCCAGGCCATGAGCTCGACCGTGTGGCCGGCGGGATCGTGGACGTAGGCCCGCGGTGCTCCCCAGTGCTCGCGGCGCGGCTGGACTCTGTGGCCGGCCCCCCGAAGCGCGGCCACCGTGGCCTCGTAGTCGTCGACCACGAGTGCCACGTGTCCCGCCGGTGCCTCCTGAACCGGCTCCGACCCGGCCGGGGCCAATCGCGGCTCCGGCATCAGGTGAACCTGCGTGCCCCGGTGCTCCAGCCACACGGCCCGTCCCGTGACTCCAGGCGGTTCGGGGACGCGCCGGAAGCCGAGCAAAGCGTAGAAACGCACGCAGTCATCGAGGCTGGACGGTGAAACCAGGTGCGTTACGTGGTGAATCACGGAAGCCGATCTGCGCAAAATGCGGGAATTCAGGAAGCACCGGCCAACAATGCGACGCTTCAACTGGTGTGATGGGGCGAGGGAGCGGGCGGCAAACATGCCCGAAACCGTCCGCACACCCTGTTAGCGTCGGGAATTCCTACCACCTCGAAGGAGGGTGCAAGTGACGAAGTCCGAATTTGTGGACCAGGTCGCAGATCGTGCCGGATTGAGCAAGAAGGATGCAGCGGACGCGGTTGACGCGGTCTTGGAGACGATCGAGAGCGCTCTGAAGCGCGGCAGCGAGGTCGTCTTTTCCGGCTTCGGCAAGTTCAGCGTCGCCGACCGGGGAGCGCGTGAGGGTCGTAACCCCGCCACGGGCGAGAAGATCCAGATCGCCGCGTCGCGAGTTCCGAAGTTCACGGCCGGAGCAGGACTGAAGAAGTCCGTCAAGTCGTAGGCGGCCGGTTGCCGTGGAAGCTCTGGGCGCGCACGTGTCGCTCGTGACTTCGGGCGTGCCTGAGAGCTCGGCCCGTCCCAGGGCGGGTGGCTTTGGCGACCGTCTGGCGATTGCGGTAGCCGAGCGACGTTCCCAACTCGTGCTGGGGCTGGACCCCGACCCCGCCCGTCTATGGCCGCACGCCGTGCGGCCGGCGGGCGGGGTCGGCGCCCCTCCGGCCGAACTGGCAGCGCGCGCGGTTACCGCGCATTGCATCCTCGTGCTGGACGCTGTCGCGTCCGAGTGCGTAGCCGTCAAGCTCCAGATCGCCTGTTTCGAGCGGCTCGGTGCCCCGGGCTGGTCAGCGCTCCAGGAGGTGGCCGACCGCGCCCGGGAGCGCGGGCTGCTGGTGATCGTCGACGCCAAGCGCGGCGACATCGATGTGTCTGCAGCCGCCTACGGCCAGGCCTTCTTCGGCCACACCGAGACGCCCTACGGACCGGTCGCCGGACTGGGGATCGATGCCCTCACGGTCAACCCGCTGCTCGGTGAGGACTCGCTGAACCCGTTGATCAGCGCAGCCCGGGCCGTCGGCGGCGGTGTCTTCGTGCTCGTACGAACGTCCAATCCAGGCGCCGCCGATGTGCAGGGACAGCCGCTGGGCCCGGGCGGCACGGTCAGCGACCGGCTGGCCGGCATCGTGGCGGAGCTCGGCACGCCGGGCGTCGGTCAGGCCGGCCTCTCCGACGTCGGCGCCGTGGTCGGGGCAACGGCTCCCGAGCACCTCGAGTCGCTGCGCGGGTTGATGCCGAACGCCGTGCTGCTGCTACCCGGTGTGGGTGCGCAGGGCGGGAGCGTCGAAGCGCTCGGGCCGGCGTTCGCCCCGGGCCCGGCCGGTGGCCTGGTGACGGTTTCCCGCGGGCTGGTCCGCGCGCACGAGCGGACCGGAGGGGATCCCGCCGCGGCGGCGGCAGCCGAGGCCGTCCGTCTGCGGGCGCTGGCCTGGGAGCTGGTTTCCTGACCGCCCCTTCCGGTGGAGCACGGGCGCGAGTATGATCGCGGGGCGATGGCGACTCGAAGTCCGGCGCGCTACTTAGCGCCCATCGCGCTGATCGTGACGATCGCCGGGATGTATCTGATCGTCCATCACGCGACGGTAAGTCGCGGGTCGTCAACCAACGCTTCGCATGCGAACGCCGGGGGGCACACCGTGGGGGTCACGGCGCGGCCGTCGCCCCACTTCTACTCAGTCCGCCAGGGCGACAACCTGTCGGCGATCGCCGCGCGCACGCATGTTTCGCTGACGATGCTCGAGACGCTGAATCCGTCGCTCGACCCCAACAGCCTCCAGACCGGCCAGCGGATACGGCTGCGACGGTGAGTCGCCGGTTCCTCCTGCACGCGCTTGCGGGCGCGGGCGCCTCGGTCGTCATGCTCGCAAGCGGCGTCCCGGCCACGGCCGCGGTCGCGCCCCCCGGCGGCCTGAGCGCACGCGCGACCGGCCTGATCGAGGCCAGCACCGGCCGGTTCCTCTACGGCTACGCCCAGGGTGCCAGGCTCCCGATCGCCAGCACGACAAAGCTGATGACCGCGCTGATCACGATGGAGCACGCCCGTCTGGGCACCGTGTTCACGCAGAACAACTACTACTCGGCCGCGGTCGACTCCCAGATCGGGCTGCGACCGGGTGAGCGCATGTCCGTCCACGACCTGCTGCTCGCCCTGCTGCTGCCCAGCGCCGATGATGCCGCCGAGGACCTGGCCTTCAACATCGGGCACGGCTCGGTGGCGCGCTTCGTGGCGATGATGAACGTCCGGGCCCGCGAGCTGAAGCTCGGTCACACCCACTACACGACGCCGATCGGCCTCGATACGCCGGGCAACTACTCGTGCGCCGCCGACCTCGTGAAGCTCGCCAACTACCTGCGGGCCCAGCACCCGTTCTTCCGCAACGCGGTGGCTCGGTCCTCGGCGCTGCTGCGCACGGGCGATCGTCAGCGCTTCGTGACCAACCGCAACACGCTCGTCGGCGCGGTCCCCTGGATCAACGGCGTCAAGACCGGGCACACCGGCGGTGCCGGTTATGTGCTGGTCGGCTCGGGGACGCGCAACGGCATGACGCTCATCAGCGCCGTGCTCGGGACCCCCTCCGAGGGGGCCCGCAACGCCGACACGCTCGCGGTGCTCAACTACGGGTTTGCCGCCTTCCGGCTGGCCAAGCTCCTCACCGCCGGGACGGTCATGGCGCGCCTGCCGGTCCGCGACCAGCCCAACCGCCACGCCGTCGTGCTCGCCGCCCAGTCGGTCACCCAAGTGGTGCCCCGCAGCGATCGCGTCAGCACGAGGCTCGAGCTCCCGCACCAGCTGAAGGGACCGCTGCGCCGCCATGTGGTTGTGGGCCACGTCGTCGTGCTCGTCGGCGGGCGAGCGGTCGCGCGCGTTCCCCTGCTGCTGGCCAGCGCCGTGCCGGCCGTGAGCACGGTGGTGCTCGTCGGGCGCTTCGTGACCAGACCGCTCAGCCTGGTGGTGCTGGCCGGGCTGCTCGGGATGGCACTGCTGGCCCTGGCCCTCAACTTGCGGGGGCGCTCTGCCCCGCGGGTGGCCAGACGGTGGCCGGGACGGCGCAAGGACGCTGAGCACATCTCAGAAACCACGTCGGCGGGGCCGATGGTGGAGCATGCCGGAAGCAAGCGGAGGTAGGAGCCAAATGATTCAGTGGGTGTTTCACAGCGCAGCGAACCGCCGGACGGTCAGAAAGTGATCATCACCGTCACGCTCAACGCCGCCCTCGACAAGACGCTCGAGGTGCCCAACTTCCGGCCCGGACGCCGCCACCGGACCGTCGAGCAGACAACGATGCCGGGAGGCAAGGGCGTGAATATCGCCCGTGCGATCAAGCACCTCGGGCAGCCCGTGATCGCCACCGGATTGGCGGGCGGAGCCACCGGCACGCGCATCGTCGAGGGACTGACCGACGAGTCGATTCTCAACGACTTCGTGCGCATCCGCGAGGAATCGCGCACGAACACGGCGGTGCTCGACCCGACGAGCGGGCTGCATACCGAGATCAACGAGCGCGGGCCCGCGGTGTCCGAGCAGGAACTCGAGCTGTTCCGCGACAAGCTGCTCTACCTGGCCAAGGGCGCGAGCATCTGCGTGTTCGCCGGCAGTCTCCCGCGGGCGGTCGACGCGGAGATCTACGGACGGCTGATCCGCGAGGTGCGCAAGCTCGGCGTCTGCACGATGATCGATACCGACGGCGAACCCCTGCGCCACGCGGTGCGGGCCGAACCCGCCGTCGTCTCGCCGAACGAGCTCGAGGCCGAGGAGCTCGTGGGGCATGAGTTCAACGACGTGGCCGATCGCGCCGAGGCCGTGCTCGAGATGACCCGACTGGGCGCGCGTGAGGCCGTCATGACCGTGCCCGACGGCTGCTATGCCCGCGTGATGGAGGACGGCGGGCTGACGCTTCATCGCGTCCGCGTGGAGGAGCAGGAGGCCCGCTCGAGCATCGGCTCGGGCGACGCGTTCCTCGCCGGCTACGTGGCCTCGCGCTACGCCGGGCGGCCGCCCGCCGATTGCCTGCGCTTCGGTGTCGCCTGCGGCGCCGAGTCGACCCAGCACTTCGGTGCCGGCATCATCGACCCCGCCAAGGTCGACCGGCTGCTTGCGGAGGTCCAGGTCGAGCGGCTCGAGAGCGGTGCCGAGATCAGCTGACGAGCACAGAAGGCCGCGAATTCCGGTTTCGGCGCCGGTGCCGGGCGACGGGCCGCTGCTAGCATCGTACGGCCAGATGGTTGCCGCCCACCTGAACCTCTCAACAGCCCGCCTCCCGTCCGCCCCGACCCGTACGATTTCGTAATGGAAATCGAGATCGGACGTGGCAAGAAAGCCCGGCGGGCTTATGGATTCGACGACATCGCGATCGTCCCCTCGCGGCGCACCCGGGACCCCGACGATGTCGATATCTCGTGGACACTCGGCCCGTACCGATTTGACGTGCCGCTGCTCGCGGCGGCGCTCGACGGCGTGGTGTCGCCCGACACCGCGGGCGCGATCGGCAAGCTCGGCGGCCTCGCCGTGCTCAACCTCGAGGGCATCTTCTGCCGCTACGAGGACGCCGACTCGCAGCTCGAGCGCATATCGACCTTTTCGCGCGACATCGCCACCCGCGAGATGCAGGACATCTACCGCGAGCCGGTCAAGCCGGAGCTGATCGCGCAGCGGATCCGGGAGATCAAGTCGCACGGTGTCGTAGCCGCCGCCTCGCTCACTCCCCAGCGCGTGCGCACGCACTACGAGATCGCGCTCGAGGCCGGGCTCGACGTGCTGGTCATCCAGGGAACCGTGGTCTCGGCCGAGCACGTCTCGCGTGATGAGAGCCGGCCGCCGCTGAACCTCAAGGAGTTCATCCGCGAGCTCTCGCCGATCCCGGTCGATCGTTGGTGGCTGTGCCTCCTACCACACCGGTCTTCACCTCATGCGCACCGGCGCGGCCGGCGTGCTCGTCGGCGTCGGACCCGGGGCGATCTGCACCACCCGCGGTGTGCTCGGCATCGGGGTGCCGCAAGCGACCGCGATCGCCGACGTAGCGGCGGCCCGATCGCAGCACATGCTCGAGACGGGCGACTACGTCAAGGTGATCGCCGACGGTGGGATGCGCAACGGCGGCGACATCGCCAAGGCGATCGCCTGCGGCGCGGATGCCGTGATGCTCGGCTCGGCCCTGGCCCGTGCCTACGAGGCTCCCGGACGCGGCTACAACTGGGGCATGGCCACCTTCCACCCGACGCTGCCGCGCGGCACGCGTGTCGCCACGACGCCCAACGGGACGCTCGAGGAGATCATCCGCGGCCCCGCTCGGGAGAACGACGGTAGCTTCAACCTCATGGGCGGTCTGCGCACGTCGATGGCGACGTGCGGGTATCGCGACATCGCCGAGTTCAACCGTGCCGAGCTCATGGTGGCGCCGTCGTTGCAGACGGAGGGCAAGCACCTCCAGCGCGAGCAGGGCGTGGGCATGGGCGCCAGCGGCAAGGCCGCGACCGTCGGCGTCTCCGACTGATTCGTGGCCGACTCGGGAGCGACCGCGCTGACGGTCCCGGAACCCGTTTCGCTGGTCGATCCGATGAGGCCCGCCGCCGCGACCCAGGAGGTCGTGGTGCTCGACTACGGCGGCCAGTACTCGCAGCTGATCGCCCGCCGGGTCAGGGAATGCGGTGTCTTCTCCGAGCTGGTGCCACACCATGTCGGTGCCGAGGAGGTGGCGCGGCGGCGCCCGATGGGTGTGATCCTTTCCGGCGGACCCGCGTCCGTGTACGCCGACGGTGCTCCGGCGCTCGACCCGGCGCTGCTCGAGCTCGGTGTCCCCGTGCTCGGCATCTGTTACGGCATGCAGCTCCTCGCCCGCGAGCTCGGCGGCCGCGTCGAGGGCGCCGAGGTGGGGGAGTTCGGGCGCTCTGAGCTGCGCGTCAGCGAGCAGGGGCGCCTGCTGGCCGGCACGCCGGCCGAGCAGACCTGCTGGATGTCGCATCGCGACACCGTCTTCTCGCCGCCGCCGGGCTTCACGGCGCTGGCCTCGTCGACCGCCTCGCCGGTGGCCGCCTTTGAGTCGCTCGAGCGCCAGGTCTACGGGATCCAGTTTCATCCCGAGGTGGTCCACACCCCGTACGGGCAAGCAGGTCTGGACCGACTTCCTGCACGACGTGTGCGGCTGCGAGCCGTCGTGGAGCCCGCGGTCGGTGATCGAGGAGCAGATCGAGCGGATCCGCGCCCAGGTCGGCGACGGTCACGCCATCTGCGGCCTCTCGGGCGGCGTCGACTCGAGCGTCGCCGCGCTGCTCGGTGCACCGGGCGATCGGCGACCGGCTGACCTGCGTGTTCGTCGACCACGGACTGATGCGAAAGAACGAGGGCGAGCAGGTCATCGCCGCCTTCCGGGACCACTTTCAGGTGCCGCTCGTGGCGGTCGACGCCGAGGATCGCTTCCTGGCCCGTCTCGGCGGGGTGACCGATCCCGAGGAGAAGCGCAAGCGCATCGGCGCCGAATTCATCCGTGTCTTCGAGGAGGAGGCGGAGCGGCTGCCGAACGTCAGCCATCTGGTGCAGGGCACGCTCTACTCCGACGTGATCGAGTCGGGCGGCGGCACCGGGGCGGCGACGATCAAGTCGCACCACAACGTCGGCGGCCTGCCCGAGGACCTCGAGTTCGAGCTCGTGGAGCCCCTGCGGGCGCTCTTCAAGGACGAGGTGCGGGCCGTGGGCGCGGAGCTCGGGCTGCCCGAGCGGCTCGTCTGGCGCCAGCCCTTCCCGGGCCCCGGGCTGGCCATCAGGATCGTCGGCGGCGAGGCGACACGCGAGCGTCTGGACACGCTCCGGGAGGCCGACGCCATCCTTCAGGAGGAGATTCGCAGGGCCGGCCTGTATCGCGATCTCTGGCAGTCGTTCTGCGTTCTGCCCGACATCCGCACCGTGGGGGTCCAGGGCGATGTGCGGACCTATGGGAACGTGATCGTGATCCGCGCCGTGACCAGCGACGATGCCATGACCGCGGACTGGGCGCGGCTGCCCTACGACCTGCTCGAGCAGATCGCCTCGCGCATGATCAACGAGATCCGGCCGGTGGGCCGGGTCGTGCTGGACATCACGAGCAAGCCGCCGGGCACGATCGAGTGGGAGTAGCGCGCGGCGCGGTAGGCTCGCCGTGTGTGCTTCGATCTCGACTCCCGGCCGCCGATCCCCCCGATCCGTGGCGCGGCCGTTGAGCATGAGGATCTGATCCTCGAGTCCGCCGACGGCACGAGCTTTGCAGCCTTCCTGGCCAGGCCCGAAGAGCCGTCCGGAGCCGGCCTTGTCGTGCTTCCCGACGTGCGCGGCCTCTACCGCTTCTACGAGGAGCTCGCGCTCCGTTTCGCCGAGCACGGGATCCCCGCCGTCGCGATCGACTATTTCGGGCGCACGGCGGGTGTGAGCAAGCGCGACGAACACTTCGAGTACATGGAGCACGTCATGCAGACCACGCCCGAGGGCGTCCAGGCCGACATCGCGGCGGCCGTGCAGTTCCTGCGCTCGCCCGAGGGCGGCTCGGCGCACGATGTGTTCACGATCGGCTTTTGCTTCGGTGGGCGCAACGCGTGGCTCGCCGCGGCGGGCGGCCACGGCCTGGCCGGCGCGATCGGGTTCTACGGGATGCCCGGCGAGCGCAACGGTCAGCCCGGCCCCGCGCAGCGTGCCGCCGAGATCGAGGCGCCGATCCTCGCGCTTCAGGCCGGCGCCGACCAGAACATCACTTCGGAGCACAACGCCGCCTTCCAGCGGGCGCTGCAGCAGGCCGCCGTCGAACACGAGCTGGTCGTCTACGAGGGCGCCCCGCACAGCTTCTTCGACCGCAAGCAACAGGAGTTCGCCGAGGCCTCCCACGATGCTTGGCGGCGCGTGATGAGCTTCATCGAGAACCATCGTCACTGAGCGCCGACTCCGGTTGGTGGGTGCCATCCGGACGGAGCCTTCGGCCGCGGCGGCGATTCCCTATCATGGCCTCGAGGCCGCGCGGACGTCGCGCGGTCTGTGCATGCCATGAAGACCTACGTAGCCAAACCGACCGACCGAGAACGCAATTGGCTGATCGTCGACGCCAACGGGCAGACGCTCGGCCGCCTCGCGACCCAGATCGCCGACGCTCTGCGCGGCAAGCGCAAGCCGGAGTACACGCCGCACGTCGACACGGGCGACTTCGTCGTCGTCATCAATGCCGAGAAGATCGCCGTGACCGGCAACAAGCGGGCCGCCAAGCTGTACTACCGCCACTCGGGCTATCCGGGCGGCCTCAAGTCACGGACGCTGACCGAGATGCTCGACCGGCGCCCCGAGGAGGTCATCCGGCTCGCGGTCAAGGGCATGCTGCCCCGCAACCGCCTGGCCCGCAAGCAGCTCACGAAGCTCAAGGTCTACGCTGGTCCCGAGCACCCGCACGCCGCCCAGCAGCCGCAACCGATGGAGATTCAGCAGTGACCGACGCCGAGCAGCCTCAAGACGAGCAGCCCCGCGAGGAGGAGGCCGCCCCGCCGGAGCAGCCGCCGCAGGCCGCGCCCGAGCAGGCCGAGACCCCGTCACCCGCCGCCGAAACGCCCGAGGCGCCGGCGCCGGCTGAGCCCACGGCCGCGCCCGAGGCGCCCGTGACGCCCCAGGCGCCCGCCGCCCCCGAGGCGCAGTCCACACCCGAGGCGCCCGCGGCCGAGGAGACGCCCGCCGCCCCCGAGGCGCCGGCGGCCCCCAAGGCGCCCGCCCCGGAGGCGCAGGCGACCCCGGAGACGCCGGCCGTGGAGGCCGACGAGGACCTCACGCCGCGGGAGAAGCCCGAGATCCCGGGTGCCGACCTGATTCCCGACATCGTCCCGGAGGGGGAGGGCTTCCTCGACGCCGAGGCCCAGGCCGCCGCCGAGGCCGAGGCCGAGGCCGAGGCCGCCAGGGCGCAGCAGGAGAGCGAGGATGAGCCGCGACCGATCGCCGACGCTGCGATCAACCTCGCCGCGGGCGCCCGCTACACGGCCACCGGCAAGCGCAAGAGCGCCGTGGCCCGCGTGATCGTCAAGCCCGGCAGCGGCAGCTACGTGATCAACGGCAAGACGCTCGAGGAGTTCTTCCCGCGCGAGACGCTGCAGCGGATCATCCGCCAGCCGCTCGAGACGGTCGGCTACGAGGCGCGCATGGATATCGTCGCGTCGATGCACGGCGGCGGTGTCTCGGCGCAGGCCGGCGCGCTGCGGCACGGGATCTCCCGGGCCCTGCTGGTCGCAGACCCCAACCTGCGTGGCGAGCTCAAGCGGCGCGGCTTCCTGACCCGCGATCCGCGCGTCAAGGAACGCAAGAAGGCCGGTCTGAAGAAGGCCCGCAAGCGGCCGCAGTTCTCCAAGCGCTGAGCACGCGTGGCGCGAAGGCTGTTTGGCACGGACGGCGTCCGGGGCCTGGCGGGCGAATTTCTCACCGCTGACCTCGCGCTGTCGCTCGCCCGCGCGGCCGTCGCGCGGGCCGCCCTGGATCGTCCGCAGGTCCTGATCGTGCGCGACACGCGCGAGTCCGGCGAGATGCTCGAGGCTGCGATCGCCGCCGGGGTGACCGCGGCCGGCGGTGACGCGCTGATCGGGGGCGTGCTGCCGACGCCGGCCGCGCCATTACTCGTGCGCCGCCACGGGCTGCACATGGCGGCCGTGATCTCCGCTTCGCACAATCCCTACGAGGACAACGGCATCAAGCTCTTCGGAGCCGACGGCTTCAAGCTCGATGACGAAACCGAGCACGCGATCGAGGACTGGCTCGAGAAGCCGATCCCCACACCGCCGGCCATCGGCCGCGTGCGGCGCCTGCACGGGGCGCTCGAGGATTACCTGCGCGAGCTGCACGTCCGCTTCGAGGCGCTCGACCTTTCGGGCCGCCGCGTGCTGCTCGACTGCGCCAACGGTGCCACCTACCGGGCCGCGCCCGAGATCTTCCGGCGCCTCGGGGCCGAGGTCGAGGTGCTGGCCGATGCGCCGGACGGGCGCAACATCAACGACGGCTGTGGCTCGACCCATCTCGAGGGCGTGCTCGAGCAGCTCACGGGCGGCGATTACGACATCGGCTTCGCCTTCGACGGCGACGGCGATCGCGTCCTGGCCGTGGACCGCACCGGCACGGTGGTCGACGGCGACGAGCTGGTCGCCGTGGCCGCGCTGCATCTGCGGGCCGCCGGGCGCCTCCCGGGCAACGGTGTCGCGGTGACCGTGATGACCAACTACGGATTTCACGCCGCCATGGCCTCGGCCGGTGTCGAGGTGGCCACCACGGCGGTGGGCGACCGCTACGTCCTCGACGAGCTGCGCCGGCGCCGGTGGACGCTCGGCGGCGAGCAGTCCGGGCACATCATCGACCTCAGCTTCGGACCGTCTGGGGACGGGATCGCCAGCGCCCTGCTGACCCTGGAGGCTCTGGGCGAGCGCGATCTCAGCCAGCGCGACGCGATGCACAAGCTCCCGCAGCGCCTGGTCAACATTCGGGCTCCGGGGCGCGCCGAGTTGCAGGCGGCGATGGAGAATGAGGCGGTCCGCGGCGCGATCGAGCACGAGCACGGTGCGCTCGAGGGCCGTGGCCGGGTCCTCGTGCGGGCGTCGGGCACCGAGCCGCTGATCCGGGTGATGGTCGAGGCCCCCACCCAGGACGAGACCGACGCCGTCTGCGAGCGGCTGTCCGACGTCGTCCAGGCCACGCTCGGCTGAGCTTTGCGGGGTCGATCGGCCTCGGTCACTAACATGGGGCATTCGTTCGCGGCCCGACCGGCGCGAACGCGGGCTGCCGTTGCGGCTCGACCCAAGCGACACAGGAGATCAACAGGGCGCATGTGCGGCATCGTCGGCTACGTCGGTCCCAGAGAGCCGCTCGGTCTGCTTCTGGCCGGCCTCGAGAAGCTCGAGTACCGCGGCTACGACAGCGCCGGGATCTCGGTGCTCGACGGAGACCGCATCGACGCCGTGCGCGCGGTCGGCAACCTGAGCGCATTGCGCGAGGCGATCGACGCTCGCCCCCAGAACGGACAGGTGGCGGTCGCCGAGCGACCCCAGCCCGGGACCGGGATCGGTCACACCCGCTGGGCGACCCACGGCCGCGTCACCGAGCAGAACGCCCACCCGCATTTCGACACCACCGACCGCGTCCACATCGTGGTCAACGGCATCGTCGAGAACTACATCGCGCTCAAGAACCGGCTGGTGGCCGGTGGAGCCAGCTTCACCTCGGAGACCGACGCCGAGGTCATCGCCCACCTGGTCGCCCATCACAACCAGGGCGACCTTGTCGACGCCGTGCGCAAGGCCTACGCGGAGTTGCGCGGCCACTACGCCTTCGTGGCGATGAGCGCCGAGGAGCCGGGCTTGCTGGTGGGCGCGCGCAACGAGTGCCCGCTGGTCATCGGCCGAGGTGACGGCGAGCAGTACATCGCTTCGGCGATCCCCGCCTTTCTGCGCGAGACCCGCGACGTCCAGTACATCGACAACGATGAGATCGTCGTCGTGACTCCCGAGGGCGTGGAGTTCCAGACCGCCGCCGGCGCGCCTGTGCAGCGCGAGGTCGTGGAGATCGACTGGGACGCCGAAACGGCGGAGAAGCAGGGCTACGAGACCTTCATGCTCAAGGAGATCCACGAGCAGGCCGACGCGGTGGCCGAGACGATCGGTGAGCGCGCGGCCCGGGGGGTGGGGATCGATCTCGGCGATCTCGGCACAATCGACGACGAGCTCCTGGGCAAGATCAGGCGGATCGTCGTCGTGGCCTGCGGAACTTCGTTCCACGCCGGCCTGATCGGCCGTTACGCGATCGAGGAGTGGGCCCGTCTGCCCGTCGAGGTCGACATCGCCTCCGAATACCGGTACCGCAATCCGGTCGTCGGCCCCGGCGATCTGGTGATCGGGATCTCGCAGTCCGGCGAGACCGCCGACACGCTGGCGGCGATGCGTACGGCGCGCGCGCGAGGCGCGAATGTGCTGGCGGTCACCAACATCATGGGGTCCCAGGCCACACGCGACGCCGACGGGGTGCTGTACACCCGGGCCGGCCTCGAGATCGGGGTTGCGGCAACGAAGACGTTCGTCAGCCAGGTCGCCGTCATGTACCTGCTGGCGCTGCGCCTGGCCGAGCTCCGCGGCACGCTCGACCCGGACGTCCTCAAGGCGGCGATCTCGGACCTCAAGCGCCTGCCGCACGCGATCGACGAACTGCTCGAGCACAACCTGGGCAGCGTCGAGCAGATCGCCGATCGCCATCACGCGGCGGACTTCTTCCTCTACCTGGGCCGTCACGTCGGCCTGCCCGTGGCGCTCGAGGGCGCGCTCAAGCTCAAGGAGATCTCCTACATCGCCACCGATGCCTACGCGGCCGGGGAGATGAAGCACGGCCCGATCGCGCTGCTCGACGAGCACACCCCGGTGGTTGTCGTGGCCACCGACTCGCCGGTGCTGGACAAGGTCATCTCCAACATCCAGGAGGTCCGCGCGCGCGGCGCCCAGGTAATCGCGGTCGCCACCGAGGGCGACGAGGAGATCGCCGAGCACGTCGACGAGGTGATCCGGATCCCGCGCACCGACTGGATGCTCGCGCCGCTGCTCGCGGTGATCCCGCTGCAGCTGCTGGCCTACCACATCGCCCGCAAGCGCGGCCTGAACGTCGACCAGCCGCGCAACCTGGCCAAGACGGTGACGGTGGAGTGAGCACGTGAGCGCCGCTGGGACGGGCGTCGGCATCGACCTGCTGGAGATCGAGCGGCTGGAGCGCGCGCTCGAACGTCGCCCGCGGCTCGCTGAGCGCCTGTTCACCGAGGGGGAGCGTGCCTACGCAGCCGGGCGCGCGCGGCCCGGACAGCATCTCGCCGCGCGCTTCTGCGCCAAGGAGGCCACGGCCAAGGCGCTCGGTCTGCAGGTCTGGAGCTTTCGCGACGTCGAGGTGCTGCACGCCGAGGGCCCGCCACGGCTCGCGCTCCACGGGGCCGCGGCGGCCCGCGCGGCCGACCTCGGGGTCACCGTGCGGATCTCCCTGACCCACACGCGCCGTGACGCAGGCGCCGTGGCGATCCTGGTATGACGCTGCCCGACTGGCTGCAGCCGCTGCCCGACGCACGCGAACAGCGATCGCTCGACGAGTGGGCGATCGAAGCGCTCGGCATCCCGGGCATCGAGCTGATGGAGCGCGCGGGAACGGGGTTGGCCGAGCTTGTGGCCGAGTACGCGCCGCAGGGACGGGTGGCGATCGTCTGCGGCAAGGGCAACAACGGCGGCGACGGTCTCGTGGCCGCGCGGATCCTGCGTGAGCAGGGCCGGCCGGTGGATGTCGTCCTGCTCGGGGCGGCCGAGGACTTCCAGGGCGACGCGCGGGTCAATCTCGAGCGGCTCCCCGGGGCGCCGCCGGCGACCTTCGAGCCCTCCCAGCTGGCCGGCACGACGGCGATCGTCGACGCGATCTTCGGCACCGGTTTCGCGGGCGCGCCGCGCCCGCCCGCCGACGCTGCGATCGAGGCGATCAACCGTGCCGGTGAGGGCACACGGGTGATCGCCTGCGACGTACCCAGCGGCGTCGATACCTCGACGGGGGAGATCGGCGGCGTGGCCGTCCGGGCGGCCGCGACGGCGACCTTCCACGCCGCCAAGCCGGGGCTGTGGATCAACCCCGGCAAGGCCCACGCCGGTGCGGTCCGTGTCGTGGACATCGGCATCCCGACCGGCGGCCCCGTCGAGCCGTCGGTGGGTCTGATCGGCGCACGCGTGACGGCGGGGATCCCGCGTCGCGGACCGGATTCCAACAAGTTCGCGGCCGGGAGCCTGCTCGTGTGCGGCGGCTCGAGGGGGCTCACGGGCGCTCCCTGCCTGGCCTCGGAGGCCGGCATGCGAGCCGGTGCCGGGTACGTCACGGCGGCCATCCCGGCGTCGCTGAACCTGGTCTTCGAGACGCGCCTGCTCGAGGTGATGTCCGCGCCGCTGCCCGACGAGGAGGGTGCGCTGCTGCCCGACGGTCTGCCGACGGTGCTCGAGCGGCTCGCGCGCGTCGACGCGCTGGTGCTCGGTCCCGGCCTCGGCCGCGCGCCGGCCAGCGCGGAGTTCGCGCGCGAGCTGGCCCGGCGGGCCGAGGTGCCGATGCTGCTCGATGCCGACGGTTTGAACGCCCACGCCGGGGCACTCGCGTCGCTGGCCGCGCGGTCCACGGCATCGGTGCTCACGCCGCACGCCGGTGAGCTCGGACGACTGCTCGGCGTCGAGAGCTCCGAGGTCGGCGCCCGCCGGCTCGCCAGCGCGCGCCGGGCGGCCGAGGCGGCGGCGGCGATCATCGTGCTCAAGGGAGACGACACGCTCGTCGTGGAACCCGGCGGCCGCGTCGGCGTGAGCCGCGGCGGCTCGCCGGCGCTCGCCACGGCCGGGACCGGCGACGTGCTCTCTGGTGTCATCGGCGCCCTCCTGGCCAAGCACATGGACCCGTTCCACGCGGCCTGTGCGGGTGTGCTCGTCCACGCCGAGGCGGGTCGCCGCGCGGCCCGGGAGCTGGGGCCTGAGGGCGTCATCGCCGGCGACGTGATCGCGGCGCTGCCGATGGTGCTGCGCGACCTGGGCGCGGTCCCCGACGCCACCCAGGGGGGTTAGGCGATGGCGCTGCGCGCGCTCGCCAGCGTCAACCTCGCCGCGGTGCAGCGGAATGTCGTGCGCCTGCGCCGTGATCTGGCCCCCGGCGTCCAGCTCTGCGCTGTGGTGAAGGCGGACGGTTACGGGCACGGAGCCGTGGAGGCCGCGCTGGCCGCCCAGGAGGGCGGCGCGAGCTGGCTCGCGGTGGCCACGGCGGACGAGGCGGCGGCCCTGCGCGCGGGCGGCGTGACGGCGCGGATCCTCGTCATGGGGGCACTGGCCCCCCAGGAGCTGCGGGTGGCCCTGGCGGCCCGCGCCGACGTAGTGGCCTGGAGCGAGGGCTTCGTCGAGACGCTCGAGTCCGCTCATCCCGCCCCGCCCGCCGGCGTTCACGTCAAGCTGGACACCGGCATGGGGCGGCTCGGCACGCGCGATCCCGAGCTGGCCTGGAGGCTCGCCGAGCGGATCGCCGCCGCGCCGGCGCTTGAGCTGGCCGGCGCGATGACGCACTTCGCCACCGCCGACGAGGATCCCGAATTCCTCGGCGAGCAACTGGCCGCCTTCACCCCGTTCGCCGACCAGATCAGGCGGCGATTCCCGGGCGTGCTCGTGCACGCCGCCAACAGCGCGGCCACGCTGCTTGCGCCCGCGAGCCACTTTGATCTGGTGCGCTGCGGAGTGGCCATCTATGGCCTCGATCCGATGCAGCAAGACCCAGCGTTGCGCGAGCTCGAGCCGGCGCTCGAGCTGACCACCTACGTGGCGGCGGTCAAGCCGGCGAC
This sequence comes from uncultured Solirubrobacteraceae bacterium, assembly GCA_963725515.1. Lineage (GTDB taxonomy): Bacteria > Actinomycetota > Thermoleophilia > Solirubrobacterales > Solirubrobacteraceae > Palsa-465. The sequence goes on along the minus strand of CAVRZB010000002.1, from coordinate 91,612 downwards.
GGCGGGGGAGAGTGCCGGCTACGGGCGCCGCTTCGTCGCCGAGCGTGACACCTGGATCGCCACGCTCCCGATCGGCTACGCCGACGGCCTGCGTCGCGCCTTCACGAATAACGGCGAGCTCCTGATCAGCGGCCGAGCCTATCCGCTGGTCGGCACCGTGAGCATGGACAACGTAACGGTCGAGCTCGGCCCGGACCACGAGCGCGTCCGCGCCGGCGACGTGGCGACGATCATCGGCGTGAGCGGGGACCTGGTTCAGACCGCGGAGCAGCTCGCGGCGCGGATCGGCACGATCAACTACGAGATCGTGTGTGGCATCTCCAGCCGGGTTCCGCGCCGGTATCACCGCGACGGGGAGCCGGCGTGACCGATCCGCTCAGCGCGCTGCGCGACATTCCCGGGGAGGCGTGGATCGTCGGTGGGGCGGTGCGCGACCGTCTGGCCGGCCTCCCGACCTCGGATTTCGACGTCGCGGTGACCGGTGGGGTGTCGCCGCTGGCGCGCATCATCGCGCGTTCGGCCGGGGGGCATGCCTTCGCGCTCTCGGAATCCTTCGAGGCCTGGCGGGTGGTCGCCCGCGACCACAGCTGGCAGGTCGACCTGGTGCCGCTGATGGGGGCGAGCATCGAGACCGATCTCGCGGCCCGCGACTTCACCGTCAACGCGATCGCGCTGCCCGTACGGGGCGGCGACTACATCGATCCCTACGGCGGCCGCGAGGACCTGGCCGCCGGACGGCTGCGCATGGTCGGACAGGGGGTGTTCGTCGCCGACCCGCTGCGGGTCATGCGCCTGGCGCGCTTGGCCTGCGCGCTCGCACTGGCGCCCGACCCCGCGACCGCCGCCGCTGCGCGCGCCGCGTCGGCGCGGCTCGAGTCGGTCTCGGCCGAGCGGATCTTCGGCGAGCTCAAGCGGATCGTCAGCGCGGACCGGGCACTCGACGGTCTCGAGCTGATGGACTCCCTGGGCGCGACGGCCGTCGTGCTGCCCGAGTTGGCCGGCCTGCGGGGCATCGACCAGAGCCGCTTTCACCACCTCGACGTGCACGATCACACGCGCGCGGTGCTGGCCGGGGTGATCGAGCTCGAGCGGCACCCCGAGCGAATCCTCGGCGCGCACGCCGGCGAGGTGGCCCGGCTGCTGGCCGAGCCGCTGGCCGACGAGCTCAGCCGCGGTCAGGCCCTGCGCCTCGGCGCGCTCCTCCACGATGCCGCGAAGCCCCAGACGCGCGACGTGACCGAGGAGGGCCGGGTGACCTTCATGGGCCACGACGCGCTCGGGGCGGACATGGCGCGTGCCGCGCTGGCCCGGCTGCGGGCCAGCGAGAAGCTGCGTGAGCACGTGGCCGCGCTGACGCGCCACCATCTGCGCCTCGGCTTCCTGGTGCACGAGGCGCCGCTCTCGCGGCGGGCGATCTACCGCTACCTGCGCACGTGCGCGCCGGTCGAGGTCGACGTGACGCTGCTCAGCATCGCCGACCGGCTGGCCACGCGCGGGGACGGTTCGCAGCGCGCCATCGCCCGCCACATGGAGCTGGCCGGGCAGCTGCTCGGTGAGGCCCTGGCCTGGCGAGCCGATCCTCCGCGGCCGCCGGTGCGCGGCGACGAGCTGGCCCGGGCGCTGGGCATCCGGCCGGGGCCCGAGCTCGGCCGCCTGTTGGCCGAGCTGGAGGAGCTCAGCTTCGCCGGGGAGATCGAGACGCCCGCGCAGGCGATCGAGCGGGCGCGGGCGCTCAGCCGCGCAGAATCGGCGTAAGGCAGGCCCGGGCGAAGCCGCGCAGCCTGGTCTCGTCCTCGAGCGGGATCCCACCCGTGGGGGTCAGCACGAGCGACTGGGACAGGCGCGTGAGGAGCTCGGCGATCAGCTCAGGATCGACGGCCGGAGGGTCACCGGAGGGGACCAGGGCCCGGATCTGCTCGGCGACGAAGCGCCGGCCGATGGCCAGGCTCGCCGCCGCGTCGACCGTCAGATAGGGCAGCAGATCCTCGGGCTCGGTCTGGAGCAGGCGTTGCAGCAGTGGGTGCTCGCGCAGGGCTCGGAGCCCGACCACGAACGCCTCGATGACGCGCTCCTCGAGTTGCTCGAAGGGGGCGATCGTGGCGGCGACGGCGGATATCACCCGATTGACCTCGCGGAGGATCACCGCCTGCACCAGCTGGTGCTTCTGCCCGACCCGGCGGTAGATCGTCACCCGTCCGACCCCGGCCCGACGCGCCACGTCCTCGATCGTGGTCCGCCGCAGGCCCACGGCCAGGAACTGCTCGAGCGTGGCGTCGAGGATCCGCTCGGTGACGGCGTCGCGGGGAGCCGCGACGTCCTCGGCGAGGAGCTGGGCGAGCTCGGCTTCCCGGACGCCGGCCATCGCGGTCCTCAGGCCGTGGCGGCGAGCGTCTCGCGCGCCCGCAGCACGAGCCAGAGCCCGTCCTGCGGGCTGAGGGTCGGCATCTGGCGGATGCGCATCGTGCGTCCGGGGAGCAGCTCGGGACGAAAGCGGGCCAGCAGTGAGGTCACGACGGCCTTGATCTCCATCTGTCCGAAGCGCATGCCGATGCAGGTGCGCGAGCCCGCTCCGAAGGGTACGTAGGCGCCCTTCGGCAGGGCCGCCCTGGCGGCCGGGGAGAAGCGCTCGGGCACGAAGGCCTCGGGGTCGGGGAAGACCTCGGGCAGGCGATGGCTGGCCCAGGACGAGTAGGCGACGTAGGCCCCGGCCGGTACGTGATGACCGGCGAATTCGAACTCGCGCACGGCGCGGCGTGGTCCGATCCACGCCGGCGGGTAGAGGCGCAGCGTCTCGTCGAGCGCCATGTCGAGCTCCGGGAGCTCGGAGTTCAGCTGTGCGGGCGTCGGGCTCCGCCCACCCAGAACGCGGTCCTGCTCGGCCAGGACGCGCGCCAGCACGTCGGGGTGCCGGGTGAGCTCGTAGAGCAGGAAGGAGATCGTCGAGGTCGAGGTGTCGTGCCCGGCGAAGCCGAGCGTCATCAGCTGGTGGCGGACCTCCTCGTCGGAGAGCTGCGAGCCGTCCTCGTCGCGGGCGGCCAGCAGCATGCCGAGGATGTCGCCGGGTTCCCCGGCCGGCTCGTGGCGGCGGCGGCTGATCTCGCTGTAGACGATCGTGTCGAGCACCTGCTTGGAGGCGTGCATGCGCCGCCACCAGGACCCCGGGCCACGCATCATCCGGGCGCCCGGCCCGGTGCCGTAATAGCCGAGCGCGCGCTCGAAGTGCACCGCCGCCCGTGCGCCGCTATCTCCGTCGTCGGGGTCGAGACCGAGCAGCGCGCGCATCGCGATCCGCATGGCCAGTACGCGCGCCCAGTGGTACACGTCGACGACCTCGCCGACCGACCAGGGCGCGAGCGCGCGCTCAGACTCCTCGAGCATCGCGCCGACCGCGGCCGTGATGCTGTCGTGATGAAACGCGGGCAGCATGATGCGACGCGCACGACGGTGATAGTCGCCGTCGATCGTCAGCAGGCCGTCGCCGATCAGCGGGATGAGCTGCCCGAGGTCGCCGCGGCGCCAGTTGAAGTTCTGCGCACCCGAGACCAGCACGTGGTGGTTGGCCTCGGGTCCGAGCATGAACACGAACCGCTCGTGGAACACACGCAGGCTGAAGATCGGCCCATAGCGCTCGTAGGCCGGGAGCAGGAGCGAGAGCGGGTCCTCCACGAAGCGCTTGGTGCGGGCGAGGCTGAAGTGGGTCGGGCCCGGGGGAAAGCTGCCCTCGGCGCGAAGCTCGTCCAGGATGTCGCTGCCGATCCGCAGCACCGGGTTGTGGGTCACCGGCGCCGGGCGTGCCGCGCTCACCGACAACGTGGCCTGCTTCGGAAGCTGCTCGACAGTGGGCGGTGAGAAACGCTGATACGCAAAGTGTTTCATGGGAGCACGGGTCTCGCAACGCCCGAGGCTCTAAGCTCCCGGCGCGTGAGCGACACCGACCCAGACTGCCTGTTCTGCAAGATCATCGCCGGCGAGCTGCCGTCCCAGATCGTCGCCGAGGACGAGCACACGGTCGCCTTCATGGACATCAACCCGGCCACGCGCGGGCACCTGCTGGTCGTGCCCCGGCGGCACGCCAAGGATCTGCTGGACATAGATCCGCAGGATCTCGCGGCCACCGTCCGGACCGCGCAACGGCTCGCCGGGCTTCTCACCGAGCGCCTGCAGGCCGACGGCGTCAACCTGCTCAACAGCTGCGGCGTCGTGGCCTGGCAGACCGTCCTTCACTTCCACATTCACGTGATTCCGCGCTACGCGGACGATCCACTGCGCCTGCCCTGGGAGCCGAGCCCGGGTGACACCGGCCAGATCGCGGCCACGGCCGCGGAGCTGCGATGAGCGCCGGCGCGCCGGTCAGGCTCGAGCGCGCGCGTGGCCTGGCCGTTGTCACCTTCGATGCGCCGCCGCTCAACCTGTTCGACGCGGCGCTCGGTGACGCGCTGCAGCGGGTATTGGCTGAGCTCGAGGCCTCGCCGGCCCGCGCCGTGCTCTTCCGCGCCGAAGGCCGGGTGGTAAGCGCGGGTGTGGACGTGTCGCTGTTCGCCGCGCAGCAGGGCGCCGAGGACGCGACGGGGATGTTCGACGGGCTGATCTCGATCGCCCAGCGCGTGGAACAGCTCGAGTGCCCGGTCGTCTTCGCCGCGCACGCCCTGTGCCTGACCTGGGCCTTCGAGCTCGCGCTCGCCTGCGATCTGATCGTGGCCGCCGAGTCGGCAAGCTTCGGGCTCGTGGAGACGGTCGTCGGCCTGACCCCCGCCATGGGCGGCACGCAGCGACTCGCCGAGCGCGCGGGCACCGGCCGGGCGCGCGAGTTCGTGATGACCGGGCGCCCGTACGACGCGGCCACGCTCGAGCGCTGGAGCGTGGTCAACCGCGTGTGGCCGGACGCCGGGTTCGACGCCGCCGCGCGCGAGCTGGCCGGTGCTCTGGCCGCCGGTCCGACCCGTGCGCATGCGGCCACGAAGGCTGTCCTGCGGACCTATCTCGAGGGCGGCGTACCGCTTGCCGACAGGCGCGTGGGGAGCATCGCGGGCGAGCTGTTCGACACCGCGGACCTCCAGAACGCCGTGCGCACGTTCCTCGAACAGGGCCCGGGTCACGCCACGTTCGAGGGTCGCTGAGCGCTTTCTGGTGCTCACGGAACGCTCGCGCCGGCTGTCGAGGTGCAGGACTAGCCGAGCCCCCGCCTGCCTGCTACTTTCTGCGCGTCAGATCGGGCTCCCTAGTCGGTGTCCGATGCCTCGCAGCAGCAGCACCGAAGGGGAGTACATGCCTACCGGAACCGTCAAATGGTTCAGCGACGACAAGGGCTTTGGCTTCATTACGCCCGACGATGGCGGACGCGATCTGTTCGTTCACTTCAGCGGCATCACCGGCGATGGGTACCGGTCGCTGCCCGAGGGCTCGAAGGTCTCCTACGAGGAAGAGGCCGGCCCGAAAGGCCCGAAGGCGGTCAACGTCACCAAAATGTAGACCGGCTTGCGGGCCCGGCGGATTGCCCGGGTCGAATACCCAACTGCGCTACTCCTGCCGGGTCTTGGTGTTCAATGGACAACATGAAACGCTTTTTCCTGCCATTTGCCGCCCTGCTCGGGCTCGCCGCGCTCGTTCCGGGCGCCGCCTCCGCCAAGACGGTCGAGCTCGGCGCGACCAGCACTCCGCTCCAGGCTCCGTCCTGCCCGTCGGGCGTACCGAAGAGCCAATGCACGATCATCCTGACCGAGACGACGGCGCTCGAGACGGCCAGCGACAATGTCACGTACCCGACCACCGTCAAGACCGCCGGGCGGATCGTGGGCTACACGCTCGGGCTGGCCAAGCTGGCCAAGGCCGATATCACGACGCTTGACGCGCTCTACGGCGGGGCCCCCCAGGCCCAGCTGGCCGTGCTCCGCCGGCCGAAGGGTACGAAGTCAACCCAGCGGCTGTACACGCTCGTGGCCACGAGCAAGCCGAACTTCATCCAGCCCTGGTTCGGGCAGGTGACGAGTTGGCCGCTGACCGCGACGCTGCCGGTCAAGCCCGGCGACGTGGTCGCCCTGACCGTCCCGACCTGGGCGCCGGTGCTGGCCATCAACCTACCCGCCAAGCCGTTCCAGTATCGCGCCAGCCGGGCGACGGGATGTGCGCTGCAGAGCACGTTCAGCACGCAGACCTCACAGCTCACGATCGGCAGTACCAAGCCGTATCTGTGCTTCTACACGGCCACCCGGGTTGAGTACACGGCGACTGAGATCACCAGCCCGCCGATCCCCAAGGGCGCGGTCAAGTAGTCCTAGCCGGTGGCCGGGGACGACGCCAAAGCCACCGTCGGCGTCCTCGGCTCGGGCGAGGTCGGGCGTCGGCTGGCCGCAGCGTTCCGCGCCCGCGGTCACGCGGTCACGATCGGCTCGCGGGATCCGGACAAGCCCGAGCTCCGGGCCTGGGTCGCCGGCGCCGGCGCCGGCGTCGCCGCGGGCACGTTCGCCGCGGCCGCCGAGTTCGGCGAGCTGCTCGTCCTGGCCGTGCTCGGCAACGCCGCCGAGCAGGCGATCGCCGAGGCCGGACCGGGCAATTTCGCCGGCAAGGTGGTCATCGACACGATGAACCCGCTCGACTTCTCGCGCGGATTCCCGCCCGGCCTCTCGATCTCAGGCGATGACTCGCTGGGCGAGCACGTTCAGCGGCTGCTGCCCGAGGCCCGGGTCGTGAAGGCGTTCAACACGATCGGTAACCCATACTTCGCCGACCCGCTACTGGCCGGTGAGCGCCCGACGATGCTGATCGCCGGCGATGACGAGGTGGCCAAGCGGACCGTGGACGGGGTGCTGAGGAGCTTCGGCTGGCCGCCGGCCGTCGACATCGGCGGCATCGAGGGTTCGCGCGAGCTCGAGTCGCTGTGCATCCTGTGGGTGAAGATCGGCGGCGCTCGCGGCGCCTGGGATCACGGCTTCAAGCTGCTGGTCGGCTAGCAGGCGCCCGGGTTCTGCTGGCAGAACGCCGAGTTGCTCCCGAGCCCGGCGCCGCCCGAGCCGCTGCCGGTCGTCGTCCCGCCCGTGGCGCCGCCCCCGCCGGAGGAGTTGGCGCCGCCCGAGCTCGACGAACCCCCGCCTGAGCCGGAGGAGCCCGACCCCGAGGAACCTGAGGAGGACGCCGAACCGCCGCTCGATGACGCGCCCCCGCTGCCGCCCGAGGCCGACGACGAGCCACCGGAGGCGGCGCTGGTCGAGGTCGTGGTCGTCGGTGTGGTGGCCGTGGCCGTGGTGGCCGCGGGGCTCGCGGCACTGGCCGAGTTACCGGTCGGCACGGTGAACGGAGGCGCGCCGGAGGTGTCCCCCTGAGCGGTTCCCCCGCCGCCGCAGGCCGACAGGCCGACGGCCAGCACGAGCCCGGCGGCCAGTGCCGCCAACGGCGCGAAAAGGGTCCCTACACGTCGTCCGCCAACAGCCATCAGGTGCCCAGCGGCTCCATGCGTCGTTCGCAGTGCGGGCAGTCGTTGAGGTCCTTCTGCGCCAGCTGGTCGCACCAGTTACAGAACCTCAGATTCTCGACCGCCCACGGCAGCTCCGAGGGCGTCGGCGCGAGCGGGAGCTGGATGGCCACGACCTCGAGCGGCTCGCCGGTCTCCCGGTCGACGTAGACGTGACCAGCCTGAGCCTCGATCAAGACCTCCCGGCCGATCGACGGCGTTCGCATCCGATACTTCTGGCGCAACCTCACCGCCGCCATGCTACCAGCGTGGCAGGCGTCAGCCGCCGCCGGCGAGAGCGCGTCACTGCGCATTGCGGCCGTGCGCTTGGATAGAGTGCCGCCCGCAAAAGATGATTCACAGAGAACGTCCAAGCAGGCCAGGACTCCGCGCCCGCACCCATCGCGCGCTGGGCGCGCTCGTGCTCGGCGCGCTGATACTGGTGGCCCTGGGCGGCTGCTCGGTCAAGCACCCCACGGATGACCTGGTCCACGGCAAGCAGCTCTTCGTGGCCAAGTGCGGGTCGTGCCACACGCTCGCGCGCGCCGGCACCAGCGGTACGGTCGGGCCCAACCTCGACGCGGCCTTCGCCCAGTCGCGTCGTGACGGCCTGAAGAGCAACGACATCCGCGGGGTGGTCAATTTCCAGATCGACTACCCCAACCCGCAGGGGGCCATGCCCGCCGGGCTCGCCACCGGTCAGAGCGCGGGCGACATCGCCGGCTATGTGGCCAAGGTGGCGGCGGTGCCCGGTCAGGACACCGGCGCCCTGGCCACGGCCGTGGCCACGGTCTCGCAAAAGCCCGTCACCGAGCAGAACGGCAAGCTGCAGATCGACGCCGACCCGACCGGCCAGCTCAAGTACCTCGCCTCGAGCGCGACGGCGAAGCCCGGTCCGGTGACCATCAAGATGCTCAACAAGTCCTCGGTCCCGCACGACATCGCCATCACCGGCGGGGGGCTCAATCAGGTCGGGGCGATCGTCCAGAACGGCGGCACATCGACCGTGGCCGCGACGCTCAAGCCCGGTACATACACGTTCTACTGCTCGGTCGACGGCCACCGCGCGGCCGGTATGGTCGGCACGATCACCGTCAAGTAGCCGCCGGGGTGCCGCTGATGCGGTCGAGCAGCTCCTGGCCACGACCGGCCGCGACGGCCCGCGCCGCGCGCCGCTCGTCGAGCTCGACGCCGTGGGCCGAGGCGTAGTCGAGCAGACGCTGTCGCTCCTCGCCCTCACGCGCGACCTTCAGGAAGAGCCAGCAGAACAGGCCGATCGTCAGGAGGCTCTCCTCGACCATCATCAGGCCGCCCGCGGTCACCTGGTCGGCGATCTGGCTGATGTGGTGGTGCGCGTCGCCGCTGCTGTAGTACGGATAGAAGACGCCGCCGAAGATCATCGCGTTGGCCAGCACGGTGCCGACCAGCCGCACGACCACGATGTACCCGAGCCGCGCGCCGTTGCCGAACCACTGGGGCTTGGGCAACGGCCCGAGCAGCGCCATCCAGACCGCGATGCCGAAGACCAGGAAGGTCGCGTGCTCGAGCGCGTGCACCGCGTCGTGACGCAGCGCGGCCTGGTACAGCGCCGGGAGGTGCCACACGTAGAAGTTGACGCCCCAGGCCACGACCGCGACCACGGGGTGTGTCAGAACGCGCAGGCGGCCGATCACGGGCATGCGCAACAGCGGGGCGAGAAGTGGGCCGGTGAACCCGAGCACGATCAGCAGCGCGGCGATATCGCCGATCAGGAGGTGCTCGGCCATGTGCGCCACGAGCAGCTCGTCACTGAGCTTCCCCACCGGGGGGCTCAGGGCGATGGCCAGGACGATCAAGCCGGCGGCGTAGCAGGCCTGGCGCCATGTGGGCACGGGCCGGCCCTCGGCGGCCAGCGTGCGGGCCCGCAGCCAGTAGGGCAGCCAGTAGAGGAGCACGAGGAGCGGCAGCGCGATCGTGCCCGCGGGGCCGGCGGCGGCGATGGGGGTCAGGGCGGGTGCCACCCCGGGGATGGTAGGCGCGGGCAAGCCGCCCGGGGGCCGGCTGACAGGACACGTCGCGCGATTGGCGAATCCTCAGGCTGTGAGCACCGGGCGACTGGAGGCGTTCTCCGACGGCGTATTCGCGGTGGCGATCACGCTGCTCGTGCTCGATCTGAAGGTTCCGCACACCGTGCCCGGCGGCCCGAGCCTCGCTCGCGAGCTCGCCCGGCAGTGGCCGAGCTACGCCGCGTACGTGGTCTCGTTCCTGACCATCGGGATCATCTGAATCAACCACCACGCGATGATCAGGCGCTTGAGGGCCGTCGATCACGCGATCATGACGCTGAATCTGCTGCTGCTCCTGTGCGTGGCCGTGCTGCCCTACGTGACCTCGCTGATGGCCGCCTATCTGAAGGCCTCGAGCGGTCAGCACCTCGCCGCGGCGATCTACAGCGGAGCCTTTCTGGTCATGTCGCTGGTGTTTGCGGCCACCCAACGGCACATCCTCTTCACGAAGGCCCATCTGCTGTCGTCCGCGACCGACGAGCCGGCGCGGCGCGTCATCTTCGTACGGGCGCTCTCGGGGCTCGTCCCGTACGCTGTGGCGACCGTGCTGGCCCCGGTGTCGGCCTACCTGTCGCTGGCCATCTGCGGGGCCGTCGCGCTCTACTACGCGCTCCCGTTCGCCAGCGCCAGGCCAGGCCGCCGCACCGGCCTGACGGTCGCAGACGGCCGCACAGGGAGGCTCAGCGCGCCTGTCGGTGGCGCAGACCGCGCAGCGCGCGCCGGCGCCGGCGCCGGCGCGCGGGTCCTAGAGGGTGCGGGCGATCAGCACGACGACCACCACGATCGCTGCGGTGACCGCGACGTAGATCAGGGCCCGGAAGGCCTCCGCCTCGGATCGCAGCGGGTTCAGCACGAGATCAGATCACGTACACCGTCGTGTAGACGATGATCCACATGATGTCGACGAAGTGCCAGTAGATCCCCGGCACCTCCATCCCTCGATGCTGCTCGGGCGAGTAGTGCCCACGGAAGGATCTGATCGTGATCATCAGCAGCAGGCAGAGTCCGATGAAGACGTGAGCGCCGTGGAGGCCGGTGAGCCCGTAGAAGATCGACGCCTGGGCCGAGTCCTTGGGCGCGAAGCCGATGTGCACGTATTCGTTGATCTGGATCGTGAGGAACGAGAGGCCGAGCAGGAAGGTGGCCACCATGCCGGCCTTGAGGCCGAAGCGATTGTTGTTCTTGATCGAGACGAGCGCCCAGTGGAGCGTCAGCGACGAGGACAGCAGGATCGCCGTGTTGATCCCCGCCACGTCCTCGGGCAGCTTCGTGCCGTGGGCGGGCCAGGGGTCGTGGGTGACCACGCGGATGAAGAAGTACGCCGTGAAGAACGCGCCGAAAATCATCACCTCGGAGATGATGAAAAGGAGCATCCCGAGCAGCTGCGGCTCGACGCGCGAGGAGCGGTGAGCGGCCGGCGGGCCGTGGTGCTCTTCCACGTGGGGGATCGCTGCGGCTTCCATCGGGCTCCTTCTAGACGCTGGCGGGCTCGGCGTGGATCACGTGCTCGACCGGCTTGCCGGTCGCCCTGCGCACGCGCTCGACCAGGTCGGCGCGCAACCAGCCCGACTTCGTCTCGGCCAGGGTCGAGATGACGATGTCGTCGACGCGGAAATACTGCAGCGCGTTCATGATCGCGGTGTAGGGATCGGGATCGCCGATCGTGCCGGCGGCCAGCAGCCCGGCGCCGCGCAGGCGGTCCAGAACGAGGTGCATTCGGGTGCGGGCTCGCCGGACGGCCGCGCCGTCGCCGCCCTCCTGCGGCACAACCACGACGAACAGGCGGTCCTCGGTGTCGTCCCGGGCCTTGGCCTTGAGCGCCTCGAAGAGCTCGTCGCCGCTGGCCGTGCGGTTGGCCACCGCGAGCGTGACGTCGAAGGGCAGCCCCTCGGTGTCGATGTCGGCCACGACGTGCTCGACCGGCAGTCCCGAGGCCTGGCGGATGCGGTCGACGAGGTCGCGGCGCAACCAGCCCGAGCGCGTCTCCGGATACGTCGAGATGATGATCTCGGTCGGCCGGTGCTCGCCCACGGCGTCCATCGTGGCCGTGTACGGGTCGGGGTCGCCGACCTCGCCGATCGCCTCGATGCCCTCCGAGCGCACGAACCCGAGCGCCAGGTCCACGCGGGCCTGGGCGGCGTCGAAGACCGCGTCGTCGTAGATCACCAGCCCGGCTCGGGGCCGGTTCTGGGGCACGCACAGCACGAACCGCACGTCTCCCTGCTCGACCCGTTGGCGGACGGCTTCGATCAACGCCCGGCCGCCGAGCGTCTCGTTGGCCACTACGAGGACGGTGTTCATTCTTTGCTCGGGGAGGTCGCGATGGAGCCGGCCGGTTTGGCCTCGGCCGGCGACTTGAAGATGCCGTGCACCGCACCCGGCACGCCGTACTCGTACGGACCGCCGACGACGGTCGGGACGGCATCGAAGTTGAAGATCGGCGGCGGCGAGGAGACCTGCCACTCGAGCGTCAGTCCGCGCCACGGATTGGCCGCCGCCCGCGGCCCCGCGCGCCAGCTCGCGACGATGTTGTAGATGAAGATCAGGGTCGAGATCCCGAGCACGAAGCTCGAGAGCGAGATGATCAGGTTCCAGGTGGCGAACCGCTGAGCGTAGTCGGCCACCCGTCGGGGCATGCCCTGGATGCCGATCAGGTGCATGGGGCCGAAGGTCAGGTTGAAGAAGATGAACGTCAGCCAGAAGTGGAGCTTGCCGAGCCGGTCGTCGAACATGCGCCCGGTCATCTTCGGGAACCAGTAGTAGACCCCGGCGAAGATCGTGAACAGCGAGCCGCCGAAGAGCACGTAGTGGATGTGGGCGACGATGAAGTACGTGTCGGAGACGTGGATGTCGAAGGGGATCATGGCCAGCATCACGCCGCTGATCCCGCCGAGCGTGAACATGGTCAGGAAGCCGAGCGCGAACAGCATCGGCGTGTCGAGGTGCAGCACTCCTCGCCAGAGCGTCGCCAGCCAGGAGAAGATCTTGATCCCCGTGGGGATCGCGATGATCGCCGTGGTGATCATCATCGGTATTCGGATCCACGGCTGCATGCCCGAAGTGAACATGTGGTGCGCCCAGACGGTGAAGCCGAGCACCACGATCGCCAGCAGCGAGAAGGCCATCATGCGGTAGCCGAAAATCGGCTTGCGGGACTTGACCGCGAGGACCTCGGAGATGATCCCGAAGCCGGGCAGCATCATGATGTACACGGCCGGGTGCGAGTAGAACCAGAAGATGTGCTGGTACATGATCACGTTGCCGTTCTTCCCGGCCCCGACGAAGGCGTCAAAGAATTGGAAGCCGAGCGCCCGGTCGAGCAGCACCAAGAACTGCGAGGCCGCGATGAACGGCGTCGCGATCACGACCAGCAGCGAGGTCGAGAAGTTCGCCCAGACCAGCAGCGGCATGCGGAAGAAGCTCATCCCCGGCGCGCGCATGGTGATGATGGTCACGAGGAAGTTCAGCGCGGTGGCGATCGACGATGCCCCCGCGAACTGCACGGCCAGCACGAAGAAGAGCTGGCCCAGCGGCATGGTCGTCGACAGCGGCGCATAAGCCGTCCACCCGGAGGCGAACGAGCCGCCGGGGGCCAGGAAGCTCAGCAGCATGAGGATCCCGGCGATGGGCAGGAGCCAGAACGAGAGCGCGTTGAGGCGCGGGAACGCCATGTCCGGCGCGCCGATCATCAGCGGCAGGACGAAGTTGGCCAGTCCGGCGAAGACCGGGATCACGAACAGGAAGATCAGCAGCGAGGCGTGGACGGAGAACAGCCCGTTGAACTGCTCCGGCGTGACGAACTGCATCCCCGGCTGCGCCAGCTCGGCCCGCATCAGCATGGCCATCAGGCCTCCGACGAGCAGGAAGAAGAACGAGCTCACCGTGTACTGGATGCCGATCACCTTGTGGTCGGTGTTGATGCGGAAGTAGTCGCGCCAGGTGCGCGCGCCGTGCGCCGAGTGGTCCTCGGGCCGCGTCGGCCGGCCGGCCGCCCAGTAGAGCCAGTAGTCGGCCGCGCCCAGACCGACGAGGAAGAAGAGCGGCACGGCGATCCCGGCCACGATCGTGATCGCGTGACCGTCGACGATCGGGTGCTCGTGCATCAGCCAGCGGATCAGCACGGTGAGGCCGAAGGCGAAGGCGAAGCCTATGACGTCGAAGAGTGCGGCGCGATACCAGCCGGGCGCGCGCAGCTTGGCCGCGATGGTCATGGGCGGGTCTCCCTCATAGCTCTGGCGGGTCCTATCACTTTGTCACGCTCGAGAGGTATGTCGCAAGGGCCTGGATCTGGGTCGGCGTGAGGGTTTGGCCGAAGCTGCTCGGCATGATGTTGGGCCCGAAGCCCGGCGCGATGTAGGCGTTGGGCTTCGTGATCGACTCGCGGATGAAGGCGGCCAGCGGCAGGCCGCGCTTCTTCGCGTCGGGGATCAGGCGGGTGCCCAGGTTCGGCCCAGTCGAGCCCGTGGCGCCCGCATCGGCCAGCGTGTGGCAGCTGCTGCACCCGGAAGAGCCGGTGAAGACCACCTTGCCGGCCGCCGCGGTGGCCGCGCTCGAGCCGCCCGAGGCGCTCGAGCCGCCGGACGGGGTGGACGCCGACGCCGACCCGGCCGTTATCGCGGGCGAGAACGCGCTCCCGCTGTTGGCCGCCTTGAAGCTGCCCGAGGGCTCGGGAATCGGTTGCAGCCTGGAGATCCAGGCCTGGTAGGCGGCCGGCGTGAGAACGTGCACGGTGGCCCGCATCAGGGCGTGGCCGTTGCCGCACAGCTCCGCGCACACGAGCGGATAGGTGCCGAGCTTCTTGGGCGTCACGCGCAGCGTGCCGGTGATCCCGGGCACCGCGTCGAGCTGCTCGCGAAAGGCGGGGACCCAGAAGGCGTGGATCACGTCGCGGCTCGTGATCTTGAACACGACGGGCTGATCCTTGGCCAGGTAGAGCTGCGGCGAGACGATCGCCTTGCCGTCGCCCTTGGGGTAGGCGAACAGCCAGGCGAACTGCTCGCCGATCACGTTGACCCTGGCCTCGCCCGGCTTTGACTCCTCGTTCTTGTGCAGCACCGTGTAGGCGTACGTACAGAGGCCGATGATCAGGATCGCCGGGCCGGCGGTCCACATCACCTCGAGGCGCGTGTTGCCGTGGATCGGAGGTCCGTCCTTGTTCTCCTCGCCCGGGCGCATGCGGAACTTCCAGACCGAGTAGAGGACCACCGTCTCGACGAGCACGAAGATCGGCACCGAGACGATCAGCAGCACCCGGTAGAGCGTGTCCACGCGGGTGGATTGCGCCGAGGCCTGGCCCGGGAACCAGGGGATGATGAGCGCAAGCGGGATCCCGATCGCGGTCACGATCGCGCCGATCACGAACATCTGGAAGAGAGGGTGCTTACGCACCGTTCGCTCCGTCCAAAGGCATCATCCGGCGCGCATCCTATGCATTCTCGGCGACGAACGGCTCCGCACCGTCCGTGATGCCCCGAGCACCGGCCGTCCGAGGCCCCGAAGGCACCATCGGCGACCGTTGCCGGGCTGCGGCCCGGACCGGCCGGCGAGCCGTTGAGCGGGCCTGGACGACGCGCCGCCGAGGCTCGATTATGATTGCGTCAATCGTTGCAAACTAACTGGGAGACGTCATGGAGGTTCGAGCAGGGATGTCTGAAGTCGTACTCACGATCGGGCCCGGGCACTCGCTGCGCGACGCCGCCTCGGCAATGAGCCGCCGCCGCGTGGGTGCCGCCGTGGTGATCGATCCAGACGCCCCGGGGCTCGGCGTGATCACCGAGCGCGACATCCTGCTCTCGATCGCCGATGGCCAGGATCCGGACAAGGAACTCGTCTCGGACCATCTGACGTCCAACCTGACCTTCGCGTCCCCGGACTGGTCGCTCGAGCGCGCGGCCGAGACGATGGTGCGCGGCAAGTTCCGCCACCTGGTCGTGGTGGAGGGCAGCGACCTGGTCGGCGTGCTCTCGATGCGCGACATCGTGCGCTGCTGGACTCAGGACGGCGCCACGTCCGAGGTGCCGGCCGGGAGCGGCGTGGGGTAGCAGGCTGCGGGTGCTCGGGCCCTGAGCAGCCGGCGGCCGGCTGGGAACTAGTGCGCGTGCTCTTCGGGCAGCGAGGCGATGTCGCGCCGCGTGTCGCGGATCCACATCCCCGTCGAGAGGATGAACAGGAGGGCGCCGATGATGCAGAAGATGATCGTGATCGTGGTGCCGATCACGATCAGCGTGATCCCGAGCGCGCAGACGAACGGGATCAGCGTCGGCCCGGGGAGGTGAATCTCCTCGCCGGCGGGCGGTGCGTCTTGCTCGAGCTCGCTCACGGATGCACGTAGATCGCGGCGGCGGCGAACGTGATCCCGAGCATGAACGCCGAGACCGCGCCTGCGATCAGGCCGGAGCGGATGTTCTTGCGGGCGAGCTTTCTGTCCATGATCGTTCTCCGAATCCTAGTGAGTGTGCCCCGAGCTCGCCTAAAGCTTCGCGTCGGCGACCATGGCCGCGAAGAGGAGCGCCAGGTAGAGCAGGGAGAAGAGGTAGAGCCGCAGCGCCGTGCGGCGATCGGCGCGCCGGTACAGCAGCCACGCGCCGGCGACGAAGGCCACGCCGAGCAGGATCGAGGCGACCAGGTAGAGACCCCCGAAGGCTCCGGCGCAGAAGGGCAGCTGCGAGATCGCGTAGAGCAGCAATGAGTAGAGCAGGATCTGCCGGCGGGTCTCGCCCTCGCCGCGGACGACCGGCATCATCGGCACGCCGGCCTTGGCGTAGTCATCCTTCATCAGCAGGCTGAGGGCCCAGAAGTGGGGCGGGGTCCAGTAGAAGACGATCGCGAACAGGTAGACGGCCGTCCACGACAGCGAGCCGCGCGTGGCCGCCCAGCCAACCAGCGGCGGCACCGCGCCGGCCGCGCCGCCGATGACGATGTTCTGGGGCGTGCGGCGCTTGAGCCACATCGTGTACACGCCCACGTAGCCGAGAAAGCCGCTCAGCGCCAGGCAGGCCGCGAGCAGGTTGACCGTCGTGGAGAGCAGCACGAACGACGCGAGCGCGAGCGCGAAGCCGTAGATCAGCGCCGCGCGCGGGGACACGCGACCAGCCGGGATCGGCCGCGAGGCGGTGCGCGACATGGTCGCGTCGATGTCGCGATCCCAGTAGTGGTTGACCGCGCCTGCGCCGCCGGCCGAGAGGTACCCGCCCAGGCAGGTCAGGGCGATCAGGGACACCGACGGGTTCCCGGCGATCTCCATCGTGGTCACCGTTGTCAGCAAGAGCAGCGACTGGACCTTCGGCTTGGTCAGCTCCAGGTAGTCGGAGATGACCTGACGCGCGCGGGAGGTGGCGAGCGCCTGACCGGTGGTGGTGGTGGCGTCCACGGGCTAGACCCGGGCGAACTGCTCGCTGCCGCCGGTCTTCTGCGTCGCTCCGGTACTTCGCTCGACCTGCCGCCGAATGTCGCGCATCGGCTCGACCGACCTGACCCGGGGGACCACGTCGAAGTTGTTGACCGGCGGCGGTGAGGGCGTGAACCACTCAAGGGTGTTGCCCTTCCAGGGATCCGGACCAGCCAGCGCTCCGCGCTTGAGGCTGAGGGCGATGTTGGCGATCGTGATCAGGATGCCCAGCCCGAGGACGAACGACCCGATCGTCGAGATCAGGTTGTAGGTCGACCAGCCCAGGCCCGGCTGGTATGTGTAGATGCGGCGCGGCATGCCGGAGAGGCCGAGGGCATGCTGGACGAAGAAGGTCAGGTTGAAGCCGATGAACATGATCCAGAACGACGTCTTGCCGAGGCGCTCCCCGAGCATTCGGCCCGTGATCTTGGGGAACCAGTAGTAAAGGCCGGCGAAGATCGTGAAGACGGCGCCGCCCATCAGGACGTAGTGGAAGTGCGCCACCACGAAGTAGGTGTCGTTGAGCTGCCAGTCGATCGGGAAGACGGCCAGGAAGATCCCCGTGATGCCGCCGATCACGAAGATCGCGATGAAGCCGACGGCGAAGTAGAGCGAGGTCGTCATGACGATCGAGCCGCGCCACAAGGTGGCGATCCAGTTGAAGATCTTGACCCCGGTCGGCACGCCGATCAGGAACGAGCTCAGCATGAAGAAGCCGAGCACGACGATCGGTACCGGGGAGGCGAACATGTGGTGCGCCCACACGAGCACGGCCAGGAAGGCGATCACCGCGGTCGCCGCGGCGATCGCCTTGTAGCCGAAGATCGGCTTGCGCGAGAACACGGGGATGACCTCCGAGATGATTCCGAACCCGGGCAGGATCATGATGTAGACCTCGGGGTGTCCGAAGAACCAGAAGAGGTGCTGCCAGAGCACCGGCGAGCCGTGGTTGGTCGGGTCGAAGAAGTGGGTGCCGAAGTGCCGGTCGGTGAGCAGCATCGTCACGGCTGCGCCGATCACCGGGATGGCCACGATCAGCAGTACGGCGTAGATCAGGATCGACCAGACGAACAGCGGCAGGCGGCCCCAGCTCATGCCGGGGGCGCGCATGTTGACGATCGTCGCGTAGAAGTTGACCGCGCCGACGAGTGACGAGATGCCCGTGATGTGAACCAGGAAGATCCAGGCGTCCTGGCCGCCGCTGGGCGAATACAGCGCGCTCGAGAGCGGCGGATAGCTCCACCAGCCCGCCTCGGGCGGCTGGAAGAAGAGCGACATGTAGAAGACGATCCCGCCGAACAGCAGCAGCCAGTAGGAGAGCGCATTGAGGCGCGGGAAGGCCATGTCCCGGGCGCCGATCATCAGCGGCACGAAATAGTTACCAAAGCCGGCCATGACCGGCACGACGAACAGGAAGATCATCGTCGTCCCGTGAACGGTCATCAGCTGGTTGTAGTGCTGCGCAGTGATCAGGGTGTTGTTCGGCACCCCGAGCTGCAGCCGCATCAGCAGCGCCTCGACCCCGCCCAGAATGAAGAACACGAAGGTCGTGACCAGGTACATGATCCCGATCTTCTTGTGGTCGGTGGTGGTGATCCAATCCACCCATCGCTTGGTCGTGCGCGGCTCGGTCACCTGGTGGGCGATGATCTGGGGGGCGGGGCGCAGAGCGGGCTGGGTGATGGACATCGGGTGTGGATTCTCCCTAGAAACTTCCGGTCGCGGTCAGGTTGCCGTTCTGGAGGAGCTGCTGGCGCAACTGCGCCACCTGAGCGTTGGCGGCGCTGATCAGGCTCGTCTGCCGGCTGAGCCAGGCCTGGTACTCGGCGGGCGAGACCACCCGCACCTGTGCGGTCATGGCGGCATGTCCCCGGCCGCAGAGCTGGGCGCACTGCCCGTGGTAGAGCGCGCCGGCATGCGGCGCCTTGAACCACGTGTAGGTTGTGTACCCGGGCACCGCGTCCACCTTGCCGCCCATCGAGGGGATCCACCAGGAGTGGATCACGTCACTGGCCTGGATGGCCAGGACGACGGTCGTGCCGGCGGGAACCACCATCTCCTGGTAGGAGTAGGGAAGCTTGGTGCTGAAGGCATCGCCCTTGCAGCTGGAGCCGTAGGTGTAGCGCCAGATGTACTGGCGGCCGGTCACGCAGATCGTCAGCTTCTTGCCGTTCGGCGGTGTCGGCTCTGTGGTCGAGGCCGAGAGCACTAGGCCGCTGGCGTCCGAGTTGGGCGGGTTGATGATGCTCGGCAGCTTGATGAAGGTCACCACCGTGAGCACGACCAGGATCATGGCCGCCGCCACCGTCCAGCCGATCTCCAGGCGCGTGTTGCCGTGGATCTGGGCGGCCACGGCGCCCTTCTTGGCACGGAACTTGTAGATCGAGTAGGCCAACGCGACCTCGACGATCACCAGCACGAGGGCGGCCAGGTAGAGCACGATCTTGTACAGCGAGGCGATCTGGTCCGCGTTGGGCGAGCCACCCGATTTCGGGGTGAGGAAGTTGGCGGCGGCCATCGGGGCCAGCGCGAGCAGCCCGACCATGGCCAGCGTCAGGACCAGCAGGAAAGTTCGCGGCGCTGCGCCGCGGCGGCGTCTACGGCGGAGAGGGGCGTCGTTCGCGTCGGGTCGCAAGGCCGCGGCATTCTATCCACGCGGAGGGGCGACGGGCCTCGCTGGGGTGCCCGAGGTCAGCCGCCGGGGGCTGTCTCGATCACCACTCGGCAGGGCCGGTGGGCGAGCAGATAGCTCGCCGTCGGACCCAGTGCGCGCTCGGATGCGGGGGCGTGCGCGGTCCCCAGGTAGATGATCTCGGCGCTCCGGCGCTCGGCCTCCTCGACGATCGAGGCACCGGGATTGCGCGTCCTGATCAGGCGGGTCTGCACTTTCAGGCCGGACTTGCGCCCGCGCAGCTTGGCGCTCTCGAGCACGCTCATACCGAGTCGCTCCTCCTCCTCGAGGCCCGCGTCGATGGGCAGCTGGTTCGGCACCTGGAGCACGTAGATGGCCTCGACCGTGGCATCCTCGCCGACCAGCTTGGCGGCCGTGCGCAGGGCGCTGGCGTCCACGTCGGTGCCGAAGATGGGCACGATCGCCGAGCGGTAGGCCAGCTCGACGAAGAAGGCCGGCCGCTCGCGGTGAGCGATCTTGTAGTGGCTGCGCAGGTCCATCCCCTCGCGCCGGCGGTAGATCGCATACCCGCCCAGGCCGATGATCATCCAGCCGACGCCGACCGTGCGTGCCTCGGTGTGCAGAATCAGGACCGAGACCCAGGCGGCGAATGTCCCCACGCCGCCCAGCACGGCGGTCATGGGGATGTCGCGGCCCCGAATGCGCACGTCCCAGGGCATGCGGTAGGGCCGCTCGCGGCCGGGATCCTTGATCCGCAGGGCGACGACCGCGGCGTGGGCGGTCGTGAAGGACAGCATCGCCCCGAACGAGTACAGATTGCCGAGAAAGTCCGTCTGGCCCGGGATCAGCAGCACGATCGCGATCGCCGAGAAGATCACGATCGTGAACCACGGCGTGCGGTAGCGCGGGTGCAGGCGGGAGAAGATGCTGGGCAGCTGGCGGTGCTCGGACAGCGACCACGAGAGCCGCGAGATCCCGATCAGGCCCGCGTTCGTGGCGATGAACAGGATCGTCGCCGCGAGCACGCCGACGTAGTAGCGCAGCGCGGTCAGCGCCCAGCCGTGGATGCCGATGTGCTCGATGATCCCCAGCACTGGATCGTTCTCGAAGCCGTGCGGGGGCGGCTGGCCCAGGAGCGTCGTGAAATGGCCGTGCTGCTGAATGACCGGCAGCGCGGACAGGGCCACCACGGTGATGCCGGCGTACACGCCCAGCACCGCGATCAGGACCAGGTTGACCGCCTTGGGCACGTCGCGCCCCGGGTCGCGCGCCTCCTCGGCCATGTTGGAGACCGTCTCGATCCCCGTGTAGGCCACCATGGCCAGTGACAGCGCGAAGATCACCTCGGTGTAGCTGGGCACCGTCCCGAGGTGGACCTGGTTGACCAGCAGCGAAGGGTTGAGCACGAGCGCGCCGCCGACGACGATCAGCACGACCTGGGTGACGAGGTCGGCTATGGCGAGGAAGAAGTTGAGCTTCGCCGACTCGCCGAGCCCGCGGATGTTCAGTCCGGCCAGGACGGCGATCACGATGATGCCGCCGATCACGTCGCCGGGTGAGTGCGTCAGGGCCGGGAAGAACGCGCCCAGGTAGTGGGGTACGAAGAAGGCCGAGATGGCGATCGTGAGGATGTAGTCGAGGCTCAGCGCCCAGCCGGCGAAGAACGAGACGAGCTCGTTGAAGGCGTGGCGGGCGAAGGACGAGGAGCCGCCCGCCTCCGGGAACATCGCGGCGCCCTCGGCGTACGTCTTGGCGGTCAGCGCGAACAGCCCGCCCGCCAGCATGAAGACGACCGGGGTCAGGCCGAGGGCGTGCGCGGCGACGATCCCCAGGGCGTAGTAGATCGATGAGCCGACGTTGCCGTAGGCGGTCGCGAAGAGGCCGCCGACGCCCACGCTTCGCCTCAGGCCGTGAGTTTCGATGCGCGCCATGGGTTGTTGGCGCCAGTCGGGGACCGCGCCTGATCCAAGGTAGGCCACGGCGCGTCAAATGCGCGCATAGATTGCCCGGCCGGGCGTAGAGAAACCGCTAAGGCTGGGAACTCGGTGCGTCGGGGGGGAGCAGCCGGTAGCCGACGCCCGGCTCGGTGACCAGCGCCCGTGGGCGAGACGGGTCCGACTCGAGCTTGGCGCGGATGTGCGCGACGTGCACCCGCAGGTAGTGTGTCTCCTCGCCGTACTCTGGGCCCCAGACCTCCCGCAGGAGCTGGCGGTGGGTGACCAGCCGGCCGCGGTGCTGAGCCAGCGCACGGAGCAGGTCGAACTCGATCGGCGTCAGATGGATGTCCTCCCCGGCCACGGTCACATGCCGGTCCTGGAGGTCGATGACCACGCCGCCGAGGGCCTCGATCAGGGGCGAGCCGCCGGCCTCGTTGGACCGGCGGAGCACGGCACGCAGGCGGGCGAGCAGCTCGTCGGTGCCGAACGGCTTGGTGACGTAGTCGTCCGCTCCGGCGTCCAGCGCCCTGACCTTCTCCGCCTCGTCGCCGACCGCCGAGAGGACGAGGATCGGCAGGCGGCTCCACCGGCGGACCTCCTCGCAGACCTCGGTTCCGCGTCCGTCGGGCAGCACGAGATCGAGCACCATGGCGTCCGGCGGTCTTGCCGCCAGCGCGGCCAGCGCCTCGTGCTTGGTGGCTGCGTGCTCGACGGAGTAGCCCGCGCTGCGCAGGATGATCTTCAGCCCGCGGACGATCTGGGGCTCATCGTCGACGACGAGCACACGCGGCGCCGGTGCCGCGCTCATCGAGTCCCGGCCGCCGGCGACACAGGCTGCGCGAGCATCGGGAAGCTGACCGCGAAGGAGGTGCCGCGCTCGGCGTCGCTCTGGAGCACGATCCGCCCGCCGTTGGCCTCGACGAAGCCGCGGCAGATGGCCAGACCGAGCCCCGATCCCGGTCCGGCCGCGCCGCGGCCCCGGAAGAAGGGCTCAAAGACGCGCGCGCGCTGCCGCGGGGGTATGCCGCGTCCGCGGTCAGAGACGCGAATCGTCACGCTGCCGCCGCCGACCCCGCCGGTGACCCGCACGGGGGCACCGGGAGGCGAGAACTTGATCGCGTTCTCGATCAGGTTCGAGAACACCCGCTCGAGCTGGGCCGCGTCGGCGCGCACCAGCGGCAGATCGGGCGGCAGGGCGAACTCGATCGGATGGTCGTCTCCGAGCGCGGCCGCAGCCGTGGCCACGGCGTCGCCGAGGTCGCACCAGTCGGCGCGCGGGGCCGCGGCGTCCGCCTCGAGGCGCGAGAGATCGAGCAGATCGCCGACCAGCCGGGCCAGGCGGGCACCCTCGGTCTCGATCACGTCGATGAGCTCCGTGCTTTCGGCGGCGGTGACCCCGGGCGCCCGGAGCGCGGCGCCGGCGGTGGTCATGGCGGTGAGCGGCGAGCGCAGGTCATGTGAGATGGCATGCAGCACGGCTGTCTTGGCCACCTCGGCGCGTCGCGCCCCCTCGGCCTCGGCGGCCTGCTCGGCGACGCGCTCGCGCTCGAGTGCCACGTCGATTAGGCGCCCGAGCGGCTCGGCGATCCGCTCAAGGTCGGACCTCGACCAGTCGCCGCCGGGGGCGACGTAGAGCCAACCCGCGCGGGTGCGGGCCGGAAGCCGGATGGAGATCTCGCCGTCGCGCGGGGCCGGCACGGGCTCGAGCGCCACCCGCGCGGCCTGGGCGCCGGTGGCCGAAGCCACGCGAGCGCCGATGCTGCGCAGCTGGGTCTCGACGTCGCGCCCGGCCAGGATCGCCGAGGCGGCCTCGGCCAGCAGTTTCGCCTCGCGCTCCCGGGCCGCCGCGACGCCGGCGCGGCTCTCGGCCTCGGCCGAGCGCTGGCGCTCAGCCGAGGCGAGCCGGCCGACCACCACTGCCGCGATCAGCAGCACGACGAGCACGACGAGATCCTGCGAGTGGGCGATCGAGAGCTGGTGGCGCGGGGTGATGAAGAAGTAGTTGAGGGCCAGCACGCTGATCACAGCCGTCGCCAGCGCGGCCAACTGCCCGTGCCGCACGGCGATGGCGAGCACGGCGAGCAGGTAGATCACGCCCAGGCCGCCGGGCGGGGCCGAGGTCTGGAGCAGGGCCACGATCCCGGTGGCGAGCGCCACGGCGGCAACGATCTCGAGCCCGACCGAAGCCAGCTCGCCGGCCGTCGGCCGACGCCCGGTCGAGGTGCGCAGCGTGCTGGCCAGGCTCATGACACGACGAGACTACGCCGCCACGCGCGGCCGCAGGGGCTCTCGCGGCGGCGTCGTCTCGACGATCACCCGGCACGGGCGCTCGCGCAGCACGGTCTCGAGCGTGCGACCGAGCCCCCCGCCGCCGAGGTGACTGGGAATCGGCATGACGATCGCGCCGGCGTGCATGGCCCGTGCCTCCTCGACGATCATGCGCCCGGTCTGACCGGCCCGCACCTTCTCCCAGCGTCCGGAGACGCGGCGGCCGATCTGAACCTTGGCCTCCTCGATCATCGACTGCGCCGCCGCCTCCTGAAGCGGCAAGGCAGCTCCGATCGGGCTCGTGGAGGGGACCTCGACCGTCACCAGCACGTAGATGCCGCGTCGCCGGCGAGCCGCGAGCCGCGCCGCGGTGGCCATGACCTCGCCCGAGTAGTTGCGCTCGTCGAAGGCCACGAGCACCGATTCGTACTCGGCCTCGTGATCCACGGCCGGCCCGGCGATCACGATCTTGGTCGTCGTGACCAGATCGAGGCCCTGCCCGCGGCGGTAGACGATGTAGACCGCGACGCCGATCGTCAGCCAGCCGACCCCGGCGGCGGCGACGGCCGCGTGCAGGACGGTGACCGTTATGAAGGCCAGGAAGGTCCCGAGGCCCCCAAGCACCGCGAACAGCGGCAGGTCGCGCCCGGCGATGCGCAGCGTGCCCGGCCCGCGATAGGGCCGCGTGACATCGGGCTGGCGCACCCGCAGGCGGATCACGGCCAGGTGGGCGATGGTGAACGACAGCATCGCGCCGAACGCGTACATGTTGCCGAGGAAGTCGGCCTGTCCCGGGATCAGGGTCACGCAGGCGATCCCCCCGAACACGATGATGCCGATCCACGGCGTGCGGAATCTGGGGTGCAGCTGGCGCAGCTGGTCGGGGACCTGGCGGTGCAGGCCCATCGAGTACACGAGCCGTGAAACGCCGATGATGCCTGCGTTGGTGGCGATGAACAGGATCGTCGCGGCGAGCAGGCCGACGTAGATCTCGCCCGCGTTCTGAAGCGCCCCGAGGTGCAGGTGCTTGACGATCCCCAGCACGGGATCGCCGGCAAAGCCGCCCTTGCTCTCGGGTAGCCCGAGCAGCGTCTGGCAGTGGCCGTGCACGCAGCGCACGGGCAGCGCGGACAGGGCGACGGCGGGCAGCGCGGCGTAGATCGCGAACACGGCGATCACCACGCGGTTGATGGCTGCCGGGATCGTGCGCGACTCGTCCTTGGCCTCCTCGGCCATGTTGGAGATCGTCTCGATGCCGGTGTAGGCGATCATCCCGACGGGGATCGCGATCAGGAAGTCCTTCCAGTGCGGCGCGGTGCCGAGATGCACGTTGTTGATCAGCGTGTGGGGGGAGAAGACGAGCACGCCGCCCACCACGACGAGCAGCAGCTGCGTGGAGAAGTCGGTGATCGCCAGCAGGATGTTCAGCCGCGCGGCCTCCTTTACGCCGACGACGTTGATCGCGCAGAGGAGCGCGACCACCAGGATCCCGAAGATGATGTCCCCCGGCGAGGTCTTCAGAAAGGGCCAGAACAGGCCGCCGATGTAGTGCGGCACGAAGAAGGCCGAGATGGCAATCGTGATGACGTAGTTGAGCATCTGGCCCCAGGCGGCGAAGAAGGACCAGAACTCGTTGAAGGCGTGACGGGCGAAGCTCGAGGAACCGCCGGCCTCGGGGTACATCGCCGTGGCCTCGGCGTAGGTGGCCGCGGTGAGGTAGAAGATCGCGCCCGTGAGGATGAATACGACGGGCGTCAGGCCGAGCGCGAACGACGCGACCAGTCCGAGCGCGTAGTAGATCGAGGAGCCGACGTTGCCGTAAGCGGTCGAGAAGAGGGCGTTGACTCCCAGCACGCGCTGGAGTCCTGGTAGGCGGCGTTCAGCCAAAGCTCAGGTCCGTACGATCCATGCCCAAACGTATACTGGCCGCGAGTTGCGCGCGTCGAGGGCCATCAGAGCGACAGCCTGGGGCCTCGTCGTGGCGGGGGTCGCAGCGCCTGCGCTGCGACGGCGGATCAAGCTCCCGCCGCAGGTCGTCCTGAGTGCCGCCGCCGCCGCGCCGGTCGCGCTCTGCGTCGCGCTCCCGCGGCGATCCTCGGGCGGCCGCGCGCGCCCGGTGCGTGACGTCGCCGTGTGCGCGCTCAACATGTGGGCCTATCTGGCCGCCTACGAGATGCCCCACGACGATCCTCAGCGCCTCGACGAGCGGGTGCACGTCGACTACCCGATCGCGATCGATCGCACGCTCGGGTTCGGCGTGCCGCCGACCGTGCGTCTGCAGCGCCTGTTCGCCTCACCGGGCGAGGTCAACCGCTTCGAGCGGGTGCTGGTCTGGTGCCACTGGCTCTGGTTCTTCGTCCCGCACGGCAGCGTCGCCTATGTGCTGGCCCGTCGCCCGGAGAAGTTCCCCGCCGCGGCGGCGCGGATGTACGCGGTGTTCGATCTCGGGGCGGTCTTCTACTGGTCCGTGCCGACCGCCCCGCCCTGGTGGGCGGCCCAGCACGGGCATATGGAACAGGGTCATGAGACCACGCGCGTGCGACGCATGATGATCGAGTACGGTGAGCAGTTCTGGGGGGACAACTGGGGGCCCCTCTACGATGTGCTTGGAGGAAATCCGCTCGCTGCGATGCCGTCGCTCCATTTCGCCACGTCCGTGATGGCCGCCCATCTCCTCTCCGAGACGGGCCCGGTCGCCGGTGGCCTGGCCTGGGCCTACGCGGGCACGCTTGGGCTGGCGCTCGTGTATCTGGGTGAGCACTACGTCGCAGACCTGCTCGGCGGCCTCGCGCTGACCGAGAGCGTCAGGCGTGCCGCCCCGCGCGCCGGCCCTCTGGTGGCCAGCGTCTCGCGCATCCTCCAGCATCTGGAAGCAGTGGCGGCCACGGCGTAGAAGGGCGGCCATGGCGAAGGAGGCCCTCAAGGACACGACGCCGCTCGCGGTGACCCAGGTTCCAGCGCAAGAGGGCGCGGCCGCGAACCAGGAGGAGATGCCGCGTGTCGTGTTCACGCGCAGCCGTCTGCTCGCCTTCGGCCTGTTCGTCGTCTCGGCGATCGCCTTCCTGTACTTCGTGCTGCCCAAGCTGGTCGGGCTCAAGGAGACCTGGAATCGGGTCCAGCACGGCAATGCCTGGTGGTTTGCCCTCGCCGCCGTGTTCGAGGTCCTGTCCTTCCTCGGATACGTCGCGCTGTTTCGCCTGGTGTTCGTGCGCGGTGAGTCCAAGGTCGGCTGGCGCGAGAGTTACCAGATCACCATGGCCGGGCTGGCCGCCTCGCGACTGTTCGCCGCGGCCGGCGCCGGCGGCGTGGCCCTCACGGCCTGGGCTCTGCGCCGGTCGGGGATGGAGGCGAGGACAGTGGCCTGTCGCATGATCGCTTTTCTGGTCATTCTGTACGGCGTCTACATGGCCACGCTGGTGATCGTGGGCCTGGGGCTTTACCTGGGCGTGTTCGCCGGGTCGGCCCCGTTTGCCATCACGGTCATACCGGCGATCTTCGGCGCGGCGGTGATCGTCATCTTCCTCGCCGTGTCGCTGGTGCCGGGTGACTTCGATCGGCTCGTCGCCCGCGGAACCAGCCGCGGAGGACGCTGGGCCAGGATCGCGCGCAAGGTGGCGGCGGCGCCGGCATCGGCGGCCACAGGCGTGCGCACGGCGATCGCGCTCACCCGCTCCCGCGACCCGCTGATCCTCGGCGGCGTGGCGTGGTGGGGTTTCGACATCGCCGTCCTCTGGGCGTGCTTCGAGGCCTTCGGCGCCCGTCCGCCCACCGCCGTGATCGTGATGGCCTACTTCGTCGGCATGATCGGCAACACGCTGCCCCTGCCCGGGGGTATCGGCGGCGTCGACGGCGGCATGATCGGCGCGTTCACCGCCTTTGGCGTGCCCTTCGAGACGGCGGTCGTCGCGGTGCTGGCCTATCGCGGGTTCGCCTTCTGGCTACCCACGATCCCGGGGGCGATCGCCTACCTCCAGCTGCGCAAGACCGTCCAGCGCTGGCAGACGGACCCCAAGCGCGTCCTGAGCGGCGTCTAGCCTGTCGTTCAGGGGATGGCAGAGCTGCCCTATACTTAATGAAGTGACCAGCCAAGCAGTTGAAAACGTCGCCATCATCGGCAGCGGACCCGCGGGCTATACGGCCGCGCTCTACACGGCGCGTGCGAATCTGACGCCACAGGTGTTCGAGGGCTTTGCCTGGGGCGGGCTGCTCCAGCAGACCACCGACGTCGAGAACTTCCCCGGCTTCCCCGACGGCATCACCGGTCCCGAGCTCATGCAGCGCATGCGCGATCAGGCCGAGCGCTTCGGCGCCCGCCTCGAGACCGATGACGTCACGCGCGTCGAGCTGGCCCACGACGGCGGTCTGCACAAGCTCTGGGTGGGTGACACTCTGCACCTGGCCCGCACCGTGATCCTCGCCATGGGCGCCCAGCACCGCAAGCTCGGCGTGGTCGGCGAGCAGGAGCTCTCCGGGCGGGGCGTCAGCTACTGCGCGACCTGCGACGCGGCCTTCTTCCGCGACGCTCCGACGATCATCGTCGGCGGCGGCGACTCGGCCATGGAGGAGGCGATGTTCCTGTCCAAGTTCGCCCAGAAGGTCGGCATCGTCCATCGACGCGACGAGTTCCGCGCCTCGAAGATCATGCTCGAGCGCGCGCGGGCCATCCCGAACATCGAATGGCTCACCCCGTACGAGATCGAGGCCTTCAACCCCGGCGAGAACGGCGCCCTCGGCGTCGCTCGGCTGAAGCACACCGGCGGCGGCGAGTCGCGTGAGCTGCCCGTGACGGGGGCGTTCATCGCGATCGGGCACGAGCCCCAGTCACAGCTCGTCCAGGCCCAGGTCGAGACGGACGAGGCCGGCTATGTGATCACCCAGGGCAGGACCACGCTGACCAACGTGCCGGGCGTCTTCGCGGCCGGCGACCTGGTCGATCACGCCTACCGCCAGGCCGTCACCGCGGCGGGGTCGGGCTGTCAGGCCGCTCTTGACGCCGAGTGGTACCTCCGCGACAACCCCGTGTCTCCGGTCGACGACGCGGCTCGCGCCGAGACCGCCCCGGCCTAGTCGGTCGCGCGCTAGTACGGGCAGTGGTGGGCCGGTCCGGCGTTGCCGGACGGTGCCGACGCCCCGGAGGGTAGGCCGAAGTCGGTCGTCCAAGTCGCGGGACCGCTCGAGATGCCGCGGATGTCACGCGAGTTGACCCCCTGGCCGACGTAGCGGAAGCTCGGGGAGAGGATGTTCTGGCAGTGCCCCGTGCTCGACATCCAGGCGGTCATGACGGCCGCTGGCGTGGGGTATCCGGTGGCTATGTTCTCGCCGATGCTCGACCACGTGAAACCGGCCGCGCTGATGCGCGCGCCGGGGTCGGAGCCCAGGGCGACGTGGTCGAAAACGTCGTGTCCGACCATCACGTTCGTCCAGCGCTGGGCCGAGCTGTCCAGACGCCCGAGTTCGCGCAGCGCGGGAAGATGGCGGCTTGAGCGCTGGCGGTTGATGAGGCACACGACCGCGTGTCGCATGAGGAGGGCCGAGGCGTGGTTGGCGCCCACGTTGGCATTCGGGCAGCCGCTCGCCGTCTGGCCGCGGGCGGCCCGGCGGCCAGTGGCGGCCGCGGCCGGGAAGCAGGCCAGGAGCGCGGCGAGGACAGCCAGCGCCGCGGCCAGCACGGTGCCCCCCGATCGCCGGATGTCCGTCTGTACCACAGTCGCATGGATCGGACCCTCGCCCGGTCGGGCTGAAGCGTCCCGAGCGTCCGTACGAGATCTGTCCAGGCCGCTCGCGTCCCCCACACCGGAAAGCGGGTGGGTGGCCTCTCGGCGAGCGGGCTCTACGCCAGGTTCGTCCAGACCGTCTTGGTCTCGAGGTACTGCTCGAGACCCTCGCGGCCGTGCTCGCGTCCGAGGCCCGAGGCCTTGTAGCCGCCAAAGGGTGCGCCGGGGTCGACGGTGCCCCAGCAGTTCACATACACCGAGCCCGCCCTGAGCAGCGCGGCGAGCCGATGGGCGTTGGCCACGTCACGTGTCCACACCCCGGCGGCCAGCCCGTACTCGGAGTCGTTGGCCCGGGCCGCGACCTCCTCGAGCGACTCGTAGGGCAGCGCGACGAGCACCGGGCCGAAGATCTCCTCGCGCGCGATCCGCAGTGAGTCGTCGGAGGTGGCGAAAAGGGTCGGCATGATGAAGTAGCCCTCGCCGTCCGCCGGCTCGCCTCCGGCAAGCAGCTCGGCGCCTTCCTCGCGGCCGGCCTCGATGTAGGAGCGCACGCGCTCGTGCTGGGCCGCGGAGACGACCGGGCCGAGCTGCGTCGAGGGATCGAGCCCGGGACCGACGCGCGCCTTGCCCGCACGCTCGGCCAGCGCAGCGACGACGTCGTCGAACTGATCGCGGTGCACATAGAGGCGACTGCCGGCGTTGCAGGCCTGACCGGTGTTGTAATAGATGCCCTGAAAGGATCCCTTGACGGCGGCGTCGATGTCGGCGTCCGGCAGGATGATGTTGGGCGATTTGCCCCCCAGCTCGAGCGTCACCCGCTTGAGCGCGCGGCCCGTCTTGGCGCCGATCTCCCGGCCGACGTCGGTCGAGCCGGTGAAGGCGATCTTGTCGACGCCAGGATGCTCGACGAGCGCCGCGCCGGTCTCGCCATCGCCGGTGAGCACGTTGACCACGCCCGGTGGAATACCGGCCTCGAGGGCCAGCTCGGCGAGCCGCAGTGCCGTCAACGGCGTCTGCTCGGCGGGCTTGAGCACCACCGTGCATCCGGCGGCGAGGGCCGGAGCGAGCTTCCAGGCCGCCATCAGGAGGGGGAAGTTCCAGGGGATTATCTGGCCGCAGACGCCGACCGGTTCCTTGCGGGTGTAACAGAGCATGTCGGGCTGGCTGACGGGCAGGAGCTCGCCGACGATCCGCTCCGGCCAACCCGCGAAGTGGCGAAAATGCGCCGCGGCCGAGTTCACGTCGACCAGCTTGGCGAGCCTGACCGGCTTACCGTTGTCGAGCGCCTCGAGCTCGGCCAGCTCGTCCGCCGAGTCCTCGATCAGATCGGCGAGGCGCGCCAGCAGCCGGCCGCGGCGAGCCGGGCTGAGCCACGTCCAGGCCTCGGACCCGAGCGCCCTGCGGGCGGCCGCGACCGCCCGCTCGACATCGGGCGCGCCGGCCTGGGCGACCGACGTGATCAGCCGGCCGGTGGATGGATCGAGGGTCTCGAAGGTCCGTCCGTCGGCCGCGGCCGAATGCTCTCCGTCGATCAGGAGCTCGTGCCGGCGGCCGGCAAAGGCGCGCGCGGGGGCGGAGAGCTGGTCGGGCAGGGATGTCACGGACATGTGGCTCCTAGGGGGTGAGCACGATCTTCAGGGCCTCCCGCCGATCGTAGACGGCGTATGCCTCCGGGGCCTCGATCGAGCGACATGTGGTGGGTGACCAGCGGGGTCGGGTCGAGGGTGCCCGCAGCGAGCATGCCGAGCACGCGATCGACGTGGCCGATGACGTTGGCGTGACCGGTCCGCAGCGTCAGGGCCTTTATCCACACCAGCCCCATGTGCACCTGGCAGGGCTCGGCGTAGACGCCGATGGCGACGACGGTTCCCGCCTTGCGGGCTAGGCGAACGGCGAGGTCGAGCGCGTCCGGGTGTCCGACGGCGTCGATCGCGACGTCGACGCCGCGCTTCTCGGTGAACTGCTTGACCAGGTCACGGGGGCTCTCCTCGGTGAGGTGGACCGGCATCGCTCCGAAGGCGCGCGCCACATCGAGCCGTTGGGGCACGGTGTCGATCGCGAACACCGGCCCAGCGCCGGCGGCGATGGCGACCTGCACGGCGCACAGCCCGACCGGGCCGAGGCCGAGCACGGCCACGCTGTCACCCGGTCGCACGCCACCCTCGAGCACCGCGTGGTAGCCGGTGCCCATCACGTCCCCGGCGAACAGCGCGATGTCGTCGCTCACGCCATCGGGAACCTTGCGCAGCGTCGAGGTTGGCGTCGGGGCACAAGCGTCTGCTCGGCCTGCGTGCCCTGCAGGCCGCCGAGCGGCGCGCCGTGTCCGAAGGTCCGGCCGAAGTCGCACTTGTGGTAGGCGCCGCGCAGGCAGAAGAAGCACGTCCCGCAGGCGGTGTGGAAGCAGCCGAGCACGCGGTCGCCCGGCGCCGCGCGGATGACGTCGTCGCCGGCGGCCAACACCGTGCCGACGAACTCGTGGCCGATCGTGAAGCCCGGCTCGATCTTGACGCGCCCGTGGTAGATGTGCAGGTCGGAGCCGCAGATGCCGCTGGCCTCGATGCGGACGATCGCATCGTCGCGGGCGAGCAGCTCCGGCTCGGGGCGTTCCTCGACGCGGACCTCGCCCGGCGCCTGGAAGGTGACGGCTCTCATGGCTCATCAGCGTAGGCGAAGAAGCCCTCGCCGGTCCGCTCGCCCAGCCGTCCGGACCAGCCCAGCTGTCCGCAGCAGCGGCGCCGCGCGATAGCGCTCCTCGCCGCGCTCGTCCAACAGCGCGTCGAGCACCGAGAGGACGTGATCGAGACCGATCGGCGTCGGCCCAGCGCAGGACGCCGCGCGGGTAGTTGAGCCCGTGCAGCATGCCGGCGTCGATGTCCTGCGCGCTGCCGACGCCCTCGCCGAGCGCGAACGCCGCTTCGTTGATCACCTGGCAGACGATGCGCCCGAGCACCAGGCCCGGGGCGTCCGCGACCCACGTCGTGTGCTTGCCGAGCGTGGCGAAGAAGTGCTCGGCGGCCGCGGCGGCGGACGGCAGCGTGTCGGGACCCTGCGTCAGCTCGACGAGCTCGCTCTCGGCCAACGGCGGCAGGGCGTGGAAGCCGACGGCACCGCCGCCCGGATCGAGCGCCGCGAGCGATCCGGCGGCGCAGCAGACCGCCTGCGGGCCGCCCTGAAGCGGTGATCCGGGCTCCTCGCCGCCCAGCAGGTCGAGGATCAGGAAGGGAACCTCGCCCTCGGCCTCCTCGGGCGTGACGACGCTCCAGCCCGCCGCGAGCGCCGCGTCACGGAGCTCGTCGGCCAGCGCCGTGTCACCGGCGATCACGATCAGGCCGTCGCCGCCGCCGGCCGGCGGCGGCTCCGGATCGGGGGGACGGTGCGCGGCCCCGTCCGGGTAGTCGTAGTACCCGCGTGCGGACTTGCGCCCCAGCCGCCCGGCGGCCACCGTGCGCACGGTTATCGGCGAGGGGCGCCAGCGCGGCTCGCCGAAGCTCTGCTCGTAGAACGACCGCGACACGTCCAGGCCGACGTCGACGCCGACGAGATCCATCAGCTCGAACGGGCCCATACGAAAGCCGCCGCCCTGGCGGCAGATGCGGTCGATCTCCTCCAGCGGGGCCACCTGCTCGGCCAGCAGGCGCAGCGCCTCGAGACCGAAGGGACGGTTACAGCGGTTGACCAGGAACCCCGGCCCGTCCGCCGCATCGATCACCACCTTGCCCATCGCCTCCCCGGTGGCCCGAGCCGTGGCCAGCGCGTCGGCGCCCGACTGCTCGCCCGCCACGACCTCGAGCAGCTTCATGACCGGCGCCGGGTTGAAGAAGTGCATGCCCACGACGCGTTCCGGCCGCCGTGGCGGCCGAGGCGATCGCGGTGACGAGCAGCGACGAGGTGTTGGTGGCCAGCACGCAGTCCGGGCCGACGACCTCAGAGAGGCGGGCGAACAGCTCCCGCTTGAGCTCGAGGGACTCCGGCGCAGCCTCGATCACGAGCTCACATGCGCCGAGATCCTCCAGCACGCCGACGGCCTCGAGCCGCGCGGCGGCCGCGGCCGCCTCCTGGGCTGTCAACCGCCCGCGCGCGGCGCTGCGCTGGAGCGCCGCGCGGACCGAGCCCAGCCCGCGCTCCAGTGCATCGGCCGCCGGGTCGTGCAGCAGCGTGCGCGCGCCGGACTGACAGGCCAGCTGGGCGATTCCGGCTCCCATCGTGCCGGCGCCGAGCACGCCGATCGTCCGCGCGGCGGAAGGCTTTCGGTGGCTCACCCGGGGACTAGCGCGTTGATGCCCGTCATCGCGCGCCCGATGATCAGCTTCTGGATCTGCGAGGTGCCCTCGTAGAGCGTCGTTACGCGAACGTCGCGGAAGTAGCGCTCCACGGGGTAATCGTCGACGTAGCCCGAGCCGCCGTGGACCTGGATCGCCGTGTTGGCGCTCTTGACCGCGGCCTCGGTGGCGAACAGCTTGGCGATCGAGGTCTCCGTCGTATTGGGCTTGCCCGCGTCCTTCAGGTAACCCGCGCGCCACACCAGCATGCGCGCTGCCTCGGTGTCCACCACCATGTCGGCGATCATCGCCTGCACGAGCTGGAAGCTGGCGATCGGCCGGCCGAACTGCTCGCGCTCCTTGGAGTAGCGCACCGAGGCGTCGACGCAGCCCTGGCAGATTCCGACACAGCCGGCGGCGACGCTGTAGCGGCCCGAGTCCAGCGCGCTCATCGCGACCTTGAAGCCGTCGCCGATCTCGCCGAGCACGCGATCGGCGGGGACCTCGACGTCGTCGAGCGAGATCGAGGCGGTGTCGGACCCGCGCAGCCCCAGCTTGTGATGGATCACCTGCGGCTGGAAACCGGGCTGGTCGGTGTCGACCAGGAAGCACGCCAAGCCGCGGTGTCCCTGGTCAGGGTCGGTCTGGGCAAAGATCAGGGCCAGCTTGGCGTGGTTGCCGAGCGAGATCCACATCTTGCCGCCGTTGATCACCCAGCCCGAGTCAGTCCGGCGGGCGCGCGTGCGCTGATTGGCCGCGTCGGAGCCCGTGTCGGGCTCGGTCAGCCCGAAGCACCCGAGCCACTCGCCCGAGCACAGCTTCGGCAGATATTCCTGCTTCTGCGCCTCGGTTCCCCAGCGCAGGAGCGCCGAGCAGACGAGCGACGTCTGCACCGAGATCACCGTGCGCATGGCCGAGCAGCCGCGACCGATCTCCTCCACGACCAGCCCGTAGGTCAGGTAGTCCAGGCCTGCGCCGCCGTATTCGCGCGGCACGATCGCGCCGAGGTAGCCCTGCGCGGCGATCCTCTCCACCAGTTCGAGGTCGAAGTGCTCGTTGCGGTCGTTCTCCCGGGCGCGCTCCACGATCTCGTTGTCGCTGAAGGCCCGCGCGGTCTCGCGGATCAGGCGCTGCTCGTCCGTCAGTTCGAAGTCCATCGTCCGGGCACGCTATCGAAGCTGGATAGGCTCCGGCGTCGGGATGGCACCTCAGACCCGCTATGCGCGCAGCGGTGACAAGTACATCGCCTATCAGGTGCTCGGCGACGGGCCGCCGGACCTCGTCTACGTGCCGACGTGGATCTCGCAGGTCGAGCATTACTGGGAGGAGCCCAGTGTCGCCCGCTACTTCAACCGAATCGCCGCGTTCTCGCGCCTGATCATGTTCGATCGCCGAGGATCGGGACTGTCGGACCCGGTGCTCGGTGCTCCTACGCTCGAGGAGCAGATGGACGACGTCGTGGCCGTGATGGATGCCGCGGGCTCGGACCGTGCCGCCGTCTTCGCGCAGCTCGAGGGGGGTGCGATGGCGGCGATGTTCGCCGCCACCCATCCGGAGCGCACGGCTGCGCTCGTGCTCTACGAGGCCATGGCGCGCATGTCCTGGGCGCCCGACTACGACTGGGCGATACCGCAGCGCGAGCGCGAGCTGCACGTCGAGGACAGGGCGTGGGCGTGGGGCGACGGATCGCAGCTCTTCGGCCTGGCGCCGCGGTCCTCGGCCAACCCGCGCCTGCGGAACTGGTTCGCCAAGCTCGAGCGCCTGGCCGCCAGCCCGGGCACCGCGGCGGCGCTGATCCGGATGAACGGGCAGGTCGACGTGCGGGCCGTGCTGCCGTCGATCCAGGCCCCGACACTCGTGGTGCATCGCGCGGGCGACCGTTTCGTGGACAAGCGCCACTCGTTGTACCTGGCCGAGCACATCCCGGGGGCGCGATATCTGGAACTGCCCGGTGAGGAGGCGCTGTCCTTCGGGAGCGAGGCGGACGAGCTGCTCGACGAAGTGCAGGAGTTCCTCACCGGCGCGCGCTCGGCGCCGGACGCCGAGCGCATCCTGGCCACGGTGATGTTCTCCGACATCGTCGACTCGACGAGTCGGGCGGCGCAGCTCGGGGATCGGGGCTGGCGAGACCTGATCGAGTCGCTGAGCGGCTCCGTCGGGCGTACGCTCGAGCGCCACCGCGGGCGGGCCGTGAAGACCATGGGCGACGGTTTCCTGGCCACCTTCGACGGGCCGGCGCGCGGGATCCGCTGCGCGACCGAGATCCGTGACACGGCGCGCGCTCAGTTCGGGCTCGAGGTTCGCAGCGGCCTGCACACCGGCGAGGTCGAGGTCATCGGTGACGACGTGGGCGGAATCGCGGTGCATATCGGAGCGCGCGTCGGCGCGATCGCCGGCCCCGGGGAGGTGCTCGTCTCGGGCACGGTCAAGGACCTCGTCGTCGGCTCGGGAATCCATTTCGAGGACCGTGGCGAGCGTGCGCTCAAGGGAGTGCCCGGGGAATGGCGGGTGTGGGCCGTGATGGGCTGAACCGGGCGCCCGCGGCGTGAGCGGAGACACCGCCCCCGGCCCCCGCCTTCACGCGACGGGGGCCGGGGTTGTGGGGCGCGCGGCTACGAGGCCGCCGGCAAGGAGGAGACGGCCAGCACGGCGTCGACCGTCACCGGAGCGGAATGACCGCTCGCGTTGTAGTCGCCACCGGGCACCAGCGTCCGGAACTGCTTGGCGCCCGGGTAACCGAGCGTCCAGCTGATGTTGTACGTCGATCCGACCAGTACGCGGCTCTCCCTGACCGTGTGCCAGTCGTGGTCCGCGCCGAGCCGCTGCAGGTAGATCACGTGGCCCGCCTTGTCCGGCGCGACGGTGCCCGTGAACAGCACCTGCTCGCCGACGGTGGCCGTGGTCGAGCTCGCCTTGATGCTCACCACGTCGCGGACGCCCACGAACGCCTGGGCCGTACGGCGTACCGGGACCACGGTGGTCTTCACCTGGTAGACCTCGTTGTGCTGCGGCGCGTCGGTGAAGCTGTACGCACCGGTCGTCGGGTTCGTGGTGGTCGTCCCGAGCTGCCTGTAGGGAGCGTTGGCCTGATGACCCCACAGCTGCACGGTCTGTCCGCCCGCGGGCGTCGAGGTCGAGCCCTTGGCGTACAGCACGCCGGAGATCGTCACGGTCGAGCCCTCGTCGAGGTTCTGCGGGGATGCGTTGATCGTGAACGTCCGGTTCTGGGTCTGCTGGACAGCCACCGTGACCGGGTCCGAGACACCGCGCACGTTGCGCGCGTCGCCGGGGAACACGACACGGAGATCGCGCTCGCCGGGCTGCACGAAACGGTGCGAGATCGAGTAGTTAGACCCCGGTCCGATCCGGCCGCCGGCCACGTTACGCCAGTCGTCGCCCTTGAGCCCGACCTGGGCCTGGAGGAGGACACGCTCGCCGGTGTGGTTCGGGGCGACGCTGCCCGAGAAACTCAGCGGGTGATTGGTGTCCCCGGTCGCCGAGCTGGCCGCCAGAGTGACGTTGGCGGCGACGAGCTCATGGACCGTGCGGCTGTGGGTGCCGTTCGGGCCCAGGGCGAACCAGCTTCGGTTCGTCGTCACGACTCCGTCGGCGCGGCGGAACTCGTAGAACCCCACCGCATTGGTGTGCGTCGTCTGAACGGGCGAGAACCGCTTCGACGGGTTGACCCGATGGAACAGCACGATCAGCCGATTCCCGGGGTGCTTGAGGTTGAGCTGACCGTAGATCAGAACCTGATCACCGCTGGAGATCGGGTTCGGGGTGGCGTTGACCGTCAGCCCGTGGTTGTGCTTCGGGGCAGCGCTGCCGACGCTCGGCAGGACCGCGGCCCCGAGCATCGCGAGCAACGATGCGGGCACGGCAAGACGTAGGCGCATGAGGCCTCCTTCCCACTTCTCTTGATGCCACCGCTGCGCAGCCAGCCCCTGCGACGGTGACGTTCGGACGCCCTGAGAAACAGCCCGTCGAGGTGAAAGTTGCGGGCCCCGGGACGGGCTTTACGAAGATCTGCCGAAAACCTGAGCAGCCAGAGCTCTGTTCGCGCGGCTCGGCCCCTGGGCACGGCGGCTACATCGCGGGCTGCGGACGCTCGAGCGCTGCCACGGCGCAGCGGCGTCCTGAGCGGCCATGCCCGTTGCCGGCGTCCGTCGACGGCTGTGGGGCGGGCGCTGAGCCGCGCCCGCCCCACGACCTCCTGCGGTAGCCCCCGGGAAGGTGCTGGGCTCAGGCGATGATCAGCGTCTGCGGATCCTTTGGGCTGACGCGCACCGGCACGGTGGCGCCGGGCTGGAAGCTGCCGATCGCGACACGGCTGACGATCTGCGTGAGCGTTGCCGGGTAGGGGGCCTGGCCAGGGACGGAGACCGTGAGATTGAACTGCACCTGCGGATTCTCGTTGACGGTCGTGCCCGTGTCGGCGATCGTGTTGATGACCGCCTGGCCCGGCATGCCATTGGACATGAGCTCGGCCGTCTTCTGCTGGTCTGCGGCCATCCCGGCGAGCATCTGGTTAGCCGTCGAGACGCCATCGCGCATCGCGCGGAAGCCGCCCATCATGCCGCGGTGTTCCGGTGGCCGTAGGTCTTCGGCCTGCTGCTTGAGGTCACGCACATCCTTGAAGAACCCCATGAATCCTCTCCCGGTTAGATGTCTGGCGGGAGGCAACGTACGCCGCCCCGCCCACGCTGACAATTCCGTCCAGGTCTCGATCTGGTCTCACGTGGAATGGCGCTTGGCGGGCTAAGCTCCCATCGTGGACCCGTTCGCGGTGGTCATCCTGAGCGGCCTTGTCGGGTTGATCCTCTGGATCGTGCTGCTCGGCAAATTCGCCCCTGGGAGTGGACTTGACCAGATCGGGTGGAAGTCGGCGCGCGAGATCTCCGAGCGGCGTGAGGAACTCGAGGCCGAGGACCTGGCGCAGATGCTCGAGGCCCGCAACGCGCGGCGCCGCGCCCGTGGTGAGCCCGAACTCACCGTGGAGGACATGGAGCTCAAGGTGATGCAGGATGTCCGTGAGCAGCGCCGCCGTCGGGACGAGTACCTGGCCGACCGGGACCTCGACCAGCTGCTCGCGGCGACCAACGCACGGCGCCGGGCGAAGGGGCTTCCGGAGCGCACGCGTGAGGACGTGCGCAGCGAGTTCGGCGCGCCGGAGAGCTGAGCGCAGGCCGGCCTGGGCTGGATTCGAGGTACCGTGGCGCGCATTCTGATCGTGGGCTGCGGATGCCGTGGCCGTGCCCTGGCCGCGGAGCTTCGTCTCCGCGGTCACGCGGTGCGAGGCACCACGCGCGACGCCCGTAACTGCGCCGCGATCGCCGCCTGCGGCGCCGAGCCGGTCGTGGCCGACCCGGATCGGGTGGGCACGATCGTGCCGGCGCTCGACGGAGTGGCCGTGCTGTGTGTGCTGCTCGGCTCGGCCGCCGGTTCGCCCGAGCAGCTGCGCGCACTGCACGGCGAGCGGCTCGAAATGCTGGTTCACCGCAGCATCGACACGACCGTGCGAGCGATCGCCTATGAGGCCACGGGGACCGTCGAGGGCTCGATCCTGGCCGGCGGCGCGGCGCTGGTCTCGAGGGGCTGTGAGTTCTCGAGGATCCCCTACGCGCTGCTCGAGTCGAGTCCCGCACCACCGCTGGGGCTGTGGCTGGCGCAGACGGCGGAGATGATCGACCGGCTGCTCGCCGGAGGGTCGGCCCCGGGTTAGGCGGCGAGCAGCGGTGCGATGCGATCAAACAGGTCGGCCAGCATGCGCGCGGTCGCGCCCCAGATGAGATCCTCGCCCACGGTGTAGGTATCGGTGCGGATCGGCAGCCCGCGGCGCACCAGGCGGCGGCGCGCGTAGCCTTCGAGCAGCGCGCGCAGCGGCAACTCGAGCACGGCGGCCACCTCCCGTGCGCTCAACTCCCACTGGCGGCCGGGCTCGATCAGACCGACGAACGGATAGACCGAATAACCTGTGGCGATCGTCGGCGTGGGCTGGAGCGCCCCGAGCAGCTGCACGGCGTCCGGCGGCAGGCCGATCTCCTCCTCGGCCTCGCGCAGCGCCGTGTGCCGGAGGTCGGAATCCTCGGCGTCCACGCGGCCGCCGGGAAACGAGATCTCACCGGCGTGGCGGCGCAGGTCCTCGCGGCGTTTCGTGAACACCGCGTGCAGCTCACCACGCTCGAGGTAGAGCGGCACGAGCACGGCGGCATCGGTGTGGCCATGCACCTCGAGGGCCGCCGCCTGCTCGGGCTCGAGCAGCACGCGCCGGAGTTCGGCGCCGACAGACTGGGCGCTGGCCATCACCGGGTTCGAGGCCTCGCAGCGTCGCTACGCGGCCGGAGCGGCCTCGACGAGCTCCACGCGCTCGTCGAACATGACCTCACCGTCGAGCGTCCTGTGAACCGGGCACTTGGCCGCGATGACGCGCAGTCGCTCGATCTGCTCCGGGGTGCACGCGCTCGGGATCCGCAGCGCGAGCTTGAACTTCGTCGGACATCCGCGCTCGGCCGGCGTGTACTCGCACGGCCACCTCGACCGGGCCGAGGTCCCAGCCCTTGCGCTTGGCGTACATCTCCATCGTGATCGCGGTGCACGACGCGAGGCTGGCCGCGAGCAGCTCCTGCGGATTCGGGCCGTCGTCCTCGCCGCCGATCTCGCGCGCTTCGTCCACGAGCACGCGATGACTGCGGACGTCGATCTCGTGGCTGAATCCGCTGCGGGGTGATGCGTCGTGCGGTGGCCTTCATGATTGGATCGTAGCGCCGCCGGCCGGCGGGTCCGTCAGTGGGTTGAACAGCAGGCCGGTCGGGACCTTGGGAAAGAAGTAGGTCGACTTCGGGGGCATGCTCTCGCCGGCGGCGGCGACCTCCTGGACGCGCTTCACCGGCGTCGGGGCCATGAAGAAGGCGGCGTCGTACTCGGCGCTCTGCACGAGCTCCAGCGCCTGGTCGAAGTCGCGCGCATAGCCGAGCCCGTCGAGGTGGTCGATGTCCTCGTCGGTCATCCCCAGCGCGCCCTTGAGGATCAGCGCCTCGAGCACGGCGGTGTCGAGCCGGCGGTAGGGCTCGGCGCGGTCGGGCAGCGCGGCGTCGGCGATCGCCGGGTCGCTGCAGGGTGAGCATGAAGGGCCGCTTGAAGTGGGCGTCGATGTAGCCGATGCGGACCGGCGTCGCCGGCCTCCGGGGCCAGCGCC
Source organism: uncultured Solirubrobacteraceae bacterium (assembly GCA_963725515.1). Lineage (GTDB taxonomy): Bacteria > Actinomycetota > Thermoleophilia > Solirubrobacterales > Solirubrobacteraceae > Palsa-465. The sequence goes on along the minus strand of CAVRZB010000002.1, from coordinate 50,731 downwards.
GCGGTGTCGTCGAGCGGCTCGATCTCGAAGTCGCGCCGCAGCGCGTCGGCCAGCGTCTCGTGCTGCTCGGGGCGCAGGCCGCGGACCAGCCGGTGAGTGGGGAAGACGGTCAGACCCGGGTCCTGGAGCGCGACCAGGCACATCAGCACGTAGCGGTGTGGTCCCTCGCCGCCGACCTCCTCGGCGTACACGCGGGCGGTCTCGTAGCGGTGGTGGCCGTCGGCGATCAGCAGCTCGGCGTCCCGGCCAGGGCCTCCTGCGACCGCGGCGATCGCCGCCGGCGTCGTCGACCCGCCAGAGCGGTTGACGGTGCCGTCGTCATCGGTCGTCTGCGCCCACACCGCGTCGCCGCCGGCCCGGCGCAGCGCCGTCGGCGACGGCGCCCGGACGGGTCGGAGAACAGCGAGAAGATGGGGGAGAGGTTGGCCTCGCGTGGCGCGCGTCAGCCGCAGCCGGTCCTCGCGCGGGCCGGGATGGGTGCGTTCGTGGGGCCGGATCCGGCCCGGCCCGTAGTCCTCGACGCGCACGCGCGCGAAGAACCCTGGCGTGTGCGCCGCTGCCCGTCGGGACCCGTCGTAGTCCTGGGCCAGCGTCCACAGTGCCGGCGTGCTCGTCGAGCACGACGACGCCCTGCTCGCGCCACTCGTCCAGCAGCGTGGCCGCGCGGTCGTAACGGTCCTCGCCGCCGCTGCGGGCAGGTCGATGCGCACGACGTTGTACGGGCGAGCGGGCCTCCAGCGCCGCCCGCTGCTCGTCGTCGATCACGTCATACGGCGGCGCGACGACGTCCTGCAGGCCGCCGGTGCGGGCCAGGTCGTAGCGCAGCGCGCGGAGCGGCTGGATCTCTGCCATGGCGGCGGCGGAGGCTACTCCACGACCGCGCTGTGGCGCCGGGCGACCCGGCGCGCGCGCCCAGATCCGTAGGCAGGAGCGAGCTCGGCTCCGAGCTGCGGCCGCTGTGATTGCACCCAGATCACGGCGCCCACGATCACAGGTCCGCCCCGATCTGTACCGGCGAGAGGCCTGTCGTGGATCGGCCAGGCCAGCAGCGCACCCAGGACTGGCTCGAGCGTCGCCACGACGGCGGCGCGGGAGGCGGGCAGGTGGCGGACGGCGCTGATGATGCAGGCGAACGGAATCAGCGTCCCGCCCACGGCCACGTAGGCGGCGAAGGCCAGATCGCGCGGGTTGGCCAGAGCGCCGGTTGGGAAGCTCCAGATCGGCTGCGTGGTCAACCAGGAGATGCTCGAGACACCAAACCCCCAGACCAGCGTGGTGGCCGGCGAGCAGCGGTGCCCGGCCTGTTCGCTGGAATACAGGTAGACGGCGAAGGTGACCGCGGCCCCGAACGCCGCGAGCAGCCCGACCGCATCGAGCGCACCCGGGTCATAGGCGCGCACGACCAGGAAGCAGCCGATCGCCGAGAGGCCGGCCGCACCCCACAGACCGCGCGCCAGCCGGCGCCCGTGCACCAGCTTGAGCCACACGAGCAACAGCAGCGGGCCGAGGTATTGAACGGAGAGCACGACGCCGATCTGCAGCCGCGCGATCGCGGCAAAGTAGAACGCGGTGACACCCGTCAGGCCGACGACGCCGAAGACGGCCAGGTGCCGGACATCCCGCGGACGCACGCGTAGGAGCCGTCGACTGAAGAGGCCGATACCCGCGGCGAGCAACACGAACGTGCTGAGCGAGCGCAGCTCGGCCAGACGCGCCGGTGGCATGTGGTCATCGAGCAGAAAGCGCGCCAGCGAACCATTGGGCGACCACAGCACCGCCGCCGCCGCGGCGAGCGCGTAGCCTAGCCTGCGCGAACGCCGATCGCTCTCCATCCTCGGCCAGAGTCTCGCAGCGCTTCCCGGTGCGGCGAATTTGGCGCCGGCGGATAGACTGCAGCCCTACTCGCGGGGCGTGGCTCAGCCTGGTAGAGCACACGATTTGGGGTCGTGAGGTCGCCGGTTCGAATCCGGCCGCCCCGATTGATCTGCCGTAGATGCAGCACGGTGCAGAGGGCGGCAATCCCCTGAAACCGTGTTGCATCGAGGTGATGGCGATGTAACGCGAAACCCGTGATTTCCGCGGGAGCGCGAGCGCTCGGGCGGAATCCCGGGGCAACGCAGAACGCGTTTCGGGAGCGGGGGATGACCTCCCGGTCGCCGGTTCAAACCCTGTCTCCCCGACCATTTGGAAGAAGGTCGAACCCGGGTCCCCTTGAAGGGGCACGGCACACATTGAAGGTCGTGTGTACCGCCACAAGGAACGCCTCTCGTCCGGCGTCGTCCTCAGCGTTGACTGCTGGGACTACATCGAAAGATGTCGGGCGGGCACTCCAGCCACGACCGCGCCAGCCTCAACTGGGCGGGTAACGACGCTTCCCGCACCGACGATCGCTTCCGCGCCGATGTCGCACCCGGCGAGCACGGTAACGTTCGCTCCGAGGTACGCGCCGTGCCCGATCCGCGTCTCAAGCACTCGGGCGGGAAGGCGGCCCTTCAGGGGTCGGTCGCCGACGCTCTGGTGCGTGAGGATCGTGCAGCCCATCGAGATCGTCACGTCCCCTTCGATGTCGAGCCTGCCCGCGACGTCGAGCAGGCATCCGGCGCCGAGGTGGACGTTGTTGCCGAACCGGAGCATCCGGTAGTCCGGGAGGACGTTTTGCATGGTCAGAGGCCCGTGGAATGTGCCGCGGCCGAAGAACGTCGCGCCGCCCGCCGCTAGCAGCACGTCGATCTCCGTCGAACGCCTGAGCAGCTCATCGTTGAGCGCCCGCGTGCCGTGGCGCATGCGGCGCAGCCTGACGAGCAATCCTGGCTTCGGCAACGTGATCGCGTTGGGGTACGCGAAGCCGGTGATGCCGTGGGTCTCACGCGGCTGCCGGTCGTCAGTCCAACGTCCAGTGCTCGCGCTCACGAACGATCAACGGTACGCGCGACCGCGAACTGTCGCTGTTGCGTGCGCGGGACCGCCCCGTGTCGCTATCGAGCAGAGCCCGCACGGACGGCCGGAGCTGCCGCACTCGCGCCCCTCGACGGGCAGCTACGTCGCGCCTAGCAAGCCGAGCGGCGAAGAGAGGTCCTCAGCTTCCGCATCACGCGCGGATAACGATCCGGTCGGAGTCGCCGCCGCCTTCGCACAGGCGGTCGCTCGTTCGCGGCTGATCGCGGCCTGGGACGCGCAGACAGGCCCGACGCCGCTTGATCGTTCGGGCACAAGTCGGGAGCAGGCTTCGTGCAACCTCCCGCCACCATCGCTGATGCGCGCGACGTGAACCGTTCGCCCGACTGTGAACCGGCCGGATGGCCCATTCATTCACGGCAGCGGGCCCGGGTGAGCCCGGGGTTACCTCCTGCGGCGGGCGATCAGGAGCAGACTGTGTCCGAACGGCGCGGCCCGCGGCCGCGACCCTAGGGCGTCGAGCGGCTGCAGCGTGGCCTGAAGCCGGGGGTCGAGTCGCCTCCACGTGTAGGTAATCGCGTGGAGCTCCGGGCTCAGTCCCGCGGCGCGGGCCTCGTCGCACAGTCTCCGCGGCGAGAGCGGAAGGTCGTCCGGGGTGCCGTGCAGAGCCGTCGCGGTGCCTGTGGCGTTGGCGAGCGCGAGCACGAGCCCCACGGGGTGCCACAGACCGGGCTCGATGGCGACCATCGCCCCGCCCGGCCGCAGGAGCCGCGCGGCTTCGGCAAAGCACGGCGCGAGCGGACCCTGGAAGGCGATGTGGTGGAGTACGAGGCGGTAGAGGACGACGTCGAACGAGGTATCGGGAAGCTCGTCGAGCTGCCCGGCCCGGCCGAACCGCGCCGCGTCGGCGCGGCCGCTCGAGGCGACTCCGGCCACCCGGTCGGGGTCGGAGTCGACGGCCGTCAACCGGAAGGCGGGCGCGGGAAAGATGTGGCGTCCCGGGTGCCAGCCTGCCCCGATCGAGAGCACGTCGCCGCCCCGCAGGCCGAGCCGCCGCGAGAGCAGATCCTGCTCTCGTCGCATCATGTGGCGGTAATGGACCTCGAGCGTTGAGCGGCTGCTTAGTCGATCGAGGAGGTTCCGCTCGCTGTAGGGCTCAGACCCTGCTGTCTCTGCGGCCTCGGTGGCGATGGCCCAGGCAGTCTACGTGCCGCCGCAGGGGACTACCGCCGGCGGCGCGGGCCTGTGGGCAAGCCGTGCAGCAACCGCGCGAACATCCCACGCAGCGTGTCCTTGCCGTACTGGTGCGTCCCGTCGTTGAGGGTCATCACCGCCACCGAGACGCGGGCGCAGCCGCGTATGAGCAGCGCCACCTGGTGGTCGACGGCGCCGGTGCCCGACCCCCAGCCGCCCTTGAAGTAGAGCTTCCAGCCCCGGGGCGGGACCTGGCCGGCGCCCCATCGCTGCGAAGGGGTTATCGAGGCGAGCAGGTGCAGGGCATACCAGCGATGCAGCGGAGCTACGAAGCTGTCGAGGTTGAGGAAGAACTTGGTCTGATCGCGCGCGTCGATCTGCGAGTTGCCCCAGATCGGTCCGGCATCGAACAAGAACCTGGTCATGTGGGCCGCCGAGGCCACCGCGTAGAGCGGGCCGGGCCCGACGATGTTGCGCACCTGGGTGGCGGCGTTGTTGTTCGACCGCGTGATCATGGGGATCAGCAGCGAGAAATCCGAGGCGTTGAGCGCGCGGTTGCGGACGGAGGGCAGATCCAGGTAGGCGACCATGAACATCGGCTTGATCACGCTCGCCGAGGGCACGGTGTGGTCCTCGCGGTAGCCGTAGAAGCTGTGGGCGGTGCGGACCGCAAACGACACGTCGCCACCGCGGGCCTTGGCGTAGCCGATCGCCGAGCCGACGTTCGGGTGCCACAGTTGATACAGCGGTTTCTTGTAGCCGGGCACCAGGCAGAGCCGCGTGTGGGTGGGCCGCTTGGCCCGCGCCGCGGCCGCCCCCGCGCTCCCCAGCACGGCCGGTACCAGGAGCGTGAGCACAGCCGCCACGCCGACGACCGATTCCACCCGTCGGCGGCCCGACCCCTTTACGCTCTGCCGCAGGCCCCTGTAGCTCAGCTGGATAGAGCGGCGGACTTCTAATCCGCAGGTCGCAGGTTCGAATCCTGCCGGGGGCGCTGTGGAAATCCCTGAAAAACGGCGCTTTCGGGGCCTGTGGAATCTAGGGAGAATCATGAGCGTGTCGCGAATATGTCGCGAAAACGGCTAGAATCTTTGCACCAGTAGGAATAATCGCCCCGGGCAGCGCTCTCGACGCCCCGGGGCATGGCACGGGAGGATTCAGCTCCCATGCAGACCAAACCATACGGACGGGCGACCGGCAGTATCAAGCTCGTTGAGCGCAAGCGCGGCCCGGTCTATTACGCCAAGCTTCGCCTCCCGGCGGCCATCAAGTCCAGAAGGCGCTCGGTCCGGCCTGGACTCGCCGCGGACGCCCACATGGTGATGCGCTTACCCCGAAGATGGCCGAGGATCGGCTGCGCAAGCTGCTGGTCGAGGCTGAGCGCGGCACCCTCGAAGATGTTCGCCGACCGGCCGGTGATCCTGCCAACGGCCATGCGTTCGCCGATGCGGCGGCCGAGTATCGGCGCTACATCGAGCACGACCTCCAGCGCCGCCCCTCGACGATGCGCGACTACCGCAACACCGTGGAGGTCCGGCTGGTGCCGAAACTCGGAGCGGACACACCGCTGGCGGACATAACCACGGACACAATTGACCGACTGCGTGAGGATCTGCTGGCCGGCGGCTTGAGCACGCGCTCGGTGCAGAGGATGCTGACGCTGCCCCACGGCATCCTGAAGCGCGCCAAGCGTCTGAAGTGGATCGACGTGAACCCGGCGGAGGATGCCGAGCGCATCAGGCTCCAGCCTTCGGGGGACTTCAACGTGCTCTCGCCCCCTGAGGTGATGGCGGTGGCCGCCGCGGCACCGACCGAGCAGGACACCGCGCCGATCGTCGTGGCGGCGTTTACCGGGTTGCGGAGCATCCCCCAGATCGTGGCGTTGTTCCAGCCCGCGTTGCCGGTTCTCGTCGGCACGCCCTGCGCTGAGAGCCAGCGCGCGATCCGGCCGATCGACTCGCCGTCCTGCGCGTAGCGACGGAAGATCTCGCGCACAACCGGCGCCTCTGACTCGTCGATCTCGTAGAACGCGTCCGCATGCTCGGACTTCTTCACGTACCGGTAGCCGTAGGGCGCACGGGCGAGCACCGACACCGCTCCAGCACGCGCGCGATGCAGCTTGCCGCGACGACAACGCTCCAGCACGCGCGCGATGCAGCTTGCCGCGACGACAACGCTCGGCGATCTGCGCCCGCTCGTACTCGGCGATCATTCCCTGGAACTGGCGCAGCAGCTCATCCTCAGGCGTGCCGGAACGCTCGGGCTCCTTCGCGAAGATCACCTCGATACCCGCCCGCTGGAACTCCTCGAGCAGCAGCACCTGATACGCATACCGGCGCGCGAGCCGATCCGGCGCGTGACACAGCAGCACGATCGAACCGCCTCTCGACCGCGAGGTCGCGCAACCGCTCCAGCGCCGGGCGGCGCAACACGGCCCCCGAGACGCCTTCATCCTCGAACACCAGATCTTCGGGGACAAACAGCTCGCGACCAGTCGCGAGCTCACGCAGCGCGGCGGTCTGGCTTTCGATCGTCTGCTCGCGACGCTGGCGGTCCGAGGACACCCGAGCGTAGATCGCCGCGATCCTCCCCGGCCGCTCGATCTCGACCCTGGCGCCGTTGCTGCTGTCGTTCACTGTCGCTCCCCTCGCTCTGGGTCACACGGCGCCGCTCGGGCGCCAAGATCACGTACGCCTGCGCCAGCCGCGGGTCGGCGAGGCGGTCACCAACGAACTCGATCTCAACGCGCCTGGCCACCGGGCCGCTCGCCGGCCTGATCGAGATACGCACCAACAGCAGCCGCCGTCGCCGCGCTCAACGACTGACCGCTCGACCGCGCGCGCTCGCGCAGACCAGCGATCAGCGACGGCGCGCCATCGTGGTCGGACCACATTCGGTGGACTCGAGCTCGTGGCGCAGCCTTCGGCGGGCGCGGTGGTGCAGGCCATTGACCGATGCCTCCGTCCGGCCCATCAGGGTGCCGATCTCGCCAGGCGTCAAGCCCACGAGGTGGCGCAGCATGACGACGTCGCGCTGATCCTGCGACAGCGTGCCGAGCGCGTGCTCGAGGCCCCAGCGCCGACTGGGATCCGTGTCATTGTTGAAGAAGTGCGGATCGAAGACCTCCTCAGCGGGGACCGCGCGGCGTTGCCTTACATGGTCGACCGCGGCGTTTCGGGCCACGCGAATGATCCAGGCGGTGAACGGAACCTTGCGCGGTTCGTACCTGCCGATCACCGACATGAGCCTGAGAAAGACCTGCTGCGTCACGTCCTCGGCTTCGTACTCATCGCGCACGATGCTGAGCACGTAGCCGTAGATGCTGTTCTTGTACCGCAGGTAGAGGTAGCTTAATGCCTGATTGTCTCCTGCCCGAGCGCGTCGCACGGCGTCGACGATCGCTGGATCGTGGTCGTTGCGCTCGGCATCATTGTGTACGTCGAAGCCGCTCGATGGCGCCGGCTCAGGCGCGCAGAAGCGCGCACGCGGTGTCAGCCCCCGTTTGATCGTTACTCCTACTTGTAGGTACACACGCAGTTATTCACTGTTACAACACGCAGCTATCACGTGTTACAACACGCAGCTATTCACGCGCAACGAGATAGGCAGAGTGATTGCAGGGTTCCACCTGCGGTTGGGCCGAGAGTCAGACTTTGTGCCGTTCTGCTGCCTATTTCGCTGCGATGTGCACCCTAGGCCAGGTTGGGCAAGTAATGGAAGGGTTGCAGCATTTCTCTCATTGTTACTCATGAGGCGGCAGCGTTCGGTGTCAGGGGGCGTGCGTTCGTGAGACGATCCGGCCGCCCCGTCACGGGGATGAGGCCCGGCGGCGGCTGAAACGTCAAAGCGCCGCACCTCGGAGCGAAAGCGCCGGCCGGCGTCGGGCGTTGGTGGGGCGTGAGGGACCGCCGCCCCATGCGACCCGTGCCTGGGAGTTAGGAGCGTGCGCGCCGGGGGCGACGTACCGTTGACGGTGCCGGACGGCGACGATCCGATCCTGCTCCGCGAGCTTCTCGGGGCCGTGGAGGCGGTGGCGCGGACCGGGCAGTTCACCGGAGGCGCGGTGGTCGAGCGCTTCGAGGCCGCTTTCGGCCAGTGGTGCGAGGCGGAATACGCGGTCGGAGTGGCCTCGGGCACGGAGGCGCTCACGCTCACGCTGCGTGCCCTGCGGGTGGGCCCGGGCGACGAGGTGATCGTCCCGGCCAACTCGTTCATCGCCACTGCCGAGGCGGTGCGCCTGGCCGGCGCCGTGCCTCGATTTGCCGATGTGGATCCCGAAACCCAGCTGGTCACGACGGCGACGCTGGAGTCCGCTTATGGCCCACGCGTCTGTGGGGTGATCCCGGTTCACCTGTTTGGACGCACGGCAGAGCTGAGCGAGATCGCAGCGCTGGCTCGCAGATGGGGCGTCTGGATGGTTGAGGACTGCGCCCAGGCGCACGGAGCCCGATACGACGGCCGGCGGGTGGGCACTTGGGGTGACGCCGGAACCTTCTCGTTCTATCCAGCCAAGAACCTGGGAGGCTGGGGTGACGGAGGCGCGGTGATCACCCGTCGGGCGGAGATCGCGGAGCGGGTGATGCTCATGCGTTCCCACGGCGAGCGCCCCCGCTACCACCATCGAGTCATCGGTACGACCGGACGGCTCGACGCCGTACAGGCCGCGGTGCTGGAACGCAAGCTCACGCGCCTCGAGGGTTGGAACATGGCACGGAGACGGATCGCAGCACTGCTGCGGGAGTCGATCTCAGGCCTCGAGCACGTGCAACCGCCGACGCAGGCCCGCCTGCCCGCCGACCACGTCTATCACCAGTTCGTAGTTCGCACGCATGATCGCGATGCGCTGCGCGCGCACCTGGCCGGGCACGGGATCGCCACCGCGATCCACTACCCGCTGCCGATCCACCGCAGCGACGCGTTTCGAACGCCGGAGGACCGCGAGGACGTGGCGCCGATTTCCAGCATGCTCGCGGGCGAGATCTGCTCACTGCCGATCTTTCCGAGCATGAGCGACTCGCAGATCACCCGCATCGGAGAGGTCATACGCAACTTTGCGCGCCGGCGCGAGGCGAGGGCCGCATAACCTCTCTCATCCCAGTAGGACGCGAGCGCCGGGACCGAGCTCGACGTGCAATCCGCTGGGAAGGGCCAGGCTGCGCGCGACGACGGCGCCTTCGCCGATCACGCTTGCCTCGAGCCGGTGACCCGGATAGCGGACCTGCGCGTCAGCCAACACCATGGCGTAATCGATCTCCGCTCCGATTACCCTGGCCCCGGGTCCGATGGCCGTGTAGGGACCGATGAAGGAGTCCTCCACGACAGCGTTGGCGCCGATCAGCACCGGGCCGCGAAGCGTGCTCCGCGACACACGCGCCGCGGGGCCCATTGCCACGCGCCCCTGGGCGTCGCTGTCAGTGCCGAGATCCGCAGGAATGGATCCGAACGGTAGGGAATCGAGGAGCATTCGGTTCGCGACCAGCAGCTGCTCGGCGGAGCCGCAGTAGCACCAATGCTCGCCCACCTCGGAGGTGCCGACCCGGCGTCCGACTTCGTTCAGCGACGCGATCAGCCGCCCCATGCTGAGCGGTCTGCTCGTCAGCGTCTCGAGCACAGGCCAGACGGCGGGACCGAGGATCAGCGCGGTGCCCTCCGGCTTGTCGCGTGGCAGGCGGACGCGATCCGGCGCTACCGCCGGCCGGCGCCGCGCGCCGGCATCGCGTATCACGCAATCGGGATCGCGCGCTGCGGAGCGCACGAGTAGGACGAGGTCCGAGTCGCCGGCACCGAAGCATTCATGCAGGTCCGCCAACTTCCCCGGGAACAGGCAATCGCCGGAGTGCAGCAGCACGGGATGGTCGGCGACGGCCTGACGGAGCTGCGATACGAGCGCGGCAGGTGATATCCGGCCCGTCTCGACGAAGGACACATCGACCCCCCAGCGCTCACCGTTGCCAACGACCGGTGCCAGCTCCCGCCGGGCGCGGAGGCCGGTGACGATCAGGATCTTCTTGATGCCTCCATGAGCCAGGCTATCGAGGACGTGGGCGATCAGCGGGCGATTCGCAATCGAAGTCACATAGCGGCACGGTTGCGGCCGGCCGGAAGCATCGGGTGAGTCCTCGATCGACGCATCCACGACCGCGATGCTGACCTTGGCGTACACGACTTAGCAACGCGGAGCGCGGGGCTTCGCTGTCGGGGATCAGGACGGCTGGAGTAGGAAAAACGTCGCTCTTTGCGAGGCATCCCAAGCTGGCCGAACGGCGCTGTCTCGCGCCTTTGGACGAAGGCCGTCCGAACGCGATACCGCTACGGAGCTCCCGCGGCGCGGGCGGCGCCCTGAGCTTGCCTGTCGGCCGTGATGGCCAGGATGCCGCGTCCGAGGCCCTGCTCCGCGTCCAGAATCAGTTCGACCGCCTCGCTGCGGGACCGGACCCCGAGCTTCAGGAACGCCGAGGACAGGTGGCTCTTGACCGTGCTCTCGGCAAGGTATAGCTGCTTCGCGATGTCGCAATTCATGTAGCCCATCACGACCATGCCCAGTACCTGCTTCTCCCGCGCCGACAGAGTCGGCGCCCCGACCTGCATCGCCTCCTGCTTGGGCAGGGCGATCTGACCCGCCAGCGCGGCGCGGACGGTGGGGGCAAGCGTGCTTTCGAGCTCGCGTTCGAGGACATAGCCGTAGGCTCCGGCGTGAATGATCCGGCGCACCTCAGCGTGCCCGGTCTCGCGGCAGGCGATGACTCGGACTCCGTCACGCTCTGCCAGCGATCGAACAATGCTCACGCGCCGGGTGGCTGAGTCCGAGATCGCCAGCACAACCACGATTCGCCGTCTGCCATGGCTGGAGACGTCCAGCTCCTCGGGGCATGCGACGGCGGTAGTCACGGGCAAGGAATCCGCGGCAAGCGCCCGAGCGAGCCGCGTTCGCAAGATCGTGTCGGCACACACGACATGGATCTCGGGCTCCGTCGCTGACGGTTGCCCTCCCGCGATCGCAAGGCCCGCGCTTGTCACATTCGTATCAACGCCTCGTGCCGAGGGAACTTCCGCGTCAGTCCGTGCGCGCGAGCGACTTCGCTCGCGCGGATGGCGGGATCAGGTCCGCCTGCGCCTGAAGGATGCTGCCGGTCACAAGAACGGCGTGGACCAGGCCGTTGGTTAGGGCCGTGCCGCACGTCTCGAGCCCGCAATGCCGCCTCAACCTCCTTCCGGCCCTGGTCGAGCCCGAGTCTCTACCGTGCCGCGATGACACCGCCAGCAAGACCGCGATTGCCGACGTGGTGGCAGATCCTCTCGTTTCGTTCCGCGGCGTCTGGCGCTACTGGGGCCGCGGGCAGGCACGCCGGGCAGTGCTGCGCGACGTGAACCTGGAACTCGCCCCCGGCACGGCCACGTGCATCAGCGGGCGAAACGGATCCGGCAAGACCACGCTGCTGCGGATCGCGACGGGCATCCTGGCGCCCGACGCAGGGCAGGTGACGATCGACGGCATCAGCGCGGACGATAGCTGGCGCGAGTTTCACCGGCGGATCGGTTTCCTCTCGGCCGGCGACCGCGGGCTGCACGCGCGCCTGAGCGTGCGCGGCCATCTCGAGTACTGGACGGCGCTCGCATTCGTCCCGCGACGCGAGCGCAAACAGCTCGTCGAGGAGGCCCTGGTGCAGTTCGGGCTGTCCGAGCTGGTCAAGCGGCGGGCCGACCGGCTGTCACAGGGCCAGCGCCAGCGGCTCCGGCTCGCGTTGACGGTGGTCCACCGGCCCAGGGTCCTGCTGCTGGACGAGCCCCGCAATAGCCTCGACCGGGAGGGCCTCGCGCATAGTCGGCACGGCGGTTGTCGACGTGCTCGAGCGCGGCGGATTGGTGATCTGGTGCTCGCCGCTGGGCGAGGATCAGCCGGTGCACTTCGACCGTACCCTGCTCCTCGAGGACCGAGAGCTCACGCCGGCATGACGGTGTTCGCGCAATACGCCGACGCGATGTTCGCGACGGTCAAGCGCGACGCCGCGATCTACTTCAGCTACCGGCTGCGTCCCGCAACACAGATCCTGGGGATGCTGTTCACGTTGACGATCTTCTTCTACGTGGCGAAGCTGGTGCGGGCCGATGCGGTCGGACACCGCGGCAACTACTACGTCTTCGTAGTCGTGGGGATCGTGACGATGGCTATCCTGGGCGCCGCACTGGGCCTGTCCGAGCTCGTGCGGATGGAGCTGATGGCGGGCAATTTCGAGCGTCTGGTGATCTCACCGCTTGGACCGGTTGCCGGCGCCATATCGATGGCGGTGTTCCCGATCGCCTACGCCACTGTCTTCGCGGGCATCATGCTCACGCTGGCTGACGCCCTGTTCGGCGTGCCGCTGCAGCTCCCCGGGATCCCGTTGGCGCTCGTGGTTGCGGCCCTGGGCGGCGTTGCGTTTGCGGCAATTGGACTGTTGTTCGTGGGCGGATTGATCGCGTACAAGTCCGCCATGGGTGCGGTCTGGGTAATCGCGGCCCTCAGCCTGCTGGGCGGTATCTACTTCCCGGTCGTGCTGTTTCCGGACTGGATACGGTGGGCCACAGAGGTTCAGCCGCTAACCCCGGCCGTCGATCTGCTCCGGCATCTGCTGGTCGGCACAACGTCGATCCAGCCAGTCTGGCTTGAGCTGTTGAAGCTGGTCGGGTTCGCTGTCGTGCTGATGCCCATCTCCGGCGCCGTGCTCCTGCAGGCGGTCAGGCTCAGCCGGCGTCGCGGCACGTTGATGGAGTACTGACCGAGGCCGCGCCTCCGTCTCCACGGACCCCATCACCGATCGATGCCGATCTCCCCACGGTCTGGCGCTCTCTCGCTCCTGTCGCAATCGAACTCGCCACGCGGCGAGCCTCAGTTGTGGGGGGTCGTGGCGTTCGGCCTCTCGGTCCGCTCCCATCTCCGGCTGCTGGGAGCCGCGGCGGGACCGCCGGCGCCAGACCGCCATACGCTCGAGATCAGGTCCCTCGAACGCGTCACGTCCCTCGCGCGCGACGGTGCCACGCTGCTCGAGCGGCGCCACCGCGACGGTTCGCTCGGAATGCGGGTCGTGCGCGTGCACGACGGCGCCTACTGGATCGAGGCGCCGGGGCACGGCACATACAGGGTTGCGCGTGACGGATCGGTGATCTGCTGCGGCCGACTGGGGGCGCCGGCGTGGCGATGGCAGCGTCCACTGTGTTCCCAGGCGCTGCCGCTGGCCGCCACGCTGCAGGGGTTTGAGCTCCTGCACGCGAGCGCCGTCGCGCTGCGCGGCCGCGCGATCGCGTTCATCGCACCGTCGGGAACCGGCAAGACATCGCTGGCAACGCAGCTCACGGTCCGGGGCGCGCCGCTGCTGACCGACGACGTGCTCTCGCTCGAGTGCAGAGACGGCATCGTGATGGCGCACCCGGGTGTACCGATGGCCAATGTCGCGGGCGAGCAGCTCGAGCTTCTATCGCCGGGCCAACTGGCTCGGCTGGGAAGACCCGTGGGGACGAGCGACAAGGTCCACGTCGAGGTCGCGAATATGCCCGGACCGCTGCCGCTCGGGGCGGTCTTCTTCCTCCATCGCTCTGGGCGGGTCGATCGGGTCGCGTTCGAGCGGACCGACCCACCGGATCCGCGGGACCTGCTCGGCGCGACGTTCATGCCCCACATGAGCACGCCGGCGCGGCTCACGATACAGCTGCACACGTGCGCTCGGATCGCGGCCACCGTACCCGCCTTCAAGCTGATCGCGCCCGCGAGTCTGAGCGCCGCGGAGTTGGCCGGTGCCGTCGAGCGGCAGGTCGCGAACGCGCTCGGCTAGACCGTATGGCCGGTCGGTCCGGCGTCCGGTGGTGATGTGAGGGTCGGCACCCGCGCATGAGATGCGCGGGTTGAGGGTCCAGGGGTGGCCTGGGCCCCGACCGCAATCATGGGGGTGCCGACATGGCGCAGGCTAAGACCTGGGCGGCCTTCGATGTGCACGTCAGCGGCGTGGTGGCCGCGATGCTCGATCGCGACTCGGGCGAGTTGTCGGTTGCAGCGGCTGCCGGGGCGCAGCGACGAGGTCGCTGGCGTTCGCGGCGGGGTTGCCGGGGCCGGTGCGCGCGACCTATGAGGCTGGGCCGACGGGGTTCGTGCTCGCGCGCAAGCTGGAGGCGGTCGGGCGTCGACTGTTTGGTGTGTGCGCCGGGGTTGATCCCGCGCGGGCCGAGCTGATCGGGTCAAGACCGATCGCCGCGACGCGCAGCGGCTGGTGCGGTTGCTGGCGGCCGGCGAGCTGCACCGGGTGGCGGTCCCCAGCGTCGAGGAGGAGGCGCTGCGTGACCTGGTCCGTGCGCGCGAGGATCTGCGCGGCGATCTGATGCGCGCGCGGCATCGGCTGGCGAAGCTGCTGCTGCGTCACGAGGTCCGCTTCGACGGGCCGCAGGCCAACTGGACCCAGGCGCATCTCGGATGGCTGGCCGGCGTCCGGTTCGAGCAGCCGGCGTCGCAGCGGGCGCTTGAGGACTATCGCGGCGCGGTCGAGCGCGTTGATGATCCGCCGTGAGCAGCTCGAGATCGAGATCGCCCGGGCGCTGCCCCGATCGCCGTGGGCGACAGACCGCGCGGCGGTTGATGTGTCTGCGCGGGATCGACACCCTGACCGCCGCCGGGTTGTGCGCGGAGATCGGCGACTTCGGTCGCTTCCGGCACCCGGCGCAGGTCATGAGCTATCTCGGCGTCGTGCCCGTCCGAGCACTCCTCCGGTGAGCGGCGGCGGCGCGGGCCGATCACCAAGTCCGGCAGCCAGCACGCCCGCCGGCTGCTCGTCGAGGCCGCCTGGCACTACCGCCGCCCACCCAGGGTCGCGGGCAGCCTCGCCCGCCGCCAGCGCGACGGCGAGCCCGAGATCGTCGCGCTCTCATGGAAGGCGCAGCGGCGCCTGCACCACGTCTGGCACGCGGATGGAGCAGCGCGGCAAGCGCCGCACGATCATCGCCGTCGCCGCCGCGCGCGAGCTCGCCGGCTTCTGCTGGGCGGTCGCGACCGCCGACTGACCCCGAGCACACAGCACGCGTTGGTCGAGGAGGCGGCGGGCGCCGGGCCCTTCGCGCCAGAGCATCCGTGACACAGCTATGGGCAGCCGACCACACCGTCGGTGACACCCGGTCCTAGACGGCGGGCTCTGAGACGAAACCCGGTCCTGCGGTAGCCAACCCGCGCATATCAGGCTGACCGCGCGTCGCGCACACGCCCGAACCCGCCGCCCCCTCGACCAACAAAAAGACCCGCTCAGACGGGCCTTTTGTGCTGCCGACTTGACAAACCGACGTCCATATCAGGAGCGTCCGGCCTACTCAGCCCGGCAGCAACCCGTGAAACGGGCAGCCCACGCCACAGGGTCTAGCAGCCCGCTGGGGGATTGAGGGGCGCGGAGGCTGCGATGCGTCTTAGAGTCCGAGTCGAGGTGGAAGAAGGTGTAACTCAGGATCGATGGTGGGACAGGAGTCGGGGCTTCGCCACCTCCGTGACGCCACGATCGAGTAGAGAGAAAGGGAGCCGCCATGCCTTCTGAACTGCATATGAGGGACGAGATCCTCAGCGCGCGCGCCGAGATTCCCGACAATGTGGTCTACCGGAGCTTCGTGGCCGAGACCGTGATTCTCAACCTCAACACCGGGCAGTACCACGGCATAAATACCAGCGCCAGCTTCATGCTGGAGCTGCTCAGGGAATCGGAAAGTGTGGAGCAGGCCGCCGCGGCGCTGGCCAAGCAGCACGGGCTCGCGCTTCGGGAGGCCGCCAACGACCTCTGCGACTTCTGCCTCGAGCTCGAGCAGCGCGGCCTGATCATTCTGAGCAGCCCGCACTGATTCGCGCGCGTGCGGATGGATGCCGTCCACGTTTCGGAGTTGCCGCCGGAGCTGCTTCGGGGGCTGTCTGCGAAGCGCAAGGTGCAGCTCTCTGCAGAGATCCTCGCGATCTACTGCCGAGTCCGCCTGCAGCTCTTAACGAATGACTTCCCGAGCGCACTCGCGGCGCTGAGAGACGCGCGCGGCGGCGCGGCCACGCCACCTGAAACAGCGCCCACGTACATGCGTGCCGCCCGGCTCGCACGTGCGGTGCAACGTACCCTCAGGCTCTTCCCGGCTGACGCCCGCTGTCTGATGCAGTCGCTGGTGCTCACGGCTCTGCTCGCACGCCGGGGCATCGACACGGCGCTGCTGATCGGCATCCAGCCCGGGGAAGAGTTCAAAGCCCACGCTTGGGTCGAGTACTGCGGCTGGCCTCTGCTCCCCGACTCGCAGGGCTCCTATGAAGTCCTGGCCGAGCTCTAGACCGAGGCCGCAAACGTGGACCACACCGGGCGCGGGCGGCTGCTCGTCGATCGGAGTCGGGAGAACCCGGCAAACTGCCGAGGCTCGTCCCGGCCTGTGCAGGCTGCCTACGGGCTAGCTAAATACGGTCGGACCGTGAGTGCCCTTGGGGACGTCCGTAACGCCGGCTGTCGTCTGTGACGCCGTCAGATCCTGGAGGCTCCCGTAGTCGTGGATCGTCGGCTTCTCGTACTCGGTCTTCGGCTTGTCAACGCTCTTGTCCACCCTTACCTCCAAACAGGTGATTGAGATGATTCGAGACTAGAGTTGCGCGCGGGGAGGATCAAGGACGGAAAAGGTTGGTGCGAGGAAAGTGCTAGTGGAAAATCTGCTCACCAGCATCGGCGCGCTGGCGCAAGCTCACGCTGAAACGCTCAGCGAACCTCGGAGTAGTCGAGGCCCGCAGCCAACGGCCCGGCCAGCGTCTGCTCGGCAAACAACGGGTCAGAAAGCGAGCGCAACCAGCACTCCGCCGTGACGCATCCCCAGATGGCGTTGAGCCACTGGTACCAGTTGTCTCCGCGGACGGGCGGAGGGTGGTCGGTCAAATAACGCACCGCCTCGGGGCGCACCCAGCGCGCAATCTCGAGCCGATCACCGGCCAGGAGCTGGCGAATCAACGGCAGGTCGGGGCCGGTGAGGCCGCGGTGGTACAAGGGCGCGAGGTTGCTCTTGCGATGCGACAGCCTGATTGTGTCCGGTAGCAGCCCTGCCAGTGCCTCGCGGGCTATCGGCCGGTCCAAATAGGGATCGAACCGGAATTCCGGCGGCACGCGCAGCGCCGTGCTGATCAACTCGACATCGAACAGCGGCGGCCGCGCCTCGACACCCACCCAACGCGTCCGCTGACGGGCGAAATCCCCGAGTCCCGCCGCCTCGCGATCGTCGATCATCAGTTGCCTCAGGTTCAGCCACCAGCGTGGCTCGTGCGCGCCCCTCGTCCAAGCTAGATCGTCCCCGCTGTGGGCGAGCAGCGCCGACGCGCGCTCGCTCAGGAAGTGCGGCGAATGTCGCTCGGGGCCTCTGAGCCTGCGCAGCGTGGAGTAGACGGCATGGGGCAGCGCGGGCCGCAGCCCGTAATGCATCAGCAGACGGCCGGTGGGTCGCCACGGGGCCCCCGCTCCCGCTTTGGGAAACCCGTGGCGGATCAGATCGATTGCCGAGACGAGCCGCCCGGCCCTGATCCGATCGGCCACCAGAAAGGGGGCCGGGCCGAATGTCTCGTCACCCCCCTGACCGTCGAGCATTACCTCGATGCCGTCTGCGGCTGCGCGTCGCACCAGCGGAAGCTCGGTCACCCAGCCCGGCCCGGTGGTCGGCAGCCGCCAGTCGCGCAGGTAGCTCAGCGCCACCTCGAGCGCGCCGCCGGGCTCCACCTTGTAGCGGACGTTGGTCAGCGGGAGCGCGGCGGCGAGCAGATCGAGATAGTCGCGATCGTCCATCTCCGGATCGTCTGGGAAGACCGTCGAGTAGCCGTACAGCTCCTGATCATCCGGCTTGACCATGCCCGCAACCGCCGCCACCGCCGATGAATCGAAGCCGCCACTAAGGGTGATGCCAACGGAGCCGGCGTCGCAGGTGCGCAGCTCGACGGCACGGACTAGCGCGTCCTTCAGCTGGGCGGCAATCTCGAGTCGTGAGCCTTCCAGCGGCGGCTCGTATGTCGGCGCCCAGTATTGGCCCTCGTCGAGCCGTCCGTCGGCGATCGAGATCCGGCGTCCGGCGCCGAGGCGCCGGACGCCGTCGAACAGGGTGAGCCCGTCGTACAGGTATTCGAACGCCAGCCAGCGCACGAGCGCGATCTCGTCCGGCGCCGGCGTGCGAGGTAGGAGCCGGATCAGATGATGCACCTCCGAGGCAAACACGAGCTCCGGGTCGTTACGGCGCAGAAACAGGGCTCCGAAGCCAACCTGGTCCTGGGCGAGCAGGATCTTGCCAGCGCCCTCGCTCCATGCGACCAGCGCAAAGCCACCGCGCAGCCTGCCGAGCATGCGTTCGTCCCAGCGCTCGTACGCCCGCGCGAGCAGCGTCTCGGGGTGAGCGCGCGGATCTGCTCCGAGCTCCTCGGCGAGCGCTCGCTCGTTGTAGATGGAGCCCTCGAGGGCGCATCCCGCCGTCTCCGCGGCGCCTGCAGCGTCGAACCGATCGGACACCACGGCGAGCGGACCGATGAAACGGGCGCGCGCTTCGGCCTCCGGGCCGAACGCATGTCGGATTCGCCGGGCCACATCGGCGCCTGCGCTTCGCCCGCACGGATCGTAGAGCCCAGCGAGCATCCGGCGCCGATGCTATCCGACTCGGCGTGCGATAGATCGCCGTCTCGTCGTGGATCGGGCGTGATTTCAGCTCGCGCCACCGCGGGGAACGGAAGTCGCCGCGTCCGTCGCTCGTTGCTCAGCCGTGAGCAGCTCGGGGAGCGAAAGCGATGCCGCGCCTTCCTCGGCGCCGACGCTCTCGGTGGCTGGCTCCGCGCAGCGTGGGAGCGTGCAGACGCCCGGCCGCTCTGAGCAGAGCGTGTACGCCCGCGCGGCGGTTCGCGGGCTCGACATCGTGATCGCGACACTCGCCTTGATCATCACCGCACCGATGCTGGTTCTCGCTGCGAGCGCGGTACGGCTGGAGTCTCCGGGTCCGGCGGTCTTCCGTCAGCGACGGGTTGGTCTCCACAGGCGCGCCTTCACCGTCTACAAGTTCCGGACGATGCGTAACGGAGCGGATCCTGCGGTGCATCGCGCTTACATTGAGGAGCTGATCTGGGGGACTGAACAGCAGCACTCGAGCGGGCGCCGCAGCCTGTACAAGCTCGTGGCCGACGACCGGATCACGCGGGTCGGCCGGTTCCTGCGCCGCACCAGCCTTGACGAGGTTCCGCAGCTGCTCAACGTGCTTCGCGGTGAGATGTCGCTCGTCGGGCCACGTCCCGTCGTGCCCTATGAGGCGGAGATCTATCCGCTGCAGTACGACCGTCGTTTCGAGGCAAAACCCGGACTCACCGGGCTGTGGCAGGTGAGCGGACGTAGCAGTCGCACTTATCGGGAGATGGTCGCGCTGGACATCGCCTGGGTTGAACGCAACTCGATCGGGCTGTACCTGTCGATCGTGGTGCGCACACCCTGGGTCCTGTTGCGGGGGCGCAACGCCGGGTGACCTCTTCGCAGATCGGCGCACGCAGGTATTGACTCGGCACGCGAAAGCGCACGCGGCGCAAGGCCGTTGGTGTGGCACCCCCTCGCTGGCGTCCAAGCCGCGGCTGACCGGGGAGCAACTGGACAGGAGACGAAGCGATCATCGGATCATCACTCAGCATCGTCGTGGTCGGCTTCGGCTATTGGGGACCGAACCTCGTGCGGAACATTCTCGAGCGCCCCGAATTCCGCCTGGCGGGGCTCTGCGAGCACGATCCCTATCGTGCGGCCGAGTTCTCGCGCCGCTACCGCCGCGTTCCCGTGGCGGAGGATCTTGAGCTCTTCCTTTGCAACCCGCGAATCGATGCGATCGCGATCGCCACGCCGCCGCGCACGCACTACGACCTCGCGCGCCGCGCGCTCGAGGCGGGAAAGCACGTTCTGGTCGAAAAGCCGCTCGCCACCACGTGCGAGGCCGCTGAGCATCTCGTGCAGCTGGCCGACGAGGCCGAGCTCATCCTGATGCCTGGGCACACCTTCGTATACAGCCCACCTGTGAACAAGGTCTGGCAGCTGATCAGGTCCGGCGAGCTCGGAGACGTCCACTTCATAACTTCCTCACGGATGAACCTGGGCCTGTATCAGAGCGACGGCGTCATCACCGACCTCGCTCCACACGACGTCTCGATCTTGCTCTACTGGCTGGAGCGGCCCGTGGTTCAGGTCACCGCGTCGGGACAGAGCGTGTTCCAGGAGGGCGTCCCTGAGACGGCGTTCCTGACGCTCAACTTCATGGGCGGCGCGACGGCTAACGTCCAGATTTCGTGGCTTGCACCACGCAAGCTCCGCCAGACGGTAGTCGTCGGCTCCAAGCGGATGGTGCAGTATGAGGACACCTCCTCCGACGAGGCGGTGCGCATCTACGACCGCGGACTCGACTTCTCGCAAGTCGAAGCGCCGGCGACCTTTGGCGAGTACCAGCTCACCTACCGGACCGGCGATATCGTCGTCCCGCGAATCGAGGCCGCCGAACCCCTCTCGCTCGAGCTCGCCGATCTGGCGCATTCGATTCACACGGGACAGGAGCCACGCTCCAGCGGCCGACTCGGACTCGAGATCGTGCGTGTGCTCGAAGCCGCTCGGACTTCGATGGAGCGGGGCGGAGAACCGGTGCAGCTGAGCACGATGGGAGCGCCGCTCTTCGGCGACATGACCGAGCGGCCGGCCCACGTCGGGGCCGACCCGGTGGTCGCGGGCGGCGTACCCGCGGCCCAGGTTCGATAGCACTCAGGATCCGGGACGGGCACGGGCACGCCCGAACCGCGCCCTCGCGCGGCCGAATGGACAACCGTCCAGCTCGAATCCAGACGGTCAATTCTCCACGACAAGCCGGCCGATGCACCGCATGTGGCCCTGCCGGTTCGACTCAATCGTCGCCTGCTTGCGCTCGTGCTCGGGGCGGTCGCCGCTACCACCGGGGTCGTGACGCCAAGTTCGTCGCGGGCTCATCCGCCGAGCTCGCGTAGGCACGCGGCGAACACGCACCAGCGCCATCACTCGAGGCGGCGCGGGGCGCGTCGACCGACGGCAGGGCGCCGCGTGCCCAGGCGCAAGGTCAGAGCCCCGGCGCGAAAGCCGCTCCTCTCAGGGCAGCCAGATTCGTTGGGGACGCACGTGCCATCGGCCCCCCGGCCTCCCGGCACTCCGCTTTCTGGGCCCCCGCCGGCGGGCCCGCTCCCGCCGGGACCTCCGTTGCCGGGCCCGTCTGCGCCTGGGCCGGTTGACTTTTTTTCGCCGGTGAGTTTTTGGAATGTGCGGTTGGCGGTTGATGCGCCGGTGGATCCGGGGTCGGCGGGCATGGTGTCGGAGTTGGGGGGGATCGTGAGTGCTGAGCTGCGGGCGAAGAACGGGCCGTGGATCAATGCTTCGCACGACGGTGTGACGATCGTCACCGTCCCGGCCGCTCAGGCCACGGTCGCGGTCCGGCTCGATCACGCTCCCGATGACGCCGCGCTGGCAGCGGCGTGGAGCGCGGTACCGCTGCCGGCCGCGGCGCAGCCGTCATCCGGCGATCACGATCTCGCCGTCTGGCAGCCGAGCACCGATCGGATGTGGGAGTTCTTCGGGCTCACCCGCCAGCCCGACGGGTGGCACGCCGAGTGGGGCGGCGCGATGCGCAATGTGTCCTCGAACCGCGGCGTGTACGGACCCGACGCGTGGCCCGGCGCCAAGGACTGGTGGGGCGTGACAGCCGCGTCGCTGCCGATCGTCGGCGGCGCGATGACCAACAATGAGCTCGCCGCCGGCCAGATCAACCACGCCCTCGCGCTGGTCGTGCCGAACGTGCGCCAAGGCGCGTTCGCGTCGCCCGCCAAACGCCAGGACGGAACCTCGACCAGCCCCAACTCGCTACCCGAAGGCGCCCGCCTGCGGCTCGACCCCAAACTCAACCTAGACAGCCTGCAGCTACCGCCACTCACGCGCATCATCGCCCAAGCCGCCCAGCGCTACGGAATCATCATCCGCGACCACTCCCCGATCATCGCCTTCATCGCCCAAGACCCCACCACGCCCCCCTCCAACATCCTGCAAAACCTCTACCACAACCAATACCCCTGGCAACTCATGGCCGCCTTCCCCTGGAACCACCTCCAAGTCCTCAACATGAACCTACACACACGCCCCTGAAGCCGTTCGGGCCGATGAAAGGTTCTGAGGCGAGGGCCCGTTGGTGGGGTGTATGGCGGTTACCACCCCGAACGCCGACTCGGGCGAAAACCAGCTGCCGGCCGATCCTTTCTCTCCGGCTCAGTCGCAGAGCCTCGTCGTCGTTGCGATCGCTCGGAACAAGTTGCTCGTGGTTCTCCTCGCGGTGTTGCTCGCGGCCGCCGGCGTTGCGGTCGGATTGACGCGCACACCTACTTGGACCGCCGCCTCGACGCTCGAGGTCGGCGCCAACATCAATCCGAACTCAGCGGGGTTCTCGACCTTTGTGCAGTCGGCCACGACGCTGGCGACCACCTTCAGTCGGGAGATCACGGCAAACGCTGTGCTCGCGAGGATTCATCGAAAGACGAAGCTGAGCCCGCTCGTGATCGCCCAGCGCATCACCGCCACCCCGGTTCCCGACGGGGCGGCGATCAACGTCATCGCCTCGGGACCCACGGCTCCTGCAGCCATCAGCCTGGCCAACGCGGCGGCGAGCGCGCTGGTGGCCCACGAGAGCGCCAGCAACTTCGCCAGCGATGCGCCAGCGCTCTATCGCGCGTATCAAGCACAGGCCAGCGTGGTGGCTCACGCGAGGGCTCGCGTCGCGCGGATCCAGGCCCAGGACGCTCAGGTTGGAATCGCCGCCCCGAACGACTCAAGGCTGGTTCAGGCCCAAGCCGATTCGGATACCGCGCTGGCCCGCGCCAGCGCGCTGTCGACGGCATACACGCAGGCCCTTGTGGCGCAGCCGGCGACGGCGGTCAACCTCGTCACGCCGCTCGCAGGCGCGGTGAGCGCCACCAGCGATCGAACTCACAAGATCGAGCTGCTTGGATTCGTCGGACTGGTCGCCGGCCTTATGATCGGCGGCGCGATCGCCGTCCTCCGCGTGCAGCGCGCGGCACAGCGGGAGGGCCGCGATCGCGGGCGAGCTGCCGGCCGTCTCCTGCTCCGAAGCCCGGCCCTGATCGGGCTCGTGCTGGTAGCGATCGTGGCCGTGCTGTACGGCGTGCACAGCCGCACCAAGGCCAACACCGGCCAACCGGCCCGATCGCTGGCGAACGACTCCCGAGTGGCCGGCTCGCGCCGAGCTCAGAGTCATCGACGCCATGCGATGCCAGCGCCGTTCGTTGCCAGGCCGCAGACGGTCACGCTTCAGCTGGTGGCGACCAAGCGGGTCTGGGTCTGTCTCGTAAACGGCAAGGGAGCCAAGCTGATCCCGGGGCAGACCTTCAGTCCCGGACAGACGATCCCCACCGAGACCGCCAGCAGGCTTCTGCTGAAGCTCGGCAACGCCTCGGTGCAGGTGAACGTCAACGGTAAGCCCGTCATCCCATCCCCATCCTCGGCCTCGATCGGATTCCTGCTGCAACCGAGCGGCAACAGCCTGCTGCCGGTGTCCCGTCAGCCCCGGTGCACATGACCGCGGGAGGGAACGATCAGGCCTCACGAGTCCACCGGAGCGTGGCGGGTCAGGCGCCTGAGGCGCGCCGGGGACTCTAGACATGGGCGCGATCGACCGTCGGCTTCCTTGGCGCGTCCCGTGGTATATGTGGGTCTGCTTGGGCGGCGCCGCGCTGGGGTTGATCCATCTCCGGGCACCGCAGCTACTGCACGGCGAATTGCTGTTCATCGTTGGCGCAGCGCTCCTGCTGCTGTTGTTGCTCGGCGCAATCCTGTGGGAGCTGCCGCCCGCGCTAATGCTCTGCGGAGCGATCGCGCTGACGACCTTCTCGGGTAACTGGACCCAGCTCGGGCTGCCCGGGTTTCCGTTTGTGCCCGACCGCATCCTCGTGCTGGGCGCGTTGCTCGCGCTGCTGCTGCGGTCGCCTGGTGCGGCCCGGCTTCCCCACCTGAAGCTGAGAGCTGTTCATCTTCTGCTGCTCGCCACGGTGGTCTATGCGACCGCCTCAGCCACGCTGGCCGGCACGTTGGGCAGTCAGGTGACCGTTTTTGCCCTGCTCGACCGCCTCGGCGTGATCCCCTTCCTGATGCTGCTCGTGGCGCCGGCGATCTTCGCCGGGCCTCGTGAGCGAAACTGGCTGCTCGCGACGCTGGTGGGGCTGGGCGCATACCTGGGTCTCACGGCGATCTTCGAGACCATCGGCCCACAAGCCATGGTCTTTCCTCGGTACATCCATCATGTGGACGTTGCCAGAGGCATCGCCGAGGCAGTGGGTCCGTTCGCCGCCGTCGTCTCCGAGGGCTTCGGCTGCTACGCGTGCGCGGTCGCCGCGATCATCGCCTTCTTCCAGTGGCGCGGTCGCTGGCGCTGGATCGCGGCTGCGGTGGCCGTCGTCGCGCTGTTCGGTAGCTTCCTTAGCCTGGAGCGGGGGGTGTGGATCGGCACGGCGGCCGGGGGCGTGGCGGTCGCGTTATATGCCCGCGAAGTGCGGCGATGGTTGATACCGGCCGCCGCGGCCTGCGCCGTGGTGGTGACTACGGTCCTTGCGCTGTCTCCGACGCTCGGGGCGGCGTCCTCCTCGCGTCTGCATGATCTGTATCCCGTCTGGGACCGGCAGAACCAGACAGCTGCGGCGCTGCGCATGATCGAGGCCAAGCCGCTGTTTGGCTTTGGCTGGAACAATTACGCCAACACCGCCACCGACTACTTCCAACTGGCTCGCACCTACCCCCTGACGGGGTACCCGAGTGCGCTAAACGTGCAGTTTGACAACTCCCGGGCCGGTAACGGTGCACTCAGGGTCACGAGCCGAGGCGGCGTAACCGGGGCTCTGCACAACAGCTACCTCAGCTATGCGGTCGAGCTGGGTTTGGTGGGTGCGTGTCTTTGGCTCGTAGCCTTGCTGTGGGGGCTCGGAGGCGCGATCTTCAGCCGCGGATCCCCCGAGCTGCGGCCGTGGAGACTCGGATTGCTTGCCTTGACGGTGTGCTTTCTAGTCATAGCTGCTGTCGATCCGTTGAGTCAGAACTTCACGCAGCTCCTGCTCTGGACATGGGCCGGGGTGATCATCGCCGGCGCCGAGATCCAACCGCCCGCAGGCGGGCAAATCACACCCGGCAGTCGCCACGTGACTGCGGGAGAGAGGGTCGATCCACCGTGGGCAAGATGACGATCCAGACTTCTGACAAGCGTCAGCGAGTCCTGATGTTCGCGTACTACTTTCCCCCGCTCGGGGGGGGCGGAGTGCAGCGCACACTCAAGTACGTCAAGTACCTACCGGCAGAAGGCTTCGACTCGACGGTTGTCTCCGGAGGCGCGCGCGGGTTCTTCTTGCGTGACGCGAGCCTGGACCGAGACATACCGCCGGGAACGGTTGTCCTGAGGGCACACGCGCTGCCGCTCCAGCACGCGCAATGGAAGCTCGACGGCCTGCTACGCAGAGCCCGGCTTCCAACGAGGTTGGTCAATGAGATTCTCTGGCCCGACGGCCTGGTCGGGTGGCTTCCAGCGGCGGTCTGGCATGGATTGCGTGCTGTGCGCGAGCAGCGACCGAACATTCTCTACAGCACGTCGTCGCCGACGACGGCCCATCTGGCGGCTCTGATCGTCCACCGCCTCACCGGGCTTCCGTGGGTGGCGGACTTCCGCGACGGTTGGTCGCTTCATCCGCTCGCAAACGAGGCTTTCCCACCCATGCCCCGCGCGAGCGCCGCCCTTGAGCGGACGATCATTGCGGAAGCCTCCTACACGACGGTGGTCGATGAGAGCGTCCATCTGCTTGACCTGTCGGCTGACGACCCACGTCGTGTGATCATCCGTAATGGTGTCGATCCCGACGATCTTGAGCTCGACTCCGTACTCGCGTCCGCGTCCGACCCCACCCGCTTCCGCCTTTCCTACATCGGCTCGTTGTATGGGCCGCACGACGGCGCACCGGTGTTCGCGGCGGTACGCAGCCTGATTGCAAGCGGGACGCTGGACGCCAGTAGTTTTGAGTTGCGAATGGTCGGCCACGCGAGCCTCGATCGTGCGAAGCTAGACGGGCTACCGATCAAATTCATTGGTTATGTCGACCATGAGTTGGCAGTTGCCGAGATGGCCAGTGCTTCCGTGTTGTTGTTCTCCTTGCCGCCCGGGCACCCGGGATCATCAGGCAAGATCTATGAGTACCTCACGGTTGGTCGCCCCGTGCTTTGCGTGGCCGACCCGGACAATCTCGCCTACCGCCTAGTCGCGGACCTCGGTGCCGGCGAGTGCGTCGATGCTCGGGAGCCCGCGGAGGTCGCGCGCGCTCTGGAGCGCCTGATCGCCGACTGGGAGCGTGGAACGCTTGCGGTGGACCACGGCGTTCGTGACGAAGTGCTGCGCCGCTTCTCGCGTCGGAAACTCGCGGGTGACCTCGCGGGCGTGCTGCGTGCTGCGATCGCAGAGCAGGGCGTGAGACGCTCCCAGTCCGCGGTGGGATATCGGGTGCGGGATGCCCCCGAGCAGCCGGCCCCCCCGGTGGGTGCCCGTGTCGGCGTCCCCCGCGCCGCGGCCCCCACCAACTGGTAGCCCTGGTCTCTCGTGGTCCGCCGCTTCTTCCGCGACAGCGCCATCTATGCCCTGCCGGCCGCCTTAAGCAGCGGCATCTCGTTCTTCCTGTTCCCGTTTTACGCGCACCACTTCACGGCCAGCCAATACGGCGCGTTCGATCTGCTGATCCTCACCGGAACGCTCGTCGGCTGGACCGTGGCGCTGGAGATCTACCAGGCAGTCGGTCGGTACACCGGTGGGGAGCCGGACGTTGCCCGGGTTCGCAGCTACGCATCCACGGCGCTGTGGTTCGCGACGGGCGCCTACGCCGCCTTCGCGATCGTGGTCGAGCTGTTCGCCACACCGATCTCCCACATCCTGCTCGGGACCGGCGTCAAGGTCTCCCTCCTGAGGGTCGCGTCGGCGTGGATGTGCGTGCAGGGACTGCTGGCGATTGCCCAAGCGCAGCTGCGCTGGCAGCTGCGCCCCGCGGCGTTCGCGACGGCATCGGTGATCAACGCGATCATCACCGCCTTGACCTCGGTCGTTCTGGTCTTCGGCGCGCAGCTCGACGTCGAGGGGGCGATTCTCGGACAGCTGACCGGGTCCGCGGTCGCCTTGGGCTACGTGCTGATCGCCACGCGCGGAACCTTCCGGCTGCACTTTGACGTTCGTAAGTGGCGGCAGATGGTTGCCTACTCGGCGCCGCTCGTGCCCGCTTCTGCCGGTCTGTTCCTGAACCTATACGCCGACCGCATGGTCATCCAGCACATGCGCTCCCTATCCGACGTCGGAGTGTACGGCGTGGGCTACCGGCTGGCGGCGATCGTCTCGCTGCTGCTGGCGGGCTTTCAGGGAGCCATGTGGCCGCTCATCCTCTCGCGCAAAGATGATCCGTCGACGCCGGCCGACCTAGCGCGAATCTTTCGCATCTTTGCCGCCATTGCGCTCTCGGCCTTCGTCGTGCTCACGATCATGGCTACCCCGTTGATCCGCATCCTGGCCGCCGCGGAGTACCAGAGGGCAACGTCGGTGGTTCCCTTCCTTGTCATCTCGGCGCTGTTCGCCGGCATGTACATGTTTGCGCCGGGCCTGTTCATCGCCGAGCAGACGCGAACGACGGCCAAGCTGAGCGCACTAGCGGGGGTGTGCAACCTCGCGCTTGCGCTGGTGTTGGTCCCGCCGCTCGGCATCGTCGGCGCCGGAATTGCCACCGCCGGCACCTCGGTGGCGTGGTTCGCCGCACTGATGGTGGGAAGTCAACGTCACTACCAGGTGCCGCATCGGTGGCGGGAGCTGCTCGGCGCGCTCATCGTGGTCACCGGCTTCGTGGCCGTGTCGCTGACGATGCTGCCCGACTCGCGCGCGCAGGCACTGGATGCAAGCACGCTGGCCGTGCGAGTCGTGCTCGTCGCTGCAGGAATCGCGCTTTCGGCACGGCTGACCCTCGGCGGGGAACTGAACAGCACGGTTCGCGGCGTGTCTGACGCTATCATCATTCGACGTGCTCGCGCGCGGCGGGCGGCCAGCGTCATCGAGTAGGCGCGTATTCTCAGTCAGGCGCGGCGCCCGGCGGCGGCTTGAACTTTAGCGTGCGCCGCGACCGCTTGCCAAGCGGCGCCTGGCGATTGCGGTTGCGTTGCCGGCTTTGGCCGCAGTCGCCTGCAGCGCTCGCGTCGGCCGAGAGTTTCCGGGCTGCTCTCTGGCGAGGCGCTCATAGACGTCCGCGAGGCGATCGAGCTCGAGCTCACGGTCGCGATGATGCTCGACCAGAGAACGCCCCCGCGCCGTGAGCTGGGCGGCGAAATCAGGTTCCTCGAGGAGTCGCTCGATCGCTGCGGCGACGGCACCGGCCTGCACCGCGACTACCAGAGCTTCGCGCTGGTCGCGAATCAGCTCGTGCACCCAGGGAAGATCCGAGAGCACGCAAGGTGCCCCGCAGCCCATGGCCTCCCAGACGGAACGGGGCGAGGAGTCGCTCGAGGGAATCGACACGCAGGCGTCGGCGGCACGGTAGTAATCAGCCATCCTCTCGTACGGGACGTATCCGACCACGTGGACCCGATCGGGGTACCGGAGCGGACCGAGGTCGGGCCGATCCGCATGGATGTGCTTGAGGACCAGGTGCACATCGTCATGCCGGTCGGCCAGCAACTCGAAGGCGTCGACGATCGTGCGCGGATTGTAGATCTGGCGCAACGACCGGGGGCTAAGGATGATCCGCGCGTCCGGTAGTCCGAGTTCCCGGCGCACCGCCACGCGTCCTTCCGGTGCAGGCGAGAACGCCTGCAGATCGATCCCCCAATTGAGCAGTACGCAACGCTCGGCTGGTGCTCCCAATGCGCGCAGCCGGTCGAGCAGGTCAAGCGAGTCCGCCATGACAGCGCCGGCGAAGCGCGCGACGAAGCGGTTCATGACTCGATCCAGTGGGCCGGCGCGGTAGACATCGGATCCCCAAGCCATGGCGACCATCGGCGCCGCGCCATAGAGAAGGCACACGGAAGCGCTCGGAAACCAGTTGGCGTGCACGACCGCAGGGCGCACGCGAGCCATCAGATCCCGCACCCAGCGAGCTGTCGGCCAGGTCCGAACGGATACTTCGATGCCGTGCTCGGGAAGCTTCGGACGCGGTGGCCCGTCCCACATCTCGCCGCCGACGAAGACCTCGTATCCGCGCTCCTGCGCCCCGATCGCCAGGTGCTCGGTGTGCGGAGTGTTGATCGGACCCAGGATCAACAGACGCTTGCCAGGGGCGCCGCGGCGTGGGTTGCGCTCAGCTGCGATGGTCAAGTTCTCACCCCCAACGAACTTCGATTCGGGACACGTGCGGGCAAGGGCCCGGGCGCTCCCATGCAACGCCGCATTATGCCTGGCGGAAGCGGGCGCTCGTCGGTGTCCGGGCTTCCAGCAGGAGATCGCGGCCGTCGCCCAGCCGGCGTCGCCATCATGAGGAAGTCCGCGGCCCCGGCAGCCGTTAATACGGACGCTTCGCGGAAACGGCGGTGCATATTCGATGATTGGTATCACCAAACTCGTGCCCGAAACTCGCGTTCTCGGAACGCCAACACAAACGCTGACCAACTCCGAGCACTGGGATGACTATTGGCGGGCCGTGAAGCTCCCGGCTGAGGTCACCCGGGGAGCGCAGACGAGCACCGATGCGATTCTGGACGTGATCGATCGATTCGTCGCCTCCGATGCGCCGCTGTCGGTGCTGGAGGTTGGAGGAGCGCCCGGTGGTTATCTCGTCCACGTCTGGCGCGAGTTCGGCCATCACGTATGCGTGCTTGACAACTCGCCGGTCGGGATCGAACTCGCGCGGCGTAACTTTGCCTTGCTGGGGATCCCGGGTCAGGTCCTGCCGGGCGACCTGTTCGCGCCCACGCGCCCCACGCCGCAGTTCGACGTCGTCTTCTCGCTCGGATTGATCGAGCACTTCGACGACACCGGTTCCGTCGTGGCGGCCCACCTCGAGTATCTGAAGCCCGGCGGCACCCTGGTCGTAGGCTGTCCCAACTTCGGCGGCGTCAACCTTGCGCTGCTGCAGAGATTGTCCCCCTCGATGCTCGAGTGGCACAACCTGAACGCGATGGACATCTCCCGCTGGCCACCGTTCGAGCGCGCCCTCGGCCTCGAGGTCAGGTTTCGTGGTTACGTGGGTGGCTTCCAGCCGTCGATGTTCTGGCGTTGCGAAAGCCGATCGATCCTCGACCGCGCGATGCGGCGCGGCCTCGTGAGCGTTGGCCGTAGATTCAAGGGAAAGGTCGGTAACTTCATGCGCCGCTGGAACTCACCGCGCTGGAGCTACTACGCGCTGGGCGTATACCGGAAACCGCCTGGCCCGAGTCCGTAAGAGCGAACTACAGACGCGGTTTCGCAGCCGCCAGGATCAGGATCGCACGCCCAACGCTCGCCCGCGCGAGCCGATCAGGCCCGGCGCGCGAGTGTGAGCACCCAGGGGCTGAGCGATGCCAGGCGGCGCAGCCCGAGTGTCCGCTCGAGGCGCGCTGCCACGGGGATCAATCGCGAATTGCTCTGGCGCGTGAACGGCGCCCAGGCGATGCCCTCCTCGTGCACGATCTCGAAACCCGCCCGCGCGATCGAACGGCGCAGCGACGTGTACGACGGCCCCCGGTAGTAACGGTGCTGGCTGCGACTGCCGCCCGTGAGCGCCGCCGCGCGATAGGCAACCGCTCTCAGGCTCGCGGAATTGTAATGCGAGAACGCGAGTACCCCACCGGGCCGTAGGACGCGAGCGGCCTCGGCCGGAAACCAGGAGGCGTCAGTCACCTGGACGACCTCGTAGACGAGCAGCAGGGCGAGCTCGCCGTCACCGGCGGGTAACCGCTCGCTGCCCGTGTGTGTGAGCACGCACCTGGCCTGGGGGAGCCGTTGGCCGCAGAGCTCAAGTACCCCCTGATCGATGTCCGTACAGATGGCCGATCCCCGGCGCTCCACGAGGTACCTCGACCACCTTCCGCCTTCGCAGCCGACTTCCATCGCTTCACCGTCCGGTGGGGCCAGATCTAGTGCCCTCAGCAGAAGCCGGCGCTCGGCGTCGGTCAGATACCTCCCCCAGGCTGTCTCGGCCGCGGACTCCCACAGCGTCTGGTGCTCGTGCGCCGTCGCGCGCGCCGCCTGCGCTGACCCATTCGTAGTCCGAAGCGCCCGCCGGTAGGCATCGAACAACGCGATCTCGGAGCGCTCCCAACAGAGTGACTGCTCGACCCGCTCCCGCCCGATCCGTCCCATCACGACGCGCCGCTCAGGATCGTCAAGCAGCTCGGTGATCCGCTCGGCGAAGGAGCCAACGTCGTTGGGAGCCGCGTAGGCGGCAGCGGCGCCGGCGGCGCGGCGTGATTCGCGCAGGTTGTATGCGACGACCGGGCGAGAGATCGCGAGGTACTCGGCGATCTTGACCATCGTGGAGACATCGTTCAGCGGTGTCAGCGGCTCAGGCGCGAGGCACACATCGGAGGTCGAGAGCAGGCGCGAGATCTGCTCGTCGTCAAGCCAGCCGGGGAACTCCACCGAGCCGGCGAGCCCGAGCTCGTCGGCGAGCTGCTGCAGGCCCGCGCGCGCCTCTCCCTCGCCGGCCAGCACGGCGTGCCAGTCACTGCGGCGCGCATGCACGAGCGCTAGGGCCCGCAACGCCTGATCGACTCCGTCTTGCGGAGCCATCACGCCGACGTAGCTGATCAGCAGCGGTTGACCGCGTTTCAGCGCCGGATCTGGCCTGCTTGCCCGAAACTGCCGCAGGTCCGGGCCGTTTCGCACCACGAATATGTCGCGCGCGGGCTTGTGCCCGCGGGTCAGCGCGATCTGTGCGTACGAGTCGTTGGTCGCGAGCACGACATCAGCGGCTGCGAACGACAGCCGCTCGAGCAGCAGCGTCAGCTTGTGCAGCAGACGATGTCGTGCGCCGAATCGGGTCTGGAACAGCTCTGGGGTCAGGTCGTGGTGGTCGAAGATGAGCTGGGCTCGGGCTCGCCGGGCCGGCCAGGCGGCAAACAGCATGAAGTCGGGTGGATTGCACGCATGCACGATGTCGAATGGTCGCTCGCGGGACAGCCGGCGTACGATTCGCCACACGCGCCACAGCGCAGCGGAGTACTCGCCGAAGTAGCCAAGGGGCCCGCCCGCCGCGAACCGAAGCGGAAAGCGGTGGATCTCGACGCCGCCGCGCACCTCGAAAAGAGCCCGCTCCCCTTGGGCACGCTCGCCCTCATCCCCCTGTGGGCAGACGACGACGACCTCACAACCGGCCCCCACGAGAGTTGTGCTGATCGCCCAAACGCGCCGGTCGGAGGGAACCGATTCGTTCTCGCTCACGACCAAGACTCTTGGCGCCGAGCCCGACCGGCTCGCCAGATGCAGAGATTTGGGCACGATCAAGGCTCGAGCACGATCCGACCTTCGAGCTCCCGGACCCAGGTCACGGTTGCGCGGCCATCGCGATCCCCGAGGATCCGCGCGCCGCTCGCCGTGCGCTCGCAGCGCGCTCGGGAGCGGGCGACCCTCACCAGGCCGCGACTTCGCAGGGCAGCGCCTGCCAGCATCCGGGGCGGCGAGCGATGAAGGCGAGGAAATCGTCGTACAGCGCAAACCGTTCGGGCGTCGTGAAATAGTCGGGGTGCGTGATCAGGTTGACCAGGCCGTGGTTGGCGGATGATCCACTCGGCCTTCTTCAGCCACAGCTCGATCGAGCTGCTGCGAAGGATCTCCCAGAGCGTGTGGTCCTGCACGAGCGTGATCGGCAGCTCGACGACGTCGCCGAACGAAGAAGGGGAAGATCGAGCAGCAGCCGCCCGCCTGAGGCTCGAACGGATCGGTGTCCGGGAACGAGCTGTCGTACAGGCAGCCGAGCTCGTGCATCCACTCCGCATCGCGGTGAGTCGCCGGCGAGCGGAAGCCGACGGCGCCCCACTCGTTCGCAGATAGGCGTGGATCTTCGGCAGCTCCGCCTCGAACCGTGCCCGGCTCTGCGAACAGCTTCCCGTCGTGCTTGATCCCGTGCAGGCCGACCTCGCAGCCCGCGTCGCGCAGCCGGTCGAACGTTCGTGCGGGGATCGGGTAGTCCTCGGCGACGAAGTTCCACGAGGAGCGCAGGCCATGTCGGCTGCTCGATCTCGAGCACGGGCTCGATGTTCTCGATCCCGCGCGCACTCTCGACGTCGTGGGTGAGTACGCATGCCGAGCCATGGCTCGTAGGCCAGAAGCCGACGATCGGCAAACGCTCGGCTTCGACTCCGCGCAGAGCGGCGTGCAGCTGGTCGTGCTGGCGCTCCACCAGGATCGGTTCGATTGGCCAGGCGGGAAACTCGCGGCTCGCTTGGCGCGAGGCGTACACCCGGCGCAGTCCAAGCTGCACAGCCCGGGGGATCGAGCGGCTTGACCGCGTAGTAGGCCGACAGGGGGCGGCTGCGCGCGGTCCGAGCCAGGTAGCGCTCGTGCTGGTAGTACGACGGGTCTAACACCCTGCCACGGCTGGCCGCGGGCTCGGCGTGGAGGTCCTGAACCGTCGTCGCCATCGTGCGGCCTCAGCCGAAGTGGCGGTAGAGCGCGGCGCCGATCAGGCGCCCCGTGAGGGGCGGAGTCCGCGAGATCAGCGTGCTCACGAGCGGCGGGACGCCGTTTCGGGCCATGCCCGCATCTGCGGCCGGGATGCGGGTGTACCCGAGCTCGCGCTCCTGCGCTCCCCAGCTGCGCTTGAATGACCGCAAGCCCTCGTTGTCGAGGTCGGTGCGCCCGAAGTCGAGCGTATGGTGGGCTTGCTCGCAGCCCCAGCGGATCGCCTCGTCGAAGACCGCGTGATTCGGTCGCTTGTCGAGGTGGCTGGGGTTCGAGGCGCCGTACTTGTAGGTCAGGACGCCATTGAAGTGGAGGAAAACGGCCGCGGCGATGGGGCGGCCCTCGGAACGCGCGAGCAGCACAAAGCCGAGATCGCGCTCGAACAGCCCTGCGAAACGACCGATGAATCGCTTTGGTTGTGTCGGGACCCCTTGCCGACGTCGGGTGTCGAGGTGCAACCGATAAAAGGAGCTCAACGCCGCCGCATCCGTCGCGCGGTGCACCTCGACGCCGGCACGCCTCGCGCGCGCAACCCCGCGCTTCGCGTTCTTGCTGAAGTTGCCTTGCACGGCGGCGATGCCCGGCTCAAGCGCCAGTTCGTGCCGATAGAAGCGCTCGCCGCTGGGCAAGCCGCCAATCGGAGCGCGGATCTCGACGCACGTCTCCGAGCCCGCGTAGTAGGTGCGGATCGAGTCAAGCAGCAGGTCCAGCGCCTCCTGGTCGCCTGGATTGACCAGCACCGGGCAGCTGTCGGAGAACGGCACGGCGACCAGGCGGGTTCCGGTCAGCCGGCTGGTGACGCGCGCGAACGGTAGTCCGGCGACGAGCTGTCCGTCTTCGGCGGTCACGCAATGTGCAATCAGCGGATAGCGATACTGGGCCCGGAGCAGTCGCAGCCATTCGACGTGGTGAAAGACGTGCCCGGTCGGGCTGCGCGCCACGAATTCTTGCCAGCGCGGATCCACTTCCGGCTGGATGGTTTCAGCGTGCAGCACGCGCGGCGCAAACCGCGAAGACGAGTCCGAGCCTCGTGCGATCGTTTTCACGCGGGACCAACGAGTCCGCGATGACCGAATTTGCGAGCGGAAGCCCGGCACGCGGGTTTGCGTTGATCGCGCGGATGATCGCGTACATCACGACGGGCTATCCGGCCCTTTCACACAGCTTCATTCTGCGCGAGGTCGAGGCGCTGCGCCGGCGCGGCGTCGAGGTGACCACCACGTCGGTGCACCGCGCCTCCGAGCACAGCCTGCTCACCGAGCAGGACCGCCGTGCATTTGAGACGACGTACGCCCTGCTGCCGCCGCGCTGGAACCAGGTCGCCGGCGTTCACCTGCATGCTCTCGTGCGGCACCCGCGCGCTTTCGCATCCACGCTCGGGCGGGCCCTCAAGCTGCGACGCCCCGGGTGGCGGGGAACTCTCTGGCAGGTGTTCTATTTCGGTGAGGCCCTCACCGCGTGGCAGCACTGGCGCCGGCTCGGCGTGCGTCACGTTCACGCTCATTTCGCCGCGGTCCCATCCGACGTGGCGCTCCTGGCGAGTCATTTTGGTCGGCTCGCCAACGCTGGGCCGCGAAGCTGGAGCTTCACCATGCACGGTCCCACCGAGCTCTGGGACGTGCGTTGGTTCGGACTTGCCGAGAAGGTCAGGGACGCCGCAGCGGTCGTATGCATCAGTGAGTTCGCCCGCAGCCAGCTGATGGCACTGGTGGAGGAGCGCCATTGGTCCAAGTTGCGCGTCGTCCGTTGCGGCGTACGGCCGTCGGCCTATGCCGATGTCGGCGACCCGCCGCGTGGTCGCCGCGCGCGGATCCTGTGCGTCGGGCGCCTCGTGCCCGAGAAGGCGCAGACGATGCTGCTGCGGGCGGTCTCGCTGCTGACGAGGCGCGGCGTCGAGGCCGAGCTCGAGCTGGTGGGCGACGGACCCAACCGCGAGGCTCTCGAGGAGCTGTCCGCGAGGCTCGAACTTGAGGACCGCGTGCACTTCGCGGGTCCCGTCGGTCAGGATGTGATCAAGGCTCACTACGAGACCGCGACCGTGTTTTGCTTGCCGAGCTTCTCCGAGGGCGTGCCCACCGTGTTGATGGAGGCGATGGCCTGCGGTCGTCCGGTCGTCACGACAGCGATCGCGGGCGTCCGCGAGCTCGTGCGAGATGGCGAAACCGGCGTGCTGGTCTCTCCCGGGAGGGCGGACGAGCTTGCCGATGCTCTTGAGATGCTGCTTGACGACGAGCCCATGTGCCGTCGGCTGGGGGAGGCAGGGCGCGGCCACGTTGCCGACTTCTACGACATAGACACCAACGGCAGGCAGCTGGCAGAGCTGTTCGCCACCTTGCTCGATTGGCCTCATCTCGCGGCCGGCGCGAACGACGAGCCCGGCACTCGCCCGACGCCTCAGCTCGCCATCGAGTCTCATCTCAGGGTGGCGATGACCGAACCGTCGCCCGCGGAGACCGCTGGGCCGGCGACACGCTGATGACCGCCACCAACAGCCGGCGGACGGGCACCCTCCGCATCGCTTGCATCGTCCCGTTCCAAGATGAGGAGTGCTACCTGGGACGGCTCCTGGACTCGATCGTCGTCCAGCAGCGTCCGCCCGACGAGTTGCTGCTGGTTGACGACGGTTCGCGCGACGGGTCGCCGCAGCTGGCCGCAGAGTTTGCGGGGCGCCAGCCGAGGGTGCGGCTGCTGCGACGGCCTCGCCGCCAACCCACGCGCGACCGGCTCGTCGACGCGCCCGAGCTGGGCGCGTTCCAGTGGGCTTTGCCTCAGGTCTCGGGGCCCTGGGACGTGGCGGTCAAGATGGATGCGGACTTGGTGCTGAGTCCCGACCTATTCGCCACGCTGGAGCGGGTCTTCCTGGAGTACCCCGACCTCGGCATTGCCGGCCCATACCTGAGCCTGATCGATCCTCGCACTGGTGAGCAGCGCCGCGAGCGCTGCCCGCCCAAGCATGTGCGGGGGGCCGCCAAGTTCTATCGGCGGGCGTGCTACGAACAAATCGCTCCGATGCCTGCAGCGCTCGGGTGGGACACGATCGACGAGATCGCAGCGCGCCGGCGCGGATGGCACACCGCCAGCGTGGCCTGTCCTGCCGGCGACACAATTCACCTGCGGCCGACCGGCGCGCACAGTGGCCCAATCCGGGCCCAGTTCCGCTGGGGTTCCTGCGCATATGGAATCGGCCAGCACCCAGTCTGGGTCGCGATCTCGGCCACGCGCCGCCTAGGAGACCGTCCCCTGATGCTTGCCTCGGCAGCGTATGTTGCCGGATGGTGCATGGCGCTGGCGCAGCGCCGGCCGAGGGCCTCTGCCGAGCTGCGCGCCTTTGGGCGCCGGGAGCAGATGGAGGCGCTTAGGACGCTCGCATTCGCGCTAGCGCGGGGATCTCGCGCGGTCCGAGGCCCCGTTCGTTTGGACGCCGAGCTGATCGAGAGACCGTGACAACGGAGCCGCGGAGCCTGGAGGTGGCGTTCGACAAGACCCCGGCGGCTCCGCCGCGCCCGGGCTGGCGGCCGCCAACGCCACGGACCTTGCTGCACAACCTGCTGCGCCGGCTGCGCGGGTATCCGAGCTCCGCCTTGCTGGTCAAACGGGGCCTCAAGCTAGGCCGCGACGTGTACCTGGGGGACGTCTCGTTCGATCATGGCTTCTTATGGCTGATCTCAATCGGAGATGAGTCGGTCCTCTCGAGTGACGTCCGAATCCTGGCTCACGACGGCAGTACGAAGCATTGGACCGGGTACATCCGGATCGGACGGGTCGACATCGGCCGCCGGGTTTATATCGGGGCCGGATCGATCGTTCTCCCCGGCGTGCGGATTGGCGACGACGCGATCGTGGGGGCTGGGAGCGTGGTGAGCCGCGACGTGCCGCCCCTGACCGTGGTGGCTGGCCACCCGGCCGCGCCGATTGGCACGCTCGAGGACTTCGTCACCAAGCACCGCGATCGGATGTCCGTTCGACCGCGATACCCGCGCGCCGGATTCTCGGCCTACGAGTATGTCACCGACGAGAACATGGAGCGGATGCGCCGCGAACTGCGGGACGGACCCGGCTACGTCGAATAGCGGCTGCGCGTTCGCGAACCGCGCGCCGAGCGATCCGGATCAGTGAGACCGTGTGGCGTCGCAACAGCCGCGCGCCGCGGTCGACGGCGGCCAGTGGCCTCACGCGGGTTGCGCCGGGCGACTTGTTTCCAACCGATAGCTGCCGGCGGATGCATTCAAGCCGGCCGCCGGGCGGCGTGAGCAGCCAATCGACGAGCCAGACGTCGGCGCTTCGCTGCTGCGGTGTTCCGCTTGCCATCGGATTAGCCAGCCGTGCGGCGAGACGCACCCTTGCGTCGAGTGGGCGAGAGCGGCCGAGCAGCGTCAGACTGGGAACACCGACGACGCGATCGGTCACCGTCAGCGCCGCCAACAGCGTGCGCTCGAGCGCGGGGTAGCGGTCGACGACCTCGTCGACCGCATCGTTCGGCAGCTCCGCTCCAAACGCGTCCCACCACGCGCCGATGTCACAGGCCAGGCGTAGGTCGACGAAGCCGTCCCGGGCGTAGAAGAGCAGCAGGCTCGTGAACTCGTCGGCGAGCGCTGCCCGGCGCCCGCGCGCGCGATCCGCGGCGCTGCGCATCAGGACGTCGCGGGAGAACTCGTGCTCGTACCAGTGAATGCGCCAGTGCAGCTCCAGCGACGGCAGCGCTCGACGCTCATGGCTGAGCCCGAAATGGAGCATCGGCAGCTCGTCGCACCAGATCTGGTCGTGAGGTGGCTGGTAGCCGGTCCGTGTGGCGACTTCGATCGCCTGCGACAGATCTTCACTGGCGACCAGTAGGTCGATGTCCGAGGCGGGCCGCCGCCCGGCTCCCCCATAGATGGCCTCTCCAAGCAGCGGGCCCTTCAGCGGCAGCGACGGGATTCCGGCCGCGGCGAACGAGTGCATGATCTGGAGTGAGATCAG
The DNA here is from genome assembly GCA_963725515.1 of uncultured Solirubrobacteraceae bacterium. GTDB lineage: Bacteria > Actinomycetota > Thermoleophilia > Solirubrobacterales > Solirubrobacteraceae > Palsa-465. Next base: position 12,016 of record CAVRZB010000002.1, on the reverse strand, counting down.
CGCGAGCATCGACTCCTGCTGGGCGCCCTTGGCGATCTCCTCGCGAGTGACCGCGGCGAACCACTCGGGTGCCCGCCCACCGGCGATCGCGAGGATGCGCTCTCCCAGCCGCCCGAGCAGCCGTCGCGTGCGCAGGCCGGCAGCCAAAGCCGCCCAATCGACGCCGTCGATCAAATTCTCGGCTTCCCCCCTCGACGCCGCGCGAGCCGACCTCGTGCCAGCGCTGAGGATCGCGAGCCTCGCCTCTGGCTGAGCCTGTGCCTCCATCAGGGGCGTGTGTGTAGGTTCATGTTGAGGACTTGGAGGTGGTTCCAGGGGAAGGCGGCCATGAGTTGCCAGGGGTATTGGTTGTGGTAGAGGTTTTGCAGGATGTTGGAGGGGGGCGTGGTGGGGTCTTGGGCGATGAAGGCGATGATCGGGGAGTGGTCGCGGATGATGATTCCGTAGCGCTGGGCGGCTTGGGCGATGATGCGCGTGAGTGGCGGTAGCTGCAGGCTGTCTAGGTTGAGTTTGGGGTCGAGCCGCAGGCGGGCGCCTTCGGGTAGCGAGTTGGGGCTGGTCGAGGTTCCGTCCTGGCGTTTGGCGGGCGACGCGAACGCGCCTTGGCGCACGTTCGGCACGACCAGCGCGAGGGCGTGGTTGATCTGGCCGGCGGCGAGCTCATTGTTGGTCATCGCGCCGCCGACGATCGGCAGCGACGCGGCTGTCACGCCCCACCAGTCCTTGGCGCCGGGCCACGCGTCGGGTCCGTACACGCCGCGGTTCGAGGACACATTGCGCATCGCGCCGCCCCACTCGGCGTGCCACCCGTCGGGCTGGCGGGTGAGCCCGAAGAACTCCCACATCCGATCGGTGCTCGGCTGCCAGACGGCGAGATCGTGATCGCCGGATGACGGCTGCGCCGCGGCCGGCAGCGGTACCGCGCTCCACGCCGCTGCCAGCGCGGCGTCATCGGGAGCGTGATCGAGCCGGACCGCGACCGTGGCCTGAGCGGCCGGGACGGTGACGATCGTCACACCGTCGTGCGAAGCATTGATCCACGGCCCGTTCTTCGCCCGCAGCTCAGCACTCACGATCCCCCCCAACTCCGACACCATGCCCGCCGACCCCGGATCCACCGGCGCATCAACCGCCAACCGCACATTCCAAAAACTCACCGGCGAAAAAAAACCGGCGCCCGGCTGGGCAGCGCTCGAAGGCTGCGCCGGAGGGCTGGCGTGCACTGAGCCGCCGCATCCAAGGGTTACCGCGGACACGCACATCGCCAGCGCGGTCAGGATGTGTTCTGAGGAGTACATGTGGCATCTCGTTTCCGGGCTGCGGGAACCAACGGCTGGTGGGCCGTGCTTCTCGCGGGGTTGACTCGACGTCCCGGTTCAGGCGGGCGGCTCGAGCCGCCGCACCACGCGGGCCGGGTTTCCGACCACGACCACGTCGCTCGGCACGTCCTCGATCACGACCGCGCCGGCTCCCACCATCGCCCGCTCACCGACGGTGACACCCGGCAAGATCACCGCGCCAGCGCCGATGCTCGCGCCGCGGCGGATCGTCGTTGTGGGCGCCTGGAATGGCTGCTTGCTGCGCGGAAAGCGGTCGTTGGTGAAAGTTGCCTGCGGTCCGAGGAAGACGTCATCCTCGATCCTCAGGCCGTTCCACAGGTAGACGCCCGACTTGATCGTGACGCGATCGCCGACGACGACGTCATCCTCGACGAATGTGTGGTCACAGATGTTGCAGTCGGCGCCGATGACCGCGCCGGCCATAACGTGGGCAAACGCCCACACGCGCGTCCCGGAGCCGATCTTCTCGCTCTCAACGAGCGCGCGCTCGTGGATCATTGGGGGTCGGCTCAAGCACCCCATTCTGGCGTCCCGGGGTCAGCGGCGTCACGCCGGCTGAGCGGAGGCCTGGGCCGCTCTGCGGCGGCTGACCAGCTGTCGCTGGCGTTGCAGCCGCCGTTACCGAGCGACGTCGGGGCGCGCGCTAAGTACCTATGCCGGTAGGACGGCGAGCCGGGCAGTGTGTGCTTTCTTGAAGGCGATCAGGCCGCTGGCGAGCTGGAGCAGCGCGAGGTGGTTCTCGTCCTTCTTGCACCAGCGGATGAGGAGGCCGCGGTTGCGGTTCAGCCAGGAGTGGCATCGCTTCGACGACCCAGCGCCGGGCGCGCCAGCCGGGCGTGCGGACTTTGAGCTTGATCTCCTCGCCGCGGGCGCGGATGTGCGGCGTGTAGCCGCGCTGACGCGGCGAGCTGGCGGGCGTCGGTCGCTGAGTCGTAGCCGCGGTCCAGGCAGAGCCCCTGCGGCTGCTCGACGCGTCGGCTCGGGTCGCTCGATCGGGATGAGCTCGAGCGTCGGCTCGAGCAGCTTCAGGTCGTGGCGGTTGGCGCCGTCGTGCGCCAGCCCGACCGGGACCCCTGCGCCCTCGCTGAGAACCGAACGTTTCGCCCCTTTTTGGCTCTATCAGTGGGATTCGGAGCCGGTCTTCGCCCCGCCCAGCGGCGCCTTGGTCATCGCGCCGTCGCACGCCAGCCACGCCCAGTCGATCCCGACCGTGTTGTCGTACTCCAGCAGTCCCTGCCGCCAGATCTCGTGCGAACACCCCCGCCTCGCTCCCACTCCTGAAAGCGCCGGTGCGCCGACGAAGAGGAGCAGATCCCGGTCGCGTCCAGCGCGTTCCACTGCATCCCCGTGCGCAGCACCATCAAGATCGCGTCCATCGCATCGCGGTCGGGCACCAGCGGGCCGGTGACAACCCAACGGATGCGACGGCGGCTGCCGGCAGCAACGGCTCGATCCGCTCCCACAACCAATCCGGCATCCGCCAACCATCATCCCGACTGACCATGTAACCCATCACCAACCTCCTGATCGAGTGGCACGATGGCCGGCCGATCAACAAGTTCGACCCGGGCTACATAACTCCTACCGGCATAGGCCCTAAGTTGCGAAACCGGCTCTTGAACGGGCGGATCTGCCCCGTCGAACCGACTTGTAATTGCAGGTCGCAGGTTCGAATCCTGCCGGGGGCGCTGCGTACTCGGGCTTCACGGCGGGGGATCCTCGCCGCCGCGCGTCCGATCGTCAAGCACCCGCGTTGGGGCCGCGCGATGGCACTGGTAGATTCAAGTGCTCCACGGTGGGCGTAGCTCAGCTGGTAGAGCTCCTGGTTGTGGTCCAGGCGGTCGGGGGTTCGAGTCCCCTCGCTCACCCCTCAAGAAAGCCCCGCTTAGACGGGGTTTTTTTGTGGGCAAAACTCACCCGCGGCCAGTGATTTGGCGGCCGTATACCGCTTTCGTATACCGATCAGGCGGTGATCCAGGCGGCCAGGGCCTCGGCGAAGCACGGTCGCGACGCCACAACCGCGGGAACGGCAGTCCATCACGCACGCCCAGGACCGCGCGCGGGCGCGGCGAGATGGCGCCGGCCCGCCGCGCGCCCCGGCCGGCTACGGCGGAGACGAGCGCCGGGGGAGGTACGCGATATGTAGATCCGGCCGCGGTTATTTGCTTAATGGGGCAATGCCTTTGCCCACGGAGCCCTTACGTAAGCCGCCGCCGCTTACGCTGGCCAAGGCGGCCAGGCTGGTGAGCGGCGTTTCTCAGCGCCAGTTTGCGGCCCGAGTCGGGCTCAACCGGAGGACGGTCGCGCGCGTCGAGTCGGGGGTTGGAACCCCAACTCTCAGGACGGCCAAGCGGATCGCCGCCGGGCTCGACCCGGATGAGATCGAGGCAGAGATCGACTCGTTCCACGACGCCATGCTCACGGCGATGTTCATCGCGTCCGGCCCGGATCTCAAGCTTGACCCGGCGAAGTTCCCACGGACCGCACAGCGTCTCCGCGAGGTGGTCGGCCGGATGACTGAGCTGGCTATCGGCAACGCCCGTCTAGCCGCTGACCAAGGGCCGGCGACGGAGGCGGCGGCGTAGAGGTCATCGGATGGTCCATAGTTGGTTGCGTGTGTCCACGGTGAGGCTCCTGCTCGCACGGCTCAACAGCAGGCTGCTACGTCGAGGAACCTCGCTCTACGGATCGTCGAGGCTTAGAGCTGCGTGGCGCTCTCGGTTCCAAGCCAGGCTCGGCAACCCAGTATGCGAATGGGAGATCACCTTGGAGCTCCACGTACTCGCGCAGCCGCCGGCCCACGGCGCGCGCTTAGCCCCGGTCGCAGAGGGTGTCGATTACAGACGACATATCCGCGCTCTTGCATTCTGTCGAGCTGCCATACGGTCGGAACCTCGGCGCGTCGCGGACGCTTCTTGTCGAACCGGGGCGGCCCTCCGCGCCGCACGTGGCTCGGGTGCTGCTTTCCGCGCATTGCGGGGAAGCCGGCGCCGCGGCCAAGATGCTCGTCGTGGATCCAGAGCAGGTCCCGATCCTTCCGCCGAGCGGGCCCGACGCGGCGCTGTCGCTTAACGCCTACACCGGTCAGGGCGCCCGCGCGGCTGCTTGGCTCGGCGACCGGTAGGGCGGCTGGGCTCAAGGTCGGTCGGCAGCCCCCGGGGCGATAAGCCGCGGATTGCCCTCAAAGAACAAGCCTCGGTGATGCGGCCGTCGGCAGCTATGGCTGCCGGTGCCGATCTCCTTGGCGAGTTCGGTCACGGACCCGGCAGGAGGCCTGCGCGTTCAGCTAGCTTCACTGCTTCGGCTCGTTTGGTGGCCCCGAGTTTTTTGTAGATGTTGTGGACGTGCGTCTTCACGGTGGGACGAGCGATGCCGAGCTGGCTGCCGATGCTGGCGAGCGTTTGGTAGGTGGTGAGGAGGGTGAGGACGCGTGTCTCGGCTGGCGTCAGCGAAACAGTCTTGCGGGACCGGTTCTTGTTGGGTGGCTTCGGCTGGCTGGTCACGGTGCTGTCACGGTACTTCGCGGGCGGTCGATTCGTTATCGGCCAATCTGGCTGATATTGATGTGCCAAGCCCCCTCGCTCGAGTCGATCCCGTGACCGGCACGCCGCCCTGGGGGTTCGTGAGGTAAGAGCGACCAGGTCGTCGTCGTCGCCTGCGGCGCCTCGGCCGACTCGAGCGGGAGCTTGCAGCGGCATTCGACCGCGACTGACGGTTGCTCTTACTGAGCGGCTCTCTGGCGCGATCGCGCCGCAGCCCTCCGCGCCCGTGTGACGTGCCGCCGGCATCCCAGCTTTCGCCGGATGGGGTATCCGTGGTTTTCGCGGATGCCACTCCCATCAGACCCAGGTACCGTCGAGGCGGTCCATGTTTGGGCAGCGAGAAGTGGCATCTCCCGATGCGGCCGACCGTTTTGCTGAGCGTTAGATACCCGATCTGGTTCGCAAAAGGAGTCACCACCCGATTTGTCCGAGATATTGGTGCAGTCGCGCCCTCCGGTGAGTGGGGAGATGGCCGTACACGCGTTCGTGGTCACGAGAGTGGAGCCCAAAGTGGCGTGCGGGCCGCGGGTGGGCCGGCACCTCGTCTTCATGTCGGCGGCTAGGACTGGTGGGTCGCGGGCCTGCGTTGAAGTCGCGCTGGCACGGGAGACGGGGAGGCGTGGAGGCCCGAGCGATGAGTAGTGTCGCCCCTCCCAGGACTAGGCCGCTCTTGCGGGAGTCGACGCTTCGAGTTCCGACTGTCCCGCCGTGGGTGGTGGCGCGACCTCGCCTTGCTGCAGCACAGAAGGCCGCCGAGCGCAGCCGGGTTGTGGTGGTCTCTGCGCCCGCGGGTTACGGGAAGTCGACTCTTGTCGTGCAGTGGAGTGAGCTGGATCCGAGGGCCCGCGGGTGGGTGCAGCTCGGCCCCGGCGACAACGACTCCGTTGTGCTGCTCGCCCACGTCGTGGCGGCTCTTGAGCGCACTGGCCCGGTTTGCGGTGAGCTCCTCGAGGAGTTGTCAGGAGGGATGCCCAGGATCGATGAGGTCGTCCTTCCTCTCCTCGCGGCGGACCTCGGCGAGCGCGACCCGTTCGTCCTGGTGCTGGACGATGTGGATGTCATAACGGCTAAGAAGAGCCGCGCGATTCTCGCGTTTCTGGTCGAGGAGGTTCGATCCGGCTGTCAGTTGGTGTTGGTCACGCGCGGCGATCCGGGGGTGCCGGTCGGCCGGCTCCGCGCAGGTGGGGATCTGGTCGAGATCGGGACCGCGCTGCTCGCCCTGGACCCGATGGAGACCCGTGATGTTGCCGCGAGCACAGGACTGGAGCTGTCGCAGGCGGCAGCCGGGGCCCTGTGCGAGCGAACGGAGGGCTGGGCCGCCGCGGTCGCGCTGGCCACGCTGGCGCTTGGCGGCCGTGACGATGCCGCCGTGAGGGCTGCCGGTCTATCCGGCAATCAGCAGCAGATCGCCGACTACCTCCTGGAAGAGGTGCTGGATCGCCAGCCGGACCATCTCAAGCGCTTCCTGCTCGGGACGTCGCTCCTCGATCACATGACGGCGTCCCTGTGCGATGCGGTGCTCGGCACAGACAACGCGGCGCGTTCGCTTGAGGACCTCGCGCGCTCCAATGCCTTCGTCGTGTCGCTCGACGATCACCGCGAGCGGTATCGCTACCACCATCTGTTCCGCGATCTCCTTCGGGCCGAGCTCAACCGGCGCCACCCGGAGCTGCTCCCCGTGTACCTCCGACGGGCAGCAGATTGGTGCGAGCGGCATGGCTCGCCCAGCGAGGCGTTCGCGTACGCGCATGAGGCCGGCAACCTCGCTCACGCCGGCCGAATCGCGCTTGCCGCTCGGGACGAGTTTGCCAGCCGCGGGCAGATCGAGACCCTGCGGCTCTGGCTCGAGCGCTGCAGCGACACGGAGATCGAGTCAGCCCCGCAGCTGTCTCTCGCAGCCGCGTGGGTGTTCGGGTATCTCGGCGATGCGGCCCGGGCCAGGCAGTTCTTAGCTGCCGCCGAGCAGGCTCTGCTCGACTCGGCATCCGCCGACGGGGCATCTTCGCTTCGCTCGGCGCTCGCGAGCCTCCGAAGCGCCATGGCTCCGGACGGCATCCCGCAGATGCTGCGCGATGCTGAGCTCGGCTACGCGTGCGAGAAGAAGATGGGCACCCAATGTCCTCTCAGCGCGCGATGCGCCATGGGTGCGGCGTACGTTCTCCTGGGCCGACAGCAAGAGGCAATCGCCGTGCTGCGGGAGTCACTCGCGCTTTCGCGAGACCGACCCGATCTCACCCACACTCGGGTCTTCGCGCTCGGCTATCTGGTCTTCGCCGCCGCCGAGCTGGGCAATCGGCGAGACGTGCAACGATGGGCGGCCCGAGCGAGCTGGCTCGTCTCCGAGCAACATCTCCACGACACGATCTACGGCGCTATCGCGTACACAGCAGGAGCGCTCGCACACAACCAACGCGGTGACCAGACCGAGGCCGCACGCCAGCTCGAGAACGTCCGGCGGCTCCGCCCACTGCTGCGCGCCGGCCCATGGCTCAACGCCGATCTCGCGCTGCGCTGCGCCGACATCAGCCTCGACATCGGCGACGCTGCCGGCGCCCTCGAACTCGCGCAGGTTGCGGGCGACGCACTACAGGGATATCCCGATGCCGGAACGCTCCCGGCCCGGTTGCAGCGTCTCGAACGGCGGATCAGGCGAGGACAGGACTACGGACTCACGCCCGCCGAGCTCCGGCTCATCGCTTTCCTGCGGACGCATCTCTCGCTCCAGGACATCGCCGATCGTCTTCACCTCGCACGCCCCACCGTCAAGACACACGTCGCGTCGGTCTACGTCAAGCTCGGCGTCACAGGCCGATCCGACGCCGTCGAGGTCATCGAGCGGGCCGGCCTTGAATCGACCGAAGCCGAGGACACGTTCCCGGATCCAGATCTCGAATGGCGTCGCGATGCCGAATCGCCGTTGGCTGACGGTCGGGCGGTGCGTTGGGGTTCGTCCGAGGGTGAAGCTCCCGCCATACATCGCCCGTCGGCCGATACCCCGGACGTAGCCGCCTGAGGTCTAGGCGGACAAGCTTGGTGTTGCGCGTCGCGTAGGCGCTTTTCCGCAGCGTTGAACGACACTGGGCCAGTGTGCGGACCTCGTTGGCTTCGATCAGCGCGAGGCGGTCTTTGGTGCGCGTTGAGGAGGCCTTCGCGGGCGACGATTCCGTGCCCACTTCGTGGCCGAGTAACCCGATCATGCGTCACGGGAGCTCGACCGAGTCACGTGGTCGGCTTCTGGGCGTGCCGCTTGCCGCGCCGGTGGCGCATTGGCGATCGGGTGGTGTGGATTTCGCGGCCGCGTTGTTCATCCTTTTTGGCCGATGCGGGGTGGGGGTTGGGCGCCGTAGGCTCGTGTTTCTGGCGGCTATGGCCGCATCGTCGGGGAAGGCCCGGGTGGGTCGCACCTGATGTGATGGCTGTCGCCGGCGTCTAGACCGAGTCAACGAAAAAGGAGCAGGACGATGAGCGATAACCCGGTGTTTGTGTATGGAGCGGTGTACGCGGATCGTGCGGACGCCGATGCTGATTACGACACGCTGCTTGACCTGCATTCGGCTGATCTGGTGGGCAGCTATGACGTCGCGCTGGTGTACAAGGACGACGAGGGCAAGGTGCACGTGACCAAGCACGAGAAGCCCACCCAGCACGGTGCTTGGACGGGCGCCGCGGTCGGCGCGCTGGTGGGCATCGTTTTCCCGCCGGCGATCCTCGGTTCGGCGCTGGTTGGCGCCGCGGCGGGCGGGGGGATCGGGCATGTCATGGGTGGCATGTCGCGCAGCGACGCCAAGGAGCTCGGCGAGCACCTCGATTCGGGCCAGGCTGCGCTGGTGGTGATCGGCAAGTCGCGCGTCCAGGAGCAGCTCGACAAGGCGCTCACGCATGCGGAGAAAACCCAAGAGAAGGAAATCGACGCCGACGGCAAGGAGCTCGCCAAGGAACTCAACTCGCTACCCGCCTAGCGGCGTCTCGTCGTGGCCGGCCTGCTCTCGCACCGCCCCTGGCTTGACGGTGTGAGGGCGCCACGGCTCCCATTCGGTGCGACGCAGATGGCGACCGTGTCCTTGGACCTTGAACGGCCCGTCGCGCCAAGAGCTCGCAGCGACGCGCGTGCGCCGACCGACACGTCGCTGGGTCGGCTCGGGATCGGGACGAGCGACGGCATGATGCCCGGCGGGTGCAGCCGGATCCCGCCGGTCGGGCTGCCTCACCACAAGCAGCCACGGCAGCAATCCGGATAGAGGAACAGGATGACTCGGCTGAAGAGAGTGTTCGAAGTCAAGTGGCAGGGATTCAACCTGCGCAGAGGTGTCGTGTTGGCGGTCGTGCTGGGGCTGCTGCTCGTCGTGGGCGTGCTCCCTCACGACCGGAGGTACTTCCTGAGCGCGATCTTCGGGGCGCTGTTCGTGGCGATCAGCGACCCCGGCGGCAAGTACGGTCCCCGGGTGCTCGCGATGGCCGCGATGGCCGGGGCCGGTGCGCTGCTGACGGCCCTGGGATTCGGCATCGGCGGCGGTCCTTGGGGGTTCGTGGTGCTGGCCGCTTTCCTGGCCACGTTGCTGGGCGGGCTGGCGGTCAAATACGGCTTGCACAGATTCGTCGCGGCCTATCTCCTCAACATCTGGTTCATCGTCGCCCTCGGCCTCCCGACTCTCCTCTCCTTCGGCCTTCCGAACGCCTTCCACTCCGGCCTGATCCACACCGAACCGTGGAAGCAGGCGCTGGCCTGGCTCGCCGGATCGGCGCTGTGGGTCGCCTACACCTTCATCATGTGGCTGGCGCGCGGGCGGGTCACGGCGCCCCAGCCCGTCGCCGAGATCCCAGGGGATATCTCGCCCAGGCCGCTGACCCGGCCACTCATCCTGTTCGCGGTGATCCGGGCTGCCGCGGTGTCGAGCGCTGTCGCGATCGCCTTCGGGCTGCAGCTGCCCAATGCCTACTGGATGCCGTTCGCGGTCATCATCGCCATCAAGCCCGACCTGCAGCAATCCACCTTCATTGCCGTACAGCGCGTGGCCGGGACGATACTCGGCGCCGCGGTGGCTGCCCTCATCCTTGTGGCCGTCGACAACAGAACCGCCCTCGAAGTGATCATCGTCGTCCTGTTCGCGGCGGCGGCGTCGATCCGCTTCGTCAACTACGCCTGGTACACCGCAGCCATGGCCGCCGCCCTCCTGACCGCCATGGACGTGCCGCACCCGTCCAGCCTTGCTGACGAGGGACGCAGAATCCTGTTCACGTTCGCCGGCGTCGGGATCGCCGTCATCGTCATGTTCCTCGCCGACCGACTGAAAAAGCGCGCCGCCACCGCGACCCCAAAATCACCGCAACCCATCACCACCTGACCCTGGCCGGGAGGCCTGCACATGGGTGCCAGCGGGAAATCTGGCCGGCCTACACCCGAGACGACTACTCCAACGGTGTGCACGGCGACCGATTCGTCATCGAAGTCGCCGAGACCACAACTCCAAGTTAGACGGACGACGAATCCGTCCCCGGAGAGGATTGATTCGGCTGCGCATTGCCTGCAAACCATTGTCAGCGCCCGTGATCTCAGCCTTTTTGGCTGATGCATTGCCTCGCTCTGCGGCATAGCCTGAAGTGAATACCCATTGTGAAATGTCAGTGGCTGTGAAACGCGCTGGTGCGATAGCGGATTGAGGGAAGGAACGGCGATGGCGACCACAACCCCAAGTAAACGTACGACCGCTGCGAGCCGCGGGGCAGCCGCGCCGGGGAAGAAGTCGGAGCCAGCGGCCGGTCGGCATTTGTCGGTGGCTGAACGGGTTGCGCGTGGCAAGGCGGCGCGGACTGAGGTGCCGCGCGCGGATCACGCGAAGTTCGAGCCGCCGCCGGGTCGCGCTGATCCGGTCGCGTTGTTGGAGCGCCAGGCGACGACGCGGGTGCCGGAGCTCGTGCCGATCCGCTACGGGCGGATGCTGGTCTCGCCGTTTACGTTTTATCGCGGGGCGGCGCTGATCATGGCCAATGACCTCGCGTCGACGCCGCGGTCGGGACTGAACGTGCAGTGCTGCGGGGATGCGCACCTGTCGAACTTCGGGGTGTTCGCCTCGCCGGAGCGGCGCTTGATGTTCGATGTCAACGATTTTGATGAGACGCTGCCGGGGCCGTGGGAGTGGGATGTCAAGCGGCTTGCGGTGAGCATGCTGATCGCGGCGCGCGACAACGGCTTCCGCGCGAAGGAGCAGGAGCGGATCGTGCTGGACACGGTCGGCCAGTACCGCACCGCGATGGGCAACTTCGCCAGCATGAAGAACCTCGAAGTGTGGTACTCGCACCTGGACGTCGAGAGCGCAATTCAGGAGTTCGGCTCGCAGTTCAAGCCGAAGATGGTCAAGCGAACCGAGAAGAATCTCGCGAAGGCGCGGACGAAGGACAGCATGACGGCGTTCTCGAAGCTGACTGAAGTCGTCGACGGGAAGGCACGGATCGTCGATCAGTCGCCGCTGATCGTGCCGATCGAGCAGCTCGCGCAAGGCAGAGAGCGCGATGAGATGTTCGAGGCGCTTCGCCAGTTGTTGCGCGGCTACCGGGAGACGCTCGAGTTCGATCGGCGGGAGCTGCTGGAGGAGTTCGAGCTGGCCGACTTCGCGCGCAAGGTGGTCGGGGTCGGGAGCGTCGGCACCCGCGCCTACATCGCATTGCTGATCGGCCGCGACGGCCAGGACCCGCTGTTCCTGCAAATGAAGGAGGCCGAGGCGTCAGTGCTCGAGGAGTTCCTCAATCCGAGCGAATTCTCTAACCACGGCGAGCGGGTGGTCGTCGGCCAGCGGCTGATGCAGGCCGCCAGCGACATCTTCCTCGGCTGGCTGCACATCGAGTCCGGGCTTGACGGCAAGCCGCGCGACTTCTACGGCCGTCAGCTGAAGGACTGGAAGGGATCGGCAGAGATCGAGCAGATGGTCCCTCGGGCCATGGCCACGTACGGCAAGTTGTGCGGCTGGGCGCTAGCGCGTGCGCACGCGCGCAGCGGCGACCGGATCGCGATCGCCGCGTACCTCGGCAACGGCGACAGCTTCGACCGCGCAATCGTCGAGTTCTCCAAAACGTACGCCGAACAAAACGACAGCGACTATCAGGATCTCGCCGCGGCCGTCAAATCCGGCAGGATCACCG
>CAVRZB010000001.1:0-541687 GCA_963725515.1 uncultured Solirubrobacteraceae bacterium | reverse complement strand
CAGTCGAACAGAATGCAACATCTTTGTGCTCTGTTCTTGCTCGATTGTCCGCGGGACGTAGACTTTCGCTCATGCAACAGGCGGAGCGCCTCGGCGCGATCATGGAGCGACTGTCGCTCGAGGGCAGCGTCAACGTCGTCGAGATCGCCCGCGAGCTCGAGGTCTCGTCGGCCACCGTGCGCCGTGACCTGCGCTTGCTCGAGGATCAGCGACTGCTGGGGCGCACCCACGGCGGCGCCGTGCCGCAGGGCGTGCTCTACGAGCTGCCGCTGCGCTACAAGAGCACCCGCCAGCCGGAGCAGAAGCGCCGCATCGCGCGCGAGGCGGCCACCCGCGTGCTCGACGGCTGGGCGATCGGCCTCACCGGCGGCACCACCACCACCGAGGTGGCGCGCGCGCTCGTCGACCAGCCTCGCCTCACGATCGTCACCAACGCGCTGAACATCGCCTCCGAGATCGCCGTGCGCCCCAACCTCAAGCTGGTGGTGACCGGCGGCGTGGCCCGGGCCGAGTCCTACGAGCTGGTGGGCCCGATCGCCGAGGCCAGCCTCGAGGGCCTCAACCTCGACATGGTGTTCCTGTCCGTCGACGGCATCTCGCCCGACGCGGGTCTCACCACCCACCACGAGATCGAGGCCGGCACCGACCGGGCGCTGATCGACCGCGCCAGCCGGGTGACGGTCGTGGCCGACAGCTCCAAGATCGGCAAGGTCGCCTTCGCGCGCATCTGCCAGCTGGCCGACGTCGACGAGCTCATCACCGACGACGGCGCGGACCCCGCCGCGGTGGCGGCGATCGAAGATCGCGGCGTGACCGTTACGACCGTCTGAGCGGCCGGCGTGACCCTACGACCGTCTGAGCCGCGGCCCGACGGATCCCCCGCGGCATCAGCTCCCCATGCGCCTCGATCAGCTCGTCGACCATGTCGTGCGATCTGCGGCGATGGTGAGCGTCGCGCCGGCGTTGGGGTCGAGCATCACCGCCTGGTAGACGTGGTCGCGGCGGCCCTCGAGCGCGGCGCGAACGGTGAGCTCGGCGACGTTGACCATGGTGCGGTTGAGCGCCGCGCACTGCGGCGGCAGCGAGCCGACGGCGATCGGGTGCACGCCGTCGGCGTCGATCCGGCAGGGGACCTCGACACAGCATCCCGGCGGCAGGTTGTCGATCAGGCCGTCGTTGCGGACGTTGCCGTACTCGATCCTCGGCGCTCGCCGGTCAGGAGCGAGTGGATGTAGCGCGGCGCGAGCTCGCCCTCGCGCAGTGAGCTCGCAGCGGCTCGCCGGCGGCCAGCTTGCCGCGTGATCTCCTCGTACTCGCGCAGGTTCTCCTGCGAGCGGCGCATGTACTCGTCCGACCGGGATCCGGTAGCGCTCGAGCTGATCGTCGTGGCGACATGAACCAGGGCACGTACTCGGCGCTGTGCTCGCTGGACTCGGTGGGGAAGTGGCCGAACTGGCGGTAGAGCTCGATGCGCACCCGCCGCGCCAGGCCCTCGGGGTCGCGGTCGATCGCCTCGTCGAGCAGCGGAGTACAGGCTCTCGCCGTCGCGCTCGAAGCGCAGCACCCACGCCTGATGGTTGACGCCGGCGGTGAGGAAGTCGATCTCGGGCTCCGGCACGCCGACGATCTCGGCGAGCTGCTCGTGGGTGTTCTGCACCGAGTGGCACAGCCCGACGACTGCGGGTGGCGGCTGCCCCTCCCACACCGCCCAGCACAGCATCGCCATCGGGTTGGTGTAGTTGAGCAGACGCGCCTCCGGGCACAGCTCGGCCATGTCGTCCGCGATCGCCAGCACGACCGGGATCGTGCGCAGCGCGCGGAACACCCCGCCGACGCCCAGCGTGTCGCCGATCGTCTGGCGCAGCCCGTAGCGCGTCGGGATCTCGAAGTCGCGCAGCGTTGCGTCGAACCCGCCGACCTGGATCTCGTTGATCACGAAGTCGGCGCCTCGAGCGCGGGGCGGCGGTCGAGATGGGCCTCGATCGCGATGCCGCTCCGGCGGCCTGGTTGGTGCGACCTGGCGATCTGCTCGGCGGTGGCCAGGCGCTCCGCGTCGATGTCGTGCAGGACGATCGTCGCCTCGGTGAGCTCGGGGAAATCGACTGAGATCCGACGAGCAGGATGCGGGTGAACTCGACGCTGCCGGCGCCGATCAGCGTGATCCGTGGCATGCGCGAAATTGTTTCAGTTGGCCGGTAATCGCGCAAGAATGTGCACGACTTCTGCACGTGCCGGCCTGTGCGGGCCTGTGCGGCCGCGATGACCTCTTCGGCGCCGTCAGGCCCGACGCATACGAGCTCGTCTCAAGCGACGGCGTCGGCCGGGACTAACGGCCCTGCGGCGGGCGCCGGCGGTTTCTGCAGCGCCGCCCAGCATCCGGTCATGAGGATCGAGATGTGCACGGCGGCGAACGAGACATTGTTGATCGTGGCCGCGTCGCGATTCTTCGCGAGCCCATAGATACATGCGGCCAACAAGACGCCAACCGTAACGAGCGTGGGCATCACCGCCCGCGGCTGACGGACGGCGGCGCCCTTCTTCGGGGTCACGACGAACGAGCCGGTCTTGCGCAGCACCACATAGAACGTGGCCAGGATTTGGATCCAGAAGTTCGCCGCTGAAAGGGCGTACGCCGAGAACTTGTAGGAGCCGGCGCCGCTCACAGCCGCCATGCTCAGCGCCACGGCGTAATAGGGCACAAAGTGCAGCAGGAACTCGGGAGCGTTGATGTGGCCGATCGGCTGTCCCCCGCCCAACAGGCGAACGACCGGGAAGCTCATGTAGATGAGCAGCGTCCACCCGGACAGCCAGTACACGCCTGAGAGTACGTACTGGATCTTCAGGCCGATGGGGAGCCGCGCACGCAGCGCGCGGGGGACGCCGGACAAGCATCCCCTGGCCCAGCGCTGTTGCTGAGAGATGTACGCGGCGGTGTCCTCTGGGCCGACGCCCCGGGAGAGCACATCCGGGATGTACGCCGACTTCCATCCTCTTTCGTGGAGGTGGATCGAGAGCTCAAAGTCCTCGGTCAACGAGTTGGTCGGGAAACCGCCCACGCTCTCGAACGCCTCACGTCGGAACACGACGCAGGTGCCGCAACAGAAAACCGCACCAAGTCCGTCCTTACCGCGGCAGATCGGACCGAAGAACAGCGCCTGCTGCGACATCGAGGCGGCGGCGATCCGGTTGTTCTCGGTGTTGGCGTAATACTGCGGTGTCTGGACGAACGCGATCTCGGGGTCTTCCAGCCACCCCATCGTCGCCTCGAGGAAGTCGGGGTCCGCCACGTGGTCCGCGTCGAACACCGCGATAAACGGCGCGTCCGTCTTCGTCAACGCGTGGTTGATGTTCCCGGCTTTGGCGCCGGTGTGCTCGGATCGGGTGATGTAGCCCACGCCGTGGCGGCGCGCCAGTTCCCTCATCGCGGGGTCGTTGCCGTCATCGAGGACATGGACTCGCACCTCCGCGCCGCGCATTCCCAACGCCCCGACGATGGTGAGGTCGACGATGTCCGGCGGCTCCTTGTAGACGGGGATGAACACATCCACGGCGACGCGTCGGGTGGGCGCCCGCCGGGGACGGACCTGCTCGTGGGCCACCGTCCACCAGAAGCCCAGCCCCTGCGAGAGGTTGAAGAGCTCGGCGACGATCAGGATCCCGTACAGGACCGGCGTGCCATGGCGAGCCGGGACGTTGAGCAGCCAGCCGAAGTACCAGACCACACACGGCAAGCCAATCGCTATCAGGATGCGGCAGCGCCGGCGGACGCTCCACGTCTTCGGGTAGGGCTCCCACGTGATCCGGCGAAGACGGACGTCCCAGGGCTTCGTGCTCATTGGAACCTCGAGACCCCGTTCACGAGCCCGCCGGCAAGATTGTCGTCTGACTCGGCGACGTGGCTGCGCCGAGCTCGCGCCACGCGGCATGCGCGACACGTTCGGCGAGCCCGTGGATGACTGGGACGTTCTCCAGGAACCAGATGTAATCGTCACCCTGAGCGGTGCCGGCGAGCAGCGGGCCAAGCACGAACAGCCCGGGTGCGGCCGCGAAGTCGTGGTCGACCGCGAGCCCCCGCCCGGTCTCGTTCGCGAGTACGGTCCCGGTGCGCAGCAGGCTCTGTACGACCGGGTGTGCCCCTTCGGCCACGCCGGCGAAGCCCCGGCAGTCCACGACGATCCCGGCCGCGAGCTCCCGCAGCGTCCCCGCTGTCTCGTACCGCACGGTCAGCCCGCCGTCCGCGGCCGGCCGCAGCTCGCGAACGCGCCCGGCCACGACGGACAGGAGCCCGCGGTCGCGCAGACGGGCCACGGCCTCGGCGTAGTCGGTCGAAGTGTGGCGTATGGTCTCCCGATAGGCCTTGTACTCCGCGTTGACGAAGGCTCGCTTTTCCGGCGGCGGCAGCAGGGCGAAGAGCTGGCGGAACCAGTGGGACACGTTCGCGGAGGTTGATGGTGGTGCCGCTCGCGCCGCGGGCAGCAGGTCGACGATCGTGTACCCCAGCGACTGCGCCTCCGCCACGTCGGCGACCACCGCTTCGACCACGGCCGCGGCCGTCGGCGCCGGGTCCGGCGTCCGGCCATCCCCGTCGATGGCGGCGAGCAGAGCGGGCATGCGCCGAAGGGCGTGTGGCGTCACGTGTGACGAGCACAGGCCGTCAGGAATTCGGCCGCTGGGCGACAGCACGACAAGCTCGTCGACGAGCCCGTCGAGCTCGGGTCCGCCCTCCACCGCGTAGAGAAACTCGGTCGCCGCCGCCGACGAGCCGAGCACCACGATCCGACGTCTGCCTGCCGGCAGCGCGGCCAATCGGGCGGCCAGCCGCGGCTCGGCGGTCCTCAGCTCGCGGGCCACCTCGAAGTCGAGATAGCCGGGGTGGCCGGCCACCGCCTCGGGTGCCGGTGCCGTCACATTGCCGACCGCCAGGAGCACGGCGGCCGCATCGAGCGGGTCTCGGGCAGCCAGGTGCACCTGCCAGCGGTCAGGCCCGCCGGGAACCACGTCTTCCACGTCTGCGGCGATCACGCTCACCGAGATGCCCGGGAGGCCGAGGGTTTCTACAGCTTCGCTCCACCGCTCGCGCAGGAACTGTCCGAAGACGATCCGGGGCAGGAAGAGGCCGCCGAACTCGTCCCGGTCGATCTCCGCCCGGTGACGCTCGAGCCAGCGCGTCGCGCGCGGGTCGCCGGAATCGAGGAGCATGTCCTGCCAGCGCGCGCGGTTGGCGATCAGCCACGCGACGAGGCCGAGGCCGGACGCGTCAGTCTCAGTGATGCTGTCGTTGAGTAGCAGCGCCGCGCTCACCGTGGCAGCGTGCGGCGCCCCGCCGCCGGTCTCCCCGGCGCGGTCGACCAACACGACCTCGAACCGCTCCGGGCCCGTCCTGTCCGCCCTCGGGCAGCCGCGCCAGCTCGGCCATCCGCATCAAGACGCACAAACTGGACGGCCCGCCACCGATGAGAACCAGCCGCGGTACCGCTGGCTGGTCTGGACTGTCGAGAACCGTAACCCCCATTTCTCGCCCTTCTGGCCTGTCGTAAGCCGACGTGTGGTGGATTCTAAGCTGCCTGACCTCAGGCGGGTGAGTAGCCGAACGGGGAAAGCGCCAGGGAATTCGCATCCACGGTCAGCGGGAGGTTCAGGGTCTCCCCGCGAAGGAGCACTGTGTTGAGCAGATCCTTGTTCGAGCTCGGAGCGGCGAGGAACTCGAGCAGCGCCTGCGTCCCGACGCCGTGGATGCCGGCGCACGAGATCAGCGATCCACGGTGGGCAAACGGATTGGGCAGGATGCTGAGCACCGCAAGGTCATGCGTGAGCCGGCCACCCTCGTCCCGTATCGGGTAGTAGCTCCGCTGCGTCTCCTTGTCGAGGAGGTACACCCTCTCCCTTCCGTCATCGTGCTCGGTGATCCAGCGAATCGATGGGAGCGTGTTGAGCATCGCGCCGGTGATCGGATTGTTGACGGGTGAACCGGCCAGGACCACGTTGCCGCTGTTCACGCACGCGCGTGCTTCAGGGTCGGAAGAGTGACGCTCGCTGAGCGGAGACTGTGGGTACCAGTAGTGGGCAAAGGCGGTCCGAAGTGCGTCGCGCCCTTCGCTCTCGTGATGGCGTGAGAATTCGGCGATCGAATCCGGCTGCCCGAGGAAGGCTTCATAGAGGAGCACCACGGGCTCGCTCCCGAGCAGCGGGTACCACAGCGAGTGAAAGGGGGCTCCGTTGAGGGCCATAAGCTCTGGCAGATAGGCCTCGCCGCCTACCTGAACGTGCAACTCGAACGCCTCGGCGGCGGGCAGGCCTGCGATACCGCCCAGCTGCGACTCGAACTTCGCCCTGTCGCGTTTCATGATGCGCTCCCGCTGACTCCCGTGGGCACCGAGGGCAAGCTCCTTGTGCAGGGACGACGCCGAGTCATCCTTCAAGGCCACGAAGAACCGGGGCGCGAAGTCGAGGCGTGCCGAGATGTGAATCGAGTACTGCAAGATGACCGTCTCTCGGAACGCGGAGAACGCAAGCTCGTTAGCGGCGCGATGGTCGTTGTGGCTGTCAGCCGAACTGTGGGTGACGACGACTTGTGGGTCCAAGCCGAGCGCCCGGACGGCGCCGACCGTCGCTCGGTTCGCGGTCAAGTCACCGTCGGGGAGCCCCATGAAGTGGACCGACTCGGGTCCGATGCCCAGCTCTCGCGCCGCCCGGATCGTCTCTCTGTGCCGCGCATCCGCTGTGGCGTCGTCGGTCAGCACGACGATCTCGACCCGATGACCTGCAGCCAGGGCCCGTTGGACGAGGACGCCGGCGCCAAGCTCGATGTCATCGTGATGGCAGCCGATGAACGCGAAATTCAGCACACGCTGTACCGCTTGCTACGCAACAGCCTAACGCAGGTCAAGGCGCCAAGGTCCGACAAACGCCGCCACTGGCAGCGCCAGTGGCCGAGCTGGTGCTCAGTTGGATCGCCGTGATCACACGAGCGGGATTGGTCTGCTGGTCTGCGCCTGGTAGTGGTCGTAGCGGCCGTGGTTGGTGCTGTTCATGAGCGTCCAGAGCCGTGGGTAGTCCGGGTCGGCGGCGTCGATGATTGCGGCGCGGCCGCGCAGCCGACGCCGACCGATCTGGACCTCGACGTGCGGGTGGGCGCGGACGTTGTGTAGCCACGCTGGGTGTCGGTTGCTGCCCTCGTTGGACGCTGCCAGGACGATGTTCGTGTCATCTCGTGCGTAGACGAGGGCGCTGGTTCGCGGCTTGCCTGACCGGCGCCCGGTTGTCTTGAGCAGGAGTGTGGGCGCCCCGATCAGGCCGTGCCCGATACGGCCGTCGCTGCGCTCGTAGAGCCAGCGGTGAGCGTCGAGTATCGGTCGTGGCGCACTGGCGGGTGAGGTCACGCGGTTCAGCGCCCGCGCCACGCCGTTGATCGCCGGCGGGTCGTCCAGGGTGCTCGTCCCCGCCACGATCATAGTGGTACTCACGGAATCTCCTTTCGCTCGTACTTTCGTGATGGACGGCGCTCCTGTCGAAGGCCCGAGATGAGGACCTCGAGCAGTTGCTCGGTCCGCGCGCGGATATCGAACCCGCGTGAAAGCATCAGTGCCGCCTGGTCGATCCCCAGGATCCCCGCGAAGATCGTCTCCGCGGTCGCGCGCGCGTCGAGCTCCTCGCGCACCTCCCCGGCCTCTTGCCCCTCGCGGACGATCGCCTCAAGCGCGGCCAGCGGCAGCTCCGAGAACGTGCCGTACTCGGAGTCTGGGCCGTAGCGCAGCGTCAACTCGATGCCGAGCCGGACAACCACGAACAGACTCTGATCCTCCTCGAGCAGCCGCGCCCGTTCGCGCAGCAGCGCCCCCAACCGCTCCAGCGCCGGCAGGCCATCGTCCAGTCGCGCGGCGATCCGCTCGACGAGCTGCTGCTGCTTATGTCTGAACGTCGCGAGCGCCAACGCCTCGCGTGAGGGAAAGTGGAAGTAAACCGCGCCCTTCGTCAGGCCGCTATCGCGGATCACCTGGTTGAGCGAGATGCCGTCGTGCCCGTGCCTCGCGAACGCCGTCGCAGCGGTCTCGAGGATCTGGCGCCGCGTCTGAACCGCCCGCTCCTGCCTCGCACGCGTTTGGGGCTGCGACGTTGGCGGACACCGGCAGCAGAATAAAACCGGCCGGTCGGTTTGTCAATGACGCCGATGTGCTGTGGCGGGAGACGTGCCCCAGGCCGAGCTTCCGGCCGAGTACGGTGGACTGATCAACGATGAACGACACAAGCCGCGGCGGACCGCCCGGGAGCTTGCCAGGGCGGTGGACAACGGCCGTCAGGTGGGTGCCGCGCTCCGGCACCTGGACAGCCACGGGTCGGATCCTGAGGCGGTCGGGGTGGCCGAAGCGCTTGCACGGTTTCTCGTGGCGCGTTGCGATTCGCATCACGCCGGTTGGCGAGTTGTTCGGCAGGTTGTCGTCGACTCGGCGACCGACGCGCCGTGGGAGAGGTGTGCGCGGCGTGCTGTTCCGCTGGTCGCCGAGGATCTCATCAGCCTGGCCGGCGGCCGTGGGCGGACACCGCTGGCGCGGGCTCAACACATCGCTGCCGAGCGTCGCGCCGAGCAGATCGCCATTCACGTGAATCAAGCCGTGGTACTTGCGGATCTGGGAGTGGAGTGCTCCGCAGCGACTCCCGAACGTTGGCGCCTTGCGCTGAGCTGCGCGGTCCGGGCTCGCTCACGCGAGCAGGTCGCCCGCACGGTTGATCGCTCGCTTCGCGCCTGAGCGAGAGGCCGGTCGCGCCAGGTCGCTGACCTCGAGGGCGACCCGGCCGAGCGAGGCGAATCCGAACTAGTGTCGCGAACTAGCTCCTGGCGCTACGACCATCGTCCAATTGCGAGTTCGACCACGGACCCGCGATCGTGACGCACGACTCGCGTGACCTTTTGGTCCCGCGTGGCTCTTGTCTTGTGTGTGCATAACAAAACGAGTCGCGCCGCAGAGACCTGTCGGCGCCGAGGAGGTATCAGTGAGACGTCTATTTCTAGTCGCGATCGTGGCGACGTCTGTGGTGGCGATGAGCTCCGCCGACGCCCTTGCTCGCGCACATCAGTCGAGCCACCGCTCGCGCGCACGGTGCGATGGCAAGGCGGCGACGATCGTCGGCACGGCCGGCAACGATCGCATCCGCGGCACGTCTCATCGCGACGTGATCTTCGCGGGGGACGGCAACGATACGGTCGACGGTCGTGGTGGCAACGACATCATCTGCGGCGGCGCCGGTCGCGACAACCTGCGCGGCGGCACCGGCAACGACAGGATCTTCGGCGGCAACGGAAACGACGCGCTCGCTGGCGACGTTGGGGACGACACCCTCAGCGGCGGGAACGGCGACGATCAACTCCGCGGCGGCGCGGGCGATGACACCGAGAGTGGCGATGCCGGCGATGACCGGCTCTCAGGCGACGCCGGGCGATGACCGGCTCTCGGGCGACGCCGGCAACGACACCATCGACGGTGGCGGCGGCACCAACATGGAGAACGGTGGCGGCGGAAACGACGCCTGCTCCGGGCATGGACGGCTGCAGCGGCGGCACCGGCGGCAACGGCGGCAATGGCGGCAACGGCGGCGGTGGCAGCGGGCATTAGGACCACGGACCGCTGCGCGGACTCCGCGCGATGACTCTCGCCTCGCAGGCCGGAACGGCCGTTTCTGCGATTAGGATTCGCCCGTATCGATCCGAGTGAAGGGCGGTGGGCGATGTTCGGACGGAACTGGGAACCCGGGCAAGCGACGATCGTGGCGTTGAAGGAAGTCAAGACGTTCGGCTATGACGCCAACACGAAGAACAAGCTGCAGGGCTACGAGTACGTCGCTGACGTCCAGCCGGACGGTTCATCCCCCGCCTTTCGAACCGTGATGGACGATCCGTTCAACGAGACTCACTGGCACACGCCAAGCGTCGGCGACGTCCTCCCAGTGAAATGCGATCCGCGGCGCCAGAAGGCGAAGTTCGACACGTCCGTCATGCAGGCTCAAGAAAAGGCCCGCAAGAACGCAGCGGAACTCGAACAGGCCGCAGAGTTCGACGCCGCCGTCAATCAGCCCCCCGGCAGCCTGTCCGGGCGCTTCGTTATGCGAGCGAGTCGATCCAGCGCTCTAGGCGTTTGCCCTCACGGCTCATGAGCTCGGGGTCGCGGAGAGTGTTGGTGAGCAGCGCGATCCCTTGGTAGCTGGCGATCAGGGCGACGGCGAGATCGCGCGCGTCGCGTCTGCCCATCGATCGGAACTGGAGCTCGGCCCAGTCGATCGGGAGTGTGATCAGTACCGCGCAGGAGCGGTCCAGACCGTCGTCGCGCTTGTCGAGTTCGGAGCAGAGACTCCCTTGCGGGCAGCCGTAGCGCGCGGTGAGATCGCGCTGCTCGAGGACCATGCGCACGAACGCCTTCAGGCGGGCTTTGGGACTGCGGTGATGATCGAATGATGCGAGGGTCCTCTGGATGTCCTCTGCGTGGGCGTCGATCGCCGCAGCGACGAGCTCGTCTTTGGTCTTGAAGTAGTAGTAGACGTTGCCGACCGGGACGTCGGCTGCTCCTGCGATGTCCGCGAGTGTCGTCCTCTCGACGCCCTGCTCGTGCAGAACCCGGCGTGTGGCGGCGACGAGCCGCTCGCGCTTGCCGAGCTTGGGTTCGGCGCTGGTCCGCCGTGCGCTGCCAGCTAAGTCAGTCATCTCACCAAGAGGATATCGGGCGGCGGTCGCGATCTGATAAGTTAGCCAACTCACTTACTCCGATCCGATTCTTGGAGGTCGCCTCGACATGACGGCAGTAGCACCTCAACCTTCGTTTCTCGCGAGCCGCCGCGGCAAGCTGACGCTCGCGTTGCTGTGCGCGGTTGGGTTCCTCGATTTCGTCGACGCTTCGATCGTGAACGTCGCGCTACCGTCGATCCGCCACCAACTGCACTTCTCGGTTCAGAGCCTGCAGTGGGTGCTGAGCGGCTACTTGCTCACCTACGGGGGGTTCATGCTGCTCGGCGGCCGCGCCGCCGATCTCCTCGGTCGCCGGCGGTTGCTCGTCACTGGAACATCGATCTTTGCGATCTCCTCGCTCACCGCCGGGGTCGCGGGCAGCGAAGGCATGCTCATCGGCGCTCGCCTGGTGCAGGGGATCGGCGCGGCGATGATGATGCCGGCCGCGCTCTCGATCCTGACCACATCGTTTCACGAGGGCAGCGACCGCAACAAGGCCCTGGGCGCCTGGGGCGCCCTGGCAGGCCTCGCATCCGCGGTCGGCGTGTTCCTCGGGGGCGTGCTCTCAGAGGGACCTGGCTGGAGGTGGGTGTTCTTCGTCAACCTCCCCGTCTGCGCGCTGATACTCGTCGCGGCCTTCCGCCTGATCTCCGGCGAGCGGCACCGCGCCCGGCTGGCGAACTTCGACACGCCGGGCGCGATCCTCGTGACAACCGGGATGCTGCTCCTCGTCTACGCGCTCGTCCGCGCGCCAGACATCGGCTGGGGCAGGGCCCGGACGATCGGGGAGCTCGCGGGTGCCGGGGTACTTCTCGCGGCGTTCGTGGTCAACGAACGGCGCCAACGCAATCCGCTCGTGCCACTGTCGATCTTCCGGATCAGCGGGTTGGCAGCCGCCAACGTGACCCAGGTGACCGCCTTAGCGGGCTTCTACTCGATGTTCTTCTTCATCACCCTCTACATGCAGAACGTCCTGGGCTACTCGCAGATCCAAGCCGGATCCGCATACATCCCGGTCACGTTCGGAGTCGCGATCGCGTCCGGGATCTCCTCGCAGCTGTTCGCGCGTACCGGCACCCGGCCGGTCATCGTCGCCGGCGCGCTGCTCGGCGCGGGCGGGCTGTTTTGGCTCTCACGCATCCCCGTCCACGGGTCCTACCTCACCGACCTGCTCCCCGGCCTGATGATCATGTCCTTCGGCCTCGGCGCGGTATTCGTCGGCGTCACCACGGCCGGCAACGCCGGCGTACCGGCCGACAAGGCGGGACTCGCTGCCGCCCTGATCAACGCATCGACATGGCTCGGTGGCGCACTCGGCATCGCGATCTTCTCGGCGATCTCCACCTCCCGCGCTCGACACCTCCTGGCAGCACACGCCTCCGCACCGGACGCCCTCACCTCCGGCTTCCACAGCGCGCTGCTCGCCGGCAGCATCTTCCTCCTCGCCGCCGCGCTCATCGCCTCACGCGCTATCAACACCCGCGGGGAACCGGTCCCCAACCCCCGCCTCGAACCCGTGCCCACCCCGGACACCGCATGAACACGTTGCGCGCACCGCTGTGCCAAGGGGCGCGGCGTTCATTCAGTGCCACCACGGAGACGAGATCCCGTGGCCGCGCCGATGTGCTCGGCGGTTCCGCAAGTGATCCTCCGCAAAGACACATCCAAGCGATGGAGGATCAGATGCCGACCACGATTAAGCCCCGCCCAATACTCACGATCGCCGCGAGCCTCGCGACGAGCCTGGCGCTCATTCCGGCTGTCTCGCACGCGGCGAGTCCCGCGGTGCCGGTCAGGCCGTTCGTCGACTGTGTCTCGTTCAACGGCGATACGGCGAATCCGGTCTACACCGCGTACTTCGGCTACGAGAACACGGGGCCGGTGACGTTCTCGTTTGACCCGGCGAGCGGCGAGAATTCGCTGTTCCCGGGCTCCAACGACATCGGACAGACGAGGTCCTTCTTCCCGGGGAACTACCCGCGCGTCTTCTCGACCACGTTCGACGGTCACTTCATACCGGCCATCAACTGGGAGCTGAACGGCCAGACCGTGGCGGCCAGTACAAGCTCGCCCACTTGCAGCTCCGGGCTCACGACGCCCGCATCGGACGTCGGGAACACGTCAGCCAGCCTCAACGGCGTTGTCACGCCCGAGGGTCAGGACGACACCTACACCTTCGAGTACGGCACGTCATCCGCATTCGGAACATCGACGCCAACCCAGGATGCGGGCGCCGGCACGCAGCCCCAGCTGGTGCAGACGAGCCTGACCGGGCTCGCACCCTCGACGAAGTATTTCTTCCGCCTGAACACAACCACCGCCTCGACGGGCACGACCCACGGCCAAACCCAGAGCTTCACCACCCCGGCCTCGAGCGCTCCGGCATCGACACCGTTGGCGCTGGGCAGCACCAGCCTGGCCAACGCCACGTTCGGCGCGCACTACAGCCAGACGCTCGCTGCGAGCGGCGGCACGCCGCCGTACACCTGGAGCGTGACAGGCGGAACGCTCCCACCAGGTCTGAGCCTGACGAACAGTACGGGCGTCATTTCCGGAACGCCGACCACGGCGGGCACGTCGCACTTCACGATCAAGGTGACCGACGCCACGACCCCGGATCCCCGGACCGCCAGTCAGCCTCTCTCGATCACCGTCGACCGGGCAGCAAGCGGCACGCACGTGATCTCGTTCCCGAACCCGACGGTCGCCGGCTGGCCGGTGACCTACACAGCCGTCGTCTCACCGAACCCACCGGGGGTCGCCGCCCCGAGCGGGACGGTGGCTTTCCTCGACAACGGTGCGCCTGCCCACTGCACCGGCGGCTCACCGGCCCTCGGCCCTACCGGCCTGGCCACCTGCAAGCTCCGCTATCGGGATCCGGGAACGCATTCGATCGTCGCTCGCTACGGGGGCGATGCCCACTACGCCGGCTCCGACTCCGTGGCCCTCTCCGAGACAGTCAGGCATACCGGTCATCACCGGCATCCCCGCTGAGCGAAACGGAGCGAAGGCATGCGCAGAGGTGGGAACCAATTGATGAACTGTCGAGGGCTGCTCGTCGCCGTGATCGTGGCGATCGGCTGCGCTGTGGGCGGGTAGCGGTGCGTGGGCCGACACGCTGATCGACACGACGACGTGCCCGACGAATGGAGCCGCGAACGTGTCGTCGCCGGCCGGTCCGCTCGAGCAGAACGAGTGGGGCAATATCTTCGTCGCCCCGACGGGCTACCTGAAGAGTTACACCGCGGACCTCGCGGCTGATGGCAACCAGGGCGCGACGCTCGCGCTGTACAACGCCACTGACGCAGGTCCGGTCGGGCCGGCCGTGTGGAGTGGGCCCGCGACGATTCAGAGCACCGGCTCGACAAGTACGTTCAAGCCGCAGACGTTCACCGTCGATCAGCCGCTGCACCCGAATCAGACCTATGCGTTCGCGATCGCGTCCGGAACCCCGACCGCGACCACGTGGTGGGCCGAGGGCCACGCGACCCCCGGCAGCCCGTGCGCGCCCGGCGCGGTCGTCGACCGCTCGGTGGGTCAACAGGACTGGTTACCACCGCTGACGAACGAGGCGTTCTCGTTCAAGGCGGACTTCCTGACCGCATCCCCGCCGGTCGCGAGCCCGTCGCCAATCTCATTCCCCGGCCAGACCGCGGGAACGATCGGAGACGTCCAGGCCGTCACCATCAGCTCGCCTGGTCAGGTCATGACCACGCTCGGACAACTCAGGCTGAGCGGCCAGAACGGAAGCGACTTCGTGATCGTCGCCGACCAGTGCTCGGGGCAGACGTTGGCGCCGGCGGCGAGCTGCACGGTCGGTGTGCGCTTCGGGCCGCAGAGAACGGGATCAGCTGCTCGCTCAGGGACGCTCGAGATCCCGTACGCGGACGGAACCAACCCTCCCTCGGGCGCCGCGAATCCACCCCTCGGTGTCGTGACCGACTCGCTCTCAGGTACTCGAAGAGCCGGCGTCGGCAGGGCCGACAGGTCCGGCGGGACCCCCAGGGCCCGCCGGCCATTCCGGAACCAACGGCAAGATCGAGCTCGTCACCTGCATCAAGACGACGAAGACGATCAAGGTCCACGGGCACCAACGACACGTCAGCCAGCAGCACTGCACGACGACGCTCGTCTCGGGCCCGGTCCAGTTCACCACCAGTGCGAGGGCGAGCGCGACGATCACGCGCGCCGGAGTCGTGTACGCGACGGGCTACCTCAGCGGCTCGCGGCTCGTACTCGTGGCCCGGCGCGCGACGAGGCCAGGGCGCTACACGCTCACCGAACACCGCGGGCGGGTCACCACCCGCCAGACGGTGACAATCCGCTGACGCTCCGCACGCACGGAAGCAGGACGAGGACCCACCTCAGGTCTGCAACTCAGCTGCAACCCCGGTCCGGGTACCGTCGCCGTCGGTCAAGTCACCGGGGTGTTCGGAGAAACCCCCGTTCCGTGTAAAGAGGAGAGTCCGGAAATGTCGATTGTCGAGTCAACCGTGTTTGACGCGCCGGGTGAGTCCGGCAGTCCGGTAGAGCTCAATGGGCGCTACGAGAATTTCATTGGCGGCGCCTGGGTGCCGCCGACGACCGGTGAGTATCGGGAGAATGTGACGCCGTCGACGGGTGAGCCGTTTTGTGAGATCGCTCATTCGGGTGCGCAGGACATCGAGTTGGCGCTCGACGCGGCGCATGCCGCGAAGGATGCGTTGGGGGAAGCGCTCGCCGGCGGAGCGGGCGGCGGTGCTCGACGCGGTCGCGGATGCGATCGAGGCGAACCTCGAGATGCTGGCGGTGGCGGAGAGCTATGAGAACGGCAAGCCGGTGCGTGAGACGCTGGCGGCGGATATTCCGCTGGCGGCCGATCATTTCCGGTACTTCGCCGGCGCGATCCGGTCCGAGGAGGGCCGGATTTCGGAGATTGATGATCAGACGTACGCGTATCACTTCCATGAGCCGCTTGGGGTGGTCGGTCAGATCATTCCGTTTAACTTCCCGATCCTGATGGCGGCGTGGAAGATCGCGCCGGCGCTGGCGGCCGGGAATTGCACGGTGCTCAAGCCCGCGAGCCCGACGCCGTGGTCGATCCTCAAGCTCGCCGAGGTGATCGGCGACGCGCTGCCGCCGGGCGTGTTGAACATCGTTAACGGGCCGGGTGCCGAGATCGGTAAGGCGCTGGCGTCGAATAAGCGGATCGCGAAGATCGCGTTCACCGGCGAGACGGTGACCGGCCGGTTGATCATGTCCTACGCCGCGCAGAACCTGATCCCGTCGACGACCGAGCTCGGCGGCAAGTCGCCGAACGTGTTCTTTGAGGACGTGATGGCGGCCGACGACGCGTTCCTGGACAAGGCGATCGAGGGCCTCGTGCTGTATGCGTTCAATAAGGGCGAGGTGTGCACGTGTCCGTCGCGGGCGCTGATCCAGGAATCGATCTACGGCGAATTTCTGGAGCGCTGCCTGGCGCGGATCGCCGCGATCAAGCAGGGTGACCCGCTCGACCGTGAGACGATGATCGGCGCGCAGGTCTCCACCGCGCAGCTCGAGAAGATCGAGAGCTACGTCAAGATCGGCCTGCAGGAGGGCGCCAAGGTGCTGATCGGCGGCACGCGTCCGCAGCTGCCCGACCATCTGAACGGCGGCTACTACTTCGAGCCGACCGTGCTGCAAGGCCACAACGGGATGCGCGTCTTCCAAGAGGAGATCTTCGGGCCCGTGCTCGCGGTCACGACATTCAAAGACGAAGCCGACGCACTCGAGATCGCCAACGACACGATGTACGGCCTCGGCGCCGGCGTATGGACACGCGACGGCAGCCGGGCGTTCCGGATGGGCCGCGCGATCAAGGCCGGCCGCGTGTGGACCAACTGCTACCACCAATACCCGGCACACGCCGCCTTCGGCGGCTACAAGACCTCCGGTGTCGGCCGTGAGAACCACCGGATGATGCTCGATCACTACTCACAAACGAAGTGCCTGCTGGTCAGCTATGACCAGAACCCGATGGGGTTCTTTTAGAGATGGAAGCGGCGGCCAGCGGTAATGGGCCTGCAGTTGCCGCGACCCCGGCGGCGCTCGAGGTGATTGATCGCCTCGAGGCCGCCCACGGGCCGCTCGCGTTCTTCCAGTCGGGGGGGTGCTGCGATGGCACGTCTCCGATCTGCCTGAAGGACGGCGAGCTTCCGGCTGCGCCCAACGACCTCCGGTTGGGAGACATCGGAGGAGCCCCGTTCTACATCGACTCAGACCAATATCGGCGATGGGGCGCGCCTCGGTTCCTCATCGACGTCATGCCCGGCGCCGCCGAAGGCTTCTCGCTCGAGGGGCTGGTGGGCGTGCATTTCGTCTCACGCGACCGCCCAGAACCCTGCGGCCTGACAGGGCCCGATCACGCCTAGCAAGAAAGAAGCACATCATGGCCACGAGAACCGACCACCAGTCACAGCTCCTAGAGGCTCCACCCACGACCTACCGCGCGGCGGTCGTTCACGAGTTCGGCAGCCCGCTCACCGTCGAGCACGTGCTGATGCCAGATCTCGGTCCAGGGCAGGTGCGCGTGAAGGTCGAGTGCAGCGGCCTGTGCCACACCGATATCCACGCCGCGAACGGCGATTGGCCGGTCAAGCCGTCGCCGCCCTTCATCCCCGGCCATGAGGGCGTCGGCGCCGTCACCGAGCTCGGACCGGGTGTGAGCGAAGTCGCTGTCGGCGATCGCGTCGCCATGCCGTGGCTCGGCTACGCCTGCGGAACGTGCGACTTCTGCGTGTCGGGCTGGGAGACACTGTGCCTCGAGCAGAAGAACATGGGCTACTCGATCGACGGCGGCTTTGGCGAGTACGCGATCGCCTATGCCCGGTACGTCGTCAAGGTCCCCGAAGGCATGGACCCGTTCGATGCCGCGCCGCTCACCTGCGCCGGCGTCACGACCTACAAAGCGGTCAAGGTTGCGGGCACCCGCTCTTCCGATTTCGTTGCCGTGTTCGGCGTTGGCGGCCTCGGACACCTCGCGATCCAGTACGCGGCGATCGCCGGCGGTCGAGTCGTGGCAGTCGACGTGATCGAAGAGAAGCTCGATCTCGCGCGCGAGCTCGGAGCTGAGTTCACCGTCAACGCGAAGACGGAGGACCCGGTCGAGGCGATCCAGCGGCTCGGGGGCGCCGATCAGGCGATCGCGCTGGCCGTCTCCCCGCGTGCGTTTGAGCAGGCATACGGGTCGCTGCGGCGCGGCGGGACGCTCGTGTTCGTCGCGTTGCCGGCGGACAACGAGGTGACCCTCCCGATCTTCGAGACCGTGCTCAACGGGATCACGATCGTCGGCTCGATCGTCGGCACACGAACCGATTTGCGCGAGGTGTTCGAGCTTCACGCCGCCGGCAAGACGCGGGTGATCCGCGAAACGCGACCACTCGACGAGGTCAACGAGGCAATCGCCGACGTGGAAGCGGGTCGGGTCGCCGCACGCATCGTGCTCGAACCATAAGGCCCTCCTGCGCTCGCTCAGTGTGCCTCACGGCGGAGTCGTGCGGCGTGACGGCCCAACATCGCGAGCGTCGGATCGCCCGGGCGGCGCCCGAGGAGGAGCTCGAGCCCCGGAAGGTCATCATGGCCGGCCGGGGACTCGAGCCAGCGCTTGAGCATCGCGTCGTCGCCAGTGCGGAAGACGGTGCCGCGGACACCGGCATCGAGGCCGCGACGCAGCTCCAACACGCCGGGGGCTTCGGAGCGTGGTAGCAGCGGGCCGGGGTAGCGCTCCAGCGCCGATGCCGCGCGGCCCTCCTCGATTGCGCGCCCGACGTCGAGGAAGTCGGCCTCGACGCGGTCGGTCAGGCGGTACGGGTTGGCGTCAAGTACGCGGCCGAGCAACCGCCGCAGCCGCGAGAGTTCCGCGCGCGCGCTCACTGGTTTGCCGCGCTCGCCGAAGAGCTCGAGCGCGAGTTGCTCGGCGGAAAGCCCGCGCTCGTGCGCGGCTAGCAGCACGACAATCTCCGAATGGCGCCGGCTCAATGTCAGTGTGCGGTCTGGCAGCGCGATCGTGGCGTTGTCGGTGGCAAGCGCATGCACGCGGACCGCGCGGCCTGACACCGAGCTCGTCGGCACGAGGAACCGTGAGACCGCCAGCGCGGCGGCGGTGACGAGCGCGAGCGAATGCGGGTGGACCGTGTTGGCGGGCCCGGTGAGATCGACGGAGCCCATCAGCTCGCCCGTGTGCGAGTCGTGAAGCGGCGCGGCTGAGCAGGTCAGGCCGTGCACTGCGGCGCGCACGTGTTCGGCGGAGAACACCTGCACGGGGTGGTCGACGGCGAGCGAGGTGCCCATCGCGTTCGTGCCAGACGCGGCCTCGCTCCACAATGCGCCAGGCGCGAGCTCGATCCGCTCCGCCCGTCCGCGCGTCACGCGGTCGCCTTCCACCCACAGCAGATGCCCCGCGGCATCGGTGACGATGAGCAGGTGGTGCGTGTCGCAGGCGTGCCCGCCGAGCAGCTCGCGCAGCAAGGGCACTGCGGGTTCGAGGCCACTCTCGCTCCGTCGCTCGGTGAGCCCGTCGGCGTCGAGCCGGTTTGGCGCGTGGCCCGCCGACGCCTCAGGCTCGACGCCTGCGCGCTGTGAGCGGCGCCACGACGCCGCGATCACCGACCGCACCGGAGAGGACTCGCCGCCCCAATCCGTCTCGCCGCCGAAGAACGTCTCGTGGGCCCTGTGCAGCCGCCGCTGCCGGGCGACCAGATCGGCTCCAGCCTCAACGGCGAGCCAGGGACTTCGCGGTGGCAATTGACCCTCTCCTGCGAGTGAGTCTACGCCCCTCCTTGGTGGTTGCAACCCGCGGGTTGACTCACCAAGCGGCAGGCAAGAGAATCACTTTCTTTTGTGCGGAGGAGGTGGTGCTCGATGTCGTGGAATCTCAAGGGCAGCTACGTCGAGACATGCTCATGCGAGCTGATGTGCCCGTGCAACCTGTCGTTTGATCACGGGGCGACGTACGACTTCTGTCGCGCCACGCTCGTGTTCCAGATTCACGACGGGCAGGTCGAGGGCACGGACATCGGCGGTCGGAAGGTGGCGACGATCATCGACACGCCGAAGGTCATGACCGACGGGAACTGGCGGCTCGGCCTGTTCGTCGACGACCAGGCCACGGACGAGCAGACCGAGAAGCTCGTTCAGGTGTTCAGTGGGCAGCTCGGAGGACCGATGGCCGGCCTCGCGCCGCTGGTGGGTGAGATGCTCGGCGTCGAACGGGTCCCGATCGAGGTCGACGACGACGGCGTGCGCCATTCGGTGCGCATCGGTGACGCGATCGACTTCGAGGTCGAGGACATCGTGCCGTTCGGCGTGGAGACCGGCGAGCCGGTGCGGTTCGCAGGGATGTTCCATCCGGTTGCCTCGGACCTGACGATGGCCGAGGCGAAGCGCTCGCGGATCAACGCTTTCGGCATCCAGTACGAGGGCAAGACCGGGCTGTCAACCTCGGAGTTCTCCTGGGCGGCGTGACGCGATGAGCGCCTCCGCGCCGCGTGCCGGCGGACTGGCGCCGGCGTTCTCGGCCGTCCGCGCGCAGGTCGGGTTGACCGTGCTGTTGTTCGCGGCGGCCGCGGCGGGCTGGTTGTGGACGGCCGACCGGATGCGCGGTATGGACGCCGGTCCGTGGAGCGATCTCGGGGGATTCGGCTGGTTCATCGGCGTGTGGGTGGTGATGATGGCGGCGATGATGCTGCCGTCGGTCTCGCCGACGGTGGCTCTGTACGCGCGAATGAGCCGCGACCGCGCGCCGCTGGCACCGCTGTTCTTCGTAGCCGGCTACCTCGTCACCTGGGCCGGCGCGGGCTGGCAGCGTTCGCGCTTGCCGCAGCCGGCAACCAGATTGCCGGGGACGTGCTGGCGTGGGATCGCGCGGGACGCTGGGTGGCCGGCGGAACGCTGATCCTGGCCGCCGCGTACGAGCTCACCCCGTTGAAGGACGTGTGCCTGGGCAAGTGCCGCAGCCCGCTCGGGTTCCTGCTCGGCGCGTGGCGCGACGGTCCGCTCGGCGCGCTGCGGATGGGCGCGCAGAATGGTGCCTGGTGCGTCGGATGCTGTTGGGCGTTGATGGCGTCGCTGTTCGCGCTCGGGATCATGAGCGTGGCCTGGATGGCGTTTGTGGCCGGACTGATCGCGGTTGAGAAGATCCTCCCGTGGCGCCGGATCGCGACGTACGGCACGGCGCTGATCCTGCTCGCGGTCGGGCTCGCGCTCCTGATCGCCCCAGACGGGATCCCGGCGTTGACAGTGCCCTCCCACGGGGCGCCGTCGATGATGGGCCGGATGGGCATGTAGGCGCGCGGTCGTGTGGCGGATCAGCGGCAGCTACTTCGAGTCGTGCAACTGCGAGGCGATCTGTCCATGCCGGCGCATCGACGATGTGCCGGGCGGGCGCTCCACCCACGGCGTGTGTCTGGGCGTTCTCTCGTGGCTGATCCGCGACGGCACGAGCGACGGCGTCGATCTCTCCGGTCAACCCGTGGCGATCGCGTCGCGATATAGCGACGATGAGCCGGGATCGCCGTGGAGCTGGGTGCTGTACCTGGACCGGCACGGCACCGACGAACAACGCGGTGCGCTGCAGGCGATCTTCAGGGGCCGTCTCGGTGGCGACGCCGAACGCCACTTTCCCTGGGCGTGGAAAGCCAGCGAGCTCCTGGCCGTGCGGCCCGTCGAGATCGAGGTCGACCACACGCGGCGGCGCCAGCGGCTGCGGATCCGCGAGCACGTCAGCGTCCGGATCCGTGATCGCTACCACGGAGGCGAGACGGTCACCTGTGTGATTCCCGGCCACGAACGGACGGGCGAGGAGCTCGTGGCCGACGAGCTACTCGTCGAGGACAGTGCCCTGGCGTTCACCTATCGGGGCGTCTGCGGCTACGGCTCAGACTTCGACTACGCCGGGTAGCCCACCGTCGACGGCGGCTTTCAGCCCGCCATCGCTCTGGCGAGATGCCTCACCGGGCTTGTCGTACGCGGCGCTGGGTGAGAAGCCCCGGAGAATGGACTCGCAATGGCTGCCGCGGCGGCTCAGAATCCGACCAGGAGGGGCGGGAGCGCCGCCCCTCCTGGGCAGGTGGTCGCTTACGGCTCGACGTTCTGGTTGATGTGGAACAGGTTGTTCGGGTCGTACTTGCGCTTGATCTGCTTCAAGCGTTCGTAGTTACCGCCGTATGACGCCTGCACTCGCTCCTGGCCCTCGTCCATCATCATGTTGACGTACGCGCCGCCCATCGAGTGCGGGTGCAGCGCGTCGAAGTAGTCGACCGTCCATTGCTTCAGCGCCGGGGCGTTGGCCGGATCGGGATCGACTCCGACGATGACCTGCCCCCACTTGGCATCGCGATACGCCCACGGAGTTGCATCGCCCTGGACCCTCGAGGCAGCGCCATCGATCGGGTACAGGTGCATCGTCGACTTCCACGTCGGCATCCGCGAGGCATGTTCGACGTGCGCCTCCACGGCCTGGTCGGAGATCTCCTTGACGAAGTCGGCGCGCCAGTACCACTGGTCGCCGTGCGGGTATAGGCCGTCGAACATCGACTGCAGGACGGGCACTGGCATCGGGCCGATGCCGTCGAGGTCGGGGCGCAGCGCCCGGACCGGTTTGAACGCCTCATCGGCGTCCTCCGGTTGACCGGCGTAGCACCACACGACGCCGCACACCTTCTTCAGGTGCAGGTCCTCCGGGAACGGCGGCGCCGGCGGGACGGTGAGGAAGGCGAAGAAGCCGTTGAGATCCTCGGGTGCGTTCGGGAGGAACTCCCGATACCAACGGAGGATCTCCGCCGATCGCTCGAACGCGAACAGCGTGGGGCCGCCGACGATCGTGCTCACCGGGCTGAGCCGGAACGTGAACGCGGTCACGACCCCGAAGTTGCCGCCGCCGCCGCGCAGGGCCCAGAACAGGTCCTCGTGCTGATCCTCGCTGGCCGTCACGAACGACCCGTCCGCGAGCACGACGTCCGCGGAGATGAGGTTGTCGATCGACAGCCCGAGCTTGCGGGTCAGGTGGCCGATGCCTCCGCCCAGCGTGAGTCCGCCGACGCCCGTGGTGCCGATGATCCCGAACGGAGCCGCGAGGCCGAAGGCGTGTGTGGCGTGGTCGACATCGCCGAGCAGCGAGCCGCCCAGAACCTCAGCGGTGCGGCGCTCGGGATCGACTCGTACGCCGCGCATCGCTGACAGGTCGATCACGAGCCCGTCGTCGACGCTGCCGAGCCCAGCGCCGTTGTGCGACCCGCACCGGACCGCGACCTCGAGGCCGTTCTCCCGGGCGTAGCCGACGGCCGCGATCACGTCGCCCGCGTCGACGCAGCGCGCGATCATCCGCGGCCGCCTGTCGATCATCGCGTTGTAGAGCGTGCGGGCATCGTCGTAACCGGCGTCGTGCTCGCCGATCACCTCTCCGCGCAAGAGCTCCGCCAGCGCGGAGGTCGCGTCCAGCCGTTCCTGAGTTGTGGATGTGGCCGTTGCCATCGATCCCTCCTGGTGGGTAAGTGTTTGCCAGTCGATCGCGACTATCGAACAGCCCCGTGTCGGCGGCGCGAAGCGACCGTGATCGCCCCGTGAATCGAGCTCAGAGGAGCTCGGCGAGGTGTTCGGCGGCCCGGCGGGCGCCGTCGCTCTCGACCGGGCGGTAGTCCACGGCACGCCCGATCTCTGCGGCGATCGCGTCGGCGATGACCTCGGGCGCAGACGGCGTCGATGTCCATGCAGCGCCCGGCGCGGTAGCGCTCGAGGCGGTGGCGGACGTGCACGTTTTGCTCGAAGTGGTGCTTGAGCGGGAAGTACAGGAACGGCCGTTGGTTGGCGGTCAGCTCCATTGCGGTGGTCAGCCCGCCCTGCACGACCGCCAGGTCGCACGCCGCGAGGTGACGGTAGAGGTTGTGGACGTAACCGACGACCTCGAGCCCGTCGTGGCGCGGCAGCGTCTCGGGCGCGATCCGCGGGCCAGCGACCACGATCGTGCGCAGTCCCGGTACCTGAGCGGCGGCAAGCGGATGCGCATCGATCACGCGCCGAAGCAGATGCTCGCCGACGCCGGACCCGCCGACGCTCACGATGCACACCCGTTCTTCCTCGCCGTAGCCGAGCTCGGCGCGGAGCGCCGCACGATCATCGAACCGGGCCGGATCGAAACCGGACACATATCCGGCGAACGCGTAGTGCTGCTCGGTCCAGTCCCGGATCGCGGGCAGCTCGGGTCCAAAGTCGTGCGGCACCACGTCGTCCGGATTGCCGACGAAGATCGCCCGATCGCGAACGCGCGGGAAGCGCGCGACGTGCTCGATCATCTCGGCGTTGTAGTCAGCGGTCAGGAACGCCTCGTGCTCACCTCCGTCGGCCATCGGCAGCCAGCCGACGAAGTCGGTCAGCCAGGCATACGCGGACCGCTTGCACTCGGGGTTCTCGTGCAGGTAATAGTCCACCTCCCACGCCTCGTCCCCGATCCACAAGTCGTACTGCTCGGCCTCCACCAGATCGTGGAAGACCATGAAGTTGGCGACCAAGATCTCGTCCATCCGCCGCCACGCCTGAAAGCAGTGCAGATCGTGCTCGGCCGATTCGGACTCGATATGGCCCGACTCGTTTGCCAGGTGCGCACTGGCCGGATGGATTCGCTCGCCCTCGCCCGCCAGCACCCTCGTCACCGGGTCCTGGGCCAGCCAATCGATCTGAAGGTCCGGCACCAGCGTCCGCAGCTCCCGCGCGATCGCCACGTCCCGCTGCGCGTGGCCAAGTCCAATCGGCGAGGAGATGTACAGCGCGCGCTTACCGCGCGCCCGCGCGCGCGTCCAGGCCGAAGTCGGGGTCCGACTCGGCTGGATGAAGTCGCGCAGCAACAGGTTGACCTTCACCGGGTCGCGAACGTGCGGGCAGTGGCCCGAGCCGTGAAGGCTCACCAGGGCCCCATCGGTCAGCTTGGCGAGCGCTGCGCCGGAATCGTGGGGCCGGATCGCATCCTCGGTTCCGTGAATGACCAGCACCGGGCAACGAGCGCGCTTCGCCAGCGCAGATACGGCAGCCTCGTCGCGCCGTTCGGCGAGCTGGGTTGCGACCAGTGTCTCAGCATCGGTCTCCAGCGCCCAGCCGACGGAATCCTCGCGCTGCTTGGTCGAGTGCGGCTCGGTGAACACCTGCGAGAAGAAGAACTCCACGAAGTCCGCGTAGTGCTCGAGCCAGTAGGTGCGATTCCACTTTCCCCACCCTTCGTACGAATCGCGCGGCGTCGTGAACGCCGACTCGGCGCCGGCGCGCGGTGCGCTCGGCGGCAACGGCACGGCAGGTGCGATGAACACCATCGCCTCGACCCGATCCTGATGGTCCGCTCCGAGCAGCAGGCACCGCTCGGCGCCACGAGACAGCGACACCAGCACCGCCCGGGCCGTCCCGGTGGCATCCATGACCGCAAGCGCGTCGGCGGCGAACTCGTCCGCGGTATAAGCCTCGGGCTCCCGAGGTCTGTCAGAGTGGCCGTTCCCGCGGCCGTCGAACGTGATCACCCGCAAATGGCGGGCGAGATACGGTAGCTGCGCCTTCCAGATGCGCGAGTGGACGATCGACCAGGTCGGCAGCAACAGAACTGTCGGCTCGCCGTCTCCGTAGCGCTCCCAGAAGACCTTCACCCCGTCTCGGTCGACATAGCCCGTCTCGTCCGGGTATCGCGCCCGGGTCTGCTCTCGCGTGCTCGTTTGCCCGGCAAGTGATCTGTCGATGACGCTCATCCCGGCCTCCTCGTCCAATCGTGACGATCCCACTCTCTCTCCCTCGCGTGAGCGACTCGTGTAAGCAGCGCGAATTCTGCGCGTAGCTGCGGCTCTACGCTACGCCCATGCTTCACGTCCGGTTGCTCGGAGACCTCGAGCTCGAGCTCGACGGGGTCCCGATCGACCCCCCCGCCAGCCGGCGGGCTCGCTCGCTGCTGGGTCTGCTGGCGCTCGACCGCAGGCTCCATCCGAGACCTCTGCTGGCCGCACGCTTCTGGCCGGACGTGCTCGACGAAAGCGCACGCACCAGCCTGCGCAGCGCGCTCGCGGCGCTGCGCCGGTCGCTCGGGCCCGAAGCAGATCGGTACCTGGTCGCGACGCGCGAGCGAGCTGGGCTGACGGACCACGTCGAGACCGATGTCGCCGAGTTCGAACGCCTTCGCCGGGCGGACCGTCTCGAGGAGGCCTTGGAGCTATGGCGCGGAGATCTCCTCTCAGGTCTCGACGACGACTGGGTGCTCGTCGCTCGCGACGAATGGCGCCAGAAAGTCGGGGGCGTGCTCGGCGAGCTCGCGACCCGGGCGCAGAACGCCGGGGACCTGCACGCCGCTCTCGCCCACACCCGCCGGATCGTCGCGCTCGACCCGCTCAGCGAGGAGGCTCAGCGCGCGCTCATGTCCCGGCTCGCGGCGACCGGGGATCGCGCCGCGGCGCTCGTCGCGTACAACCGGTATGCAGATCGGCTCCGCGCCGAGCTCCGGATCGCGCCATCGCCGATCACGAGAGCGCTGGCCGAAGAACTGCGCGGCTCAGGTGCCGAGGACAAGTCGGCGGCTCGGGAGCCTGCGGTCTCGATAGCCGCGCCGACCTCGGCGGCGGGGACAGTGACGCTCTTGTTTACCGATCTCGTCGGCTCGACCGAGCTGCTCGACGATCTCGGTGACGACGCAGGCCGAGCAGCTGCGTCGCGTGCATTTCGGTCTCCTGCGCGAGGTCGCCCTCAGCCATGCCGGCCAAGAGGTGAAGAGCCTCGGCGACGGACTGATGGTCGCATTTGCGTCGAGCCTCGACGCGGCGGCCTGCGCGATCGGGATCCAGCGAGCCGTCGAGCAGCGCAACCGCCGGGACGGGAGCGTGCGGCTCAGCGTCCGGATCGGCCTGCACGTGGGCGAGCCGACCCGCGACGAGGACGATTACTTCGGCACCTCGGTGGTCGTGGCCAAGCGCCTGTGCGATCGCGCGGAGGGTGGCCAGATTATTGCCTCCGAGCTCGTGCGACAGCTGATCGGTGGCCGCGGTGGCTTTTCGTTCCGCCCGGTTGGCGAGCTGTCGCTGAAGGGCCTCACCCAGCCCGTTGGCGCGTGCGAGCTCGGCTGGGAGCCGATCGGCGAGCAGCGGATTCCGCTGCCGGCAGAACTGCATCGTCCCCAGGGAACGTTCGTCGGTCGGCAGGCTGAGATGGCTGCTATCCAGAAGGCCTGGGAGCAAGTACGGGCCGGCCGGGCCACGGCGGTCGTCGTGGTCGGTGATCCCGGAATCGGCAAGACGAGGCTGGTCGCCGAGTTCTGCGAACGCGCCCATTCCTCCGGCGCCGCCGTCCTGCTGGGCCGAAGCACCGAGGAAACGCTCGCCCCCTACCAACCGTTCATCGAAGCCCTCCGTCACTACGTCTCCTCGTGCCCGGCGGATGAGCTGCTCCTGCAGATCGGCCCGCGCCG
The DNA here is from genome assembly GCA_963725515.1 of uncultured Solirubrobacteraceae bacterium. GTDB lineage: Bacteria > Actinomycetota > Thermoleophilia > Solirubrobacterales > Solirubrobacteraceae > Palsa-465. Next base: position 514,538 of record CAVRZB010000001.1, on the reverse strand, counting down.
CGCCATGCTCGCCAAGCTCGTGCCTGAGCTCGCCGCGACGGAGGGTCCCACCGTGCACGACCGTGCCGAAGCTCCGGGCGAGGGCGAGCGCTATGAGCTGTTCGATGCCGTCGCGTCGCTGCTGCGCGAGGTCGCAGGCAGCCGGCCAACGATCCTCGTCCTCGACGACGTGCACTGGGCCGATGGTTCGACCCTCATGCTGCTCCGATACGTCGCTCGGGCCGTCGGGGAGGCGCCGCTGCTGATCCTCGGCACCTACAGGGAGACGGAGGTGCCAGAGGGCCATCCGCTCTCGGACACGCTCGCCGAGCTGCGACGAGCACGCGCTCTCACGACGGTGTCCCTGGCCGGGCTCGATACGGACCACGTCGCCGTCCTGATCCAGGAACGCGGCGCACAGCTCGCGGAGGGGGTTGTCCACGCGGTGGCCCGGCGGACAGAGGGCAATCCGTTCTTCGTTGAGGAGGTGGTCCGTCAAATTGACGGCGACCTCGAGTTGGTCCTGCCCGAGAGCGTGAAGGACCTTCTGCTGCGCCGGCTGCGCCGACTCGACGACCCTGCCCGGCAAGCCCTGGCTGCCTGCGCAGTCCTTGGTCCCGAGATCGAGCTCGACGTGCTCGAGCGCGTGCTCGAGGCGAGCGGCGACGAGTTGCTCGAGTTGATGGAACTGGCGCTCGCCGAACGCGTGCTGGTCGAATCGCCCGAGGCGATCGGCCGCTACGCGTTCGCGCACGCGCTCATCCGCGAGACGATCTACGAGCAGTTGTCGGCAACGCGACGTGCACGGATGCATCAGCGGGCTGGTGAAGCGCTCGAGGCGCTCAGGGCGGACCGGCTGGACCGGTACGCCGAGCAGCTCGCCCATCACTTCGTTCGAGCCGGGGACGAGGGCAAGAGCTTCGAATACCGGCTGCGCGCGGCGAGGGCGGCCGCCCGGGTAAACGCAACCCACCGCGCGATTGCCCACTACGACGCGGCGGTCGAGACTGGGGGGCGACTCGGGCTGTCGGCCGCCATCGACGACCGCATGCGCCGGATGCTCGTCGAGCGTGGTTGGCTGCGCTACGTCGCCGGCGATGTCGAAGGTTGCCTCGCGGACTACAAGTGCGCACTCGAGGCGGCGCGAAGCGCGGGTGACGTCCGGGTGGAGGCCGACGTGCTCGACCGGTGGGCATTCATCGACAAGCTCGCCGACGTGGAGCGTTCTGAGGCGCAGCATCGCGAGGCGCTCGCCATGGCGCAAGAGCTGGGTGACTCGCAGCTGCAGATCCGAGTCCTCAGCCGCCTCTCGCTCCTGCTCTCGAACCAGCTCGATCTCGAAGGTGCCGTGCGGCTCGGCCACCGCGCCCTCGAGCTCGCACGCGGCAGTGGCGACGAGCGCGACCGGGCCCTCGCCATGGATGCGCTCAAGCTTGCTGCGCTCCAGCTTGGCGAGCCTGATCGTCTGCTCGAGCTCACGGCTGAGCTCGAGGCGATCGAGCGCCGAAGCGGTGAGCTCTGGTACCTGCAGTGGACCCTGCTCGAGTCGGCCTTCGCCCACCTTGCCAGAGCTCGCTGGGACGCCGCAGAGAAGCGGCTCGCAGAGGCGCTCGCGATCACAGCCCGCATCGACGACGCTCTGTGCCGACCCCTCATCCACGATGCGACCGGCTGGCTCGAGCGCGGACGCGGGCACTACGCACGGGCCCTTTCCGAGGGCCGCACGGCCATCGAGCTTGCGGCGCCTGGGAAACGCGACCGCTGGAGCGCCTGGACTCACGCGACGTTCGGCTGGACCTTGCTCGAGCTGCGCGCGGCGCAGGACGCCGTCGAAGTCCTGGAGCGAGCGCTCGCCGCCAGCGAGCTCCTCACGGACCGTTTCCGCGCTGCGGGGCACCTCGCCTGGGCCCGCGCCCTCGCCGGGGATCGCGCGGGAGCCACGAGCGCTGCCGGAGTGGCCGGAGAGACGCTCTCGCGGCTACGGGCTCCTCCGGGTGGGGCGTTCCTGTTCGGGTTCGGAGCGATCGTCGCGCTGGCGCGAGCTGAGCTTGCGGCCGGCCGTGCCGAGCGGGTGGAGGTCCTGCTGGCGCCGGTGGGCGCGGCGGCGCAGCGGCTCGGATGGCGCGAGGCCGACGCGTCAGCGTCGCTGGTCCTGGGCCTCGGTCACCAGGCCCTTGGCCGGAGTGACGAGGCTCGGGGTTCGCTCACTCGCGCACTCACGGTCTCCCGAGACCACAGCCTGCCGGGAATCGAATGGGAGGCGTGCGCGGCGCTCGGACTCCGGGCGGAGTCAGACGCGATCGTCGAGCGGCTGGCGGGGCAAGTCGGCGACGACCGGCTCGCCGGTCAGCTCCTCCATGCCGCGCAGCGCTGAGCTCGGCACCTCCCAGCTGACCTCCCACGCGAGCGCACGCGGGTCGTCCAGGGGGGCAAACGCGTATCGATCCAGCGCGACGCGCTGGGACGCATAGCAGGCCAGCGCTTGCAACTTTCGCGCACGGGTGGGAGCGTCGAGCGGATGAACGCGACGAACGAGCTCCTGCACGACGAGCCCGGCGTCCCGGAGCACACGGTCCCAATCGGCCGCGATTTCTCTCGCCGGCGCTGACGGCTCCCCAGACAACCACGCCGGCCAGCCATGCGCGCTCGCGTGCGGCAGATCCGCATACAGCGCGACAGGCCGGCCCGCGCGAGCGAGCTCCAGCGCGGCGTTGCGAACAAGAACGTGGTCTGGATGGCCGTCGAACGCGCCCGGTGCGTGGATGATCGCCTGCGGCGCCACTTCGAAGGTGATCCGCTCGACGACCTCGCGCAGCGACAGCTGGGCGCTGCGGTACTGATCGTCGAGCAGGCCGAGCTCCACCGACGACGTGCCCACGAGAGCCAGCGCCGCGGCATCCTCCCGGTGCCGTTCGCGCATACGCTCGACGGGATCGGTTGCTCCGGTCGCGCGGTCCCACCACGGCGGCGGAGTTCCGGCCGGAGGTTCTGCCGTGAAGACGTTCACGACCGTCACGTCGGCCGGACCAGCGAGGAGCTGCCAGCAGGAGAGGACGGCGTCGTCGAAGTGAGGAGAGAGGATCGCGTGGACCATCCCGCGCCACGATCTCAGAGGTGCGTGGGGCGCCCGTGAACGTAGCGCGAAACTGGCCCGAGATCGTGGTGGGGATGTTGTTGATCGGGGCGCTGTTGACGGGGGTTGGTGAGAACGCGTTGTACATCGGGGTGGCGAGGCGGTCGCCCAGCCCGAGCGGTTTCATCCCCATGATCAGCTCCATCGAGGGGATCACCGGCAGCAGGCCGGCGCCGTCCTGGGAGTCGTCCTCGACAACGAAGATCGCCGAGGAAGACCAGATCTTCGAGTGCGAGATCAAGGCCACGAGCCGCCCGAGACCCTGGTCTTGAACGCGACCGCGTCGCCGTCGGGGCTGGACAACCTTCCGGGCGGGCCGGTACGAGCGCAGGGGAACTCGGGTTCACTCTCACCTGAGCAACTCCGCATGTGCAACACTCGTCGCTCGCAAGCGACCCGATGGTCCGCGACGACGAGGTGAGTAGAGCTGTCCGAAGCTCGAGCAAGAACCGTCAGGTGGTGCAGCCGCACCTCGGTCGGGCGCAAGGGGCATCCTCGGAGCGGGTGTGCTTGATTCGCCCGGGTCGGCCGTTCGGCTGGTTCGCGCGCTTGCCGCGGGCCGCGAGATCTGGCAGAGCGGACTTCCACATCACGAGACGTTCACCGTCCTAGCGCATGGCGTGTCGTGGGTGGATCAGCAGTGGCTGTCGCAGCTGGCAACCTACGGCCTCTATCGCCTCGGTGGCCTCGGGCTCGTGGGTCTCACGAACGTTGGTCTGATCATCGTGGGCGTCGGCGGTGCGGTCGTATCCGCGCGGCGCTTGGGCGCCCGCCCGTTCACCGTGATGATGCTGCTGCCGCTGTGCGTCTGGATGGTCGTGCCCGCGCGCGAGGTGCGCACGCAGGAATTCATCCTCCCGCTGTTCGTCGCGACGGTCTACCTTCTCGCTCGCGACAGCCGCAGTCCGTCGCGCCGCGTCTACTGGTGCCTTCCGATCCTCGTCCTGTGGGGGAACCTCCACGGCACCGCGAGCCTCGGCGCTGCGCTGGTCAGCCTTCGCGGCCTGACGCTCGCCTGGGAGCAGCGAACGGCGATCGAGCACTCGTGGCGGCGGGCGTGCAAGGCCCTGACCCTGACTTTGGGTGGGCCCCTGTGCCTGCTCCTCACGCCATATGGACTGCAGATGGTGTCCTATTACCACGACACGATCTTCAACAGTGCGCTCAGGCATTCGGTGACCGAGTGGCAGCCGGTCACGTCATCGTTCCTCGTCGCCGGACCGTTCTTTCTGCTGGCCGGGATCATGCTCTGGTCCTTTGGCCGACACGTGACTCAGACCACGCTGTGGGAGCGGCTCGCCTTGATCGCGATCGCGGCCGTCAGCATCAGCGTCATCCGCAACGTCGCCTTCTTCGGCCTCTGCGCCCTGGCGTTGCTCCCCATCTCGCTCGAGCGCTCGCAAGCCGCGCGTGCCCAAGCGCTCAGTCCGAGTCGCCCGCGCGTCAACGCCGCGTTGAGCGTGGTGGCGCTGATCGCACTGGCGATCGCGATGCTGGCCACGCTTGGCCGCCCAGCCGCCTGGTTCGAATCGAGCTATCAGCGCCTGCGCGTACTCAACAGCGTGCAGGCCGCGACGCGCGCCGATCCGACGCTCAAGGTATTCGCCGACCTCCGGTTTGCCGACTGGCTCCTGTGGCGCGATCCACGCCTGGCCGGCCGCCTGGCTGAGGACGCGCGTTTCGAACTGCTCTCGGGCAGCCAGATCGACCGCATGCAACGCACCTTCGAGGCGACCGGCCCCGCCTGGAAGCAGGGTGCCCGCGGCTATCGCCTCGTCGTGCTCGACAGCAAGGCTGATCCGGACGCCGTGACCGGCTTCCTGGCCGAGCCAGGCCATCGCGTGCTCTACGACGACGGTGAGCGGATCGTGATCCTGCGCCCCGCCGGGAGCGCCTGAACGGCTGGGAACGGGCTTGCCGGCGTGGGTTCCGATCGACAGGGCAACCGACACCTGAGGCTGACCGGGTCCACGGTGGCGACCGTGGCGCTTGTCGGGGCCGTCGCGCTCCTGCTGACGTTCAATTTCGTACGCGAGCTTCAGGCTGACGGGTACAAGGCGCTCTACGACGGCGCGTGGATCGCGCACCACGGCATCCCCCGCCACGAAGCCCTGGCGGTCGCGGCTCACGGGAGGCCATGGGTTGACGAGCAATGGCTGGCCGAACTCGGCTACTACGAGGCCTGGCGCCTGGGCGGCTACCCGCTGTTTGCCGGCCTGGCCGCAGCCCTCGTCGCCGCCTCGTACATGATCCTCGCCGCGCTGATGCGCAGGCGCGGCGTCGCGGTGATGTCGGCGGTGTGCTGGACGACGTTGGCGATTCTCACCGTCGTCGGCTGGACCTTCGTCCGCGCCCAGAACTTCGCCCTGCCGCTGTTCGCGGCGCTGCTCGCCCTGTGCTTGACCGACGCCGAGCGCGAGCGCCCGCGTCGCCGGCTGGTTCTCGTGCTGCCACTGCTGGCGCTGTGGGCGAACCTGCACGGCTCGGTCCTGCTCGGCGCCGCCCTCGCGACCGCGTACCTCGCGTACCGCGCAGTGACGATGGCGCGCCGCCGGCTGCCGCGAGCCGCGGTCGCTTGCGCCGCGCTGGCACTCGCTGCCGCGCTGATGCCGCTTGCGACGCCCTACGGACTCCACATCCTCGACTACTACAGCGAGTTCGTCGGCAATCGAGCGATGGCGGCGGCGGCCACCGAATGGGACGCTCCGGCGTTTCCCACGCTGGCCTTCTTCCAGCTCTACCTCCCGCTGGCCGGCGTGATCGTGCTGGCGCTCCGGACATGGGCCCGGCGTGACCAGGTGCAATGGGTGCTGCTCGGCGCCGTCGCGGTGACCGCGATGGTGGCCGGGCGGGAGAGCGGGGCCATCGTGTGGTTCGGGATGGCGGCCGCGCTCCTGCTGGCCGAGCTCACCAAGGGGACAGGGCCGGTCCGCGAACCCGGACGTGGGTTCCTGACAGTCATGGGGGTCGCCGCCGCGGCGCTCGCCAGCGTCGTCCTGGGGTCCCTCGCCGTACGTAGCAACGACGGCTACGAGTCGGTGACGGCGGTCCGCGCGATCACGGCCACGGCTGCTTACGCGACCGCGCACCCCTGCGCCCTGATTCTGGCCGACAACTGGGATTCCTCGGCCTTGTTGTGGCACGAGCCCGGGCTGGCGGGGCGCGTGGCGTTCGATGCCCGGCTCGAGCAGTTCCCGCCAACGGCTTTGACGCGCTGGGTCAGATTCGAGGTTGCGAGCTCACGCCGCTGGCCCGGGACCACGGGTGGATACGAGCTCCTGGTCGGCAACGCCGACTACACGCCGGCGCTGGTCGACCGCCTGGCCCACCTCAGAGGCGGCCGGGTACTGGCTAGCGATTCCCGCGGCATCGCCGTGCTCGACACGCGTGCCGCGCGCGGCGGATCCCGATGTGCCCCGCGCGGCGCCGGGCGCAACGCCTAGCCCCGCTTGGACTCAGGCGCCGCTCAGCTGGTGCAGGATGGTGTAGGCGGCGGGGTACAGGAGCACGATGAAGATCGCCGGGAAGATCAGCAGGATGAGCGGGAACAAGAGCTTGATCGGCGTCTTCTGCACCTGTTCCTGAGCGGCCTGACGCCGTCGCCTACGCATGTCGGTCGCGAGGTTGCGCATGATCGGCCCGACCGAGCCGCCCATCGTCTCGGCGCGGATCAACGTGCGCGCAAATGCCCGGACCGCCGGCGTGTCGGCGCGCTCGACAAACTCGTTGAGTGCGGTCTCGTTCGAGATACCGAGCCCCTGCTGGTGCAGCGTGAGCCGCAGCTCGTCTCCCAGCGGTCCCTGGAACCGATCAGACACCAGCCGCAGCGCCCCCCCGAGCCCGAGGCCCGCCTCGACCGTGGCGACCAGCAGGTCGATCAGCTCCGGAAGCTCCCGGTCGACCTTCCTGAGGCGCTCCCGGCCTCGCTGGCGAATGACCAGCACGGGCCCCTCCCAACCCATCGCGGCGGCGGCGACCATGATCAGGATCGTCAGCAGCGACAGGCCGCCGGTCAGGACCACGGCATAGGCGAAGGCGATCGACGGGCAGCCCAGCGCCGCGAGCAGGCGGTAGCCCTGGACGGTCTCCGGCGATATCGAGTAGATCCCCGCGGCGGCGAGCTCGGCCGGCCGAATCGGCTTCAGCCCGGGCAGCGCGCCGATCAGCAAACGCCCGATGCGCTCGGCCAGGTGACTGAACGATCGGTCGAGCTGTCCGCGCGCCGTCGGTCCGTCGATCTCAGTCGTGGCGCGCCCGATGCCGTAGTCCTGGATTTCACTCACATGCGCGTCCATGCGCAACCGGGGTAGGGCAAGGGCCCTCGCGATGAGCCAGGCGGTCGCCCCGACCAGGAGCACGCCGAAAAGGAGCAGTAGACCATTCATCTCAGAATCACACCTCGATGTCGACGATTCGCTTCATCACCAGCGATCCGGCAACGACCATGACCGCCCCGATACCCAGCGCCAGAAGGCCGCCGGTCGTGTGGTACATCGGCCGCTCGTAGCGAGAATCGATGATCGTGAAGGCCAGCAACAGCACGGGGGGCAAGGCGGTGAGGATCCAGCGTGCCAGCCGTCCCTGGGCCGTCAGCGCACGCAGCTCGCGCTGCAGCTCGGCGCGCTCGCGGGTTCCCTCGGACACCCGGTCGAGCGCCTCGGCGACGCTCGAGCCGGTCTGGCGGTGCATCGCGGCCACGACTGCCACCTGCTCCATCCCCTCGGATCGCATGCGGTGCGCGATCGGCCGCAGCGTCTCCTCGAGCGGCCGCCCGAGCCGTTCGTTCGCGAGCGCTCGCTCGAACTCCGTGCGGGTCGGCTCCTCGGTGGCGCCCGACACGATGGCCAGGGCTTCGACGATGCTCCGGCCGGACCGGACCGCGCTCGCCACTTCCTCGAGGTTGGAGGCGAGCTGATCCTCGAACAGCGTCCGCTGCTTGCGTACGCGCATGTTCACCACCGCCCGCAGGGTGAAGGGGCCGATCAGCAGGGCGGGGAGGCCGAGCAGCGGAGATCCCGTCAGCAGGATCAGCAGCGCCGCCGCCACGATCGACCCAATCGCCGCGAGGTAGGCGAGCTCGGTCGGCGAGCGCCCCATGCGCGCGATGTCGACGTCCTCGACGAACGCCGGCCACCAAGACCTGCCGTGCAACGCAGCCTCGGTCCGTCGAAGCGCCGCGCCGGTGACCGAGCCCTGAGTGACGTCGGACTCGGGTGTCGCGGGGATGAACTCGCCGACGCGGGCGGTGATCGTGCTCCGGCGAGCGTAGTGTGAGAGGAGCACGGTGGCGATGATCGCCAGCAGGAGCGCGCAGGCGAGCCCGACGAGCACGATGGCCAGCGTGGACGTCCAGAAGGACTGGTGCTGCGCATTTCTGCCCCCGTCTCGCGGCGCCGGCGGAGGTGCGGGTGAGGTGTAGTGGGTGTTGAAGGTTCCGGGTACGCCATCAACCCGGACTGACAGCGCGACCTTGTGGCCGAGAGGCTGTGCCGATCGGTAATGGACGACGTACCGACTGACGAGTCCGGACTGGATGCTTGTCAACGTCCCGGCCAGCTGGGACGCGCTGGCTTCGGTGAATACGCCGCCACCTATTTGAGCGAGCATGTGCATGCTCTGAGGTGTGTAGTACCTGTCGCGCACACCTACGGTGAAGATCCGCACGTGAGCCGCAGCGGCATCCGCCGCGATCGACCGAGGCGTGATACCGGCGCTCGACTCGCGGTCGGCGCCATCGGAGACCAGGATCACGGCTCCGGTCGCGACGTTTGCTCGCGAGAGCTGCTGGAGCGCGAGCGCCAGAGCCGGCAGGATGTGCGTCCCAGCAGCCGTCCTCGGCGTGTTCCCGAGAGCCTTCTGGATGGCCGATTGGTCGCTTGTCAACGGGACGAGGAGCGTCGGCGTGTCAGCGAACGTGATAGCGCCGAGCTCCTGGTTTCCAGAACGCCCGGCTGCGAGGGTCCGAGCAGCGGCGATTGCCTGCGCCTCAGGGGTGCCGCTCATGCTTGGGCTCTGGTCGATCAGCAGCATCACTCCGAAATCGCCAACGTTTGCGCGCTTGATCGAAGTCGTCGTGAGGCCGGTGACCGGGTGCCCGTTCTCAGTTATGTGCGTGCGCTCGGACGTCAACGGCGTCGCGGGCGGTACCGATAGGACCAGGGTTCGGTCGGGGAACGCCACTCCACCGGCCAGCGAGACGTCGAGTGACTGAGCCCGGGCGGACGTAGAGAACAGCCCGGCCGCGGCGAGTCCAATCACGATCAGGGCGCAGACTGCGCGCGAACGCACGGCGCTGGGACGGGCCACGGCCCTCATTGCGCCGCCCTCCTGGCGGAGAGGTCGGGCAGCGGGGCTGAGCGAGTGTGAGCCGGCGGTAGCTCGATGCCGCGACGCTCGAACTTCTCCAGGAACGTCGGCCTCAGGCCGGTGCCGGTGAGCGCACCGATGATCGTCCGCGAGCGGTCGACGGTGACCGAGTCCACGTGGAAGAGCCAGAGGTCCTGAAGCGTGATCACATCCGCCTCCATCCGCTGAACCTCGGTGATGGCCACGACCCGTCGCGTTCCGTCGTGCAGGCGCTCGATGTGGACGAGCAGGTCGACGGCCGCCGCGACCTGCTGGCGAATGGCTCGTAGCGGCAGGTCGTAGCCGGCCATCATCACCATCGTCTCCACCCGCGCCAGCGCGTCACGCGGAGAGTTCGCGTGCACCGTGGACAGAGAGCCGTCGTGGCCCGTGTTGAGCGCCTGAAGCATGTCGAGCGCCTCGGCTCCGCGTACCTCCCCGACGACGATTCGGTCAGGCCGCATGCGCAGCGAGTTGCGCACGAGATCGCGGATCGTGACCTCACCCTCGGCTTCGAGGTTCTTCGGACGCGATTCCAGGCGCAGCACATGTCGTTGCACGAGCTGGAGTTCGGCGGCGTCCTCGATGGTGATGATCCGTTCGCTGTCCGGGATCGAAGCCGAGAGGGCATTGAGGAGCGTTGTCTTGCCCGCACCCGTACCCCCGGAGATGAGGATGTTCAGGCGGGCCTGAACGCAACGTCGGAGGAAGTCCGCGGTCTCAGACGTGAGGCTTCGGCTCTCGACCAGTCCATCGATGTCCAGCCGATCCCGGCTGAACTTCCGGATCGTGAGGAGTGGCCCGCTCAGCGAAAGGGGCGGGAGGGTGGCATTGATCCGGCTGCCATCCGGCAGCCGGGCATCGACCATCGGCGAGGCCTCATCGATCCGACGTCCGACCTGCGCCACGATCTTGCTGATGATCCGCCGCAGGTGTGACTCGTCGCTGAACTTCACGGGCGTCTTGTGCAGGCGTCCCCGGCGCTCCACCCAGACGTCGTAGGGGCCATTGACCATGATCTCGGTCACACTGTCGTCAGCCAGCAGCCGCTCTATCGGCCCGTGTCCGAGAATGTCGTCGGTCAGTTCGCTGACGAGACGCTCGCGATCCTCGCGGGAGATCCCCGGCTCACGGTCGAGCCGCGCCCGCACCTCCTGGCCAACCCGCTCACGAATTGCCTCCGGATCGAGCTCGGAGTTGAACAGGTGCCGGCCGAGCTCTTCGATCAGCGCGAAGTGAATCCGGTTCTTCAGGTCCGAGAACGGGAGCCCGAACCGATCACCCGCCTGATCGCCGCCCGTGGACAGTCTCTCGTGTAGCTCCATAGCGAACCCTCCTACTGCGCCCGGCGGAACCATCTCCGCGTCGGCTTGCCGGCGGCCACGGGGGCGGCGCCGTTGCCATTCGATGAGTGATCCGAGTCGTGTACGTACATCGCGGCCAGGTCCCGGAACGCTCTGCCGGCCGGGCGGCCGGGATGCCCGGCGATCGGCTCACCCTGATTGATCGAGCGCGTTACGTCCTTGTGGCTCGGGATCAGGACGTCGGCGTCCCGGCCGATGATCGCGAGGACGTCCTGACGGTCAATCCCAACGTTCGTGTTGGCCCGGTTGAGCACGACGCGTATCCGGCGCCGGTCGTACTCCATGCGCTCCAGTGTCTCCAGACCCAGCTTGGTGTTCTTCAGGGCCAGGGTGTCACGCATGGCCACGATCAACACATCGCTGGAAGCATCGGTCGCACTGATCACCTCCGGGGTGAAATTCGGAGGCGTATCGATCAGCACGTACTCGTGCGTCTGCCGCAGGAGCCGCTGCACCTCACGCAGGAACGGAATCGTGATCATTCCGGCCTGGTCGGGACTGACGGGGGCGAGGAGGACACGGGCACCCGACGGGTGCACGACCAGATAGTCCTCCAGCTTCTCGGCGTCCAGCGACCCGCCGGACTTGACGAGGTCGTACATCGTCCGCTCGGGCTTCAGCCCCATGGCCAAGCCCAGGTCGCCGAACTGCAGATCCAGGTCGATGAGCGCGACGCTGTGACCGCTCCGAGCTAGTGCCACGCCCAGATTGGCGACCGTCAGCGTCTTTCCGCATCCGCCCTTCAGCCCCAGCACGCAGATCATCCTGCCGCCGATGGCATCGTCCGTCTTCTCGGTCCCTCGCTTGCGGACCACGGCCTTCTCGAGCGTGAACGCGAGCTGCTGACGCAGCGCGGCGTCCGTCTCCCGGCCGCCGTTGGCCGGGAGGGTCAGGATGTCGTCCACGCCGGCGTCAAAGGCGTGCCCGAGGTATCCGTTGCCGTTGCTCGGGCACAGCAGGACGACGGCGCGTCCGGGGTGCTGACGCACGGCCTCAGCGATGTACTCGCCCACCTCGGCCCGGTAATCGGCACACGCCACGATGAGCGCGTCTCCGGCCCCGAACCCACTTGCCGTGCGTCCTCCCAGCTCCACGTAATCGAGCACGCTGAGGCGCGGGCCGCCGGAGACGAGGCTGTCGATCAATGCACGATCAACGTCGTCGTCGAGCGCGACCAGCACTTGGAGTTCAGAGCTCATTGTGCTGACCTCGCGGCGATCGGGCCAACGACCGTCTTGTTGAGCGTCGCTCCCTGGATCGGCGTGGAGCCGAGCAGCTCTGAGCCCAGGTCGTCGAAGGTCGGCGGAGTGGTGGCGGCGTTTCCGGGCCGTAGCACCAGCCAGATCTTCCCGTTCTCCTGCCCGAAGGCGATCTTTCCAGCCTGCGAGGCGTTGACCGCCAAGATTGTGTTACCGGTTTGCGTGCCGCCCCCGATCGCGCCACCCGAGGCGGCCGCCTGAAGCACCGCGACGTTCGGAATCAGCAGCCGCATCACCGGCAGCGGCTTTCCTGACCCCTGGCTGACGTCGAACCCTGCGTAGACATCCACGTGATCTCCCCCTTGAAGGACTCCGATCAGACCGTGCGCCTGGTCGACCGCGATCGACATGGCGCGTTGAGTGGGGGCGAGCGTCGTGGCGATGCCCGAGGCAGCCGCAAAGTCGCCGAGCGTGAGCTGCTCGCCCGGGAGGATGTTGCGTACGGCCACCTTGCCGTGCAGTGCCGCGGCATCGGCCACCGCGCCCGCCGATACCTGCTTCTGAAGAAGGCTCTCGACGTTGAAGAGCTGACCACCGGCCACCGCGTCACCAGAGGTGCCCTTCTGGATCACGCCCTTGGCCACGAGGACCGTGCTCTGGGCGGTCGAGGCGTTCACATTCGCGCGGTAGCGACTGATCGCGAAGACGATGATTCCGCCCGCGATCAATGCGCACACCGTCGCCACCGCCAGGGTTCCCTGGCGCGAGGACAGCAGGCCGCGCAGATCGGGGCCGGCTGGTTTCTTGGGCGTTAGCTCCATCGGATGCTCCTTATCGTGTGAGAACGGTGACGCAGTTACCGAAGCTGGTGAGAGTGCACTTCTGGCCCCCGCCGGACGTGGGGTCATAGGGGTTGACGTACTTGATGAAATGGCCCACGAGCTGGTCCTTGCCGGCTGAGTCGTCGCTGTTGCACGGATCTCCGTCCCAGCCCGTGACGTAGAAGGCCGCGAAGTTCTGAATCGGGTAGGCCTGGTTACCGCTGCCGCCGAACGACCCGTAAGGCGTGATGAAGACGCTGACGATCCGCGGGTCGGTGTTGGGGATGCTCGGGAACTTGCTCCAGTTGTTCGGGCAGGTCTGATTGGCGAAGCGCGCACTCATGCCCTGCTTGAACTGCCCTGTCTTCAGCCCGTTGTCCGTGAAGATGCAGTCGGCCGGCGGTGGCGGCGTGCCTGCCGGGCCGGGATTCGTGTTCGCGCAGCTCGGATCGGCAGTGTTGATCCCGTACAGGCCGCTGCAGCCCTGCTGGATGTTCGTGCGGAACCCTCCCTGCCCGCCGGGAGGACAGGCGATCGCGCCCGTCTGGCTGGCGCTGGTGCCGTTACCGAAGCGCATCACGTAGAGCGGATCCGACACGCTCTGGGCGTCTTGGAGGCTGCCACCTACGGCCACGGTGACGACGAGGCTGTGCGTGCACGTGGCACACATCTGGAAGCTGTTGGCGTCCTGCACGCCGCCCTCGGAAACGCCGGCGTTCACGATCGTGCCCGCGGTCGCGGAGCTGGCCGCGTAGGCTCGCTGCACGTTGGAGAGGGTCGTCGTCGTGGTCTTGTTGCAGGGGGCCCCCGTACCCTTGGTGCACGTCACGTCGATGTCGACCTGATTGGAGCCGGTACTCGCTTTCAGGGTCCCGGTCCCGGTCCACGTCCCACTGGTCGAGGAGTAGGCCAGGGGATAGGAGGTTCCGGCCACTACAGCCTTGACGGAGACCCAGGGGGGATTGGGGGTCGCGCCCACGTCGATCTTGGCGCTGATGCCAAATGTGCAGTCGGCCGTCGAATTGGAGAAATAGGCGTCGACGCAGCCGCTGGACCCGGTCCCCGGCTGCAGTGCCACCGCGCGGGCGATGGGGCTCGTCGCGCTGCCGGTTCCGGTGGCCGACCAGCCCTGGATGTGCACCAGGTCCGGTCCCGGTGCCAGGTCGAAGCAGTTGACGAGCTGTGAGTTCGATGGGCAGGTGGTGTTGTTCCTGTCGCCGCTCAGAGCGACGACGACACCGATCTTGTCCTTTGTGATCGTGACCGGAAGCGGCGTGGTGTTGCTCCAGATCGCCTGGCCCTGGGCGTTCGTGCCGGTGTTGGTCAGCGCCGTGCTGGCGATCGGCGTGAACGACGAGGCGGTCTCGTCGATGAAGTAGGCGGTCGCCGCCACGGGCGTCGTCTGGTTGACGGCGAACGGGAGGAAGCCGGTCCCGGTTGTCTGCTGCAGGACGGACACCCGGGCATGAGCGTTGATCCCGCCGAGGACCTGACTCAGGAACGGTAGGTGGAAGAACAGTGGCACCGGCGTCTCCGTCAGCTTCAGGTCGAGCATCGCGTCGTTACACGGGCTCCCCGTCATGGGTGTCGGGTCCGCCGCGGGCGGCGACGGCTGCGTGGGGTAGGACTGCGTGTTGACGTTCTCCGCCAGGGTTCCCTGCGGCGGTCCGACCTGCGGGTTGAAGGTCGTGAACCCGCTGCCCGGCATGCCCGAGTACTGCAACGCGCGGGTCTTGATCGTGGCGTCGCTGCAACCCTGGGCGGTGAACTCCTGTGCCCCGGCGAGCGCGCCGGCGTCCGCCTGGAGCTGAAGGTGGCGCTGGTGGTCGATCCAGTTGCCGACGTCGATCACGAATGCCCCCAGCGGCAAGATCAAGATCGGCATGATCAAGGCGACAAGGACGGTGACGGCACCGTGTTCGCGGCCTGCGACGGCGAGCAGCTGCCGGACGGTGCTCATGACGAGCACCCGAGGATCGGCACGGTCGCCGACGCAACCGGCACTTCGAGGCGCATCGTGGCCGTTTGGTTCTCGTGGATCTGTCCAATGTTCAGGAACGGCAAGAAGGTGTACGTCGATTTCACCGTCACGGTCACCGGGTCCCCGAGGTTGCCGGAGCCACCCTGCCCGTTGGCGACGCACACGCTGACTCGCGACACGTCGTTGCTTCCGCCCTGGAGCTCGTTACTCGCCTGCGAGCGAACGCACGCTGCGAGCGAGGTCGTGCAGCCGGTAGGGACCTGTCCGACTGCGGCCCAGCGTGCGGCTTCGGTTGCGAGGTGCGTCTCTTGGGTCGTGTAGTTGAGGAAGCGGCCGAAGTAGAGAATCCCCACGACGATCAGCAGCAGGACGGGCACCACGATCGCGAACTCCACCATCGCGGCCCCCCGCTCCTCGCTCAGCCGCCGTGATACGCGGCCCCGGGGCCTGGCCCGCGACGAGGACACCCTCGTCATCACCGGGAGTAGTAAGCGGTTGTCGCGTACTCGCATGTCAATGTCACCTTTTCGAGCCGGCGGGTCCACTGGGCCCCGCGGTGTGCAAAACCCTAGGTCGGAGTCCTCGGTCGCTCTACGGGAACAACTGCTAGTTACACCTAGACGAAGGTGGAGGATCGACCCACCCGGTGGAGGATCGACCCACCCGACGATCCGCGCGCGATCCGTTTCAGAACGTCGAAGGCCCGCCACAGCTGGTGCCGTGACGGGCCTGTCGAAGCCAATCGATCTCTCTGCTAGAGGTGCGTCGCGATCGAGTTGAAGAGGCTGGAAATGTTGGTTCCCAGGAGCGTGACCGCGACGAGGACGACGATCGCGATGAAGGCGACGAGGAATGCGTACTCCACCATCGTCTGACCGTCCTCCTGCTGCGTGCGCGCCATCAGCGCATTAGCGAGCTCATAAAGCTTCCACATACAGAGTTTCACCCCCCTCCGTGTGAGTTGTGCCGGTGAGGCAAATTGCCGTTCTGGCGGATTGCGACCCTCGCCGGCAGAACACTGAGCAGCCGGTCTATTGCATTGCAGCCCACCATTGCGCAGCAGCTTAGGAACGCACCCCACGAGGCTCTACGGAAGAACCGCTAGTTCCACCTAGACCAAGGTGTAGGCCTTGCCGAGCTCGCCCGTCGAGCTCATTGGACCGAGACGAACTGCTAGCTCAAGCTAGACCTTTGTGGAGTGTCAAACGCGGGCGTGCGTGAGGACACTTGCGGCCAGATGGAAGTGAAGACAAAACGGATCGTCAATCTGACACGCGGCAATACCGTTTGTGAGCGGGCCCTAATCGCCGACCGGCCGGTGGCCCGCATGCGGGGCCTGCTCGGGCGCCGGTCGCTTGCGGCCGGTGAGGGTCTGTTGCTGCGGCCGGCGTCCTCCGTCCACACCGGTTTCATGCGCTTCCCGATCGATGTCCTCTTCCTGGACGGGACGCTCCGTGTCATGAAGGTCACGGAATCGCTCCCACCCTGGCGCGCCGCCGGGGCGCGCCGCGGCCGGAGCGTGATCGAGCTCGCTGCCGGGGAGAGCACGCGCCGGGCGGTCTCGGTTGGCGACCGGCTGGGTGTGCTCGAGATCGGTGACCGATCGATCGCGCCCGGAGCTCGAGAGGCGGCGGGCGGGACCTCGGAAGCGACTCGAGTGCTGATCGTCGCATCCGATCGTCGCTTTCGCGCGGTAACCGCCGCCCTCCTCACGCGGCGCGGTTGCGCGGTCACGGTCAGCGAGAGGGTTGGGGACGTCGCCAGGCTCGTCGAGCAGCAGGCTGCCGACGTGGTCCTCTTCGACGCGGGCGCGCTGCAAGACTCCGTCGCGCGCAGGGTCGCGCAGATGGAGATGATGGCTCCGCGGATCGGGATCGTGATCGTCGCCGAGGGTCCCCACGAGGCGTTCTCGGCGACGCGGACGCTCCCGAAATGGGGCTCCTTCGAGGAGCTCTATGGGGCGATCGAACGGGCGCGTCCAGGCCGCGCGGGCCGGAGGTCATCGCGTGAGCGCCTCTAGCCCGCAGCCGACAGAGCTCGTCGCACCCGCGCTGAGTCTCCCGACCGGCGGTGACGCCACCCGCGCTGGTGGATCCGAGCGCGCCCGGCTGATTCGTCACCCGGCCGTCGTGGCCCCGCTGGCGCTTGCCGCAATGGTCCTGGCTTTCACCAGCTCTCCGGCGGGGCCCCAGGCGGCGATCGCCGCCTTCTTCGCGGCTGTGCTCGTGGTCCTGGCCGCGTGCGACCTCGACAGCGGCCTCATCCCGAACCGGATCGTGCTGCCCGCCGCAGCGATTGTCCTGGTCGCGGGCATCACATTCCTGCCCGGTCGCTCGCTTGAGCTCGTGCTGGCGGCGCTTGGTGCCGCGGTGGTGTTCTTGATCCCCAATCTGCTCAGCGCGTCGGCGATGGGCATGGGTGATGTGAAGCTCGCCCTGCTGCTCGGCGCGGGCCTCGGATGGGGCGTGATCGGCGCTGTCGTGCTGGCCTTCATGGTCAGCTTCCCCATTGCGGTGGCGGCGTTGATCCGGGGCGGATTGGCAGCACGCAAGGCGACGCTCCCCTTCGGGCCGTTCCTGGCCCTGGGAGCGTTGGCGATCCTGATCGTCTCGCCGCTGGCGGGGCTGGGAGCATCCTGATGCCTGCGGTCCCGCGCGTCAATCTGGCCGCATCGCGCACATCGTCGGCCTGGCTACGGGTCGAGTCATTCGAGCACACTGTCCTCGACGGGGAGCGGGCCATCGCCACCGTGCTCGGACAGCTTGGAGCCGGTGCTACCCCGGTGAGGCCGACATTGCTCGCCCAGCGGGGTGATCGAGCCACGGCCCACGGGGCGGCCGAGGGTCTCTCGGGGTCGGCGAACGAGCTCGAGGAGCCTGGGTCGTACTGGCGGGTCTCCTTCGCGCTCCCCGTGGCGGTGATCGAGTACCCGGAAACACAGTTTGCGCTTGTCGCCATAGGTCGCGAATCTGTCGCGCTGCCCAGCCCGAGGCTCATCACCGTGAGCTCACCGGCCGAGGCACGCGCATTGCAGAGGTCGTGCGCGGTGCTCGGGCGCAAGGCGGTCGTGGTCGCCGTCACCGCCAGCCTGTGCAGTACCGTCCCAACCTCCCTCGCACAGGCCAGTTCTGAACACGGCGGTGGACCTGGGGTGGGCGCGACCCGGGGAGTCATCCACTCCCGATCGACTCCGCTCGTGGCCGGCTCGCAGCAGAAGCGGGCGAGCACACCGGGAGCATCCGCACAACGCGCAGACTCCTCGGCCTCCAGCGACGGGCACGCCCCGCGACAGCACACGCGAGCGGCGCCCAGCGGACGGGGCGATACCGCAGGCAGCGGGGCGGCGGCCGCGGGCCCCCCGAACGCTCCGGCGCCCACGAGCGCGCACACGCACACGCACGTGCCCGCTCATTCTCCGGCGGCCGCCCATGTCCCCGCTCCCAACGCTCCCGGGACTCCGTCGTCGACGCCCGCGGCTCAGCCTCCCGCGCCGACTCGGTGCGCAACGGCCGGCCTCGAGACATCCGCGCCGGTCCACGCCAGCGTGGCCGGTCACATCATCGAGCCGCCCCCCCAGCCCGCGGCCCCGGTTACGAGCACCGAGACAGCCACGCCCAAGGTTGCGGGCTGTGTCCCGCCGCCCGAGGTCGGTACACGAAAGCCCACCGAGCCCCACGCCCACCGGGCGCCGCGGGTCCACCACCCCCACAGCGACTCGTCGCGCAAGGCCGAGCACGGCCGCGGTCACCACCGCGCGAAGGTGATCAGCGGTGGCGCGGCGATTGAGCAGGCGCCGCAGGGGCAAGCGCCCAACCATCCCGACCGCAATCCAATCCCGGCGTCGACCGTCACCCCGACGATCTCGCAGACGAGCTCAGGCGCAGGACCGAGCAGCGGAGGACTCGATGCCGCGGCACTCAGCAGCTTCGCCACTCTGCCCGGCGATGGCTCGGGTCCGCCGGCCTTCCTGATCCCGATCTACAAGCAGGCCGGGCGGCGCTACCACGTGCCCTGGCAGGTGCTGGCCGCGATCAACTCGATCGAGACCAACTACGGACGTGACCTGAGCGTCTCATCGGCCGGCGCCGTCGGTTGGATGCAGTTCATGCCGGGCACGTGGCGCGAGTACGGCGTGGCCGCCGACGGGCATGGGACGCCCAACCCGTACGACCCGCGCGACGCAATCTTCTCGGCCGCGCGGTACCTGGCCGCCAACGGTGCGCGGGCCGACCTCCGCCGCGCGATCTTCGCCTACAACCATGCGACCTGGTACGTGGATGAGGTGCTGGCGCGTGCGCAGTCAATCGGGGACCCCGCGACGACAAGTCGCACGGCCGGCGGCTACGCACTGCCGCTCGATGCCCGGTACCTGTCGCAGCTCGGGCGCACCGACGACGGCGTCGACATCGAAACCGCGCCCGATGGCGCGCTCGTCTACTCGATCACGCCCGGTGTGGTCACCCGTATCGCGAGCGATCCGGGCGGCTTCGGCCCCAACTACCCCGTGATCCTCGTGTCCCATGGCCCGCTGGTGGGCCGGTACGTCTATTACGGTCACGTCGAGGCCAGTCTCGTGCGCGCCGGAGAGCACGTGAGCGCCGGCCAGCCGATCGCGGTGATGGGGCACACCGGTGACGCCGCGAGCCTCGGGCATGGCCACATCGAGATCGGGTTCTCGGACAGCTCTGGCAACCCGATCGACCATCATGGGTCTCAGGCCTGGACTCCCTCGGGCGCCACGATGCGCCGCGTCCTGGTCCTCCTCCTGTCCGCCTTCCTGATCAAGGTCGCGTAGCCAGCCGCTTCCGGCTGCCGGTGACCTACGGTCAGGCGACCAGTTCGCCGACCGGGCCGCGATGGTCGGCCAGGCCGTGCTCCACGGCGAAGCGCACGGCGCCGCTGCGGTTATTGACGCCGAGTTTGCGGTAGATATTGGTGATGTGGAACTTGACCGTGTGCTCGCTCACCCACAGCTCCTTACCGATCGCCTTGGTGGTCTGGCCGCTGGCGATCGCGCACAGGATGGTCTTCTCACGGTCGGTCAGCGTGGGGCCCGTGGGCGGTGGCGCAGCTCCGGTCTCCGGGGCCGAGCGGCTCGGGGCGTGATAGACGGCTCCCTCTGCGGCCTGGCGCAGCACGGACGCGATGTCGACGTGATTAACGCTCTTCACGACATAGGCGCTCGCGCCGGCGAGCAGCGCCGCGTCGATGGACTCGCGATCATCGTGAGCCGATAGCACGACGATTCTGACCTCGGGCCGGGACTCCCTGATCCGCCCGATGCAGGTCAGACCATCGAGGCCCGGCATGCGCATGTCCATCAGGACGGTCTCGGGCTTCCGGCGCTCGATCAGCGCGAGCAGCTCGGGACCGGAGCGGGCCTCGCCCACGATCTCGATCTCAGCACTTGCCTCGAGCGTTCGCCGCAACCCTTGGAGGATCAAGGGATGATCATCCGCGATTAGAACCTTCAGACCCATGGCCCCACCCCGACTTCCGTTTCGGTGATCTCCGTCATGAGCTCTGGGTACATCCAAACCCAGATCCATCAGGTGCGGAACCGTACCAGACCTCGCAACAAGCGCAACAAACATTCGGCCACCGCAACCCGCCTGTCAATCGCGATCGCCGCCGGGCGCACGTGGCGCCCGGCGGATCGAGCTGCGCCAGTGCTCTACCTGATCACCTTGCCGGCGGCGCTGATGGCGTACCACGTACCGCCGAACTCGGGCGTGCCGACGTAGTCGGTCTGGCCTGGCCCAGTGTCGCCGACGTAGCCGTAGAGCGGGTGACCGGCATACGTCACCTGCTTGACGCCGTGGGCGAGCGTGATCGTGCCGAGCAGCGAGGCCCTGACCCCCTTGCCGGCCCGCGGGCGTGCGCTGGTCCTGATCACCGGCCAGGTCCCGGTGCAGCCGCTGACCTTGACGCACGAGTCGCGGTTTCGGCGGTCGCGCGTGAACACGTAGACCGTGAAGCCCGAGCCGGTCGTGAGCGCCTTGCCGAGGCTCGTGCTGCGGAGCTCGATCGTGACCGGTTTGGGCTTGGCGGCGCCCGCGACGGAGACAGCGGCGTTGAGGGACGCCGCGCCGAGGGCGGCCACCGATCCGGCGGCGGCGAGCGAGACGAGGCGATTGCGGTTGAGCGACACGATGGACCTCCGGGGCTGGTTTGGGGCGTAGAGATCCAGACTCCGCCCCGCCCCGGGTTCTTCCCGGGCGAGACCGGGTCCTCAGGCGACCGCGCGTCCCTAGTTGTCAGAGACTTCCGGCACGGCCGTGCGCGCGCATCTCGGAGAGGATGCGCTCCAACCGCGGCTCGGCGTCGCGGTCCACGTGGGTCATCGCCGCGGCCACCGAAGGATGCACGGCCGCGATCTGGGCATGCATCTCGTGGGCCACCGCGCGGTAGCTCGGATGGCCCTCGCGACCTGACCGCAACTCGATCAGCTGCATCGCCTCGCGGGCGTTCAGATCGAGGATGAAGCGGATCCGGTAGCCCAGGCAGAGCGCGTACGGGGCCGCCACCTCGAGGCCGAGATCGGCCAGGCGCTCATACTCGCGGTGTGAGCGCTCTAGCGCACGGCGGTACTCATCGCCGCAGCCCGCGAGCTCGACCTGGTCCGGCACGCCCGCGCCCAGGTCGGGGCCGAGGGCCTGCCATTGCACGGTGAGCATGCGGTGACGCTGCAGGTCGCGGAACGCCCCGTAGTCGGCGACGATCTCGAAGCGATAGCGCAGCGCCTCGAAGCCCCGCCCAGGCCGGTGGCGGCGGTTGCCCCGCCGCCCGACCAGCTCGGCCAACAGCTCCGTGCGATCGCCCTCGCCGAGCCCGGCGAGCGCCGCACGGATGCTCTCCTCGGAGGTCCCCGAGGCTTCGAACAGCAGCGCGCTGAGCAGATCCTCCTCCTCGCCCTCGACGCGCGTGAGTCTGACCGACGGGCCATGGGCCTCCTCGGGGCCATCGAGTCCGAGCCGCTGCGCCCAGTGGCGCCCCGCGCGGGCGCGGGTCTCCAGGTAGGTGACCCACTCGCCACCGCGATCCGGGCGCTCGATCCTAGACACGAAGCTTGGCATGACCGTCTTCATCTCCCGCAGGATCATGTCGCCGTAGTGACGGGCCTCGGGCAGCGGGTGCGCGAGCAGGTGGAGGATGAGCTGCTCGTAGGTCTGGCCCGTGGCGAAGATGCCCATGTGGGACAGCGAGGCGGCCGGCAGCAGACCCCGGAGCAGGTCGAGCGCCTTGGCCTTGATCGCCCGCGCGTGCGCCACCGGCGCCTCCCCCCCAGCCCTGGGGAACTCGCCCTCGGCCCAGGCGCTCAGCCGCGGCAGCGAACGCGCGTAGATCGAGAACAGCTCGTCCATCGCGGCCGCGTACTCGGGCCCGAGCTCCGGGTCGCGGTAATACCGGTATCCGCCAGGCGGGTCGGGCATCGGCGCGTCGTAGGCGATGTAGCGCGTCGACTGCTCCAGATACGCTCCCAGCCGTGGGCGCTGCAGGATCTTCGTGAGCACATTGGACACCCACTCGCAGGCCACATGCGCGCCCCCGAGCTGAGCCACCGAATCGTCGCCGTAGCCCAGGAAGATGCGCTCATAGAGCTTGGCCGCACGCTCCCCCTCGGTGGTGTCCCAACCGTCCCGGACGGGCGGCAGGTCGTCGGCGAACTCGTCGAGGAACATGCGCCGCAGCGTCCCGGGATAGCGCGAATAGCGCGCGAACAGCGCGCCCTTGACCGTCTCCGGCAGGTTGACGAGCGCGAATACGGGGCGATCCAGGTTGCTGAAGTGCGCGCTGAGCCGCTCGCGTTCCTGCTCGGTATAGGTCTCGACCGGGTATTGCACGGGCGGCGGATCGTAGCGCCGTGGGGTGTCGTCTCCGGGTCGCCCCGGAACGCGCCCGGAGGCGAGGCGCCTCAGCCGGCGCTGCTCGGCTGCCCGGTCGACTGCGAGCCTTCGCTCGCGCCGCCCTTGGAGGACGAGTCGCCGTGCTCGTCATGCGACGGCTTGCGTTCGCGTGTGCGCTCGCCGCCCTCGGGGGTTGGCGCCTCCTCGGCGTTCTGATCGGAGACCCCGGCCGGCGGGCTCTCGCCGCCGAACGTCTTCTCGGTATCGGAGCGGCGCTCTTGCATCGGCGCTCTTCTACCCCGGCCGCTCGCGCCCTAAGCCTGCTCCGACGGGCTGAGGATGATCACCGGGATCTCGCGGGTCGTGCGTTCTTGGTAGACCGCGTAGTCGGCGTACATCTCAACGAGCCGCGGCCATAGCGCGGCCTTCTCCTCGGGTGAGGCCTGGTGGGCTATGACTGTTCGTCGCTCGGCGCCGACCTGGACCGTGGTCGCCGGTTCGGACTTGAGATTCAACCACCATGCCGGAGTCGCGTCGGAGCCGGCGCGCGAGGCGACGATCACCAGGTCGCGGCCGTCCCTCAGGTAGAGCAGCGGCGTCGTGCGGGCCCGACCGGACTTGCGGCCCACGTGGTCGACCAGCAACACCGGGGCCTTGGCGACCCGCCCGCCGATCCGCCCCCCGGTGCGTCGGTAGATCCAGACATTGGCGCCCGTGACGAGGTTCGTCAGCTTCAGCCGCAGTGATCCGGGCGGGCCGAAAGGTGGTGGCGTTGGCATGGGCGGGGCGTCTAGTCGGCCGGAGGGGGCGCGAAGACGATCCGCTTGAGCTCGGTGACCGAGTCGCCGCCGAGCCGCAGTGCGGTCTGGAAGCCCTCCTGGCCGACCTCGCCGGTCTCGATCGCTCGGCGCAGCGCGTTGAGGGGCGCCTGCTCCGCTGCCGTCGCGGCGTTGCGCGACGGCTCGAGCAGGATCAGATGTCGCGGGCGGCGGCGCGAGTGGGCAAGGCGAACGTAGCGCTCGCGCTCCTGCGGATCGAGGCCATGAATCGCCACGACCACCGACTGCTGGGCGTCGAGGCGCTTGACCACCGCTTTGTCGAGCAGCTCGAGGGCCTTGGGCTCGAGCTGCTCGGCGGGCACGCGGCCGCTGAGCAGCGTGCGGACATTCGGGTGCGAAAGGACGACGCCACGCTCCTCGACGACGCGGGCGGCGAATCCCGACGGGTCCGAGGCGGCCGAGGAGACGATCACCACCAGGCTTCCGGGGGAGTAGCGCAGGCGGTCTGACGGCGCCAGGACGCGACAGCGCGTCGACACGTCCACGGGTCGCGGCGGCGCACCGTCACGGCGCGGGCGTTCCGACGACCAGCCGGTCCGCTCGTCGGAGCCGATCTTGACGCTGCGCTGGGAGGGAGGATTGGGCATCCGTCCATCATGCCCTACGGGGCAATGCGGTGCGGAGACGTGGCCCTATCGCGGCCCGGCCGGTGCCTAGAAGATCCCGCTGATGGCGTGTCCGGCGTGGCTCACCAGATTGAACAGCGGCGAGGGGAAGATGCCGAAGAAGACGCACGCGGCGGCCGCGACGACGGCGACCAGCACGAGCTCTCCGTGGGTACCCGAGGTCTCGAGCTCGAGCCCGTCGACGTCGAGCATGTCGGCCTCGGGCGAGCCGCCGGCGATCGCCGGCAGGCCGCTTGGCCCGACGGGACGCGCCGAAACCGGGGCACCCTGGGCCGCGGAGCTCATCCACATGACCGCGACCACGCGCAGGTAGTAGCCGAGCGACAGCATCGAGCCGATCACGATGACCACACCCAGCCAGGTGTAGTCGCCGTCCACGAGGGCGCTGATCAAATAGAACTTTCCGATGAAGCCGACGGTCGCGGGTATGCCGGCCAGCGCCAGCATGGCGATCGTCATCGATACGGCCAGCGCCGGGCGCCGTGCACCGAGGCCCGCCAGGGCGCTGATCTCGTCGCCATCGGTGGACTCGCGCTCGCGCGCCACGACCACCGCGAAGGCCGCAAGGTTCATGGCCAGGTACCCGAGCAGATAGAAGACGGTGGCCTCGATACCGAGCTGCGTGCCGACCACGACACCGCCGAGCATGTAGCCGGCCTGGGCCACGCTCGAGTAGGCCAGCATCCGCTTGACCGAAGACTGGCCGAGCGCGCCTACGTTGCCGACGATGATCGTCACCGTGGCCAGGACGGCCAGCAGCGGCGCCCAGTCGTTCTGCGCGCCGATCACGGCGACGTCGAAGAAGCGTAGGAAGACGCCGAAGGCGGCCGCCTTGGTCGCGGTGGCCATGAAGGCCGTGATCGGCGTCGGCGCGCCCTCGTAGACGTCCGGCGTCCACTGATGAAACGGCGCGATCGAGGCCTTGAACGCGAACCCCACCACGGTCAGGCCGATGCCGGTGAGTAGCAGCGGGTCACTCATCAGCCCGGTCTGCGAAATCGCGGCGGAGACGCCCGAGAAGTCGGTCGAGCCGGTCGCGCCGTAGATCAGCGCGAGGCCATAGGCGAGTGTCGCCGAGCCGACCGAGCCGATCACCAGGTACTTGAGCCCTGATTCGAGCGAGCGTTCGCGGCGGCTCTCGCTCGCGCACAGGACGTAGAGCGGGATCGAGAGGAGCTCGATCCCGATGAACAACGTGACCAGGTTCTGGGCCGAGACGAAGACCGCCATCCCGAGCACGGAGAAGAGCAGCAGCGAGTGGTACTCGCCCTGGCCGGCCTCGCGGGCCGCATGCGAGCGCCACGACATCAGCACCGCGGCGATCGCCGCGCCGGAGAAGATCAGGTCGAGGATCAGCGCCAGGTCATCGACGGCCAGCGCGCTCGAGACGATCTGGGCGTGGTGCTTGAAGCGCCAGATCTCGAGCCCGATCGAGATCAGCAACGTGAGCAGGGTGACCACGGGCACGACGCGCTCGCGCAGTGCCGGCGGCCGCAGCAGTCCGATCAGCAGCACGAGCAGCGCGCCCGCGGCCAGGGCCACGAAAGGTGACAGCGCGGCCAGGTCGATGTGCGGCCCCTTGATATGGGTGGCAGCGGCCAGCGCGATCATGGCCCACCGGCGATGGTCGTCGTTCCCGCAGTGAACAGACCGCTCAGCCCGGCGTCGCGCTCGGCCCGCGCGCTCGGAGCGCCGCCGGCGCTCAGCTGAGCAGGGGCGACCGCCGCAGCCGCGCTGCGTTGCGAGCGTGTCAATCCGAACTGCGGATAGAACGCGAGCACGAGGATCACCACGACGAAGGGCACCATGCCGACCGCCTCACGCCAGCCGATCTCCCGCGACTCGTCGCGCCGCCCGAGCCGGTTGTGCATCGCCCCGATGAACAGTCGCAGCGCGTAGTACGCCGCGCCGATGACGCCCGTGAAGGCGATCACCGAGATCACCAGCTTCGCCTTGAACACGCCCAGCAGGATCAGGAACTCACCGACGAAGTTAGAGGAGCCGGGCATCGCCAGCGTGGCCAGCGAGACGATCAGGAACAGGGTCGCGAAGATCGGCGCTCGGAAGGCCAGCCCACCCATGTCGCGCATGTCCTCCGAGCCCCCGGCCCGCAGCGCCAGGGCGGCGACGATGAAGAACAGCGGCGCGGTCACAAGCGCGTGATTGACCATCTGGAGCAGCGCGCCCTGCGCGCCCTCGGGTCGCAGAGCGAAGATTCCGAGCGTGATGAAGCCGAGTTGCGCGACCGACGAGTAGGCGACCACGAGCCGGGCATCGGTGACCGTGTAGGCCAGCGAGGTCCCCCAAAGAATCGAGACCAGGGCGATCAGCAGCATGAGCGTCTGGAAGTGCACGGCGGCGTCGGGAAAGAGCGGCAGCACGATCCGCAAGAATCCATAGGCCGCCACCTTGGAAAGCACGCCCGAGAAGACGGCCACGGCGGGAATCGGCATCGACTTGTATCCGTCGCGCAGCCAGCCGTGGAACGGGACGAGCGGCATCTTGACCAGGAAGGCCGCGGCAAAGCAGAGGAAGATCCATTCCTGCGAGCTCTTCGAGAGCCGCAGGTGCTGGAGGGCGGAGAGCGCGAAGTTCAGATGCGCCCCGTGCTGGGCCGCGGCCTCCACGCCGGTGGCGATGCCCGCCACGAGCATGAAGAACGACCCGATCAGCGTGTAGATGACGAGCTTCAGCGTCGCGCGCACGCGCTCGCCGGTCCCCCACATCCCGGTCAGGAAGTAGAACGGGATCAGCATCAGGTCGAAGAAGACGAGGAACAGCGCCAGGTCCTGGGCGCAGAACGCACCCAGCACTGCACTCTGGGCCAGTCCGAACTGGAAGTAGTACGCGGCCGGGCGATCCCACTCACGCAGCGCCGACCAGATCAGGGCTACGGTGAACAACAGCGTGGTGACCAGCAGCAGTGCGACGTTGAGCCCGTCCAGACCGAGCTTGTAGTGGATCCCGAGTGCTCCGATCCAGACCTTGTCGGTGACGAACTGCAGGCCGGCTTGGCCGGTCTTGAAGCGCACGAGGAACGAGATCGCCACCGCGAGGGTGATCAGGCTGCCGGCCGCCGTGACCCAGCCGACGAGTCGGCGGGGTAGGCCGGCGGCGACGAGCGAGAAGACCAGCGGCAGCCAGATGAGAATCGAGAGGGTCATCGCCGGGTCACGAGCTCGCGATCAGGAAGTAGAGGGCGACGGCCGTCGCGCCGACGACCACGACGGCGGCGTAGTAGCGCAGGAGGCCCGTCTGGGCGCGCCGCACGGCGGCCGATCCGGCGCGCACGATCGACAGCGTGCCGCCGGTGATCCCGCCCGAGACGACCACCCGCTCGAGCACCGAGTCGGTGAGCCTGCCCACCCGCAGCGCCGGGCGGACGACCAGCACGTCGATCAACTCGTCGAAGTACCACTTGTTGACCAGCAGGCGGTACACCGGGCCGAAGCGCTCACGCACGCGCACGGCGATCGCCGGGTTGACGATCCAGATCCGGTAGGCGATGAAGATGCCGCTGACGGCGATCGCCGCGCCGACGATCAGACCGAGCCAGGCTGAGCTGGTCGACGGCTCGGTGCGCACGAGGTGCGAGTCGGCGAAGGTGGGATCCAGGAAGCGCGTGATGCCGCTATCCACCCCGGGGATCTGCAGCACGCCTCCGATCACGGCCAGCAGCGCAAGCATCCCCATCGCCACCTTCATCGGCCACTCGCGCTCGGCGATGTGGTGCTGCGGTCCGGGGAAGCCGACGTCGGTGTCCTCCTCCTCGCCGGTCAGTGGGTTGCGCGGCACCTCGGCGTGCGCGAGATGGCCGTGCTCGAGCTCGCGAGCCTCCTCGACGGGTGGCCCGAAGAAGGCCCGGAAGATCATCCGGAAGGTGTAGATCCCGGTCAGCAGCGCGCCTAGGTAGCCCACCACGCCGAGGATCAGGAAGCCGCCGCCGCGGTTGTCGAGGAAGGCGATGATGTCGTCCTTGGACAGCCAGCCGGAGAACGGGGGCATGCCGGCGAGCGTGAGGCCGCCGATCAGGAAGCACAGGAAGGTGAACGGCATCGCCCGTCGGAAGCCGCCCATGCGGTCGAGGTCCTGCACGCCGGCCATCGCGCCGATCAGCGAGCCGGCCGCCATGAAGAGCAGGGCCTTGAAGAACGCGTGGGTCATGAGGTGGAACATGGCCGCCGAGTACGCGCCCACCGAGACGCCCATGATCATGTAGCCGATCTGGGACATGGTCGAATAGGCGATCACGCGCTTGATGTCGGTCTGGACGATGGCGATCGTCGCCGCGATCAGCAGGGTGAGCCCGCCGCCGATCGCCGCCACGTCGGCCGCGGTCGGCGCCTGTTCGAAGAGGGGGTGCATGCGGGCGATCAGATAGACGCCCGCGGTGACCATCGTCGCGGCGTGGATCAGGGCCGAGACGGGGGTGGGGCCCTCCATGGCGTCCGGGAGCCAGGTGTGGAGCGGGATCTGGGCCGACTTGGCGAATGCGCCGACCAACAGCAGCAGACAGCCCACGACCAGGTCCGTGCTGTTGTGGCCGAACACATGGGGGACCAGGGCGAAGGTCTTCAGGAAGTCGACCGTGCCCGTGTGCTTGAGGATCAGGAACGTGCCCAGCACGAGACCGGCATCGCCGACCACGTTGATGACGAACGCCTTCAGGCCCGCCCGCGTGGCGGTGTTGCGGCGATACCAGAAGGAGATCAGCAGGTAGGACGCCGCGCCGACGAAGGCCCAGCCGACGATCAGCAGCACGAAGTTGCCGGCCAGCACGAGCAGCAGCATCGAGAAGACGAAGAAGTTCAGGTACGCGAAGTAGCGCCGGTAGCCGCGGTCGGACCACATGTAGGCCACCGAGTACAGGTGGATCAGCGTCGAGACGCCGCTCACGACCAGCATCATCAGCAGCGAGAGCGGGTCGACGAGGATCTGAAGCTTGGCGTCCACGCCCGTGGTCACGGCGTAGTCCCACAGCGAGGAGGTGAGCTGGCGGTGGGACTCGTCGTGGCCAAGCAGCGAGACGAGTGCCGCGACCGAGAATGCGAACGAGAGCCCGATCGCGCCCGTGCCGATCCAGCCGGCGCTCTTGCCGGGCAGCACCCTGTAGCCGGCGCCGATCACCACCGTCCCGAGCAGCGGACAGAGCAGCACCAACCAACCGAAGGTCGTCGGGGCCATCGACTACCCCTGGAGCTCGTTGAGGTCGTCGACGTCGATGGGCAGGCGGCGGCGATACATGGCGACGATCAGGCCGAGGCCGACCGTCACCTCGCACGCGGCGACCACCATCACGATCAGCGCAAAGACCTGCCCGTCCTCGCCGCCGTGCAGGCGCGCGAAGGCGACCAGGGCGAGGTTGGCCGCGTTCAGCATCAGCTCGAGGCACAGCAGGATCACGAGCGGATTGCGTCGCGTGAGCACGCCGGCGGCGCCGATCGCGAAGATCATCGCGGAGACGACCAGGTACCAACCGATCGCCATCAGGCCTCGCCTCCGGGATCGCGCAGGCCGGCGCCCTCGGCGATCGTGCCCGTGAAGGCCGACCGGGGCGTGGCCAGCATGCGCTCATGGGCGGCATCGGGCTCGAGGCCGCGGCGGCGGCGCGCCAGCACCACGGCGCCGATCGCCGCCACGAGCAGCAGCAGCGAGGCCACCTCGAACGGGAACAGGTACTTGGTCAGGAACAGCTCGCCGATGCGCCGGGGCGAGCCGAAGCCGCTGATGTAGGGCGCTCCGCGGCCCGAGATCCCCTTGAGTGCGGTCCCGAGCATGGCCACGCACAGCTCGATGGCCAGCGCGAGCGCGAACAGCGGTCCGAGGATGCGCAGCGCGGTGCCGCTGGCGAGCTCCTCGCCGCCGCCCACGTAGGCGACCACGAACACATAGAGCACCATCACCGCGCCGGCATAGACGACGACCTGCGCCGCGGCCACGAACTCTGCGTTCAGGAGCAGGAACAGCGCCGCCAGCGAGAGCAGGTGGAAGACGAGCGCGAGCACGCTGTAGAACGGATTGCGCAGCAGCACCACGCCGAGGGCGCCGGCCAAGGCGCCGATCGCGGCGATGAAGAACAGGACGGCCGACATGCCTGCCCTACTCCCCCTCCTGGCGCAGCGGTGTGCGCTCGATCGGCTCGGCCAGCAGCATCTCCTTGGTGAAGATCAGATCCGAGCGCGTGTAGTCAGAGAGCTCGTAGTCGTGGCCCATGGTGATCGCATCGAAGGGGCAGGCGACCTCGCAGTAGCCGCAGAAGATGCAGCGGCTGAGATTGATCTCGTAGACGGCGGCGTAGCGCTCACCGGCCGAGACGCGCAGCTCGGGCGTGTTCTCGGCCGCCACCACGCGGATGCAGTCCGCCGGGCAGGCCGCGGCGCAGAGCGAGCAGCCGACGCACTTCTCCAGGCCCGTGTCCTCGAAGCGGTGGAGCTTGTGCCGGCCACGGAAGCGGGGATAGACCGGCGTCTTCTGCTCCGGGTACTGGATTGTCACCGGCCCCTCGACGATCCGCCCAAAGGTCGTCTTCAGGCCGCGCAGGGTCTCGCCGAAGGCTCGGTAGGCGCCGGCCGCCGCCGTGCGTGATGGTCCGCGCTGGACCTCCACGACATCGGCACCGGGTTCGTACGGAGGGGTCATGTCTCCACCACCAGGATCGCTGTGACAAGCAGGTTGACGGTCGCGAGCGGCAGCAGCACCTTCCAGCCGAAGGACATCAGCTGGTCGTAGCGCAGGCGTGGCAGCGTCGCCCGGACCCAGATGAAGAACGAGGCGAAGATGAACATCTTCACCAGCACGACGATCGGGTCCACGAACGCGGGCGGGTGGATCCCGAAGGGCAGCAGCCAGCCGCCGAAGAACATCGTCGCCGCGATCGCCGAGATGGCCAGCACATTCAGGTACTCGGCGAAGAAGTACGAGGCAAAGCGCGCACCGCCGTATTCGGTGATGTAGCCCTGGACGAGCTCAGCATCGGCCTCGGCGAGGTCGAACGGGGGTCGGTTGGTCTCGGCGAAGCCGGCGGCCAGGAAGACGAGGAAGCCGACGAACTGGGGAATGTAGAACCAGAGGCCGTAGCGGGCCTGCGCGTGGACGATCTCGGTCAGCGAGAGCGACTGGGCCATGATCACCACGCCGACCAGCGAGAGTCCGAGCGAGACCTCGTAGGAGATCAGCTGCGCCGCCCCGCGCATCGCGCCGAGAAACGAGTACTTCGAGCCCGAGGCCCAGCCGCCCAGCACAAGCCCGTAGAAGGCGATGCCGCCGAAGGCGAACGCGTACAGAACGCCGATGTTGATGTCCAGGCCGTAGAGGCCGATCCGCGTGCCAAAGATGTTGACGACGTCGCCGAAGGGGATGATCGCGAAGGTGGCCGCGGCTGTGAGGATCGAGATCGCCGGAGCGACGGCGAACAGCAGTCCGATCGACGTGCGCGGGCGTGACTGCTCCTTGGAGACGAGCTTGAGGATGTCGGCGATCGGCTGCAGGAGCCCGAACGGGCCCACCCGGTTCGGTCCATAGCGGCCCTGGAAGCGGCCGAGCAGCTTGCGCTCCAGGATCAGCACGAGCGGTACGAGTGACAGGCCGATGGCGAACAGGAGGATCGCCTTGATGATCTGGACCCACCACTGTTCGTAGTGCCCGACGATCGCGAAGGAGATCTGATTCACGCCTTGCGCACCTCGACCAGGCGCTCGTCGAGCTGGTTGCCGGAGTCGCGCTCGAGCCCGTCGGCGACGAATGCCGTGCCCGGCTGCACGCCGCTGCGCACGGCGGCCAGCGCCCGCAGGCGGGTGCCGTTGGCGCTCACCTCGACGGCCTCGCCGTTGACGATCCCGAGCCGCCGCGCGTCCTGCGGTGAGAGCTCCACCTGCTGGCGGGGGATGAGGAAGTGCAGCGCCGGCGAGATCTCCACCTCCGGTGCGGCCCAGATCGGACGGTAGGTGCCGAGTCGCAGATGGCCGTTCGCGGGGCCCTCGGCTTGGCCGCTGTAGGGATCGGGCTCCGCGGGGGTCAGTGCCCCGATTGGCGGCGGCCGCGTCGCCGTGCCTCCGGTGGGATGCGCGGCGGCCTCGCGGCGCGCCGGCCAGCGCACCCCGCGGCCGCCGATCTCCTCGAGCGTCAAGCCGGCGAAGGCGGGAATCGCGCGGGTCAGCTGGGCAAAGACCTCGCCGCTGTTGGGCGCCTGCAGGTCGAAGCCGACGCGCCGCGCGAGCTCGGCCAGCACGGCCCATCCGGCCTGCACCTGGCCGGGGTGTCCGACCGCGGCGCGCAGCCGCTGGATGCGCCCATCCGGGTGGATGACCGTGCCCTCCTTCTCGGCGTAGGACTCGGCCGGGAAGACGACCGTGGCGTGCTCGCGCAGCCCCTCGGTGAGCACCGACGCGTGGGCGACGACGAGCGACGCTTCGCGCAGCGCGGCCTCCCAGGCTGGGCGGTCGGGACAGTCACGTGTGGGGTCGGTCTGAAAGAGGTACAGCGCGCTCAGCTCGCCGGCCACCGTGGCGTCGGCGATTGACTGCGTGCTCCAGCCGGCCTCGGCCTCGGCATAGCCTGCGCCGGCGTTGGGCAGCGCTCCGACCTCACGCAGCCCGCGGCCGTTGGCCCCGGCCGGGATCTCGAGCAGCCCGGCCCCCTCGCGGCCGGATAGGCCGAGGCGCTCCGCGATGCTCAGCAGATGGGGCAGGGCCTCCGGGTCAGTGCGCTCGCCCCAGACGATCACCACGTCCTCGCCGCCCTCGCGCAGCAGTCGGGCGATGTCGCTGCGGGTCTCGCCGCCGAGATCCTCGGTGAGCCCGGCCAGGAAGCTGGCCTCGTCACCGGGCGCGTAGCGCACGACGAGGTCGGCGTTTGAGTCGAGCGCGCTCGGACGTGCGGTGGCGACGATCAGCTGGACGCCGCGACGCCGGACGCCCTTGCGAATCCGCAGGTCGATGATCGGCGCGGCATCCAGCGGCTCGACCCCGAGCACGAGCACGGTGTGCGCGAACTCGAGATCGGGGACGGTGGCCTGCAGCGCAGGCGAGGCCAGCGAGCGAGTGAGGGGTAGCGGGACGCGTCCCTCGGCGCGTGAGTCGATGTGCGCGGAGCCCAGGCCCTCGCGCATCAACCGGCCGAGGAGAAAGCCCTCCTCGTTGGTGGCCTGGCCGCCGACGAGGGCGCCGACGCGACCGCTGTGGCGCTTGAGCGCGGCCGCGGCCTCGAGCGCGCGCTCCCAGGAGACCTCGCGCAACTCGCCGCCGTCCCGTACGAGCGGCGCCGTGATGCGCTCATCGACGTGGATCGCTTGGTAGGCGAAGCGCCCCTTGTCGCACAGCCATCCGTCGTCGACCTCCAGGTGCTCGCGGCTGAGCACACGCAGGACCTTCTCGTCGCGCACCGTGAAGGTGACGTTGCACTGCGACGGGCAGAGCGTGCAGATGCCGCCCGCGCCCTCGATGTCCCAGGGCCGCGCGCGAAAGCGGTAGGGCTGCGAGGTCAGTGCCCCGACCGGGCAGAGCTCGATGATGTTGCCACTGAAGGGAGCCACGTAGGGGTGGCCGTGGTGCGTGGCGACATAAGTCTCCGCGCCGCGTTCGGCAAAGATCAGCTGGTAGTCCTCGGCGACCTCCTGGGAGAAGCGCACGCAGCGGTAGCACAGGATGCAGCGCTCGCGGTCGATGGCCACCAGCGGCGAGAGGGCGAGCGGCTTGACGAAATGGCGCTTGGGCTCGATGAAGCGCGAGCGACCGCGTCCCCAGCCGAAGGTGATGTCCTGAAGGGGGCACTCGCCACCCTTGTCGCAGACCGGGCAGTCGAGCGGGTGGTTGACGAGCAGAAACTCGACCACCGCGTTCTGGGCATCGCGCACACGCTCGGTCTGGGTGTGCACGACCATGCCGTCCTTGACCGGGGTCGAGCACGAGGTCTGGAGCTTGGGGATCCCCTCGATCTCGACCAGACACATGCGGCACGCGCCGACCGGGTTGCCCAGCTTGGGCTCGTAGCAGAAGTAGGGGATCTCCACGTCGCCCTGCTTGGCCGCGTCGACGAGCATCGCGCCCTCCTGAGCGCGCACCTCACGGCCGTCGATGGTGAACTGGATCTCCTTGTGGTGAGGGCGGGGCATGGCTTTACGTGGTGGTGGCGTTGCGGCGGTGCGACATGGTGGCGCTGGTGGACGGGGAGACCCTCGGGCCTGCCGCCCGCTCAGCCTCCGGCCTCGCCGACCAGGGCGGCGCCCGAGTCATCCGGCTGCTCCTCGGCGACGCCGAGCGGGATCACGTCCTCGAGCGCCCCGCTGCCGGCGCGGGCGCGGGCGGCCTCGATATGGGCCTCGAGCTCGGGACGGAACTTGGCGATGATCGACCCCACCGGCATGGCCATCGCGTCGCCGAGCACGCACAGGCAGTTGCCGATGATCTCCTCTTGGACCGAGGCCATGATGTCGAGGTCCATCGGCGTCGCCTCGCCGGACTCGATCCGCTGGAGCATCTTGACCGTCCAGTTGGTGCCCTCGCGGCACGGGACGCACTTGCCGCACGACTCGTGGGCGTAGAACTTGGCCAGCTTGTAGGCGACGTCGAGCACCGGATGCGAGTCGTCGACGACGATGATCGCCCCCGAGCCGAGCATCGAACCGGCCTTGGCCAGCGAGTCGAAGTCGTAGGGGATGTCGAGGTCATCGCCGGTGAGCACCGGTGCGCTCGAGCCGCCCGGGAACCAGAGCTTGACCTCGCGACCCGGAGCCGGGCCGCCGGCCAGGTCGTAGATGATCTCGCGCGACGGGACGCCGAGCTCGATCTCGTAGTTGCCCGGCCGCTGGACGTCGCCGGATATCGAGACGAGCTTCGTGCCGGTCGAGGTCTCGGTGCCGATCTTGGCGTACTCGGCGCCACCCATGCGGATGATGTGCGGGACGGTGCAGAGGGTCTCGACGTTGTTGATCAGCGTCGGCCCCTGATAGAGACCCTGGTTGGCCGGGAAGGGCGGCTTCAGGCGCGGGTTGCCGCGCTTGCCCTCGAGCGAGTCGAGCAAGCCGGTCTCCTCGCCGCAGATATAGGCACCCGCGCCGCGGTGCAGCACGAGGCTCAGCGTGTGATCGGAGCCAAGGATCCGCTCGCCGATGAAGCCCGCCTCGTAGGCCTCGGCGATCGCGGCGTCGAGGATGTCGGCCTGCCGGTCGTACTCGCCGCGGATGTAGATGAACGAGCGTGTGATCTCGCCCGCGTAGGCGGCGATGATCATGCCCTCGATCAGCATGTGCGGGTTCTTCTGCATCAGCTCGCGGTCCTTGAACGTGCCGGGCTCCGACTCGTCGGCGTTGCAGACGAGGTACTTGTCGATGTGGCCGTGGGGCAGGAACGAGACCTTCTTACCCATCTGGAAGCCCGCCCCACCGCGGCCCCTGATGCCCGAGGCCAGAAGCTCACCCAGGACGTCCTCGCGCGACATCGAAAGCGCCTTGCGCAGGGCCTCGTAGCCGCCACGGCGCCGATAGACCTCGAGCGTGTTCAGTCCCGGCTCGTCGATGTCGTTGAAGAGGATCTTGATCATTGGCCGCGCGCTCCCGGGTCGGCGCTCGGTCGCCGGCGCAGTTGCTTCTCCGCCAGCACGGGGCGTCCGGCCCGCAGGTCCTCGACGATCTGATCACAGTCCTCGGCGTCGAGCGGTCCGACGTACTCGCCGTCGACGGAGGCCATCGGCGCAATGTCACAGGCCCCCAGGCACTCGAACGATCGCACCTCGACGTCGGGGTCCTCGGCGGCCGCGGCCATCATCGCCTCGTAGAGGTCGTCGGCGCCGCGCAGCGAGCATGAGATGTTCGTGCACACGAAGACGTCGTGGCTGCCCTTGGGGTGCATGACCAGCATGTCGTAGAAGCTCGCGACCGAGCTCAGGTAGGCCGGCGTCAGCTGCATCACGCAGGCCACCTGGGTGAGCGCGGTGGGCGACAGCCAGCCGTGCTCCCTCTGGGCGGCGTGCAGCGCGGGGATGGCCGCCGAGCGGAAGTCCGGATAGCGCGCCATGGCGTCCTCGATCGTGCGTCGAAGCGCCTCGGGGACGGGTGTCAGCGCCGGATCGGGGACGAGCGCCGGATCCTTGGTGAGATCGTTGGCCTCGTCCCAGCCCGGGACGCGGGAGCCGTGCTGGAAGCGGGGAACGGGGATCGTCATCGGTCGATGCCGCCGAGGATCGGGTCGAGCATCGCCAGCGTGGCGATCAGGTCGGCGATGTAAGCGTCCTTGACCATCGGCGCGGTGGCCTGCAGGTTGGTGAAGCTCGGATCGCGCATATGCACGCGTGCCGGCTTGGCCGAGCCATCCGCGCGTACAAAGCAGCCCAGCTCGCCGCGCGGCGATTCGATCGGGTAGTAGACCTCACCGGGCGGGACCCGGAAGCCCTCGGTCACGAGCTTGAAATGGTGGATGAGCGCCTCCATGCTGGTGGCCAGCTCGTGGCGGGGAGGCAGCGCGACCTTGCGGTCGGTGGTGATGTGCGGTCCCTCGGGCAGTCCGTCCAGGGCCTGCTCGATGATCTTCACCGACTCGTAGATCTCGGCGTGCCGGACGCGGTAGCGGTCGTAGTTGTCGCCGACCGTGCCCACGGGAATCCGGAAGTCGAAATGGTCGTAGCTCGAGTAGGGCTGCGCCTTGCGCAGGTCCCAGGGGTTGCCGGCCGCGCGCAGCAGCGGGCCCGTGACGCCGAGCTCGAGCAGCGTCTGCTCGTCGAGCGGGCAGGTGTCGCGCAGGCGCTGCAGCACGATCTCGTTCTTCTCGAGCAGCGCGGCGTACTGGTCGGCGCGCGTGGGCATGTCCTTGAGGAATGCGCGCAGCTTGGCCTCGAACCCCGGAGGCAGGTCCTCCATCACACCGCCGACCTGGATGTAGCGCGTGTGCATGCGCTGACCCGAGGAGTACTCGAACAGGTCGA
Organism: uncultured Solirubrobacteraceae bacterium; assembly: GCA_963725515.1. Classification (GTDB taxonomy): domain Bacteria; phylum Actinomycetota; class Thermoleophilia; order Solirubrobacterales; family Solirubrobacteraceae; genus Palsa-465. The sequence continues at coordinate 477,492 of CAVRZB010000001.1, read as the reverse complement.
GGATCTTCTCGCGCTCGCGGAAGCAGTACCAGAACATTGAGATCGCCCCGAGATCGAGCGCGCTCGTGCCGAGCCAGACCAGGTGCGACATGATGCGGTTGAGTTCGAGATGGATCACCCGCAGGTACTGCGCCCGCGGCGGCACCTCCAACCCGAGCAGCGTTTCGACGGCCCCGCAGAAGGCCATCGCGTTGAAGTAATAGCCCAGGTAGTCCATCCGCTCGATGCAGGGGATGGCCTTCCAATAGGCCTTGTCCTCGCACGTCTTCTCGATCCCCGTGTGGACGTAGCCGATGATCGGCTGCAGGTCGCGCACGACCTCGCCCTCGAGCGTGATCAGCAGCCGCAGCACCCCGTGCGTGGCCGGGTGATGCGGGCCCATGTTGACGGTCAGGAGCTCGTGGGTCTCGCCCTCGCCGGAGAGTTCGGCCGAATAGGAGATCGACTGCTCGCGCTGGCGGTAGTCCGAGGTCGAGGTCACTGGAACTTCCCGTAGTCGCGCTCGTTGTAGGTGAACAGCACGGGCTCGCCGCCCATCGGATAGTCGCGCCGCTGGGGGAAGCCCTCGTAGTCCTCGGGCATGAGGATCCGGCGCATGTTCGGATGGCCCTCGAAGACCACTCCGAACATGTCGTAGACCTCGCGCTCGGGGTGGTTGGCGCCGGGGAAGAGGTCGACGATGCTGGCGATCCGCGGGTCCTCGGTGGAGACGCGCGCCTTGACCGTGATGCGGTCGACGTTCTTCATGTCGAGCATCTCATACAGGACGCCGAGCCGGGGCTCCTCGGGGTAGTAGTCACAGCCGTGCACGCTGGCCACACACGAGTACCCCTTGGCCATCAGGCGCTCGATCACGCCGTGCACACTGGGGGGGTTGACCAGCAGCGTGGCCTGGTTGAACTGGAAGTGGGTGCCGAGGATCGAACCCGCGTCGGTCTCGCGCAGTTCCTGGGCCGTGAGTTCGAGGCCGGTCGCGTCAGGCACCGGCGGTATCCCCGGGCTGCAGGACGTTGATCGCCGCGCTGTGTTCGGGGGTGCCCTCGGGGAGTAGCTCCTCGGTGCCGACCGCGTCGTAGCGCTCCCGCCAGCCATCGGGCGGGTGGCCATGGACCTTCTCGCGCAGCTTGAGGATTCCGTGCGCGAGCGCCTCGGGCCGCGGCGGACAGCCGGGCACGTGGACGTCGATCGGCATGAACTTGTCCGAGGGCACGAGCGCGTAGTTGTTGAACACGCCCATCGAGGAGCAGCAGGCGCCCATCGAGATCGCCCACTTGGGCTCGAGCATCTGGTCGTAGATGCGTCGCACGACGGGGGCCATCTTGATCGAGACGCGCCCCGAGAGGATGAGCAGGTCGGCCTGCCTCGGTGAGGCCCGGAAGGCCTCGAAGCCGAAGCGCGCGATGTCGACCCGGGCGGCGACAATCGACATCATCTCGATCGCGCAGCAGGCCAGCCCGAAGGTGGCCGGGAAGAACGCGTTGCCGCGAGCCCAGTTGAACGCGCGGTCGAGCGTCGTGGTCATCACGCTGTCCTCGACGTAGCGCTCGAGGTCGTCGCCCTCGAGGTCGCCGCGCAGCATGTCGCGGGCCATCAGCTGGCGCGAGCGGAACTCCGACGGCAAGGGCTCGCGCTTCAGTTCCACTCGAGCGCTCCGCGACGCCAGACGTACACGAACGCGACCCCAAGCAGGACCACGAACAGAATCGTCTCGGTGAGCGCAAAGGTTCCAAAGGCCTTGAGCTGGACGGCGATCGGGTACAGGAAGATGACCTCGATGTCGAACAGGATGAACAGCATCGCGATCAGGTAGAAGCTGATTCCGAAGCGGAATCCGCGCTGGATCTCCGACGGCAGGCCACACTCATACGGGTCCTGCTTGACGCGCGACGGCCGGCGGGGGCCGAGAAATGTGTTCAGTACGGCGAACGCAAGCCCGAGCAGCCCGCCCAGGACGAGGAATACGATCGCAGGCAGATAGGTCCGGAGCACTTCTGAAGCGTTATATCACCGGGGCACAGGAGCTTGTAACAAAATGTTACTTAGTGCGGAATGCGGCTATGTTGGCAACGCGGAGCGCCGGGGTTTCGCGGCAGGTGTCGCCGGGGTCGGTTCGTGAAAGGCGTTCACATCGGCGTCGGCGTGCTGGCCCTCGTGCTCAACGGCGGCGCGGGGGTGCTCGGTGCCTACTCCTACTGGCGCGTGCGCCGCACGATCTGGTTCTGGCGCCTGCTGCGGGCCGGACAGGCCACGCTCGTCCTCGAGGCGGCGCTCGGCGGCGTGCTGGTGCTGATGGGCGAGAAGGCCTCGGGCCTGCACGTGCTCTATGGGCTGCTGCCCCTGGCGATCTCGTTCGTCGGCGAGCAGCTGCGCGTCGCGTCGGCCGAGATGGTGCTCCAGGCGCGCGGCTTCGAGACGGCCGCCGAGGTCGGCACGCTCCCGGTCGAGCAGCAGAACCTGATCGTCACGGCGATCGTGCAGCGCGAGCTGGGCGTCATGACCCTGGCGGCACTGGTGATCGTCGTGTTGCTGGTGCGGGCCGCCGGGGTGGCGTAGGGACGGGCGCTGGCCGGGGGCGGGCCTGGCTCTGCTCGGTGACGTGGCTTGTGGGCTGTTGTGGCTGTTGCGGCTTTTTGGCGCGTGCCGGGACCGGCGGGAACGGCGTCTGGGTATGGGGTTGGGCGATGCCGGTCGTAGGGTCCGGTTCCCGGGCGGCGGCGGGTCCGGTTCCCGGGGCGGCGGCGCAGGGTTCCCGGGGCGGTCGGAGGGTCCGGTTCCCCGGGCGGCGGCGCAGGATTCCCGGGGCGGCGGCGCAGGATTCCCGGGGCGGCGGCACAGGGTGCCCGGGGCGGTCGGGCAGCGACACCGCACGACCCGGCGCGCGTCCATCGTCGGACCCCCATGACGTGACACACGTCCGGCCCAAACAGGACGTGTGTCGCAAAGTGCGCGCCAGGACGCGCACGGTGCGACACACCCCCGTTTCTGAGAGACGTGTGTCGCGTTATGCGCGCCGGGGGGCGCGCCGCGGGGCGCGCCGCGGCCGGGGCGCGCCGCGGCGGCCGGGGCGGCCGCGGCGGCCGGGGCGGCCGCGGCGCGCAACCGCCCGCGGCGGCCCGTTGCGCCGGCGCCAGCGGCGTCGCCCGGCGCCGCCGCGAGCCCGCCCTCGCGGCAGGCGGCCCTCCCTCGGCCCCCGCCGGCGCTGCGACGCCATCCCGAGCCGCCGGCCGGCGGCCACGACCTGGCACGCGCACCCGCGGCCCTGGAGAATCCACCCCGACTCCCTAGTCGGCTATCTCCCGGTACGTGCCCCGGTACCAGAGCAGTGGCTCGCCGCCGCCGAGCCCCAGCGAGACGATCTCGCCGATGCCGATCGTGTGGTCGCCGCCCGGAAGCAGTTCGCGCAGGTCGCAGGCCGCCCAGGCCAGGGCGCCCTCGATGATCGGCATCCCGTATTCGAGGTGGTGATCGACGCCGTCGAGCTTCTCCGCCTCGGGGACCTTCGAGGCGAACACTCGGGCCAGATCATCCTGGTCCGAGCTGAGGATGTTGATGGCGAAGCGCCGCGCATCGCGCACGATCGGCAATGTGCGGGCGCTGTTCTCGAAGCACACCAGTGCGAGCAGCGGATCGAGTGACAGTGAGCAGATTGCGTTGGCGGTCATCCCGCCCGCGCCGGCCGGTCCGGCGCTGGTGATCACGCCCACGCCGGTGGCGAAATGACCGAAGACGTCGCGGAACAGTTCGGTGTCGCGTTCTGCGCCCATGGCCGCCCGGGTTATACCGATCGAGCCTGTCCGCTCAACATCTGCACGAGCAAAGGCAGGCCCCGACGCCGGCCCCTTGGTTGCCGCCGTGGGAGGACGATCGCAAATCTTAGGGCGAACGTCTCATCGGCCGGCGCCGGGGATGGCGCAGTGCTTCGTCATTTCCGGCCAGTGTCCTGCCTGCTCACTGCACGATCAGGGTGCCGTACTCGTTCAGCGTCACCTCGAGCCGCCGATCTGCGACCGCGGCCGGCCGCGCCGAGCACCCGGCCACCGCTCCGACAAGAACTGCCAGGCCCGTGGCGTGAAGCACCAAGCGCCGCGGCGGGTCAGCCATCATCGGCCGGATCGTATTGCCCGGCGGGCACTCTCGGTGTCTCCGGGAGCATCCCCCGCGGGCCGCTCCGGCACCCCGGAGCGGGCCGCTCCGGCACCCCGGCCAGAGGGGGCTTTCAACGCGACCGGTCGCGCTTCCCATTCACTTCCGTATGATCACGGCGCGCATGAGCCGGCCGATCAAGGTTCTCGTCGTCTCGGGTGCCGCGATCGCGATCGCGGTGCTGGCCTCAGCCTGCGGAACGCAACGCATCGCCGTGCCGTCCTCCGACCCGACACATTCCGGGGCGGTCCTTTTCTCGCAGCGGTGCGCGGGCTGTCACACGCTCTCCTACGCCGGAACCAGAGGTTCGGCGGCCAACGCGCGTACCCGCGAGGTCGTCAATGGACCGAACTTCGACGTGCGCTGCGAGCGGCCGGTGTCGCGCGTGATCTACGCGATCGAGAACGGCGGCTTCTCCGGTGCGATCATGCCCCAGAACATCGTCGTCGGCAGGGAGGCTCAGGCGGTCGCTGAATTCGTGGCCAAGTACGCGGGCCGCAAGACGCCCCCGCAGGTCGGCACCGTCCCCTGCCAGGTGCGCCCCATCGGGCCGTTGCCCTCGCCGACCGCGACCACGGCCGCGGTGCCGCCGGCCACCTCCACCACGGCGACGACGACCGCGAGCGGGCTACAGACCAAGGCGCGGTCGAAGAGGACCGCGCGCCGCTAGTCGGGCACCGGGCGTGCTCGATATCAGGCTGATTCGCCGCGCACCGGATGAGGTGCGTGCCGCGCTCGCGCGTCGCGGCCCCGAGGCTGCCGAGGCGGTCGACCGCCTGCTCGAGCTCGACGAGCGCTGGCGCGCGGTGACGGCCGAGCTCGAAGAGCTTCGGGCCGAACAGAACCGCGCGAGCCGAGGCCGCCAAGGCGCCCCCACGCCAGCCGAGCGCGAGCAACTCGCGACGCTGGCCGCCCGGGGACGCGAGCTCAGTGATACGGAGACGAGCCTGCGAGCCGAGCGCGACGCGCTGCTCGCCTCGCTGCCGAACCTGCCCGCGCCGGATGCTCCCGACGCGGACGAGGTGCTCAGAGAGGTCGGCGATGCCGGCCGCACCGGCCGCGATCACCTGGAGCTGGCCGGGCCGCGTATCGACATCGAGCACGCGTCGCGCGTCTCGGGCTCGCGCTTCGCCTACCTGCGCGGGGATCTCGTGATGCTCGAGCTCGCGCTCGTTCGCTACGCGCTGGAGAAGCTGCGGGCCCAGGGTTTCGAGCCGGTCATCCCGCCGGTGCTGGTGCGCGAGCCCGCCCTCTACGGAACCGGTTTCCTGCCCGACACCGAGCAGCAGATCTACCGGCTCGCCGACGATGACCTGTACCTGATCGGCACCTCAGAGGTCGCGCTGGCCTCGCTTCATCGGGACGAGATCCTCGCGGCTGACGAGTTGCCGCGCCGCTACGCCGGCTTCTCACCCTGCTTCAGGCGCGAGGCCGGCGCGGCGGGCAAGGACACCCGGGGCATCTTCCGAGTGCACCAGTTCGACAAGGTCGAGATGTTCAGCTTCGTCGTGCCCGAGGATGCGGCGGACGAGCACGAGCGCCTGCTGGCGATCGAGGAGTCGATCCTCCAGGAACTCGAGGTCCCCTACCGCGTCGTGGCCATCGCGGTCGATGATCTGGGCGCGTCGGCGGCCAAGAAGTACGACTGCGAGGCGTGGCTGCCGGGCCAGGGTCGCTACCGCGAGCTGACCTCGACCTCCAACACGACCGACTTCCAGGCCCGCCGGCTCGACGTGCGCTACCGCACCGCGGACGGCAAGCCCGCCCACGTGCACACGCTCAACGGCACGGCGGTGGCCGTGGGCCGCACGATCATCGCGCTGCTCGAGAACGGACAGCGCGATGACGGCAGCGTCGCCCTACCCGCCGCGCTGGTGGGCTACGGGGCGCCGGAGGTACTGGCGCCCGCTCTCTAAACGCGGCCTGACCGCGTCTACCAGCGCCCGTACCATCGCCGCCGTCCGGCGCTGGCCTCGACGCCGCCGATGAAGAAGCCGAGCACCCAGAGCACGAGCGCGACGATCAGCACGATCCACAGGAAGTGGGCGGCGAATCCGAGGCCGCCCAACAGGGCGAGGATCAACAACAGAATGATGAGGGCAACCATCTCTTCTCCCTTGGTCAAGGCGAACGTTTCTTCACGTTCACGGGTGAAGTTGAGCTACCCCGTCAACCCGGTGTTCAAGCGTCCTGGCCGACCTCTGATGCGTCTAGAAAGAGGTGCTTCTGCGGCCGGTGCCGAGCGGCTGCGGGCCGTTGAGCACCAGTAGCGATGCCCGCGGGGGCCCGCATGGCGCGACCCTGGCGTGCAGTCGCACGCCGAACGTGTTGGCGGGCCGAACCTCGACACGGCGCAGGTGGTCCTCGCCGCCGGTCGCATCGAGGACGGCGCAGACCAGTCCGGTGCTGATGTCGGAGTCGGCGTCCGCGCTGACCAGCAACTCGGCGACGGGCCGCCCGACCACAGTGTCCTCGCGGACGCAGAGCAGCTTCTCGGCACGGCGGGATACGGCCTGCACGAGCAGCTCCGAGTCGATGACGAGGAACGCTTCGCGTCGTGAAGGTGCGGCGTCGCGTGGCGTCTCGAGCAGGAGTCCGAGACCGCAGGCGGGGCACACGCGCGCGTTCGGCGCAGGCGGCGTCGGCGTCCTCGGCGGCGCCGCACAGTGCCCGCAGAACCACGCCCACTCGATCGGAGGCTCGGCCGGTGCGCCGGGTACCAGGCGCAGGACGGTTCGAGAAGTGAGCAGGCTCATGGACGTGGTGTTATGGCTCGGACACCCCCGCCACGATCCGGTCCACCACCGCTCCGAGCGTTTGCGCCGGTGACCAATTGCACACTCTCGTGAACTAGAGACAACTTGTCAATGACTTTGGGGGCGAGCGTGAACGGATATAGGTCGTCGCGCCCCATGCTGCGGTTCACGGCGTTGAGCGCGTAGGTCAGCGGCAGCCAGCGCTCGACGATCTCCCCGAACTCGGGCTCGGCGGGCGTGGCCCGCGGAAGTGCCACCAGCGTCGGGTCCAGCGCCTCCAGCGGGCCGGTGACGAGCAGTCCGAACGAAGCCGCCGTCTGGAGCGTGTCGCGGATGTGGAGGTAGTGGGCGAAGGACTCGGCCCAGTCCTCCCACGGATGCATGGTCGCGTAGGCGCTGACGAACCGCTCGGCCCAGTCGGCCGGCGGGCCGGCCTCGTAATGACGGCTCAGGGCCTCGTCGTAGTCGAGGCGCTCGTCCCCGAAGAGGTTCCGGGCTCGCTCTAGGGCACCGGTCCGCTCCACCAGGACCGGCCAGTAGTAGTGGCCGACCTCGTGCCGGAAGTGTCCAAGCATCGTCCGATAGGGCTCGCCCATCTCGACGCGGCGCTCCTCGCGTTCGGCGTCGTCGGACTCGGCCAGATCGACCGTGACCACGCCGTCGGCATGGCCCGTGACCACGGGTCCGTGACGGCTGGAGAGCAGGTCGAAGCGCAGACCGTCGCCCTCGATCGGCAAACCCAGGTCGAGCAGCTGAAAGAGCAGTCGCCGCTTTGCCGTCTCGGCCTTGGCGAAGGCCACCAGGCCTTTCGCGTCGCCGTCAGCCGGCCGGGTGCGCGTGAGCCGGCAACTTCGGCAGAGCGGCCCGGGGTCGTGCGCCTCGAGCATCCAGTTGCAGGCGGCGAGCGTCGCGTTGGCGCAGCGGCGCAGGCCGGCCGTGTCCGGGCGCCCCTGGATCAGCGAGCGAAGCTCGAGCCGCACGGGGTCGAAGCCTGCCGGCGTGGAGCAGCGCAGACAGAGGCTGTTCTCGAAGAACAGCAGTTGGCCGCAGTGATCGCAGGTGAAGGCGCGCACATCATCACCATTACCCGCTCAGCGGACGGCCACGCGGGGCGGGCACAGCCCACTCCCAGCATTCGGTGCTGCGCAGCAACATCTGAGCACGATCGACCTGCTAGCGGAGAGGGGGGGATTCGAACCCCCGAACGAGGTCAACCCCCGTTACGCGATTTCCAGTCGCGCCCGTTCAACCGCTCCGGCACCTCTCCGATGGAGCCGGACAAGGGTAGCGGCGCGTGCCTCTTCAGATCTGCCAGGTGCCGTTGCGCAACAGCGGCACCTCGGCGCCGGCGCGCGTGAGGCCGGTCACGGCTACCTCTTCGGATCCGATCATGAAATCGATGTGGATCTCACTCTCGTTCACACGCCGCCTGTCGTCCTCGCCCTCGATGGCGAGGCCGAAGCCCTGTCCGAGCGCGATGTGACTGGCGGCGTTCTCGTCCAGGAGCGTGTCGTAGAAGACCGTGTCGAGGGGGCCGATTCTGCCCTCTCGGTCGACCAGCGCGACCTCGCCGAGACGAGCGGCCCCCGGATCGCGCGCCGTCAGCGCGCGCAGGGTCCCGGCCCCCTTCTCGGCCTCGATCTCGACCGCGCGGCCGCCCTCGAAGTGGACGCTCAGGCTCGTGATGAGGGCCCCGGACGCGTACAGCGGCTTGGTCGCACGAACGACGCCCTCCACGCGTTCGGGGTCAGGCGTGGTGAAGACCTCCTCGGTCGGGAGGTTGGGATGGTGGACGATGTCGTCGATCGTGCTGAAGTAGCCGCAACGCCAGCGGCTGCCGCGCAGCAGCCCGACCCTGAGGTCCGTCCCGGGGCCCTCGAAGTGCAGCGCGTCGAGCTCCAGGCCGTCGAGCTTCCCGGCGGCGGCGATCAGCAGGCTGATGCGCTCGTCCCATGCCGCGACGGGATCGGCCTCGTCGATCCGGCACACGTGGGCGATCTGCTCCCAGAGTCGCTCATAGGCGGCGTCGGGCTCGAGGTCGGGATGCACGAGCTCCGCCCACGCCGGCGTCGGGCATGGAGCGATCGACCAGTTGGTCGTGCGGTCATTGACCAGCCCGATGCCCTCCTTGACGGCCGGCAGCATGTCCAGGCCGAGCCGTTCAGGGTCGACGTCTTCCATGATTCGTGGAGCCACCGGTCCTGAGAGCGCGACGCGCGCGCAGCGGTGCTCGCCGAGCGCGGTCGCGCGCTGGCCGTACCAGGGCGGAACGAATCCGAGCGTCTCCTTGTCGGCGTGCAGGGCGCGGGCCCGCTTCAGGTACACGTCGAAGATGGCCAGGTCGACGAACTTGGCTCCCTGCTCGTACGCGACCTCGGCCACGGCGCGAGCCAGCTGCTCCTTGCCGGGCTCGGAGCTCAGCGCGACGATCTGACCCGGCTGGACGTTGGCCCCGAAACGGACGATCAGCTCCGCCAGGGCGCGGACGGTCTTCTCCTCAGGCATTCACACAAACTACGGAATCAGGACGCCCGGGTTCATGATGCCCGCCGGGTCAACCCGCCGCTTGACCCCGCGCAGGATCTCCACGCCGATCGGGCCGATCTCCTCCGCGTACCACTCGCGATGGTCGACGCCGATCCCGTGGTGATGGGTTATCGACCCTCCCGCGGCGATGATCGCGGCACTCGCGGCGGCCTTGGCCGCCCGCCACTGCTCGAGCGGGTCCTCGAGCGCGGCGCATCCGATCGTGAAGTAGAGCGAGGCTCCGGAGCGGTAGATGTGCGAGACGTGGCAGAGGATGACCGGCGGCGTGCCCAGCCCGGTGAGCGAATCCCGCAGGGCGGCCGAGACCGCCGCATACAGCCGCGGCAGGCCGGACCAGAAGGTCACCGTCTCGAGCGTCTCGACGAGCGCGCCCGCATCGAGCAGCGCATCGCGTAGATACGGTCCCCGGTAGCGGTCCTCGGCCCAGCCCGCCCCGGCCGCGGCGTCCGGCTCGGCGCCGGCGGAGCGCAGGATTCGAGCGACCTTCTCGCGGCGCTCGGCGACCTCGTCAGCGGCGCCCTCGAAGCCGATGATCGCCAGGCTGCCGCCCGTGGCCTCGCCGCCCAGTTCGGCGGGGCGAGCCAGGTTGATGGCCGTCTCCGCCTCGTCCGAGAGTCGCAGCACGGTGGGCACCGGCCCGTCCTGCACGAGCGTTCGCAGGCAGTCGCTGCCGGCTGCGAAGGAGTCAAAGCGCCAGCCTTCGTACACGCGCGTCTCAGGGATGGGGCGCAGCACGACCGTGACCGCGGTTATCACGCCGAATGCGCCCTCCGAACCCATGAAGAGCTGGCGCAGGTCGGGTCCGGCAGCCGACCTCGGCGCCCGGCCGAGGTCGAGGGAGCCCGTCGGCGTCGCGACCCGCAGACCCACCACGAGCTCGTCGAAGCGGCCGTATCCGGCCGACGCCTGACCGCTCGAGCGGGCGGCGGCGTAACCGCCGATCGTCGCGTACTCGAACGATTGCGGGTGGTGCCCGATCGTATAGCCGCTCGCGCCGAGCAAGGCCTCGGCCTCGGGCCCGCGCAGCCCGGGTTCGAGCACCGCGATGCGCGACCGTTCGTCGAGCTCGAGCAGCGCATTCAGCCGCCGCAGGTCAAGCGCGACCGTGCCGGCGAAGTCGCCCGCTTCCGGTGTGAGGCCGCCGACCACCGAGGTGCCGCCGCCGAACGGGACGACCGCGACGCGGCGCGCCGCGCAGATGCTGAGGACCGCGAGCACCTGCTCGTGGTCAGCCGGGAGCAGCACGAGGTCGGGCGCATCGCTCATGTCACCGGAGCGCAGGCGCAGCAGGTCGGGAGTCGACTTCCCCCGGGTGTGACGTACACGCCATTCGCGGTCGTCGCGCACATGGGACTTGCCGAGCGCGGCGACGAGCGCGGCCTGCGCCTGCGCCGGGATCCGAGGTTCCGGCAGCGTGAGCTCCTCGATCGCGCCCGCCGCGCGACCGGGCCGCGTGACCCCCAAGGCGTTGCGCAGCAGCACGAGCACCGACTCGGGCAGTGCCGTCGCCGCAGCCGGATCGCCCCAGCCCGACCAGGACAGATCCGGATATGGCTCGGTGGGGCGCGAGACGGTCATGGCACGGCCCACGCTATCTGGTGCGCGGCTCTCGCGGCTAGGTGCTGCGCCAGTGCGGCACGGCCAGCATCGTCAGGCGCAACTGCTTCTCGGCGATGCGGGCGATCTCGGCCTCCGCCTCGGGAGCGGGGACGCCGCCGGCCGGGCCCGTGGTCGGGACGTCGAGCAGCGCCTCGACCGTGGCGATCATCGCGTTCACGAGCAGCCCGGCGAGCATCTGCAGATCCTCGGTCGTCCACTCGCGGAGCACGGGGAAGCGGGCCAGGTCGGTGGCCAACTCGCTGGTCACGAGTCGGATCTCGTTGCGGATCGTGTGTCGCAGTACCCCATTGCCCGTCGAGCGCGCGCGAGCGATGAAGGCGAAATGCTGGCGGTGCTCGCGGACGTGCCTGACCAGGATCTCGACCGAGCGCCCGATCACGCGCTCGGGGGGAGCGCCGCCCTCGCGGGCGTCGCGGAGCATCGCCCGCAGCGTCCGGAAGGACTCGTCGATCAGGGCCAGCCCGAGCTCGTCCATGCTGGCGAAGTGACGGTAGAAGGCGTTCGGCACCACCCCGGCCGCCCGGGCCACACGCCGCAGGCTGAGCGCGTCGAAGCTCTCTCCGGCGTCCATCTGCGCCAGCGCGGCATCGAGCAGCGCCTGACGGGTCTGCTGTCGCCGCTCGGCCTGCGTCCGCCGCGCGGGCCGGGAGACGGGTGCGGATCGCGAGCCGCCCGTGGGCCGCGAGCGACTTCGCGATTTCGCATGCTCGGGTGTACGGGTGTGCTTACTCATCGTGTGAATCTACTCACACTCACCGACTCTACCTCTTGACGCAGACATCTGCACGGATACTATTTTGGTGCACAGTCGTCCACTAACTGCGACCGGACTGGACAATGCCCGCCACGACAATGACCCGCCGCATTCTGCGCTCGCCGCTCGTCGATCTGCTTGTCGGACCGCACGGGATCGATCGCTATCTAGAGCTGATCCGCCCCGATCTGACCGTGCGCGACGCGCGCGCTGAGGTGGTGTCCGTGCGCCGCCAGAGTGCCCGTAGCGTGACGCTCGGGTTGCGCGCCAACGACGCCTGGCACGGGTTCAGGGCCGGCCAGTTCGTGCGCGTCGGGGTCGAGATCGAGGGCGTGCGCCGGACCCGCACCTATTCGCCGGCGGGCTCGGAGCACGGTGCCCGAGACAGCCTCGAACTCACCGTGACCACGCACCCCGAGGGGCTCGTCTCGCGTCATATGCGCGAGCGGCTCGCGCTCGGGTCGATCGTGCATCTCGGTCCGGCCCAGGGCGATTTCGTGCTCCCCGAGCGGCGGCCGGAACGGCTCGTGCTCATCAGCGGCGGCAGCGGAGTGACACCGCTCATGGCCATGCTGCGGACGCTGTGCGAGGAGGGACACAGCGGTGAGATCGTCTTCGTGCACTACGCCCGCGCCGCTGCGGACTGGCTGTACGAGGCCGAGGTGCGAGCGCTGGCGGCCCGTAATACGGGTGTGACCGCCAGCTACCGGGCCACGCGCGAGGGGGATGGGCACGTCAGCGCCGAGACGCTCCGCGAGCTGGCCGGAGATCTCGGAGACACACATGTCGCGGTCTGCGGACCGCCCGCGCTGATCGACGCCGTGCGCGACATCTGGGCCTCGGCGGGTGCGGCTGACCGTGTGCTCGCCGAGACGTTCACCCCGCTCACGCCGTCCCTCGACGGCGCCGCGGCGCAGGGCACGATCCGCTTTCTCAACAGCCGGCGCAGCGCTCCCGTGGCCGGGGGGTCGCTGCTCGAGCAGGCCGAGGCCGCCGGCCTGTCGCCCGACTTCGGCTGTCGCATGGGCATCTGCCACACGTGTACGTGCCGTAAGAGCGCGGGCGCCGTGCGCAATGTCCTCACCGGTGAGGTCTCCGCCGAGGAGGACGAGGACATCCAGCTCTGCGTGTCGGTTCCCGCCGGCGACGTGGCGCTCGAACTCTGACCAAACAAGACTGAGAGGACCCCTCAAAATGCCGACCCCGCATCCCCAGCTGACCCCGGAACAGATCGAGCAGCTCGGGCAGGAGCTCGACGAGCTGCGAAACCGGGTGCTCGCCGATCTCGGCGAGCGAGACGCTGACTACATCCGCAATGTGATCAAACTCCAGCGCGCGCTCGAAATTGGGGGCCGGGCGTTGCTGTTCGCCGGATTCCTCCCACCGGCCTGGCTGGGCGGTACTACGGCCCTGGCGCTCTCCAAGATTCTCGACAACATGGAGATCGGCCACAACGTGATGCACGGGCAGTACGACTGGATGAAGGATCCGGCGCTCGATTCCAAGGGCTTCGAGTGGGACACGGCGTGTCCCGGTGACCAGTGGCGTCACTCTCACAACTACATGCACCACACGCACACGAACGTGCTCGGCAAGGATCGCGACATCGGTTACGGAATCCTGCGCATGTCCGACGACCAGCCCTGGCGTCCCCGAGACCTCGGCAATCCCGTCTACGCGACGCTGCTGATGCTCCTCTTCCAGTGGGGGGTGGCTGTGCACGACATCGAGGTCGACCGCATCGAGGCCGGCGAGATCAGGCTCGAGGACAAGCGCGACATCCTGCGCGCGATCTGGAAGAAGGGCCGCCGTCAGGTGCTGAAGGACTACGTCGCCTTTCCGCTGCTCGCGGGCCCCGGCGCGCCCTTCACCCTTGCGGGCAACGCCTCGGCCAACCTCGCGCGGAACATCTGGTCGTTCATGATCATCTTCTGCGGCCACTTTCCCGAGGGGACGCACGAGTTCAGCGAAGAGGAGGCCGCCGACGAGACGCGCGGCGGGTGGTACCTGCGTCAGATGCTCGGCTCAGCCAACCTGACCGGAGGGCGGCTGTTCCACATCCTGAGCGGCAACCTCTCCCACCAGATCGAGCACCACCTGTTTCCCGACATCCCCGCGCACCGTTACGCCGAGATCGCCGAGGAGGTGCGGGAGATCTGCGCCCGCTACGGGCTCCCGTACAACGCCGGGCCGCTGCACAAGCAGTTCGGATCGGTGGTCAAGAAGATCGTGCGCCTCGCCCTTCCCGGCAGGCAGAACGAGCCTGCCGCGGATGAGGCGCCCGATCCTTCGCGCGGCCCCAGGCCGCGCGAGCGGGAGCTCGTGGCCGCGTAGACGGAAGCCGAGGCCGAGGCGCGCCGGCATCCCGTCGCGCCGGCGCCCCCTCGCCTACAGTCCGGCCGGGTGGCGGACGGTGTAGCCGTCGAGCGAGCCGATCGCCGAGCTCCAGCGCGTCCCGGTCTCCTGCAGGGCGATCGTGTCGAAGCGCCGTCCGTCGATGACCATCAGCGCGTGCTGCGCATTGGCGTAGATCGTGACGTGGCGGCCGGGCCCCGGAAGGCCGTAACCCTCGAGGCCGCTGGAGTCCATCGGCGTCGACAGGAGACCGCCGCCATGGAGCACGTAGGACACAGAGCCGGAGCAGTCATACCCCGCGGAGTCGAACGAGCCGTGGCCGCCGCCCCACGTGTAGGGAAGCGTGGCAATCCGGTTGCCGGCCTGCACCATGTGCCGCAGCGTCGCCGCGGTCTGATCGACGTGACGCCGGTGTCTGATGGCCCGGCGGTGGCCCGGATCCAGAGCGCCTGGAATCCACTCGACGCTGTGCACGACATCGGCGAGCTCCGTCGGATCGGCGGACCGTGCCGGGCTGATGCCGACCGGCGGCCGGCCGGTCAGCGTCGAGAGGACGTTGGTGGTGGTCGGGACGTTGGTGGTGGTCGGGACGTTGGTGGTCTCGGGACGTTGGTGGTGGCGTGGGCGCTCTGGACGCCGAGCGTGATCGCGCATGTGGCGCCAAGTGCCCCGATCGCCGCGCAGACACGCGCGGCATGGTCATTGAAAGGAGGTCTCATGTCATCCATGTGATTGGTTGCGGGGTTCAACCCGGCGGACCGCGCGCAAGGCACGACAAAGCCGAGAGATGCGGCAACGGGATAGGCGCACGTGTGTGCGTCAAAGCCCGTGCCACTGCCTCGTCACTGCTGCGGGCGGCACACGCTGAACGTCATGCCAAAGTGGCCGCAGCTGGTTCGGGGCGAACGAGTGTTCGTAGGCCACCGTAGCGGGCCACCCCGTGGCAAGAGTGTGATGGTGCTCACGCTGGGCGCGATCCTGCAAGCGCGGATCGGCGGGCAACTCAGCGGCTGGCGTGCTCCAAAGTGAGCCAGACGTGAAACACGGTCATGTCGGGGTTCCTGTCGAGGCCGATGCCGGCCCGACGCCGATCGGTGACCGTGACGAGCGTACGACGTGCGGCGTCCACGCTCGGATTCACGAGCCTGTCTAGCATCTCGAAGCTCTGAAGGAAGGGTCACGATGGAGACCGAGCAAGACAACCGCAATCGCTCCGCCACGACGACGCTGCTCGCGGGCGCCACGACCAGCCGGTTCTGGCTGCGAGTGTCGGTCTCCGTGGCGGTGGCCCTGGCCTTCGCCGACGCGTCGATCGCGGTCCTCGCCCTGCCTCAGATCGTCGATCGTCTGCACACGTCGATCTCGCACGTGATCTGGGTGATCGGCGCCTACAACGTCGCGCTGATCGTCGGGTCGCTTCTGATCATCCCCTTTGCCCGGCGGCTGACCTCCCGCCCGGCGCTGATCGTCGGTCTCGCCATCTTCGGGTTGGCGTCGCTCGGCTCGGGGTTGGCCAACACGCTCACGGTGCTCATCATCATGCGCTGCGTGCAGGGACTCGGCGGTGCGCTCCTGCTGTGTGCCTCGCTGCCGCTATTCGCCGACTCGGCCCGGCCGGGCGAGTCACCGCTGGCCAGTTGGGCGGCTGCGGCGGCCTTTGGCGCGGCGGTGGGGCCGGCTGTCGGCGGTCTGCTGACACAGGTGTTCGACTGGCGGGCGATCTTCCTCGCCCAGGCACCATTTGCCGCGGTGGCCGCCGGGGCCGCCTGGCACGCCCACATCCAGACCACCAAACAGTCCGCGGAGCTTGCCGACGACGCCACCAGCCTCGACCTGGGTCCGGCGGCCGAAACGCGCGGCCGGCGGCTCAATCCTCCGGTCGCAAACCTTGGCCTGCTCTTCCTGTCGGCCGGACTGATCGGCGCGCTCTTCCTGGTCACGGTGCTGCTGATCAACGCCTGGGGCATGACTCCGCTCGGGGCCGCGGCGGTCGTAAGCGCGATCCCGCTGGCCACGCTCATCACGGAGCGCATGACGCGAGGCCTGTCGCCGGTGCCGCTCGCGGTGTGCGGCGCCGTCGCCCTGGCGGCAGGTCTGGTCGGGCTGGCGTTGGTCACCCACCGCCAGCTCGGCTGGGTCGTCGTCTCGCTCGCCCTGTGCGGCATCGGCCTCGGCCTGGCCTTCCCGGCGCTCACCGGCGACGCCCTGCGCAGCTCGGGGAAGCCGGTCGCGCGAGCGGCGAGAACCGTCGCGGCGCGCGATGCCGGGCTGTTGCTGGGCCTCGTCCTCCTCACGCCGGTGTTCGTCCACGAGCTCCAAAAAGCGCAGAAGATCGCCTTGCCCCCGGTCGCCGCGGCGGTTTACTCGGCACCGATTCCCACCGCGATGAAGGACCAGATCGCCGTCGGACTGCTGGCGGCCAACGCCAGCGCTCCTCAGAGCCAACTGCCCGATCTCCGCCCGACCTTCAGACGCGCTGCCGCGCAGGCGAGTCCTCAGACCAGAGTCGAGCTCGCGCGGCTGGAGTCCAAGATCCACGATCAGATCGAACGCGCCGCGACGCACAGCTTCCGGCGTCCGCTGCTCTATTGCGCGCTGTTCGCGCTGCTGGTCATCCCGTTGATCGGGCTGCGGCTCGTCTTCTCGACCCCGGCCAGAGATACGGCCTCCGGGCCTGCCACCAGCGCCTAGCCCGCCGGTGACCGGCGGGCTCGGCGCGCCGACGCCACGATCTCAGGTCCACACCGAACTGTCGGGTTTTCGTCCACCGCTCGGACGAAGAACCACGCAGTTCGCCCGCACGTGCCGCGTCACCTTGACATGTGACTATATGGTCACCTAATATCGCGGCATGGACGCGGTATTCAGAGCCCTGGCCGACCCGACGCGCCGGAGCCTGCTCGATGAGCTGTTCAAGGTGGACGGACAATCGTTGGGCGCGCTCGAGGCGCGCTTGCCCATGACGCGCTTCGGGGTGATGAAGCATCTGCGCGTTTTGGAGGACGCCGGTCTGGTCATCACCCGCCGGCGCGGGCGCCAGAAGCTGCACTTCCTCAACCCGGTGCCGATTCGCCTCGTCCACGACAGATGGGTCAGCAAATACGCCGAGCCGTGGGCGGAGACGCTCACCGGGCTGAAGCGTCAACTCGAGGAGGGAACGATGGAAAAGGTGTTCGAGATCTACATCAAGACGACCCCGGAGCGACTCTGGGAGGCGATCACAGACAGCGAGATGCGGCGGCGCTATTCGTTCGGTGTGGGCGTCGAGAGCGATTGGACCCCCGGCTCCCGCTACTTGGCCGTGCACCCCGGAGCGCCCAACGGGATCAGCGAGGGCGAGAACCTCGAGGTCGACCCGCCGCGGCGGCTCGTCCAGAGCTTCCTGGCCAAGTGGAGTGACGACGTCGAGGCCGAGGGCACGTCGCGCGTGACCTGGGAGATCGAGCAGGTCGAGGATTCCTGCCGGCTGAGCGTCACCCACGACCATCTGCGCGAAGGCGCGAACCCGGAGCTCTACGGCGGCTGGCCGATGATCCTCTCGGGACTGAAGACGCTGCTCGAGACCGGCGAGTCGCTGACCACTCCCGGTTCCCTGCGCTATGCGGGGGCTTCGCAGTTCGGTGCGTGAAGCCGGCCACGTCGGTTCGTGCTCGACGGCGGTGACGTCGACGATCTGCTGATGACACGCGCGGTGTGACGCGCGTGCCATCAGCAGCAAGGCCTACGGGGCCCCGGCGTACTCGTCCTCGCCGAAGACGATCAGACCATGGAGAATCCACAGGCAGAGCGCGAAGATCGCCAGCGACCACCACGGATGTGCACCGCCGATGGACAACAGCGACTCCAGCGCGCCGAGGGTCGCGGCGATGATCCCGATCACGCGACCGAATCCGCCGCCGCCCATGAGCGAAAAGCCCGCGACCAGCTGGATGATGCCCACGATGATCGTGATCCAGCCCCAAGTGTGGAGGCTTGAGAACAGATACTGGGTGTTGTCGAAGAAGTGAGCGTTGCCCACCGCTGCGATGCCGTAGATGATGTTGAGAACCCCGGCGATCATCAGCAGGATCGCAACGAACAGGGCACGGCCTACGCCTTTCATATGCGCTGCCTTTCTTTCCGGACGGTCGTCTCGACCGTCGCATGGGACTAACGTGCAGACGGGTGGAGCCTGATCGTCGATCCCGAGCGGTCTCACGACATCACCCCATACGGATGAGAAGGCACGCTGGCGCTTGCTCCGGAGTCGTCGCCTCGGATACGGTCGCCTGCAGCTATCGACGGGACTAACAAAGGAGCCACACATGGCCTACGGAGTCGTGCATCACTTCCCAGGCGGCACGCGCGAGCAGTACGAGGCGTCGATCGCGGCGGTTCATCCCAGCGATGGCAGCCTGCCGGCCGGTCAGACCTTCCACGCGGCCGGGGCCTCCCCGGGCGGGTGGACGATCATGGCCGTCCACGAATCCAAGGAGAGCTGGGAGGACTTCAGGGACAACACCCTCTTCCCGCGCATGCAGCAGGGCATCGAGGGTGGGTTCGCCACTCCGCCCGAGCAGACGGAGATCGAGATCTACAACGTGGTGTCCTAGCGGCGCTCGGGGTCGGTCTCGCTACGACACCACCTGGCGAGACCGGCTTCGCCCCTAGCCGACCGCCGCGCCGAGCGGCGCGCTGAAGATCCACGCGGTGTTGTGCACGGGCAGCGAGTTGGCGTCGAAACCGCCGAGGTAGACCCAGCCGGCACGGCCCGGGAACGGCGAGCGGGCGATCGCCCGCGTCGATACGAGCGGTCGCCCGCTTATCGGCTGCCGGGCCGCGATCTCCTGCAGGCGGTAGCCGCCGGCGGCGGTGCGGACCAGGTAATAGCCGCCCGCCTCCCAGCCGTGAAAGGCCGCGTGCCCGCTCGGGGCCCGGCCTGAGCTGTACCGCGCCTCGACGCCGATCAGCAGGTCCGTGCCGCCGTGCGGATCGGGTACCGCGGTCATGTCGTTGTAGGCGCCGATCGTGTAGCTCACCGGCGCGCCCCAGCTCGCTCCGAGGAACAGCCTGAGGTTGAGCTCGGTGACACCGCGATAACCGGCCGTCGGATCAATACGGACGATGCGGGCCGCAGTTCCCTCGACGGCCGCCAGCAGCTGTTCGCGGGCCCCGGGTGCACTGCGGACCGCGGTCAGGCCCCGGAGCCCCGACTGGGAGTAGCCCGGCTTGTCATTGGTGTAGACGAGTTCCCAGCGCGGCCGGGTGCCGTCGACACGGCGGTAGATCTGTTGGCCGACGGCCGCGTACAGGATTCCGTTGCACTCGGCGAAGCTCGTGACCCGCAGCCGGCCGCCAAGGCCCGGGAACGGGGTCGTCGCGGCGTAGAGATTCAGCTCAGGGTGCGCGCTCCAGCGGATGTGGCCCGGAGCACGCTGGTCGTAAACGCCGGCATAGATCCCGTAGCGATTGTTGCCGGCGAAGGCCGTGTCGGCGCCCGTCCGGAGATCCCGATGAAAACCGAGCGCCCTCACCTGTTGCAGGCCGGTGGATGAGGTCTTCGGCGCCGCGAGGTCCATCGCCGTCCAAGCGCCCGTGGCATGACTGCGATCGAATACCTGGCTGATGCCCCGCCGGTCCCAGACCGAGGCCAACAGTGTCGAGAAGGGCCGCCTCAACCGATGTCCATGCCCGTCGGTCGCGAACGTGATCCCGCGGAGCGCTGAGACGGCGAACTGGGCCGGGATGCCACCCGGCAGCCGGGCGGTGAAGGTGTGGTCGACTCGCCAGCGCCCGGTCGGGCGATCGAGCACGAGTATCTGCGCCCCCTGCGGACCCTCGGCTCCCGGCTGATCCATCCAGTAGCCGTTGCCCGCATACAGCCTCCCCTGATAGCCGGTCAGCGTGCGCAGTTCGGTGCCGCCCATGAACTTTCCGTGGCCATCGGTGGCGCCCGCGGTGTAGGAGATATGGAACGCGCTCGGGGGGGCGGCGAGGGCGGCCGTTCGCGTCAAAGCGAGCAAGGCCGAGCCGGCCACGGCAAGCGCGATCACCGACCGCAGCGATCGCGATCGGCGGTTGCGGATAGCCGGGGCGGGCGGAGGGGCGGTCATGCAACCGCTAAGACCCCCGGGCGGTCCGAAAGTAGCGCGGCGATTCGTCTCGCGCTCGTCCCCTTTCGCCGCGATGGCGCTCGGCGACGACTGCGGGTCAGCTCGCCTGGGCGTATCCCTTCAGCCCGCCGAAGTCCAGCAGCACGCAGGCTTCGTCGCCCACTATCCAAGCGTCGTGACCGGGCGGCATGTGAAACGTGTCGCCCGGGCCGAATTCAGCTTCGGTCCCGTCGTCCATCTTCAGCGCCATGCGGCCCTGCAGGACGTAGCCGATGTGATCGACCTGGCAGGAGTCGGTGCCGGCCAGCGGTTTCACGTTCGCCGACCAGCGCCAGCCGGGTTCAAAAGTCCCTCGGCCGACCGCGTGACCGTTCAGATCGACGAGTTCCACGCGACCCTTCCCGTCCGTGAACTCGCGCACCTCGTCCGGGCGCTCGAAGCGCTTACCAGTGAGCTCTGCCATGTCGCTCCTCCTGATGTGGGTCCCAGCGTCGCGTCCACCGTAACCGTTGGCCGATGGCGATGCAATGCTCTGTTCGGAGGCGCCGCACGATGGGCCGGGCGCTAACCCCAGGCAGGGCGTAGTTACTACGGTCGCCGTCGCTCCGCGCAGGGATCAGCATCCAATGGGGTAGTCGACCAAGCGAGGATGCACGATGGACGAGCCACGCAGCAGCCTGACCCGACGCGGTTTTGTCACGGCGGCGGGGGCCGCGGCGGCGGTGACATATGCCGCCCCTCGAGCGGCGGCGTCGACCGTGGGTGAGTCGATCGCAGACACCGGAAGGGCCCGTCCGGGGGGTCTTGGCTCGGGTGGCAGGCCGACGAGCAATCCGACGCTGGCGCGGCTGGCGCGTGAGCACGGCCGAGGCGAGCCGCTGATGTTCGTCGACCTCGCGGCCGTCGACCAGAACGCCAAGGTCATCCTTGATTTCGCGCGGGCCAACCGGTGGGCAGTCCGCCCGGCGCTGAAGGTCTTCCAGTGCCCGCAGCTGTGCGCGTACATCATGCGGCTGTTGCCAAGGTCGCGTGGGCTGGTGTTCCATCTGCGCACGGTCGACCAGATCATGTCGACGGCACCAGCAGGCACCGACCTCTTGATGGGCTACCCACCGTCGGTGGGCGAACTGCGGGCCTACCTCGGCTCCGCGCCGCCGCGCGGCCAGCGGCGTCACAGGCTGACGCTCTTGGCCAGCTCGGTCGAAATCCTTGAGGAGATGGCCCGCCTTGCCCGGAGCACTCGGCGGCCGCTGCCGCTCGACGTGGGCCTCGAGTTCGATTCCGGCGAGGGGCGCGGCGGCTTTCACCATCCCGCGGGGATCAGCGCCGCTATAAAGGTCCTGCGGCGCGAGCGCCACCACCTGCGGCTGCGGGCCGTCCTGAGCTACGACGGTCATGCGACCCTGACCGGGGCTGAATCGTGGCGACAGTCGGTCGCCAAGCAGGCCAGCGAGTACTACGCGGGCTACCTCGCCCAGTTGGCCCGTGAGGGCGGCGACCTCTACAACCCGGCGACGCTGATCCGCAACGGCCCAGGAAGCGCGAACTACCGCAACTGGGCCGGGAAGCCTGAGATCAACGAGATCAGCCCTGGGTCAGCCTTCGTCTACGCCGGCTACCTCAAGGACGGGTTCGACACCGAGGGACTGGCGTCGGCGCTGGCGCAGGCCGCCCCAGTGCTCAAGGACGTCGGACCGTATCCGTCCACGCTGATCACCAAGGAGCCGCTGCCCCCGATCACCGGCGAGGAGTTCTTCCTCAAGGGATCGACGTGGCCCGACCAGGGTGGCGTGCAACCGGCGATGTTCTACCCGGCCGGCGTCATGGACGATCTCCCCGAGGGTGGACGCTGCATGGTGTACGCGCCACCCGGCGAGCTTGACACCTCCGGCTACGTGCTGTGCTGGCCGAACCAGGGCGGAGACGGGATCGATTACTTCGGTGCGCTTCACGCCGTGCGCGGCGGCCGGATCGTCGCCGTGTGGCCGACGTTCACGCGCTGGAGCACACCCACGGCTTGACCGCCCCGGGCGGCGTTGCGCCGGCCCGGGGCGATCCGCGTTCCTAGGCTGCGCTGGCCGTTCCGAGTGCCTTGGCCTTGATCGCGTCGAACTCGGCCTGCGTGATCGCGCCGCTGTCGAGCAGTTTCTTGGCCGTCTCGATCTCGCCGGCCGGGCCGCCCGTACCGGCGGTCTTGCGCACATAGTCGTCGAACTGCGCCTGGGAAGCCTCGGCCTCTTTCCCGCTGCGCTCCGCCATCCCGTCGTGGTAAGCGATCAGGTAGATCAGCACGCCCAGGAATGGGAGCACGATGACGAATATCACCCAGGCGGCCTTTGCCCACCCCGAGATGTCACGACGTCGGAACAGGTCGATCAGCACGGTGATGGCAATCCAGATCCAGATGACCCAGGCGAAGAAGATCAGGATCGTCCAGAAGATGTTGAGGAACGGGTAGTTGGATGCAGCGATGACCGGCAAGTTCGCCTCCTGTTGCAGCCCAACCATGCTGGGATGCGGCTCGTAGGGCCATTGGTGACTCTATTGGATGCCGTGAGTCTTCGCCACGCACGGCTTGCCAACATCACCCAAACGGGGTGATTCGCCGCGGCCCATGCCCCAGTCTCCGGCCGCGCGACCGAATCGGCGCCGGCTGGTTCTCGGCGGTCTGGTGCTCGCGGACCGTCTGGATTCTGCCGCCCACCGGTCCCGCGTGGCCTGTGCGCGCAAGTCGGCCTGATGCAGCTTCGTGACAGCGAGTATGAGGTTGGATGAATGCATGTCCGCACCCTCGCCCCAAGCTTGTTTGTCAGCCAATGATTTAGTGTGCACTAAATGCTCAGGTACGAATTTGAGCTCGCGGACCTAACTCGCCTGCGCTTCGCCATTTCGCCGATGTGGGAGCTCGTCATTTCCACGAGGGTGCTCCGGGATCCGGCCTGGGCCGTGATGCACCTGCCCTGGGTGCGCGTCGTGCGCGAACGGGTGCGCGGCCTCGATCTGCAGACGCTGCAGGACCTCGTGCCGATGACGGGCTACATTCCCGACTTCCTCACCCCACCGCCGCTCACTCCGCTGGCGAGCTTCGAGGACGAACTCGAAGCGATTCGGTGCACGCCCACCGCGCGCGTGCGCAGCGAGGTCAGCCAGCGGCTGAGGGAGGGCCTCGCCCCGGAGCTCGCCGAACCGTTCCTGCGCCGACCGCGGCGGGCGCTCGCGCGCCTCGCCGAGTCGCTGGTCGCCTACTGGGAGGTGGCGCTCGAGCCCTATTGGCCGCGCGTACGTGCGCTGCTCGAGGCCGACCTGTTGTACCGGTCTCGGCGGCTCACCCAGGGCGGCCCGGCGGCACTCTTCGCGGACCTCGATCCGGCCGTCCGCTGGCAGGACGACGGACTCGAACTCGACATTCCATGGTCGGGAACCGTGTATCTGGAGCAGCGGGGCCTGCTCTTGGTCCCCACAGCATTCCCGGCGCGTCCCGCGGCGATCACCTCGGCTCCCTGGCAGCCGACGCTCATGTACCGGGCGCGCGGAGTGGCCCTGCTCTGGGAACCCCGTCGGACGCCACCCACCGACGCGCTCGCGGGCGTTCTGGGGCGGGGACGGGCCGCGGTGCTGCTGGCCCTCGACGCCCCGCTCACCACCACGGACGTCGCCCGCCGCCTGGGTATCACCCCGGGGGGCGCTTCCCAGCACCTCACGGCCCTGCGCGCGGTCGGGCTCGTGTGTTCAAACCGCCACGGCCGCAGCGTCCTTTACGCCAGAAGTCCACTGGCCGACGCGCTGGTCATGGCGTCCGGGTGACGAACGATCACGCCCCACCGGTGTCGCACCTCAGAGATGAAGCGTGGCGATCGCCAGCTCGCGGGCCCCGCCTGGCTGGGCCAGCTCGATCCGCAACGTAATGATCCGTGGGCCCCGCGCGACGCGGAGCGAGTGCTCACGGTCAAGACTCCTGGTCAGGAACCGGCGACCCTGCTTGATGGCCACGACGGGGCGCCGAGCACTACCTGGGCCGCGGACATGAACGAAGAGGCGGCCGCTGTGGATGCGAATGGTCACCGAGTCCGCCGTGTGACGCAGGTAGAGCGCGCCGGCGCCGCCCGGCGTGACGCGGAGTCGCCCGCTGCAGCTCGGCTGCGGGATCACGCGCAGCTGGATCGAGTTCAGAAAGGGAATTGAGCCGAGCGGCCGTCCGCGGCAGGTGAGAAGGGTGCCCCTGAGGAAGATGATCGCGTCGCCGCTCGAGGCGCGTGGCAGTGTGGTCCCGAGCCTGGCGCTCGCGGCTCGCAACGGGAGCGTCAGGGTTCGGCTCGAGGCGCCGCTCACCAGCGTCGAAGTCGTCCGCGTGCCAGCAGACGCGGGATTCGGGCACCGGCTACTCGGTGGTTGACCGGCGAGCGTCTGCTCGACGTCGGCGACGATCCCCGGATCGCTCAAGAGACTGTGCTTGACGGCCGGAAAGAACGGCAGAAATGTGTTGCTGTGAACATCGGGGAACGGGGAGAAACATGCAAGCTCAGGGATAACGCCCGCCTTGTCGAGGCCCACGGCCTGGGCACTCTGGAGTCCGATCAGTACGTCGTCGGGTGAGATATAGGGATTGCTGATCCCGGGCAACCGGATCGCGTTTCCGGAGATCGCGGTCAGTGGAATGCCCTTCAGCGACTGTCCCTGCCCCGGATTCCATTGTTCGAGCGAGGCCGCTGTCACCTGGCTCAGCGCCGGCTCGAACTTGGCCTCGCGGTAGGCGACCAGCAGGTCAGCGATCACCCGGCAGGCGATGTCCAGGCCGCAGAACGATGGGTCGACACCCTCTCCGATATCGGCCAGGAAGCTGCCGAGGTGGGGGGTGCCAAGGGTCGTGATCGAGAGCACCCGGACGCCCGGGAACGACCCCGACGCAAGGCGGAGCGCACCGCGCGTCCACAGCCCGCCGTAGGAGTGCGCGACGATCCGCGCGCTGCTCACGCGGTACCTGCTGTGCAGATAGGCGACGAAGCTGGCCAGCGCCCTGGCGTTGGCGTAGATGTCGCCCCGGGAGTTGATCGTCATGCTCGCCGGCAGCTGCGCCGCGCACCCGGAGAAGAGCGGCGGGTCGGGGATGACCGCACCCGCCCCATCGTTCACGGGCGCCGTGTACACGTTGTAACCGGCGGCGGCGTAGCGCCCGCCGTCGTAGGTCCAGGTGAGACCCCGCGCGTAGGTCCCCCGACACTGCGCTCGTGGCGTGGTGAACGGCGTCGTCGTCGTGAACCCGGAGACGAGCACAACCGCGGTCGCTCCCGTCGCCGGTGCCGCGGTTGCGGGGGAGCCGAGCGCCATTACCGCGCCGAGCGCGGCGCCGGACACGAGCACACCGCGGCCGAGCCTCCTGAACCCCAGCAGCGCGCCCCAGCCCACCACAGTTTCCTCCTCCGTCGCCAATCAGGCCAGGCGGAAGTCTATGCGGACGGGCAGGGCGAGCTCGGTTCGCTGACGATCAGGCCATGAGCCGCCGCACCGCCAGTTCCA
Organism: uncultured Solirubrobacteraceae bacterium; assembly: GCA_963725515.1. Classification (GTDB taxonomy): domain Bacteria; phylum Actinomycetota; class Thermoleophilia; order Solirubrobacterales; family Solirubrobacteraceae; genus Palsa-465. Next base: position 451,711 of record CAVRZB010000001.1, on the reverse strand, counting down.
GCACGTCCGGCCGGCTGCGGCCGCCGTGATCGGCGGCCATGAAATGGTTGCCGATCAGCAGCGAGAAGGCGAGCATCGAGCGAGCCTCGACGTCGTCTGCGTCTGTGCAGAAGGCGCCGAACAGCGACCGCAGGTAATCCATGCGCCGGTTGTCGACGCGGCGCAGGCGCTCAGCGACCGCCGGGTCGCGCCGGGCCCAATCGCGGACGGCGAGATCGATCGGCAGCAGCCATTCGCTGAAGGTGAGGGCACCGGCCCGCCGCAGCTTGGCTCTTGCGTCCCCGCCCCGTCGCTCGACGCGCTCGAGGACCTCGTCGGTGCTCGCGCGTTCCCAGGTGTCGAGCATCTCCTCGAGCAGCGCGTGCCGATCGGCAAAGTGCCAGTAGAACCCGCCGCGGGTCACGCCGAGTGACTGCGCCAGCGGCTCGATCCGCACGGCGTCCGGACCACCGGCGGCGAGCGCCCGCAGGCCCTCCTCAATCCAGCTCCTCCGGGGCGTGCGGATCGGGGCGGCCATCGCGGTCAGTATCGCGTTCCGCCGAGTTGACACGGCCCGAGTGGATGCCTAACCTCCATCCATACATAAGTGTATCGATGGAGGCCCAGGAATGAGGCTCGAGAACAGCGCTCACACTTCCCGGCCGTGGCGGATCCACGAGCTCACGCGCGACTTCCGGCTCGAGGACGTGTGGGCGCTGCCGACGCCCGGCGGCCCTGACGACTTCGCGCGGCTCGTGCAGTGCTTCGCCTCGGGCGACCCCGGCGAGCGCTCGTCCCGCGCGACCGGTGTGCTGATGGCGATCCGGCGCAAGCTTGGTGCACTGCTCGGCTGGGAGGGGCCGGGCGCCGGCGTCGGCTCGAGGGTGCCGACGCTTCGCGAGCGACTGCCGGCGGACCTGCGCGTCGCTCCATCCGGGCCGGAACTCGACGGGCTGCCGTTGACTTCGGTCTACCTGCTTGCCGACGAGTGGGCGGCGGAGCTCGCCAACCGGACGATGCACGGCGTCCTGCACATGGGCTGGGTCGCGGACCAGAGCGGCGGCTACCGGGGCCAGATGGCGGTCCTGGTGAAGCGAAACGGGCTGCTCGGGACGGCCTACATGGCCGCGATCAGGCCCTTCCGGCATCTGATCGTATACCCGCAGATGATGCGCGACATCGGGGAGCGCTGGCGGGCCGGCGCCGGTGATACGACAACCGCGCTTGTGTAGCTCCGATGGCCGATCCTCAGCCAGCTCATGCGGGTTCCCGACCGGCGAGCATCGTGCGCCAGGTCGCATTGCCGCAATCCGCCCGAGCGCTCAGCACGCTGTCCCAGATCAACTACGAAGACGCCTTCCTCGTCGACGTCGGCCCGCCTCAGGAGCGCACGGCTGAGCAATGGGCGCGAGCGGTCCTGGAAGAGGCTCCGGCCAGCGTCCGACGTACGCTGCAGTCGGGCTGGTCGGCGATCGGTCTCAAACGCGGTGGGGCGCCGCCCGAGCGATCCGTCCTCGGCTGGGAGATCCGGCGCAGCACGACGGAGTTCGTGCTCCTGGGTGCCAATTCGCGTATCGGAATGGCCGGCGAGCTGCTGTTCAAGCGCCGGCGGCACACACTGCTCTTCGCCACCCTCGTGCAGCAGGACAACCCGATGGCGCGGGCGGTGTGGGCCCGACTCGAGCCCGTTCACGTATCGGTTGTGCGGCGCGTACTCGAGCAGGCCAGTCGTCGCTGCAGGCCACGCATGCAACCATCCCGGCTTGAGTGACGTTGCGAGAACTGCATTGACGTTGCGATGAGCGAGCGCACCCAGGTGGCGATCATCGGCGCGGGCCCGGCCGGCCTGTTGCTGGCCCATCTGCTGCATCGGCACGGGGTCGACTCGGTGCTGCTCGAGGCCCGTAGTCGCGAGTACTGCGAGGCCCGAATCCGGGCCGGAGTGCTGGAACAGAGCACGCGCGATGTACTGCGGGAGGCGGGGGTGGGCGCGCGGATGGAGCGCGATGGCCTGCTCCACGGAGGGATCTATCTGCGCTTCGATGGCCGCAGTCACCACATTCCGATGAGCGAGCTCACGCGTGGCCGCAAGGTCACGATCTACGGGCAGACGGAGGTGGTCAAGGATCTGATCGACGCCCGGCTCGCGTCGGCGGCGCCGCTGCGCTTTCAGTGCGAGGAGGTCCGGCTCGAGGGCCTCGGCGCCGACGAGCCCTTGGTCCGCTACCGGTACGCCGGCGGCGAGCACGAGCTCCGCTGCGATGTCGTGGCCGGCTGCGACGGATTCCACGGCGTCTGCCGGCGCGCGATACCAACCGAGCTGCTCGAGGTCTGGCAGCGGGATTATCCATTCGCGTGGCTGGGCATCCTGGCCGCGGTGCCTCCGTCCACCGACGAGTTGATCTACGCCAGCCACGACCGTGGCTTCGCGCTGCACAGCATGCGCTCGTCCGAGGTGAGCAGGTTGTACGTGCAGGTCGACCCCGACGACGATCTGGCGCAGTGGTCAGACGCGCGCGTGTGGGAGGAGCTTCACCTGCGCCTGGCCGCCGACAGCTGGGAGCTCGAGGAGGGCGAGGTGCTGGAGAAGTCGATCACGCCGATGCGCAGCTTCGTGGCGGCGCCGATGCGCTACCGGTCGCTGTTCCTGGCCGGCGACGCGGCCCACATCGTTCCGCCCACCGGAGCCAAGGGACTCAACCTCGCCGTGGCGGATGTGACGTTGCTGGCCGAGGCGCTCGTCGACCACTTTGGCTCGGGCTCCTCTACCGGGGTCGACGAGTACGCCGATCGCTGCCTGCGCCGGATCTGGCGAGCGCAGCACTTCTCGTGGTGGATGACCTCGATGCTGCATGTCAACCCCGACGAGGACGCCTACGGCCGCGAGCTGCAGCGCTCCCAGCTCGAGTACGTTTGCAGTTCGCCGGCCGCCGCGACGTCGCTGGCCGAGAACTACGTCGGTCTGCCGCTCGAGTGGGCCTCGCGCCTGGAGCCCGCACGTGGCTGAGCTTAGGGCGCTGGTCGCACGATGAGCTCGGCGTATGTGTACGAGGCGGTTCGCACGCCGTTCGGCCGCTACGGCGGCGCCCTGGCCGGCATCCGGCCCGACGATCTGGCGACGCATTCGCTGCGCGCGCTGCTGGCCCGGGTGCCCGAGCTCGATCCGGCGCAGATCGATGACGTGCTGCTCGGTAACGCGAACGGCGCCGGCGAGGACAATCGAGATGTGGCCCGGATGGCGGTGCTGCTCGCCGGCCTACCCACGTCGGTGCCTGGGGCCACGGTCAACCGGTTGTGCGGCTCGAGCCTCGAGGCGGCGATCCAGGGGTCGCGTGCGATCGAGGTCGGGGACGCGTCGATCGTGGTTGCCGGCGGGGTGGAGTCGATGAGTCGCGCGCCGTGGGTGTTGCTCAAGCCGAGCAAGGGGTTCCCAGTCGCGCATGAGACGCTTTGGTCGACGACGCTGGGGTGGCGGATGGTCAATCCGGAGATGCCCGAGCAGTGGACGATCTCGCTGGGCGAGAGCGCGGAGAAGCTCGCCGGGATGTACGACATATCACGCGCCGCGCAGGACGAGTTCGCGCTGCGCAGCCATCGCCTCGCAGCACGGGCGTTCGACGACGGCGTGATGGACGAGGTCGTGCCCGTTCCCGGCGTGGAGCTCGAGCGTGACGAGGGGATCCGCGCGAACACCTCGCTGGAGAAGCTCGCCAAGCTGCGGGCCGCGTTCATCGACGGCGGCACCGTCACGGCGGGCAACTCCTCGCCGCTCAACGACGGCGCGGCGATGGTGCTGCTCGGCGACGAGCAGGCGGCGAGCCGGCTCGGACGCGACCCGCTGGCGCGCGTGGTGTCGCGTGGGGTCCACGGCGTCGATCCGGACGTCTTCGGGATCGGACCGGTGCAAGCCGCGAACCAAGCGCTGGCACGGGCCGGGATCGGCTGGGGCGACATCGACGCGGTCGAGCTCAACGAGGCCTTCGCCTCGCAGTCACTCGCCTGCCTGGCCGGCTGGCCGGAACTCGACCCCGAGCGGGTGAATGTCCGCGGCGGAGCGATCGCGATCGGCCATCCGCTCGGCGCGTCGGGCGCGCGCGTGTTGGGACGGCTCGCCCATGAGCTGAAGACCCGCGGCGGCGGCTACGGCGTGGCCTCACTGTGCATCGGGGTCGGCCAGGGTGTGGCCGTCGTACTGGAGGGATCGGGATGATCGAGCACGACGACGGTCGGGCGATTCCCGCGACCTGGGATCGGGACGCCGAGCAGACGCCGGCGAGCTACGCACGCGAGCCCGCCGGCACGCATCCGCCGCTCGACTACCCCGAGTACAAGTCGACCCGGCTGCGCCACCCGCGGGCGCGGCTCGTCTACCTGCCGCAGACGATCACCGAGATCACAGGCCCGCAGCTCGGTCCCGAACGGGTCGCAGAGCGCGACCACGATCTGCTCGCCCAGCATGCCGGAGAGCCGATCGGCGAGCGGATCACGGTCAGCGGTCGCGTGTTCGACAGTGAGGGCAAGCCGCTCGCGGGCACGCTGGTCGAGATCTGGCAGGCCAACTCGGCCGGGCGCTACCGTCACCGCTGGGATCGCTGGCCGGCGCCGCTCGACCCCAACTTCAGCGGTGCTGGGCGCGCGGTCACCGACGCGGAGGGCCGCTACTCGTTCTTGACCATCAAGCCCGGTCCGTACCCGTGGGGCAACCACCACAACGCTTGGCGGCCGGCCCACATCCACTTCTCGCTCCTGGGGCGGGCCTTCGCCCAGCGGCTGGTGACGCAGATGTACTTCCCCGGCGATCCGTTCCTTCCCTATGACCCGATCTTCAACTCGGTGCGAGACGAACGCGCGCGGCAGCGGCTGATATCTCGCTTCTCAATCCACGCCACTCAGCCGAACTGGGCTGCGGCGTACGAGTTCGACGTCTATTTGCGGGGTCCGGGCGCGACGCCGTTCGAGGAGTCGCATTGAGCTTTCCCACCACCCCCTCGCAGACGGTGGGTCCGTACTTCGCCATCGGCTTGCCGTGGCCGGAGGGTTCGTATGCGGTGCCGGCCGGCACGCCTGGAGCGATCAGGATCAGCGGCGTCGTGTACGACGGCGAGGGGGACCCGGTGCCCGACAACATGATCGAGACCTGGCAAGCGGACTCCAAAGGCCGGTTCGCCGATCTGCACGGACACGGTGGTCCGGCTCCTGACGGATTCAGGGGGTTCGCCCGCTGCGGCTACGAGGACGGCAACGGCAGTTACGAGATCATCACCGTCAAGCCGGGGCCGGTGCCCGGTCCCGGAGCCAGCATGCAGGCACCGCACATCGACGTGTCGGTGTTCGCTCGCGGCTTGCTGCATCGGTGCGTGACGCGGATCTACTTCGCCGACGAGCCCGAGATCAACGCTGCCGATCCGGTCCTCGGGTCCGTGCCGGCCGACCGCCGCGGCACGCTGCTCGCCCAGCCGGCGGACGACGGCTACCGATTCGACATCCGCCTCCAGGGTCGCGGCGAGACCGTCTTTTTCGCCGTCTGACGGCCGTCAGCTCGAGAAGGTTGGTCCCTGGCCTCGACGTTAGGTCAGGTCCACTCACGCGGGTGTCCTGCGAGAATCCGTAATCGTGTCGACGGAGCAACCGGCGCGCGCCCCCAGTCGCTGGCCCTGGGTTTCGCTCTTGCCCCTCGGCTTCGGCGCATGGGTGCCGATCTACGCCGGTGTGCGAGCCCGGGTGCGGAGCTGGATTCTCATCGGGGCGCTGTGGTCTGCGATCGCCGTGGCAGGATGGATCGCATCGGCGACCAGCAGTGTCCACGGCCACCATCGGTACAGCGCCCTGGCGGGTCTGCTGTTGATCCTGGCCTGGGCGGGAGCGGCGGCAACCTCGTTTGTCATCCGACCGGAATACGAGCGACGGATCGGGTCACCGCTGACGGACGCCTCTGAGCGCGCGGAGGCGCGCTTGCGCGACCGCCGCCAGGCTCAGCGGCTTGCGCGTGAGAATCCGACACTGGCGCGAGAGATGGGTGTGGGCAGGCCCGATATCGCCGGTGCCCCTGACGTCGGACTCGTCGACATCAACAACGCACCGGCTTCGGTGCTGGCGAAGCTGCCCGGGGTAGATGACGCGTTGGCCACGCGCATCGTCGAGGCCAGAGCGGAGGTCGGCGGGTTCTCGACCGTCGAAGACCTCGGGGTCGCGCTCGATCTCGCCGGGGACCTTGTCGAGGAGCTACGCGGGGTGGTCGTGTTTCTGCCGCGCTGATCGCCCGGTCAGCAGCAAGTCCTCCGGGTACGGACCGGCCCTGATGATCTTTATGCCCGATGGCGATCTCGAAAGGCGCGGGCAATCCACAGCCTGGGCGACGACGCGCTGCACGCAGCTCGACGACGCGTGGAAAACGTCGCTCGCCGTTGCGGGTCCGAGGTCACCTGGGTTCCACCGCCTTCGCCACGCTCGCGCTCACGCTCGTCGCCGTGGACTTGTTCCGCGTGGTCCAACGGCGCTTGGCTCTACTACGGGAACCTGACCTCGAACATCAACGCCTATGCGGTCGCCGGCCCAATCCGAGAGATCCTTGACCGCGATCACGGTCGCCTTCGCCGGCACCCAATGATCGAAGATCTCGCCCGCTTTCCGATCTCGGTCGGCCGCGCGGGGCGGGCCAATGCGGGCGATGCCCGTCGCAGCCCAACCGGCAGGTGCGAGGCACTCACTGACGAGCGGCCGCCCCACGTACACGGGGGCGGCCGAGCGGTCTGCCGGCCGGGCGCTCAGCAGCTCGTATGCGCTCGGACGGCCGGCGGAGTCCTGACCCGGTCCGCGACGCTATCGCCACGGCTCGAGCGGATGCTGCATCCGACGAAGGGCGGCGGTAGCGGGTGGGGGTGCGGGGCCGGGCACCACGCGTTGTAGGGCACGTCCTTGCAGGGGTCGCTCATCGTGGCCAGACCGGACGGGAGCGGGTGCATGGTCACGTGCGTGCGGCGCGGGTAGTGGTCGCCGGGCTGACAGCCGAACGGCGGAACCGAAACCTGCGAGTCGCACAGAACCTGGTTGAGGAACGTGATGTTCAGGTTCGGCGGAACGTTGCCCGTCGTGCATATCGGGCGATCGTGCTGCAGCTTCGCCGCCCCCGCGGTGAGGGTCCCTGCCGTATTCGTGTTGCCCCGGAAGCAGTCGCTGGGATGCGGCTCGAAGTTCAGTTGGTCGAAGTCACCATTCGTTGGATTCTTGTATCCGCCGTTGTTGGCGAACCTGTTGTTGATCAGGGCGTTGCCCCATCCGTCGTACAGACAGCTGCCCGGACCGAGGATCGGCGAGTTCAGGGTGCCACCGGTGCACGGTGGTCCGCTGTCGGCGAACGGCACCAGGATCACGCCCCAGGCCTTGTTGTTCTTGAACGTGTTGTGCATGACCGTGTCGTTTCGACCGCCCGAGATCGAGATGCCGGTGCCGACGGGTCCGGCGGCGGCGGAGCCCGCGGAGGGGATGTTCGGGTTGTTGTTGTCGTGGACGAAGTTGTTCATGAACACCCAGCACGAATGCGTATGCGTGATGCTGCTGATGCCGTTGTTCGGGCAGGCCCCGTTTTGGGGCGGCGGGTAGTCGGCGTTCTGGCTGTTGGTGTCGAGTCCGTCCTCGTTCTGATCGAATTCAGAGTTCTTGATGACGAGCCTGCCCCCGGAGTTCGTCCCCGAATACCCGAGTGCGTTGTACTGCGCGTGGGCGTGGTTGATCGTCTGGTTACAGCGCTGCTGGCAGGCGCCGATGTAGTAGCCCGAGTCGTTGAAGTTGCTGGCATAGGTCTGGTCCCACGTGCCGCCGGTCCAGTTGCTCGAGAAGATCCCGTACTGCGCCGCCGTCGTCTCGTTGTTGAAGAACGTGCTCGTCGCGGTCAGATACGACCCCGTGTATCCGTAGCCGCCGATCTTGCCGCTGCCGTCGCCTCCGTTCCACCAGATCTCGTTCCCGGTATCACCCGAGCCGTGGAGGAAGTTGCACACGGTCAGGTTCTGGATCGTGACGTCGGTCGCCTTCCAGACCAACAGCCCGTTCAGGCCCCGCGGTCCCGCCCCAGGGGTCAGGCCGGCCGGCCCGAACTCCTGGTTGGCCTGCTTGCGCGAGCACTGCGGCGATCCGGGCTTGGTCCCGTCGACCACCACCCTGTTGCGGTTCATCCCGCGCAGGTGCAGATCGGCCTTGGTGATCAGCACGCCCGCCGTCGTGTCCGCGTGACCCGCCGGCGCCCGCCCGGAATGCTCCTTGTAGTCACCGGGGCCGACCAGGATCCAGTCGCCGACCTTCGCAGCGTTGACCGCCGCCTGGATCGACTTGTACTGACCACGGATCCCCTTGTAACTGCCGACCCGGAGCACACGCGCGCTCGCGGCCGCGGGCAGAGCCAGCGCGAGCGCGACCAGGACGATCAGGATTGGGCGAGTTGCTTGGGGCTTGAGCACGGTTCTGACTCTCCTCGCGTACCGCGATGCTGGCGGGGTGGAACGTCGGGTCGACGCGAAGTTCGGATCACAGCGCAAGCGCGACCACCTGGCATCACCCGCTATGGGTGAGGTTGAGGCGCGGATACCCGGGCCGCGCCTCCAGGCAATTACCTCGCGAGCGACAACATGGCCGCGAAGTCGTCGCAGACTTGCGGCTCGGCTCCGTCCGGGGATGGTGTGTGGGTTGCCCGTGGTTGGCCGGGGTACGCGCCAGTGTGGCTATGACCAGAACTCGTCCCAGGCGTAGAGGTCCTCGAAGTGCTCCCGACCGTCGGTTACCCGGCCATCCTTGAGCTCGAAGACAATGCAGTTGGCAACGTCTAGGTGCTTGCCGTTTCGCTCTGCAGTGCTGCGCTGGATGCCGACCACGCGGTCTTCACCGTCTGCGGCCATGTGCTGCAACTCGGCCCTGAAGGTCCCTCCGGTCATCTGCGCCAGCTTGCTGAAGTACGCCAAGGTCGCCCCTCGGCCCTCATAGTCGCCGGCCATTGAGCTGCGACCGGGCAAGTGCCACACAGTCTCGTCCATGAGCTCAGTGAGCGTGTCCATGTCGCCCGTGTTGAACGCGTCGTAAGCGCGTCGCATGATCGCTACGTTTTCCTCTGCGGTCATCGTGAACCCCTTCGCTACCGAGACACCGCTCGTGGATCGAGTTTGGCCGCGCCCGCGACCCCACGACGACCCTACACCTCGTCACCGTCAAGCAGGGTTTAGTTCACCGCGACGAGATGGCAGCTCGCGCAGGGGACGCGAGTGCCGTCGACGCGATCATTCGACGACTCGAACTGCCACATTCCGACGAGCCAGCCCCTGGCCTAGCCCGTCCGCGACGCCCGACTTGGACAACACGGAGCGGTCTCGCCGGCGGCGCCAGTGACATGACTGCTCGGCCTCGACGAGCGACGGAGTCGAGATCGCCGATGCGGTCGTCTTGTCTGAGGGGGCGGGTTACGAAAGCGCTTGTCCGAGACAAGGAGCGCTTGCGCCTGTTGTGAGCCATGGCGGAGCTGGTAGCGATGCTGTCACCCGGCCGCTAGGCTCGCCCGAGGCCCGGAGCTGAGAGGAGGACAGGATGGAGGACGTCGTGCTGTGTGAGGTGGGCGATGACGGCGTTGCGCTGCTGACGCTGAACCGCCCCGATCGTCTGAACGCCTGGACGTACGGGATGCAGATTGCGCTGTTCGACCTGCTCCAGACATGCGGCGAAGACGAGCGCGTGCGGGTGATCGTGATCACCGGCGCAGGCCGCGGGTTCTGCCCGGGCGCCGATATGAACGACCTGAGCGTCCTCTCGAGCGATGGGGGTGCGGTCGAGGCGAGAGCCAGTCGTACAGACACGAGACCGATCACGTTCGCGATGTCGATTCCGAAGCCCGTGATCGCAGCGATCAATGGCGCCTGCGCAGGCCTCGGGCTTGCGTTTGCGCTCACGTGCGACGTCCGCTTCTGCGCGGAGAACGCGAAGCTGACCACCGCGTTCTCGCGGCGGGGATTGATCGCCGAGCACGGGACATCCTGGATCCTGCCGCGACTCGTCGGTCCCGCTCGCGCGCTCGATCTGCTCATGTCTGCACGCGTGTTTCGGGGCTCGGAAGCGGCCGAGCTCGGGCTGGTCAACCGCGCCGTCGAGGACGAGCTTGTGCTCGATGTCGCGCTCGAGTACGCGCGCGACGTCGCCGCGAACGTCTCCCCGGCGAGCGTGGCAACGATCAAGCGGCAGGTGTACGAGGCGCTGACCAGGCCGCTCGGCGATGCATTGGAGCACGCGAATGTGTTGATGCTCGAATCGTTCTCGAAGCCAGATTTCGCGGAGGGTGTCCAGAGTTTTGTCGAAAAGCGGCCGCCGGCCTTCCCGCCACTTGCGCCCACGGTGAGCACCTACCGCGGCGACCGGGCGCCGTCATCTCGAACGTAAGCTCCGAGCGGTGGCGGTGCGTCCTCAGGTGCTCGACACCGCCGCTCCTCCCGAGGGCTTTACGGTCTCGGCGCGAGCGAGATGACCTGTTGGTAGGTCGGCCGGTTGGTGGTCGGGAACTTGGTCGAGATGAGTCCCGGCACAAAACTGGTGAAACCCTGATCGATCCGCCAACCCAGAGCACTTGCCCCTTGCTGCTTGACCAGATCCGACAGGCCCGCACTGATCGCCGCCCACAGCGAGCGCGCGCAGATGGCGACGTTCCCGCGGCCGCAATAGCGGAAGGCGTATGGCGAGAGGACATGGCGTCCGAGCTGCGTCTTCAGGTCCTTATCGACATACGAGGGGTCTCGGCCGAGCAGAGTCTCGAACGGGCCGAGGAGCCTCCCGTACCGCGGGCCCATTACCGCGTCGAAGATATGGGGCCATGCGGCGTTGAGTACCGCCGCTCCCGCGTATGGGATCGGACCCCCGGCCGGGTCACCAACGGTAGGAGCTCCGTGATGGACCCAGTCGTCGACCAGCGCAACCGCGTTTGCCGTCGAAGCGCTGGGCGCGTTGCCCCGGCGCAGCATGGCGCGGATGACCGGCCATACCAGCACGCCCAAGGCGTCCTGCGTGGCGGCCTTGTTCATCACGCCCACCACGTCGTTGATCCGCGGGCGGGTTGGCCAGGGACCGAAGAGCTCGACGTGCTGCACCGAGCCGAGGTGCTGGTCGTCACCGTGCATCCATCCCGGCGCCGCCTTGTTGTTCCAGTTGAGCAGCAGGCTGCGCGGGCCCCCGGTGTCGTGCGGGTGGGCCAGTTCGGGAAGAAAGCCCCGCCATTCGTAGCCGCCGGTGCCCAGCGTCGGCAGGCGCCGGTCCAGCCCGCGGGCACGGACCGGGAGCAGGCCCGACGAGAAGAACGAGGTCGTCTTGCGCGAGACGTAGCCCCAGTTGAACGTGAAGCCGAAGCGGTTCGCGAACTTCCAAAATCGCTGCGGGGTCGAGGCCCTTCCCTCTGTCATCGCCTTGAGTGCTCCCAGCGACAGCACGTCCTGGCCGTACGTCGACCGCTTGCGGGCGAGCGCGAAGGGCTGCCCGCGCACCGTCGCGGTTCCGATCACTGGGCCATGGACTGTCACCGGGAACGTGATCTCCCTGGTCCCGATCCGCCCGGCATCGAAGATGTGCATCGACCGGCAGCGGCCGCGGAATATGTATGAGCGGGTGGCGCGGGTCGGCGTGCCACCGCCCGGCACGCACAGCTTCTCCGCGAAGACGTCCTCGTTGTCGTTGCTCGCGGTGGTGAGGCTCCAGGCGTAGTCCCGGGTGCGGCCGATGAGGATGTAGAGGCCGAGCCCGGACACGGCTGCGCCCTGGGCATTGATTCCGGGCCCCTGAAGCTGCTCCTGGTAGACGATCTCGGGGTAGTAGTAGCCGAGCTGCGGGCCCAGCACGCCGAGCGGTCGCCCGGTCGCCGAACGCGACCGTGCCACCAGCTGCCAGTTCGAGGCGTGACGTCGGGCGGGCTCCGTGGCGCGCGCCGCGCCGGTGCGGGGGTCCTTGACGAGCTGAATCGAGCCGGGATCGACCACGAGCGAACCGGTGACCTTGCCGCCGGTGAGGGTCGGGTAGGGGAAGTACTTGTGAGTCGTAACCGGCGCGTCGGGGTCGTTCGCCTCCATCGCGTCGCTCCACATCGCATGCCCGCTCCGGGCGCCGAACCGCTGCTCGAGCCGCGCGAGCAGATCGGAGTTCTCGTGCTCGGCACCGCCGCCGTTGCCGAAGATCGAGCCGATGAAGGCGGTGACGGCGATGATGTCGTTGGCATCGAAGGGGCGGTTGTCCGGAAACGCCAGGTGGCTGGTCCGGTAGTAGGCGTTGACCCCATCGGCGTAATCGGTCATGTCGCGCAGCATCTGCCGACCCTCCGCACCATACGCGCGAACCAGCGCCTGGCGCTGCTGGGTGACGAGCGCCTCGGCCTGCGCGCTCGGCTCATAGGCTGTGGCGCTCGTGACGAGCGAGAAGGCGTCGAGGCCGGGGATGTCGGCCACGGCGGCCCGCGCCGGGTTGCGACCGAACGAGAACAGCAGCGCACGATCGCGCGCCATGACATAGCCCGCGCCAAACATCATCCCGGTGCGCGTCTTGCCCTTGATGTGCGGGATCCCGTAAGCGTCGTAGGTGACCGTCACGTCGCTGCGGCCCACGGGTTGGATCTGGATTGCTCCGATGGGCTTGAAGTCCATCGGCAGGTAGAAGTTGAAGACGTCGCCCATCGAGACGTTGCGTCGCAGCGGGGTCAGGCCCGTGTACAGGGGCAGCTGGTCGAGCGAGTGTGGACCGGTCGGGATGCCGCCGTAGTTGCCGGGCGGTAGGACGTAGCGAGCGATGTCACTCGGCGCAGCCTGAGCCGCGGCCGGAACAGCGAGCAACCAGAAAAGCGCGACCAAGGCGAGGCACCGTCGAACCACAGTGCGTGTTCTACACGCTCACGGTGGCGTCGGGCAAGTAGGTCAGGGGGTGTCGCGGCTACCGGCTACCGGCACCTGCTCGTCGCCAAGAACAGGACTAAAGCCAAGAGGCTCGGTCGGGGGTGCAGGCGATCGTCCCTTGGCGTCTGGCATTGACCGCGCGCGTGAGGCTTGATGTCGAATCGTGCGATCGGTTCCTCGCCGCCGACGGCACCACTGACCACCCGGATCGCATCCTTCTTGAGGCACTTGGCGATACCACCTGGCCGTGACGTAGAGCGAGCGGCTCGCCCATGCTCAGGTCGGAGCCGCTCGCCGTGTCGGTCAGGATGACTGGAACCGACCCACCTCGGGGGTTGAGGAAGCCTGGTATACCCGGCTCCAAGTTGACAAAACCTAGTCCTCGGCCTGCGACGATCCGGACAACGCTTGGTCGCTGGACGTTGACGCCGCAACGGGCGATGAATACCGTGACCATGCCGAATGGATTCGGTTCCGGGGCGCGCTGCCCCGCGCGAACCCGGCCACTGCCCCCGGCCGGGTTTCGCGTATGAGGGGCGGAACGATGAACGCCCGCATCCGTGCGGGCGCTCGCGGAGCCCAACTGACCAGTTCCAGGCTCAGTCCGAGGCTACCCCGCGACACGCGACGGGAATCGAGACACGATGCTCGACCGCTTGACCGGCGGTGTCCCAGCATCGCTCTCAGCGAGGTGGCCCAAAACACGAGCGCCCCGGCTTGGCGGTCGGGGGCGCTCGCGGAGCCGTCGGTTGGGCCAAGTCGGCTCAACCATGGGCTACCCGTGGCCGGGCATTAAGAACCGCTCGGTCACGGTCCGAGATCAACCCTGATCACCGTCTGTCCGGTCGCGGCTCAATGCCGACCCGCTCACAGGGTGGGGATGGATGCCCGGCGGAACGACTTCGCGCCAGCCGGGACTCGCGCTCCTCGAGACTCCCGGCAGGGCGGGGGTCGGAAGGATTCCGGCCCGCGCCCCATATTGCCGGTCAGACTCACTGCGCCCCTGGGACGCGGAAACGTAGCGAATAAGGTCGAGGAATGACGAGCGCCCGCATCATGCGGGCGCATCCCGGACAAGGTAGAGACGCCGGCTTCGCAGGCGGCTACTCCGCGAGAAAGCCGGGAATGGAACCGTCGCCCGAGACACATTTGCGTTGGTCTTACAGAGGCGGACTAGGGTAGGCGCAGACCGGACCCGCTCCGGTCCCCGAGGTGGTGTGCGCCCCCGCAACGCCTCGGACGGTGGGGACCCGGCATGGACGTCCGGGTCTTCACTCTTGCTCCACGAGAGTGCCGCTCTACTGGCGATGGGCGCTGTTGGGCGCGAGCATCCCGGCAAGAACGGGTCATTTGGCGATCCCGGGGAAAAGTCCGAAGCGAAGCATTGAGGAACGAGATCGCTGCCGGAAGGCGGGCTGAGCGATGTTCACGCTCGGCCTATCTTTGGTGTTGTGGACCTTCCGGTTCGTATCTCGATCTCGACTTGCGTTGGTTGCGGGTCGATGCGCGAGTTCGCGACCTGCGAAGGGGTGTGCCGGGAGCGCAAGCTCGAGTTCGTGAGCGGCGACGACTACGACGAGCTCGTGACCGCGGCCGCAGCTTCTCGCGTTCGGATCGGACGGTTCCTGCCGATCGTCGAGGAGCTGGCCGCCGCCGAGTTGCGGCAGGCCGACTGGAGGGGGCGCTATGAGTCGCTACAGGAGCAGGCTCGGGTGGTGTTGCGAGAGAGCGGACCATGCGCTCGTGAAGCGTTTGACGACGCGGCACCGCCCGCTGGCGTTTGGGTCGTGTGGCGCTGCCCGGATTGCGGTGGACTCGAAGCTCCTCAGCCGTGCATCGGGGTTTGTATCTGGCGGCCGACGGACTGGGTTGAGGCGGGGGTGTTCGAGACCTCGCGCGCGCAGGCGCTGCGGGACATGGAGCTTGAGCGGTCGCTGTTCGGCCTGCTCGCCAGGTTCGCGCACGTGACTCCGCGCGAGGGTGAGTGGGAGCGCAATCGGTGCGCGTTCGGAGCCGAAGCTCGCCGTCTCCTCGAGTCCGAGAGTTCGGGTAGCGTGGCCACGGGGATCGTTCTCGGGCAGGGTTCCGTAGGTGTCTAAAACACGGCTCGGTGCTGCTGGTCCTGGTGATCGTCGGGCCGATCGTGTTCAAGCCATGAGATGACGGGATTGTCGCGGCGCCGTGGGACCGACGAGCTGCTCCGGTTCGTCATCACGAAGGTCGGTGAACATTGCACGCACGGTCTTGGCGAGGCGAGTGACTTCTCCGAGGGGAGGCCTGGAGTGTCCATATTCGGCGTCGCTGATTACCGCTTCGCCATGAATCGCTACGGAGAGCGACACCGGCATGCGGGTGCCTCCTGATCCTGCGCGAGGCTGATCCGCTCGGCGGCGCTGACACCAGGCGATCGCTAGGCGCCGCTACAACCGCGACCAGCGCTGCCGACCTCTCTGCCCCGGACCTCTCATCCGCGCAGCCGGTAGCTCACCACAGCGCCGTCCTTTTCGGGGATCACCCGACCGGCATCCTCGAGAAGGTCCAGATGCCCCTGAGCGTGCGCGAGGCCCAGAACGAGCCGTGCTCCATCTGGCTGCCACTGCAAGCGGCGCGCTACCTCAAAAGGAGTCGCCGGACCGGCACCCAGAATCGTCTCGATCTCGTCGGCCCGCTGGCGGCTGTGGGAGCGCAGCCGGGCGGCCAGGACATCGACCGCGGTGAACGCGCGACCGTGACCGGGGAGCACCACTTTCGGGTCTAGCGCAACGAACCTCGACAGGCTCGCCAGGTACTCGACCAAGCTGCGGCGACGGCGGAGACCGTCACCAGCTTCGAGGCTGGGTACAGGGATGATTCGCGCCAACAGATGGTCTCCGCTGAAGAGGACGCGCGCGGCGGGGTCCCACAATGAAAGATGACCCTCCGCGTGCCCCGGGGTGACCACGCACCGTAGCTGGCGTCCGCCGGCGGATAGAACGTCTCCGTCCCGGACGCCCGTGACCATGCTCGGATGTGGCCTTCGGACCACCCGCGCGACGGCGGCGTCCGTTCCCGCGATCAGCGAGCATGCCAGTGCATCAGGCACACCGAGCCGAACCAGAAGGTCACGCCTGGACTGAACGTCTGCCGGTTCAAGAAGGCTCGCGACCTCAGGAAGGCCGCACACGATCCGCGCGTCCGAGCGGGCCGCCAACACCGCCGCAGCGCCGCAATGATCAGCGTGATGGTGGGTGACGATGATCTGCTCGATATCGTCGAAGTCGCGGCCGTTGGCGTTCAGCAAGTCTCTCAACTTCGCGAGCGAGCCGGGCTGGAGCGTTCCCGGGTCGAGGACGGTGACCGGTCGTTCAAGCAGCACGTAGCAATTGACGCGCCCCACCCGAAACGGTGTCGGCAGACTCACCCGGCTAACCCCATCCGGCAAGGCCTCCACAAACGCTGGCAACACTGGCGCCATCGCGGCCACCGTACCGCCAACTTGTCGTCGCCGCGGCGGACAGATCCCCCGGGAAGGGCGGTTCCGGATTGCGGGATTGGGTTGCGAGGGCATGGCGTCGGGCTCTCCGAGACCCCCGTGGCGAGAGCCCTGGTTCTGGCGAATCTCAGGACGCGACCCGCCGCCCCAAACGCGACCTGCTCCAACGTGGACGCGCTGCTCAGCCGTGCGGGAGCGGCTGCTTCTCGCCGCGGGCGTACTCTCGGGCCAGCTCGACCGGCGGGCGTCTAGGTCGAGGGTGAGCCTTGCGCGACGTCACGGTCACGCCGCGCGCTTGCGTTCAAACATCGCCCCGGTAGCTCGTAGCCCGCACCTGCTCGGTACGGCTCTATAGCGTTACGGATCTGCTCTCGTGCGGTCGCTCGATCAGCATCGCCGAGACCCTCGAGCACGATGGCGATCGCACCGGCGACGCCGGAGAGATATTGCCAGTAGGCATCGAACGACGCGAACGGCCAAACCACATCGATCTGATCGAACTGTGGGTCGTTGAACCCGGCATCGGCGAGAAGGTGACGAAGTCGCTCGGGTGCTGCAAGGGCGAAGATCCCGGGCGCACCGGGTACGGGCGGTTCAAGCCAGCCACCGTTGACGATTACCGCAGCCGGCACGGACGCCCACGGGTTGTCCGCAGGCTCACCCCAGACCGAGAGGGCGAGCCGCCCACCCGAGCGCAACACGCGCCGGGTCTCGCGAAGAGCGAGCGCGGGATTCTCCATGAGCATGTAACCCCAGCGGCATAACACGCAATCGACGCTTTCAGAGTCGAGCTCGATGCGCTCGGCATCGAGCACCTGATACTCGACGTTCGCCAGCCCCAACGCGGTGCCACGAGAGCGCGCGACCGCGACCATCTCAGGCGCGAAGTCCGTACAGATCAACCGCCCCGAGTCGCCGACCAAGCTCGCCGCCGCGAAGCCAGTATCGCCAGGGCCGGCCGCAAGCTCTAGGACCGTCTCCCCGGCTCCAGGGCGGACCGCTGCAACCATCCACTCGCCCACGGTGCGGGACGCCTCCCAGATCGAGTCGCCGTCGCGCCCCCACCCGGCCGCCATGCGGTCCCACAAGCCGAGACTCTCGGCGCGAAAGCCCGATCCGCTGCTCGACCCGCTCATCGCTCCTCCTCCCATGACCGCGGGCGCCCTGAGCCCGCAACCGCACGAGTCTCGCACATGCCACCAACGCGTCCGCGGGGCAGACACCTGCTCTGTCGAACCGGCGCGCATACGGACGATGCTCATCGTTCACACGCCAGTCGCGGCAGGGCCCGACGGATGCGAGCTGATCGGAATGTCCGTCGCGGGCATACGAAGCTTCCAGCCCGATGGCGCTGAGATCGGCGTCGGGTTCGAATCGCTCAACAAGTAGCCGCCCCCGGGAGCAGGGTCAGCGCGGTCGGGCGACCCTAAACGGTTGAGACCTACCGGCGCGCCCGGGACCGTCGCTCAGCCGACCAGCCAGATTGCGCCGGCGCGGACCCGGTACTCGGCAGAGCGTGGAAACCTTGGTGAGGGATCGCCAGCTGCCTCGGGCTGTCGGTTAGCCTCCGGTCGGGATGATGGGGCCGTCGCCAAATCGGTTTGCTCGTAGGGGTGATTCGCGGATCGCTTCTCGGATCGTGGGTGCCGATCCATCACGCGCCCGTAGTGAGGCATCTGGGCCGTGACTCGCGCCGCCACCGTTCGGCGCGACGACGGACCGACGATCGCATATGACGTCGCGGGCGCCGGCCCGCCTGTCGTGTTCGTACACGGCCTTACGTCTTCTCGGGTCTCGTGGGAGCCGGTGACGGCGCTCCTCGCTCGGGAGTTCACCTGCGTGCGTGTGGATCTCCGCGGTCACGGGGCGTCCTCGTCCGCGTCGGAATACTCGACGCTGTCGCTGGTCAGCGACGTTCGCTCGGTCGTCCAGAAGCTCGACGTCGGCGAGCCTGCCGTAGTCGGCCATTCCCTGGGCGCGACCGTCGCCGCCGTATACGCCGCAGTCCACCCAGCGCGTGCCGTCATTTGCGTCGACGCCTCCCTGCGCTTCGGCGGCTTCGCCCAACTGGTCCAACGACACGCGAACACGCTGCGCAGCGACCGCACGATGGAGGCTGTACTCGCGATCGACCATGAGCTCGGGCTCGAGCCCTACGCCGGTATCGAAGACCTTGAGCGCCGAGTGCTCACGTTCCCCCGCGAGGTACTACTCGGCATCTGGCAGTCACTACTTACGACCCCACCAGAACAGCTGACCGCAATCGCCGAAACCATCCTGCCCCGGATCACCGCACCCCTGCTGGCATTGCACGGATCGCCGCCAGCGCCGGACTACCAGGCATGGCTAACACGGCTCGTGCCAAGCGCGCGCCTCGAGGTCTGGGACGGCACCGGCCACATGCTCCACCTCGTCGAGCCGCAACGCTTTGCCTCGCGCATCCAACCGCTACTCGTCCGCCCGCCCGACGATCACGCTCCTGAGGAAAGGAGAACCCAAGTTACCCCTGGACCCTGTATGTGAGACCGCTGGAAAGGACGAGCAGCATGAGCGCCGGCGCGACCGCGGAAGATCTTCGATCCGCCGTCGGCATGCGGTGCTTCGCGCCCGGGGCGTGGGCTGTTTTCCTCACCGGACGCGCATCTCGCTCGTGCCGTCGAGACTCTCGGTAGCGCGCTGAACAGCGCGGCACTGAACTACCACGGCAGTGAACTACCGATGTCCTGGTCCATCCGCGAGGGCACCCTCGCGTCAACAGGACCTCGATCACAGACCGGGACGGCAACCTTCGCATTTGTCGCTGCGCGCCAGCCCGCGGGTCCGGGCCGTCGCACTGGTCCTTCGAATACGACACGCCGAGCACGTGGCTCAGCACGCCCTCATCGGAACGGTCGAGTGTCCGCCCGTCGGTGATCGGTCCGCCGCGGTCTCCGATCTCAAGTGGTGCTCGGTTCGGGCTCTGAGAGGAGGTCGGCTAGGTCGAGGTCATCGAAGACGGGAACGAGACCGCCGCTCTCGGCCCGCGGCCACTGGTCGATCGGCCTGTCCCAGGCGAGTTCGAGATCGTTGCCGTCGGGATCGGAGAGATAGACGGCTTCGTGGGTGCCATGGTCGGAAAGCTGCCGAAGTGGCACGCCCGCTCGCTGCAGTCGCCGGACCGCGTCGGCGAGCCCGGCGCGTGTGGGGTAGTTGAGCGCGACGTGGTGCAGCCCGGCGACTCCGTCGGGCTGCGGGCCGGCACCGGCCGACTTCCAGGTGTTGAAGCCGAGGTGGTGGTGGTAGCCGCCGGCAGACACGAACAGGATGTCTCCGGTCGTGCCCCATCCCGGCACGTTTCGCGCCTCGGCGACGACGTCGAAGCCGAGCACGCCGACGTAGAATTCGCGCACCCGGTCGATGTCGGCGGTCCTCAGATGCACGTGGCCGATGCGCACGCCCGGATCGATCGGGTTCGGCGCCGCTTGGATTGGGGAGATGTTTCCTTGGGTCATGAACCGAAACTACAGCTCATCTGTACCCCGTGGTGGTCGAGCTGGTCTCAGCGTTCACGGTCACCGGCGTGCGCGCTGGGCGGAGCTTGCGAAGGTAAGGAGGAGGCGGTGGGCTGCTACGGCCGCGGCTTTGAACTCCCGTGCGGTTGCTTCGAGTATCCCTTGGGTGTCGAGTCCGTTCGCGGCGTCGGCGTATACCCATTCGGTGATGATCTGTGGCGTGAGGTGGGGGTGGAAGTGGACGCCGATGGTGTCGCCCGCCCGGAAGGCTTGGGGGCCCAAGTCGTTGTGGGCGAGAAGCTCGGCGCCCGGTGGGTTCTCGATCTCGCTGTCAGCCCATGTGAACCACGATCCGGGTGCGATGAGCTCCGGAGCTGCCGTGGAGATCTCCGTCCAGCCGCGTGCCGGTTTCTGAGCGGGTTTGACGCTTCCCCCGAGCGCGGTCGCTAGGGTTTGCGCGCCGAACCCCAGCCCGAGGATCGCGGTCCCGGTCTCGTGGGCGGAGCGCAGCCAGTCGGTTTCGACTGCCGCCCATTCGGGCGCCTTCTCGTCGGAATGTTCACGGGATCCGAGGACCACGGCAGCGGCTACCGCGCTCGGCTGCGGTAGCCGCTCCGCGCGGTCCGGGCGGGCGGTTGACCACGTCAGGCCTCGATCCTTGAGCGCGTCGAGGAGCAGGCCGGACGGGGCGCTGCCGTGGTGCCCGAGGATGATCACACCGCTGGTCGTGCTCGCGCGATATCGGGCACCGCGCCACCGGCGGCGGATGCGAACGCCGGCTTGCCGAGCGCCGCTACGGGCGTCGGGTGCAGATGGGAACGGCGGGATCGGGCCTCGACGGCTCAAGGGTCACCTCGGGTCAGTTCGGGTTTACGTCACCGGCCTCTGTGTCGGGCAAGGGGCCGGTCAGTGCGGCCGGGCCGGCAGGCTGCCGGCCTGGCCGCTTCAGGACGGAGCCTGGAGGCGCCGCCGGTGGCGTCGTCCCAGGCGAGGCGGGATTCAACCCCCGCTACATCGTGCAGGGACGCTCGCCGGCGTCTGCTACCAAGCGGCCGCGGCGATCACCAGGCCGAAACGTCCCGGTGACAAATCGAGCGAGCGGCGCCTCGAGCGCTTCCGCACCGAGCAGCCGCCGTACTCGCTCCCGGTCCGCGGCATCGAGCTCGACGTGCTCCCCACGGCCCGACGCCACGGCATGGGCATCCTCACCTACAGCCCGCTCGCCGGCGGCTGGCTGTCGGGAAGCTGGAGCGCCGACAGTTCACCGACCTCCCCGGCGCGACAGCGGCTGGCCGCACGCTTTGACATGTCGCTGCCCGAGAACCAGCGCAAGCTCGAAGCCGTCGAACGACTCGCGAAACTCGCCGACGAGGCCGGCGTGGCGCTCATCGAGCTCGCCATCGCCTTCGTCGTGAACCACCCTGCCGTGACCTCAGCGATCATCGGACCACGCACGATGCAGCAGCTCGACAGCCAGCTGCCCGCCGCCGAGGTCGCACTCGACCCGACGATCCTCGACCGCATCGACGAGATCGTCCAGCCTGGTGTCAACCTCAACCCCGCCGACACCAGCTACGGCGAGCAGGTCCTCAAGCCAACCCTTCGGAGGCGGTAGACGCACGGCTCGGCTCTTTGCCTCCGGCGACCGCCACCCGACGGCCGCTAAGAGACTCGCCGCTGACACAAGGCAAGACTCCCACTCGAGCATCTCACCTCCCTGCTCCTCGCCGAACTCAGGACCAAGGCCGGAGGCTAGGTCGGGGTGCGTGCGCTCGTCTCTTGACGTCCGGCAGTGACCGCCCGCGTGAAGCTTTGATGTTGAGTCGTGCGATCAGTTTGCGATCGAGATCCGAGCCGCGACAGCGTCGAGAATGAGGGAATCCGGTAATCCGTCCGTTCTGAGGACACAGAGGCGAACTTCAGGGGGGGGGGGCGTTTCCGGGTTGCGGGATTGGGTCGGCATGACGTGGAACCTCGGCATGCGCCGCCCCTCAGCAAGCTGATCGTCCACGGCCGGCTGCTCCGGGACGGCAACCAACCGACGCGCCGAGTCAAGCGGCGTCCCGATTCCGGGCGAGGCCGCGCTGATCACCGGAGCGGGCGCTGGCCAGCCAACACCGGTTGCGTTCGCGCTCGTGATCGCTTTGGCAGCCGCAGCGGCGATCCTGGGCGATAACGTCGGCTCGTTAGTCGGGCGCATGCTCGGCCGTTGGCTCTTGCTCCTGCCGGGTCCGTCGGCACGTGCTCACACACGGAGTCGTCCACCCCGCTGAGGATGCCTCGGTTGAGCTGAGCCTCTTGATCGCCTCCTGGGTTGTTCTGCGCGGCCTGATTCTGCGAGCGCCGCCTACGGACTCGTGAACACCGCGGTGTTCACATCGCGGAACCGGTTGCCGTGCAGCTTCGCCGTGACGTTGCCTCCGACTCCGAGCCAGATCCCGTAGTGGTTGTTGAAGACCCGGTTGTGCGCGATGTTGACCTTGCACCGGCACGGTGCCCGAGAACACCAGGATCCCAGTCGTGAACGGATCGGTGACGGTGCCGTCGAGCATGTCGCCGGGGACCTGCGCCGGGGCTGCCGAGGTTGTTCTGGCCGATCACGTTGCGCACAATCGTGTTGCCGTTCAGGTCCTCGAACTGACCCGGCCCGAGCGTGTGCGCGTGCATCGTCACACCGGACAGCTCGTTACCCGCGATGTAGTTGTCGATTACCAGGTTGTCGTAGGACGCGGTACCCGCTGAAGCGTTCGCGAACAGTACCCCGGCGCCCTCGCCCTGGAGCCCGTTGTCGGTGATCCGGTTGTGGCGCATCACGTTGTCGTAGACGCCCGCAACATCCGGCTGGCGGTTGCCGCTGGAGTCAAGCGCGTTCGGGTTGTGCCCCGGAACGGTGACACCGCAGTCGAACGGGTTCTTGGTGATGTAGTTGTATTCGACCAGGTTGTCGTGCGTGGGACCGAACTCGTCGGTCAGCAGCACTCCGCCCTCGTTGCCGCTGACGTAGTTGCCGGCGACCTTCGAGTCATAGACGCCCATCAGGTGGATGCCCTCGCCGCAGTCGCCGGGGATCTGACCGAACTCCGAGCACTGCGGATACGGCGAGTTGGGCCTCGGCGGGATCCCGCCGGTGTTGTTCCCGACCACCCGGTTGCCCTCGATCCTGACGTCGCTGATCGAGCGGCCCGCGAGCGAGCCCGTGGCCAGGATGCCCTCGCCGATCGCGCCCTTCACGGTGAAGACCCTCGACGGTCACGTGGCTGGACTTGATCGTGATGCCCGCCAGGCACGGCGCGCTGCCCGGTCCGGTCGGACCGAGCTGGTCGCAGTTGCCGTTGGCGGTCGAGGAGCCGTTGATCACCGCGTCGTGGCCCGTCAGCGTCAGCGGCGACGAGATGATCACGTCCTCGGTGTAGGTGCCCGAGCACACGAACACGGTGCCCGAGGCCGGCGCCGCGTCGACTGCCGACTGGACCGTCGAGTACGCCGCCGAATCACACGATCGGTCTGACGCACCTGACTGCCCGTCCGGGGACACGAACAGAACGTCGTGGTGCCTGAAGTGGTGGCCGTAGCCGTGGTCGCCGTGGTCGTGGGCCAAGGCAGCCCCATTGCCGACGGCGAACAGCACTGCCGACATCAGCGCGGCGCCGATGCCGGTTAAGCGGTGGGATCTCATCAATGCGCTCCCCGAGATTGGATGATTGATCCTGCTATGGGTGCCCCACGCGAACCCTCGAGAAGCTCACCCCTGAGGGTTCCCGCACGCTGTTGGCGGCCGACTCTATCCCGGTGCGCCGTTTATTGTCAACCAGGGCGGTTGAGGGGAAGGGCGCCCGTGACGGGACCCTAAACGGACATGCCTCCATCGCCGTTTAAGGTCCGTCGGACTCTTGTTTTTGTGCTGCGCCAGGCACGACCCCGCTCGAGCTGGCCGCCCCGCCTCGCGCGGAAAGCAAGACACCTAGCTGAGCGCGGCGAGACTCGGTGCCTTTCGGGTCAGAACGAGCCATTGTTGAGCGGATCATCGCGAGACGAACAACATCTCAGGGCCAATAAGGAGGCGTCCAGCTCGACCGAGCTTCGCACTCGCTCTCCCCCCGTGTAAAGCCAGGGCGCCTGTCGCGTGTCAAGGAGTCACCTGTTCTTTCGGAACGCTTCTATGGCGCGCTGACCAGCCAGTAACGGGAGCTTGCTTAGTCGCCTGCGCCGCCGAGCCAGAGGTCGAAGCTCGATACCCGACCGTTGGTGATCTGGGCGGTGATGATGTCTAAACGTCCGGTGCCGATCGGATCGTGGGGGTTGTAGGCGAGGACACGGGCATGGCGGGTGTGTAATGCGTGCGGATACATCCGATCTAGCTTGCTGAGAGGGTCGCCGACGCGCAGCCCGCGCGACGTGTGCCAATGGCGCCTGCCGGCGGGTCCTTGGATCGAAGCTTTCTGACTGAAGGTGCTGTCGCATCCGGAGCCGGCACCGAACGAGGTGAAGAACATCCTCAAACTCAGGCGCGGCCAGACGCCGATGCAGACGCCGTCCACACCCCCGCCGATGCGATCAGGATCGCCCAGCGCACGAATGGCCGCCGCAAAGCTAGAGCTCGCGGAGAGGTGCCAGGCGCCCAGGTAGCTGACTCCCGTCGATCCCGGGCGGATGGTCATGTCCGCCGTTGCCGTCGATGAAGGCCCGCCTGAAGGCGACCCAGCGACATACGCGACCCCGGAGCCTCCGATCATGAAGCCACGCCCGGAATGAACTCTGCACAGCATCCCCCTCGTGAGCGATAGACAACTGAACGGACCGACAGTGATGCCATAGCCGTACGGCAGCGCCGGTTCTCCCTCGGGGCCGTTGCCCAGGCAACTCGCGCCGCAAACATGCAGACGTCCGCTCGGGGACATCGTGACCGCCACTTTCGCTGCCGTGTCCTCACAAAAGGCTCCCGTCGGAACGCCTGGCTCGGCGTAGTCGAGCTCGCAGCTGATATTTCGTGACGGCGACGCAAAGAACGACTGGTCCGCGACTCGCGCCCTTGGCCCGCGACCAAGTGCGACGCTCGACTGCACGACCACCATCAACAGCATCACGGCCGCCAACAGAACCAGTCGGGTGCGCGAAGGATTCAACCTGGAAGGAACCGTAAGGCGTGGAGCTCTGCCGGACAAGCCTGTCGCCAGGGGCGTAGGCAGTCCCGGACCTCCGGGGTCGGGGTGCCACGAGCCTGGCCCGTGCAGCCCTTGCGTCGTGGGAGGCGTCGGCTATTGCGGGAGTGCGTAGCCGCGCTCGGCTTTCACGAGCTCGCCAGCCTTTGCCATCTTGGTGAGCATTGTGCTCGCGGTGCCGGCGCCGACACCGGTCCGCTTGGAGATCTCCGACGCGGTCTTTGGACCGTCCTTGAGCGCTTCGAGGATCTTGGTCTTGTTCTGGCCACGGGGGGCGCGCGCAGAGACGCTTTTGGGTGTGGCGGCGGTTTTGGACGGAGCGGTGCTCGTGGGTTTAGCGATGACCTTGGGAGCTGTGGTGCTCTTCGGCGTGGAGGCGGGTTGGCGGCCGCGGCGGCCGGTGTTGACGCGCGAGCGGACCCCGCCCTCGAGGCGGGCGAGTGCGCTGCGCAGGCGCTCGAGCTCGTCACTCAGGTTTTGGTGCTGTTTGAGTTGCTCTTCGATCTGTGTGATGCGCGCCCTGATGCGGTCGGTGATCGCCGAAACGTCGAGGATGTTCGCCATGCCGACTCCTGTTAGAAGTAGACACAGATCGTAGTGACGAACGATGCTCGCACCCCGACCGCACCCCGGTCGGGTGGGGACCCCACTTTGACGCCACGTTTCGACTTGGGATCGGCGCCTAACTGCAGCGCGGCCAAGGTTCTCCTCATCGCCACTTGCGATACCGGTGCCGGCGCCTGGTTCCGGCGAGCCCTTTGCGGAACGAGAGGGGGAGTTGCCCCGCCTCGCCATTAGGTATTTCTGAATCGGCTACTTGCCGTTTTCGACGAAACTCACGCAGTCACCCTGGTTCTTGCACTGCGGGTAGTTCATCCAGCGCACCCAGGGGGGAACCCACGCCGTATATCGCAGGGGACCGGGGAAGCACTCGCCAAATTCCCGCCGCAAGGCAGTCTGGTCGGCACAAGAATGGGCCGCGTAAACGCTCCCGTATCAGGCCCGCCACCGGAACTCGAGGCGCTCGCAAAGTTGCTCGACCCGACACCGCGCGAACCCGCACGGCCCGCCGGGAATCTGACAGGGCGAGTTCTCGGCCAGCCGTAACGAAGCAGCGACCGCGGCCCGAGCAACTCGTCCGCCGGGCCAAAATCCCCGAACGGCATCGAAGGCGTGTGCGTCTACAGGTAGGTCCCGCGAGCCAGGCCGCCGGGGATGAATGCGTAGTTCGCCCAACCCAAAAACGCTTGCTCCTACGGATGGCGTCCCGGCGCGCCAGCAGGAGGCTTGGATGTTCACGAGGAGCACGCGCGCCGTTCTTGGGAACGTGTTGCTCACGCCCCAGAGTTCTCGCCGGGCGCCTGGTGAGGAGGAGGATCGTCATGTTCGCATTGCGGCGGTATGCATTGCCACGACGGCTACAGGTGCTGGGGCTTGTGGTGGTTGGGCTGGTGTTCGCGCCGAGCGCATCGGTGGCGGCGCTGCCGCCGGGGTGCAGCCAGTCGGGGCAGACGGTGAGATGCACGTATAGGTCGGGGTCGAATCCGTTCACGGTGCCGGCGGGCGTTTCCTCGATTCGCGTCGTCGCAGTCGGGGGCACTGGGGGTTCATCTCCGACAGGCGGCGGTGTTGGCGGTGCGGGCGCGGTCGTCACCGGCGACCTGCCAGTGGTCGGCGGCAGCACGCTGTACGCAATCGTCGGCGGGAACGGGCGCGCTCCGACGTTGCCCGAAGACATCACGGGCGCCGCCGGGGGTAGCAACGGCGGGGGTCGAGGCGCCACGCCATTCGTCTGCCTGAGCGATCCCGGACTGTGCGCGGCCTCGGCGCCCGCATTATTCAGTTTCTACGGCGGTGGCGGCGGTGGCCCCTCGGACGTGCGCTCGTCGCAGAACGATCTCTCAGGCCGGCTCCTAGTCGCCGCGGGGGGCGGCGGGTCGGGCGGCGCCGGCGGAGGGCCTGGTGGCTCTACTAGTCCTGGCGGCGCTGGGGGCGCCGGCGGCGGCAACGACGGGGTCAGCGGCGAGACCTGCGGCGGGGGTCCTGGTCTTGGTGGGGGTGGCGCGGCGGGTGGCATGGGCGGTGCCGCGGCGTCGGACTGCAACTTCATCTCTGCTGCTGGCAGCGGCGCCGGGGGCTCCGGCGGGCTCGGCGGCGACGGCGGCGTGGGCGGCGGCGGAGGCCACTCAGCCGGAGTCTTCCTCGGCGGCGGCGGCGGTGGCGGCGGTGGCGGGCTGTTCGGCGGCGGTGGCGGCGGCGGCGGCGTCAGTGCCGGCGGCGGTGGTGGTGGTGGCGGCTCGAACCTGGTGCCGGCCGGCGGGTCGCAGTCGATCGACACCACCAGCGTGCCGATGGTCCAGATCGCCTACCAACTCGTACCCGCCTCCAAGGCCCAGTGCAAGCGCGGCGGCTGGCGCAACTACCCGCAGTTCAAGAACCAAGGCCAGTGCGTCGCCTTCGTCGTGACGCAAGCCCGGCAGAGTTGTCTGGCTGAGCGGGCGAAGATCGGACTGGTGGCGTTCCGCAACAAGTACGGACTAGGGCGTTACCACGTTCTTGCGATGCGTCGGTGCGTCAACCGGGCAAGCCGGTAGCGAGGGGGAGGAGGAGCGTGATGTCTGGATTGTTTCGTTATGCGTCGCTGCGGCGGCTACAGGTGGTGCTGGGGCTTGCGTTGATGGCGTTGGTGTTCGCGCCGAGCGCATCCGGCGCGACACAGCTGGATACGGCGACGGCGACCGGCAGCACCGGCGACTTCTTCAATATCAGCGTCGACGCGCACAGCGGCCCCTCGGGAGAGAACCCCGGGGGCAGCGTCTCGCTTGGCTTCTTCTATAATTTCCATGGCCAACTTGTGGCCGTCACCGCCGGAGGTCCTGTCACGTGTCTGAAGGTCGCCGGTAACACGGCGGTCATCGGGTTCGACGACACCGATTTGACCGGAGGCTACGGTGTCGTCACGTTGGTGGACAACGGCGGCTCCGGCTCGGACCTGCTTGGTGGTGGGCAATATTCCCTTTTACCGATCGACTGTTCAGCCCCTCCTGCAGTTTCCGATTCAGCCTTGAACGGTCGCGCCGTCGTGTTCGACGCGCCAGACCCGACATCGACGAGCGTCAGTTGTTCGCCGAGCGTGTTCGCTGCGGGTGATGCCGCTGTTTGCAAGGCGACGGTCACGGACACGGCGGGCACCGGTCAGTCGACGCCGACGGGGACGGTCAGCTTCTCTAGCAGCGGCGCAGGCAACTTTGGTGGCAGCCCGTGCACGCTGTCGGGCAGTGGAGCGTCGGCAAATTGCTCGGTCTCCTACACGCCGGTCTCCGTGGGCTCGGGTACGCACACGATTACGGCTAGCTACGGCGGTGACACAGCGCACAACACAAGCTCCGGTACAGCGAGCGTGACCGTAAAGCCACGGGTGCCCACCTCAAGGGCCCAGTGCAAGCACGGTGGCTGGCGAAACTACCCGCAGTTCAAGAACCAAGGCCAGTGCGTCGCCTTCGTCGTGACGCAAGCGCGGCAGACATGCCTGGCTGAGCGGGCGAAGATCGGACTGCTGGCGTTCCGCCACAAGTACGGACTAGGGCGTTACCACGTTCTTGCGATGCGTCGGTGCGTCAACCAGACAAGCCGGTAGGGGATAACGCGACCCCTGCATCGGCGAAACGCTGGCGGAATCAGCGAGCGCCCCACCCACGTTCGAGGAAAGCGGGGCGCTCTTGTCCGGCGAACGCGCTGGGGAATTTAAGGTCGCCGGGCTACTCGGAGCCTACCCTCCGGGCAGCGCGCTCACAAGACGTAGCGCCGAGCGCCAACGTCCTATGGGCGGCTCTCGGGGCTTAGGGAACCTGGGGTTGTGGGGTGCCAGATCGGATGGGGACTCGTCGAGGCGGACTCTTGCATCCGAGGGCCGGTCGCGGAATTCCGCTCAACAGCCGGTTCTCTTGGCGATCCCGGAGGGCCGGTCAAGCGGGACGTAGGCGCGATGGCCAGTCGCTTCTGCATCCGGGGCGTACTGGCTTCTTTCTACGACAGGCAACTTCGTCGAGAGAGGAGCGGACCAGTGTCAGAACGCAGCGTTCGTTCGACCGAGGTTGTTCCGGCTGGCGTGAAGATAAGCGTCAGCGAGCGGGACGCGACGACGGCGATCCTGTTGGAAGGCGAGTTGGACATCAGCAACGCCGACGACGTGCGCGAGGCTATACGTAACGCCTTGTCGCGCGGACCGAAGCGCCTGGTGCTGGACCTGAGCGGCTTGACCTTTCTGGACTCAACCGGGGCCGCCGTAATGATGGACGCGAGCCAGCGCGCGTCGCTGTGGGGCGTGGACTTCCTGATCGTGCCGGGTCCTCCAGCCGTACAGCGCGTCTTCGAGGTGCTGAATCTCGTTGAACGGCTGCCCTTCGACCCCGAACACAACTAGGCATCGAAGTCGTCAGCAGTCGCCAAGCGGATGACGGTGGAGCGGAGTCGCCACACGCGTCAGGACAATCGGACTAGAGTCGGTGGTGGCCGGGAATGACTTCCGTCCGCGCCGAGAGGGTGCGCCCCATTCCTCTCGGTATGGGGGTGGGGACGGAGGGAACCGGCCCCACCCCCAATGCTTCTGTGCGGCGAATCGTCTTGCACCGCTTGACCCGCAAAAACTCAGCGCCAATGACGAAGCGGGGCCTCGGCCAACGATGAAGCGGCGACCGCGCCCGGCAACCCAGGCAACCCAGGCGATGAGCGGATCGCGGGGCTGGTCAGGAGTGGGGACCCCGGCGTCGCGGCCCGTCCCCGACCGCGACGCCGCCTGTCCCCGGCCGCGACGTGCGCGTCCAACCTAGCCCCTTGGGGTGGGCACGAACGTCTTGCGTAGAGCCTGTCTGCCGAGCGAACCGCCCTCCATGAGGTCTTGCCCCCATCTTTGGCGCGCAACTTCACGTCGCATTCGACGCCCTCGAAGAAGAACGGCTGCTCGCGCTCTACCGCCGCTACATCGGCGAAACGCGGAATCAGCGAGCGCCCCACCCACGTTCCAAAAAGCGGGGCGCTCTTGTCCGGCGACCGCACTTGGGGGCACAAGGGTCACCGGGCCACGCCGGACACTACTCCTCGGGTTCATGGTGGCAACCCACCGCTTCGCTGTGGATGAGGTCGAGCCGAAGGATTGGCAACGGGGCCGCCCCGCCCCGCGCAAGCCCGGCCATTTGCCCCCGGCCGGGTTTCGCGTTAACAGGGGGCCTACAGCGTGCGCTGCTCGTCGTCAGTGAGGGGGCGAAGTTCGTCTTCGGGCACGACTCGCCGCTGCGGCATCGACTCAGGAGGGTTCAATGCCACGAGATACATATGCACGCCGTTTCTCACACCGAGGTCTTCGAGGACGTGGCCGATGCCGAGCGGCGCACCGAGGTCGTGCGTGAAGCCCACCTTGTCGCCGGGGCGGAATCCCATGCACCGACCCCTAGCCGCGTGGCCGGATACTGACGACGCGAGGGCGCTGGCCGTCGAGGTCGTCGTCGGTCGCCAAGCGAAGCAAGTCCTCGCACGAAGAGCGCCAGTTCCCCATAGGGCCAGAGCACTCGGTATGTCTGCTCCCCGAGGACCGGACCTCCGTCGCCGATCACCGTGCCGACGCCGTAATCGTGCTCGACCGCAACCACCAGATCACCCCGCTTGAACTCCACTGGCGCGCAGGTTAGAAGTGCCACCGGACACCGACCCAGGCAAACGCTGGGGGGGCAGGCAGGGGCACCCTGAGTGGTGCGTCCACCACCGACCCAAAACAACCCCCACCCCAGGGGGGGACCCACAACACGAAACGCGCGGGACCGGAGAGGACTCTCGCTCGCAGTGTGTCTGACTTGAGGGGTGGCGTTTTTCCCGGCATCCCGACCCGCATTTACACTTAGATGATCGTCAGTGAGCCTCCTGCCAACCTCGGAGCGCCGGGTCGTGATCTTTGGTGTCAGGTCCAAGGTGACGTGGCGGAGGGTTGGGAGTTGGATGCGCGCGATCGCTCGAACTTGGCGAGTGCGTGCGAGGTGACCGACAGGGTTGCCGAACTCGAGGCGCTCGTGAGGTCTGAGGGTTTGGTGGTTCGTGGCTCCAAGGGCCAGGACCGGCTGAATCCTGCGATTTCCGAGATCCGTCTGCAGCGACAGGCTGTCGCGATGCTGCTCGGGAGGGTTGAGGTTGCACCGCCGGCCGCGAAGACTGGTCATTTGAATAGTCGGCAACGTGCCGAGTTGCGCAGGTTGGGTAATGGGGCGGTGGGTTAGTGGGCCGTCCTAGTCGGCCTAAGCCGGTTGAGACTGTTGCCGTGGACGACGCTGCGCTTGAGCGTCGGTATCGGTCGTTGAGTATCTGGTTTGGGTTGAGTCAGGATTTCAGTTTTCAGATTGAGCAGTCCGGTCCGGTCCGTGACCGCCTTGACCGGCTTGAGTTGGCGATTGATCGGGCTGGGGTCCGCGAAAAGGCCGAGGGGCATCTTCGGTCTCTTGCTGAGGGTCGTCGAAAGTGGCCGTCCGGCGATCCTTATGCCGGGGATGATGCGGCATGAGGGACCCGCCGCTTCCCGCGAGCTTGGCCGGCCGGGTTTTCGGCGTGGCCGCCGACGTTCGTGGCGTGGAGGATGTCGCGCCCGGGCTCGCGAAGGTGCTCGAGCTCGAACTGAGCGAGGCCGAGTTGCGCTATCTCATCGACCTCGGCACTCGCGTTCTCGCCGCGGCGGTCGACGCGCGACCGCGGTAAGTCCCCGTCCGAACTGGGGACCGAGGTATAAGTCACTGACTCGCCGCCTGCGCTGGTAATGTCACCGGGCACACCTGATCCACCGCTTCGCGAGTCCATTAGTCACCTCGCGCGGCAGCGAGAACGCCCTCGGTAACGGGGGCGTTTTCTCGTTCCATCCACGGCGGTCGGTATCTTCCGGCGCGACTAATGGATAGAGGATCAGGTAACCGCGATGGAACCGCGTAGCGAGCCGCGTTTCATCTTCACCGCTAGCACCGTGCTTGCGGACGGCACCGTCGAGACTGACGTGGTCGAGTTCACGGCCGAGCGTGGCCACCGGGATCCGACGCGACGGCACCGACTGCACGGCCTGGAGCACGTAGCCTCGCGGAGCCTCATGCTCCGACGGCTGCGAGCAAGGCCGCTCATTCCAGCGCCCCCCGGTCCGGGCGTCCTGAAGAACATGCTTCCCCGCCGTCGGTCGGCGTGCAAGCGGCCAGCCGTGCGGGGCAGGTCGAGGCGCTCGAGCGCCCGAAGCGGGTCCAGCGGCGACCCTGACTTAGACAGCGCCGAGGACCCACCTGGCCACCGCCGGGATGTTCATCCGGGGGTCGATCATGCGTGATCGGTTCTCGCGTGTCGGGGTGGCCACCGTGCAGGACCGCCGTGGCCGGATCTACGTCGGCCACACGACCGTCTCCGGCGGCATGGTGACGGTCGTCGGCTACCGCCGCGAGCGCCCCTGGCACACCCCCACCGGCCCGGTCGAGACTCGATATCCGTGCTCCCGGAGTTGGCCCGTTGGCCAGATCGGGCGCATCGACTGGACCACCGACGATTCTTTCGAACTGGGGTCGGCGGCGTGAACCGCGCCATTGTCGAATTGATCGCGTGGTTCACCCGCGCCCTTGGCCCGCCCATAGCAACACCGGAAATGGTGACTGGCGCTGACGGCCAGCTCGAGCGCGCCCAATATCGCGTATTCCGGTGGCGGTGCCCAGCGTGCCGCGGCGGCTCTGACGACTGGCTTTATCGGCCCATGGTCATCAACTCCGACGGACGCGTGTTCTGCGACGCGTCGTCTTGCTCGGCCGATCAGATCGCGGAAGCGATCGCGGCACAGGAGATGAAGGCATGAGTTTCTCTGAGGCTGACGACGTGCTGGCCAAGATCAAATTCAAGGCCCTCGACGGCGGCACGGCAACCGGGCGGCGACCGGCCACCTACAAGGTCTCGATTGAGAACAACAAGCTCGTCCTACCCGAGATGCCGGCGTCCGATGACATCGCCGGGTGCTGTGCCTGGCTGACCTGCGTCTTCAATCTCAATCCGGCGCATCCGATCACCAAAGGCGAGCACCAGGGGCAGCGCGGACCTGATGGGCACATCAGCCTAACCCGCGCCGACGCGCCCCCAATCCGGTTTGAGCCCGCCACCAAGATCAACACCCCCGGCAAACTGATCGAAACCCTGAGCTGGCGGATGCTGCCGACAGACGGTCCCATCCACGCGCTCGCCAGCACGCACTGCCGACAGATCGCGCACGTCGTCCGGATGCTCTGCGGCGCCGTGCAATCGATGAGCGAC
Organism: uncultured Solirubrobacteraceae bacterium; assembly: GCA_963725515.1. Lineage (GTDB taxonomy): Bacteria > Actinomycetota > Thermoleophilia > Solirubrobacterales > Solirubrobacteraceae > Palsa-465. The sequence continues at coordinate 418,413 of CAVRZB010000001.1, read as the reverse complement.
GAGCAGGAAACCGAAGGGATCGTCGGCACGTTCATGCACGCCGCGATCAGCCTTGAAGGCGCGACCACCTACGGGACGACCGGACAACGCTACGAGGCCGCGATGGCACTCCGACGCGAAGTCGATCAGGCAACCGGTCGCCCGATCGGCCCCGCCCGGTACTTCATCGACGTGAACACCGGCGAGTACGTGATCGCCGTCAGCGACCTCGCCGAGGCCGCCCGTCGGCACGTCGGCAGCAGCCTCCCGCGTGGCTGGCTCGACGCTCGCATGGAAGACCTCGGCTGGGCCCGGATCACCCTTCAGGGGTACGGCCAGCCTGGGCGAGACGGGCGCAAGGGACCACACGCCCGAATCAACGCCTACCGAGGCCACCTGTCAGCCATCACCGACGACCCCGATGAACAGCCAGACACCACAACCCCGGTGAACACGTGAACACCAAGAAACACACGCCTACACGCGAAAAGCGGACGCACTACGCGCGCACGTACTCCGTAGGCAACCGTGTGTTCACGTGTTCACCGGGAGCCGAGCACGACTACTCGCGGCCCGCGCGGGGGGCAGCATGAGCCGGCTGCTCGAGCGGACGGCGTTCAGCACCAGCCGGCTGCTCGACTTCGTGTCCGAGAAGGAGCTGACGCTGCAGTGCGGCTACGGGCCCGAGCGACTGGCCGCTCGTCGATCGTCAAGGAGCTCGTCGACAACGCGCTCGACGCCTGCGAGGAGCAGGGCATCGCGCCGGAGATCGCGGTCACCGTCGACGACGACGCGATCACGGTCGCCGACAACGGCGCCGGGCATCCCGCCGAGTACCGTCGACCGGCTGCTCGACTTCTCGATCCGCGTCTCGTCGCGCGAGGCGTACGTCGCGCCGGACCGCGGCGCGCAGGGCAACGCGCTCAAGACGATCGTCGCGATGCCGTTCGTGCTCGACGGCGAGCAGGGCCGCGTCGACATCGTCGGCGGCGGCGTCGCGAGCGAGATCGCGTTCTGCGGTCGACCGGATCGCAGCAGCGGCCGGTCGCCGAGGTCGAGCCGTTCGACAAGAGACGGGCTCGTTGGTCCGGGTTCACTGGCCGCGCCGGAGCTAGTTCCGAGCGACGAGGACGACGACTGCCGATTCTTACAAGAGCGAGCTCGACGAGCGATCGGCTCAGACTGCTCAGTCGGCTGACTTCGCGTTCCTGAACCCGCACCTGACGCTGACGCTCGACTGCTTCGGCGACGGCCGCGATCGAGGCGACCGATCCGGCGTGGCGCAAGTGGACGCCGTCGAGTCCGACCTCGCCCGCACTGGTACGAGCCCGAGCACCTGGAGCGGCTGATCGGCGCCTACATCACCCACGACTCGCAGAACGGCGCCGCGGAGCGGACGGTGCGCGAGTTCGTCGTCCGAGTTCCGGGGCCTGACCTCGACGGTCAAGCAGAAGCCGGTGCTCGCCGAGCTCGGGCTCGCCCGCGCGCCGCTGTCGGCTCTGCTCGGTCGACGGCCGCGACTTCGACCACGAGCTGGTGGCGCGGCTGCTCGCGGCGATGAAGGCGCAGACCAAGCCGGTCCCCCGAAGCAGCTCGGCGTGATCGGCCGCGAGCACCTGCAGCAGCGGTTCGAGTCGCTCGGAATCCGCGAGGACTCGTTCGACTACAAGAGGTCGTGTCGCTCGGCGAGGACGGGCTGCCGCAGGTGACCGAGGTCGCGTTCGCCGCGCTCGAGGACGAGCATCCGGAGCGGTCGCTGATCACCGGCGTGAACTGGTCGGCGGCATGGATCAACCCGTTCCGCACGCTCGGCGAGTACGGCCGGAGCCTCGACACGATGATGAGCGACCGCCGCTTCAGCGCCGACGCAGCCGATCGTGCTGCTCGTCCACGTCGCGCATCCGCGCGTCCAGTACGCCGACCGCGGCAAGTCGACGGTGCTGGCGCGATGAGGAGCGACGACATCCTCCAGGCGCTCGACTCGGTCGGCAAGAAGTGGACGAAGCAGGTCAAGGCCGAGGAGAAGCCACTCGTCCGCGCGCAGTCGCCGGGACGCGATGTGGTGCCGCGCGCGCACGCTCCCTGAAGGAGATCTGTCTCGACAACATGGAGAAGGCCTGGGCGAAGGCGAGCGACGGCGGGCGCCTGCCGACCCACTGGCGGCAGATCTTCTACGTGATGCGCCCGCTCTGCGACGCGCACCCGGACTCCGACCGGCCGCTGACGGACACGACGTTCAAGAACATCCTCGAGGAGTACCTCGCGCGAGTACGCGCCCGGGCTGGGACGTGCTGCGCGGTGCCCGCGGCGTCTTCAAGGAGCCGCACCGCGCCGACGACGACAGCGGCTCGCGATGAGCACGATGAACGTCCGCAACTACCTGCGCGCCGCGCAGCCGAGCCCGGAGATCCGGCTCAGCATCCCTGCCGCTTTCCGACCCACGGCGCGCGAGAACCGCATCGCCGCCGTCCTGATCTGCGAGAAGGAGGGCTTCGACGAGCTGCTGGAGGCCGAGCAGATCCCGGAGCGCTACGACCTCGCGCTGATGTCGACCAAGGGCATCTCGGCGATCGCCGCCCGCGACCTCGCCCGCGGCCTGCGACGTCCCGTGCTTCACGCTGCACGACCTCGACAAGAACGGGTTCGTGATGGCCGCCGGCTTCCCGTTCGCGACCGACATCGGCATCCGCATCGAGGACGTCGAGGAGTGGGGGCTGCGCGCCCGAGGAGCAGTCGCACAAGAACCCGAGCCAGACGCGCCGAGAACCTGCGCGACAACGGCGCCACCGACGAGGAGGCCGAGTTCATCGCCGCAGGGCCAGCGCGTCGAGCTGAACATGTTCACCGGCCCGCACTTCATCGAGTTCGTGGAGCGGAAGCTGCAGGAGCACGGCGTCGAGAAGGTCGTCCCCGACGACCAGACGCTCGCGGACGCGTGGAAGCGCGCCCACGCGCGATCAGGGTCAACGCGCTGATCAGTATCACCGCGGCGATAGCGATACGCCGACGCCCGACCTGAACGCGGACATCCCGCCGATGCCAGACGACCTCGCCGACCGCATCCGCGACGGCTTCGCTGACGACGACTCGCAGTCATGGGACGAAGCGCTTTGGGACCTCGCCGAGGATCGATCGTGACCGGCGCCGCTGCTCACCGCCCGCACCGTCGCCGGCATGCTCGGCGTGAGCGACCGAGACGGTGCTGCGGTGGACACGCCGCGGCGACCTGCCGGCGATCCGGCTGCCCGGTGGCGCGATCCGCTACCGGCACGACGAGCTCGAGGCGTGGCTGGCGGCATCGGGCGACGCCGGGACGAGGAGTGCTAGCTACCACGACCGACGCCGCCCGGGACGGACGCTACTCGCCGGCGACTACGGAGTCGGCGTCGCGGGTCTAACCACCACGCCGCGGACGGCCGCGGCACCCGAAGACGAGGAGCACTGATGCCCGCCACACAAAGAGGCCAGGCCTACCGGCTCGGCCCCGAACCGATGGGGCCTGCGCTACTACGACGACGACGGCAACCGCCAGCGCAAGAGCCCGTTCCCGAGCAAGTCGCGCCGCGCTCGCCCACTACCGCGACGTCATCGAGCCGCATGCTGCGCGGCGAGCCCGCGGCGCTGCCCGAACTGACGCTCGCCGAACTCGTCGACGCTCTACCTCGAGCGCCACGCCGTCGACGTCCGCCGCCGCACGATCGCCATCCTCCGCGAACGGCTCGGCTACGCCATCCGCGCCTACGGCGACGTGCCGCTGCGCGACCTCGAGCGGATGAGCGGCGAACTCGCCGTCGTGGTTCGCGACGCTGCCGGAGGGGTCGCGCTACGGCATCGTGCAGGCACTCCGGCAGGCGCTCGACGCCGCCGTCCGGTGGGGGTACATCGAGCGCAACCCGGCGAAGCTCGCCGGCCGCAACCCGCCAACCCGCCCCGCGGACCGTGCGCGCGTTCACCGTCGACGAACTCGACGCGATCGCCGCCGAGCTATCCGCCGATCTACCGGCCGCTGCCAGCGTTCGCCGCCGCGACCGGCCTGCGACCCGAGGAATGGGCGGCGCTCGAACGCCGCGACATCGACCGCAATGCGCGGCATCGTCAACGTGCGCCGCACCGTCAGCGACCGGCGAGATCTGTCGAACTCGCCAAGACGAGCGCCAGCCGCCGGCAAGTGCCGCTCTCGCCGCGCGCGCTCGACGCGCTCGACGCGCTGCCGCCGCGGCTGCGACACGCCGCTGCTGTTCCCGGCGCCGCAGGCGGGCTGCTGAACCTCGACCACTTCCGCCGCCGCGAGTGGGCGCCCGCGATCGAAGCGTCCGGCGATCCACAGCCCGGCGCGCATCTACGACCTGCGCTCGACGTTCGCGAGCCGCGCGCTCGCCGCCGGCGTCCCGCGTGTTCGAGCTCGCGAAGATCATGGGCACGAGCGTCCAGATGATCGAGCGGCACTACGGGACGCTGCTCGACGGCGCCGGCGCTGGGATCGCTGCACGGCTCGACGCCTACGACGCGCAGCACGAGCAGGATGCGGAGACAGCGGATGACGTTTGGGCCACTATCGGGCCATCCGACGGCTTATCAGTGCAGGCACGCAAGCCACGAATCAGCGCGGTTTGCAGCATATTCCGCCAGTGGAGCCAGCCGGGATCGAACCGGCGACCTCCTGCTTGCAAAGCAGGCGCTCTCCCAACTGAGCTATGGCCCCGCGAGGGGCGAGTCTAGCGGCGCCGCTGCGTGCTGGGCCCGCGTTCGCGCGCTCGTGATCTAGGGCGCTGGCGCGGGGCGTCGGCGGATGCTGGCGGTGGCTGTCGCCGTGGCCACGATGGTCCCGTCCTCGTCGGCGAGCTCGCCGGCCAGGAAGCCGATCTGGCCGCCTTGGCGCACGACGCGTCCGCGGGCGACGTACCGGCCGGGGCGCGCCGGAGCGAGGAACTGCACGTGCAGGTCGGTGGTCGGTGCCCACTCGCCCGGGCCCAGGGTGGCGACGAGTGCCGGGCCGAGGGCGTCGTCGAGCATCGCCGCCAGGAAGCCGCCCTGGATCACGCCGGCCGGATTGAGGAACTGCTCCGTGGCCGTGAAGGCAACCTCGATCGTCCCGGCCTCGGGATCGATCGCTACGAGATCCCATCCGAGCAGAACCGAGGCCGGGGGAGGGGAAGTCCGTCCCTGCATGACATCCCAGAATGGGCCTCGACGATTCATGAGCACTCCGGCTAACTAGTGAGGTTGCGGGCAGCTAGAGGGTGACCGTGCCGTCGACGACCGCCACCACGTCGCCGGCGACGCGGACGCGGTCACCGGCCATCTCGGCGCTGAGTCGGCTTGGGCGCCCGATCTCGACACCCTGCAGGATCTCGACGTGCTCGATCTCTGTGCGGCGGTTCAGATACGCGCACAACGGCCCCGCCGCCGAGCCGGTCCCCGGGTCCTCGAGGATCTGCTGGCTTTGGCCGAACATGCGCGTGCGGGCCGTCTCGTGCTCCGGCTCGCACCAGGCCGCATAGACGCCGTACGCCTCGAACTCGGCCAACAGGGCATCGACGGCCGCGGGCTCGGCCTGGATGCGCGCGATCGCCTCGGGACTCGCGAGGGGCAGCATGACGTGGTTGATGCCGGTGTTGACGACCTGGGGCGGGAGCTCGCCATGTGCATCGTCGGCGGAGAGTCCGAGCGCCGCGGTGAACTGGTGCGGATCGAGCTCGGGCCCGAACTGGGCCGGTTCCTGGAGCATTGAGGCTCGCGCAAGCCGGGCATCCAGCTGCACGTCGATCGGCTGCAGGCCGGCGCCGGTCTGCTGGACGTAGCTGACCTGGCCGGAAATGCCGCGGGCGCGGGCGACGGCCACGGCCGTGCCGAGCGACGGATGGCCCGCGAATGGCATCTCTCCGGCCATACAGAAGATGCGGTTGCGATAGTCCGCCTTGGCCTCGCTGCTGGTCTGGACGAAGGTCGTCTCGGCGAGGCGGGTCTCGCGAGCGAAGGCCAGCATCGTCGCGTCGTCGATGTCATCGGCGTCATGGACCACGGCGAGACCGTTGCCGGCCAGGCGAACGTCGGTGAAGACGTCCAGCAGCGTGTACCTGTACTCAGCCGTCGAAATCGAAATCGCGGGGCGGCTTCTGCTCGAACCAGAGCCGGTCGTGGTCTGGCGTGTCCTGAAGGAATTCAGGTGTCTCCTCCAGCACGTCGTCCGCATCCTCGCGCTTCTCCCGCTCGATCGCGCCCGGGACGTCGTATTCGGCGGTCTCCTCGCCGTGATCGAGCGGCTCCTCCGCGGCCCGGCGCTCCTGATCCTCAGGCGGCGGCGGGGGCTCCTCCCCGCGGCTGGAAGGGGCCGCGACCGGAGGCGGGGCGGCAACGGGCGGCTCGGCCCGGCCGGCCGGCGCTTCAGGCTCGTGATCGCGCTCCCAGGTGTCGTCCCATTCGGTCTCGGCGTCGGCGTACGGAAGCTCTTCCTCCACGCCCTCATCGACGTCCTCAACACCCTCGCCGATGTCGTCGAGGGGTGCCTCGTCGAGGCCGGCTCCCTCTGGTTCGCGCCGCACGGGACCCAGAGCCTCACGCTCGGCGCGCTCGACCTCCGAGGGGTCGGCGCCGCGGCGGCGCTTCAGGTCCAGGTGCTCGCGGATCGCATCATCCAGCAGACCCATGGCTACAAAGCCTACTCGCCGCTGAACACGTTCGCGGTCTGCGCCGACCCGCGCCGGGTCTGATTCTTACCGCTGCGCTTGGCCTCGTAGAGCACGCGGTCGGTGGCGGCGACCAGCCCGTGCTTGTCGCCATCGCCGGAGGAGACGACATGCAGGCAGAAACCGGTGAGGCGGGTTCTGTCCATCGGCGGCAAGGCGAACCGTGGACGGGACGAGGCTAGACTGTGGCCTGCACCGGTCGGCATCGGCCGCACGGGGCTATAGCTCAGTTGGGAGAGCGCCTGGATCGCACCCAGGAGGTCGGGGGTTCGAGTCCCCCTAGCTCCATCAGAGAGCCCCGCACCTGCTGGGGGCTCTCTCGTTTGGGGCGACGTGTCACCGGGTCCGAATGGACCTGAGCGAACCCCGCCTAGCTACATTATTGGTACACGGAAGTGCCCCGGGAATGCGGTGAACACCCCCGGGGCTGACACCGGAAACGCTTTACCTGGATCGGAACCATCCTTCGGCCCCGGAAGCAGCGCGGGCCCCCTCATCCGGAGACCGAACAAGCACGAGTTTCATCCGTCCCAGCGCGCCGCCATGCGCGCTTCGTCAATCGCAAATCTCTCGCAGTCCCTTGCCCGTTGTCCTCTTCCGGGGGCGCCGGACAGTACGACGCTAGAAGCGGAGCGCTCTCGCCGCTCACTCCGGCGGCCGTGGCGCCTGGCAGCGGCCCAGTCAGCCCAGACGGCAAGAGCGTGTAGATAGTGAACCGTTCTCGCGCGGGACTCTGAGCTTCTACGGCGCTTCCCGCGCCGGACCTCTCCGTCCCAGATCGCGTTGCTCGTCGTGGCGGTCATGCCCGGTCGATGAACGACGAGGCATCGCCTGATGTTCTCATTCGGCCGCCAAAGGGTTGACTTTGCGACCGGGCGGGGCTACGGTCGCGTCGATAGCTTTTGGCAGCTTACGCTTGGTTTGAGCCGGGTATTTTGTGGGTGCCTGCGGGCAGGAAGCTTGAGTCGAGGGGGTTGGTGTGGTGCGCATCGGGCGTGGCGTTGTGGCTTCGGTTGGCATCGACGCGACGCTGCCGCTCACCCGCGATGCTGCTGCTCACCAGAGCCGCCGGCGCGGCCTGGGCGGCACCACTGTGGAGCGACACGTTCGCTGGCGCGACCGCGATCGCGTCGCTGCCTTTTACCAACACGTTCGCAACGACCCAGGCGACGGTCGACTCGACGGATGCCGAGGTGGAGAACGCATGTGAATTCAGCTGCCTTGATCCACGGGCGAGCGACCGGTACGCGTTCACCCGACGCTCGGTCGGTAGTGAGCGGCGATGTTGATCGTCCTCCGATTGATGCAGCGGCTGCATATGCTGGCAAGTCCGTGCTGATAACGGGTGGGGCGAGCTTCATCGGCTCGCACCTTGTCGAGAGGTTGTGGGCGGCGGGCGCGGATGTGGCCGTCGCCGACGATTTCAGCAGCGGCAAGCACGAGAACCTGGGACAGTTTCCCGTAGCGCGGATCTTCGAGATCGACCTTGCAGATCGTGTGAGGACGCTCAGGGAACTGCCGATCGCGGAGTTCGTGTTTCACCTGGCAGCGGTTCACGGCGGCCGCGGGTTCATCGATACGCACGGTGATCAGGTGCTTGTAAACCTGGCGATCGATAACAACGTGTTCACATCGGCGGCGCAATCAGGCGCGCGCCGAGTGGTGCACGCAAGCTCCGCCTGCGTCTACCCGACGACGCTCCAGGCGACTACTACGAGCCGCCATCTACTTAGTGAATCCGAAGCAGGCTTCGATCAGCCTGGCAAGGCCTATGCCGACGGCGCATACGGTTGGTGCAAATTGATAGGCGAATTCCAGCTCGACCAGTTTGCGGCGAGCGCCCGCTACACGGGCGTCTCCGCGCGCATCTTCACGGCATATGGGGAGCGCGAGAACGAAAGCCATGCCGCCATCGCGCTGATCGCAAAAGCACTCCTCCGGCTCGACCCATACCCTGTGTGGGGCGACGGTCAGCAGACACGGAACTTCACCTACATCGCTGACTCGGTCGAAGGACTCCTTCGGCTCGGGAGCTTAGCCGCGCCCGAGCCATTCTTGGCGGTCAATGTCGGATCGTCATGCCACCACCGCGTCGTCGATTTCCTCGACGTGGTCTTCGACACCGTTGCGTGGCGACCCACTCAGGTCGAGCTTCAGACAGGGCGCCCTGTCGGTGTCGCAAGCCGTGCAAGCGACAACACGTTGATCAACCGGCTCGTTGGATGGGAGCCGCGGACGTCACTGGAGCTCGGGGTCGCGCACACAGTCCAATGGTATGCGTCCCATCCCGATCGGCCGGAAACCGCCAAGGACCTCGAGCAACTGCTTCTCGCGAGGCGGTCCGAAGTGGTCGATGACACGAGACTTACCACCGCAGATGCAATGCCAGGGTTGCACTAGTTGTTCGAAGTGGCCAGAGACGATTTGAAGTGACAGTCACTCAGCCAATAGCTGATCGGCACCTCCTTCGCGAGCTGACAACGTTGGAGTTGATCCTGCCCGCGCACAACGAGGAAGCAGCCATCGCGCAGACCGTGCAGGATTGGCTCGCCGCATTTGATCATGCCCCGTTTGAGTTCAGAATCCTCGTCGCAGAGGATGGATCGAAGGACGAGACTCGCGCCGTGGTCGAGCGACTAGCAAGTCGCTTTCCGAGTCGGGTTCGGCTGACGCCTCCAAGTGCCCGCAAGGGTTACAGCAAGGCAGTGCTCGATGCGGCACGCGTCGTAAACGCAACTTTGACCGCTTTCTGCGACGGTGATGGGCAGTTCGATCCACGTGAGCTCGACCGGCTTGCACGCGAAGTCCAACCTGGCGTGCTGGTCGCTGGATGTCGTTCGCCCCGAGTGGACTCGCGCTTTCGCGTTGCTGCGTCGAGCGCTTTCGGCATCGTCTATAGGTTGTTGATCGGACTCAAGATGGAGGATCCTTCGAGCCCATTCGTCGTCATTCGAACTGACGATCTACGCACGTTCCTTCCCGAGCGCACACACTTGGCACAGGGCTTCTGGTGGGAGTTCTTCGCGAGAGCAGCGGCGGCTGGATTGAAGATCACGGAAGTTCCAGTGACCCACCGTGTGCGCGCCGACGGCGGGAGAACGCAGGTCTATCGCGCGCACAAGCTTCCGCAAATCATTGCCACACATGTTCGCGGGCTTGTCAGATTGAGACGTGAGGTGCGCGCGTTGGACGGAACACCGACCGAAGGGGGGCGCAACGAGCCACCTCGCGGAGGTTCGGGTGAGTTTCAACCGTGGAACGGTGTTTGCACGACGGAGGCTGAACCATTTCCGGAGAATGGGCTTGTACGCGTTGCCGACGCTGGTGCCGCGTCGACGCGAAGCGACAAGGAGGCCGCGTTGTCCCCTAGACGTCTCCGCTCTGCGGTGGATCCCGATGGCTGGCTCGATGGGTGGGATTCGGCGGACAGCACGCGTCGCGAGAACGGACGCCTGAAGATCCTCATCATTGCGACGGAGAGCCCGCCCGTGCGAGGCGGTATTGCCCAGAGTGTCCGCTTCATCAGCGACGGATTGCGTCGGCGAGGACATCACGTCGACGTGCTTGCGTATCCGCGCGTGCGCCGTGCAGTCATGGGCGAGGTGCGCGTGAGTTCGATGGCTGTCCACCTGATTCGCAATGCGCGTCGCATTGCCAACTACGACATCATCAACGTCCACGGCGTCACACCAACCGTGAGCGATGCAGCACTGCTCGCCGTTCGTGCAACTCGCCGACGGCCCGCACTTGTCTATACGCACCACGTCAATGTGGACTTCGGACCCATCGGTCCGGTGAACGCTCTCTACAACCGGCTCCACCGCCGGCTAAGCGCAAGCGCGGACAAGTGCGTTGCAACGACCAACGCCGGGCTTGCTGCGCTAGGTGATTGTGGGTCTGTGATCGCCTTCGGTGTTGACGGACAATTTCTCGATGACGTGCGCGCAAAATCGGGACCGTACACCGTCATCTACGTTGGGCAGTTCCGCCCGTGGAAGGGTGTGCCGATTTTGCTGGATGCGGTAAGCCGGATTGGCGGCGCGCGGTTGATCATCGCCGGCCACGGTAATGCTGCCGAGCGCTACGAGCAATTGGCGGCGGAACTTCGCATCGACGCCGAGTTCCACGTTGATGTCCGTACCGACGAACTTAAGCGCCTGTATGACCGAGCACATGTCATCGTTCTCCCCTCTACGTCTCATCTCGAGGGCTTTGGGTTGGTTCTGCTTGAGGGAATGGCGAGGGGCTGCGTACCGGTGGCGTCGGACCTCGCCGGTGTTCGTGAAGCAGTGGGCAGGATCGGCTTTACGTTCCCGCCGGGGAGCGCCTCGCAACTCGCAGCGGTACTGGCCAAACTCCGTGACGATCCTGAGCTTCGCGCCGGCGTGGCCCGGAGAGCGCGGGACCGCGCCATGTCCTTCACATGGGATCGCACGGTCGCGGAGTACGACCGCCTCTTTCGCGACGTAGCAGATATCCGGCCCTGCCGAGAGGACATCCGGCGCGGGAAACCAGCCGCTGCCGCCCTCCAGAGTTTGCCTGGCAAACTCAAGAGCGAGACAGATGCTACGCACGGCACCTCGGCGATACGCTCGCGCCGTTGACGACCCAGTAAGAAACCTCGTGCCGCGTCATCTCGTCTTCGCCACGGCCCTTGGTGCCGGGCGACAGAGGATCGAGCATGCCTGGCGGAAGCGGATCTATGGCCGACTTGGGTTGGCCGCCACGGGCGTAGGCGCACTCCTTCGGCGGCGACAGCAGATGCGAAGGGCTCTTCCTATCGCACGCGCTACCGATCGCGGCCCTGGATCGTTATCCACAGCTGCCGAGAGACCCCTTACTCCTCGAGTGGACATGCCCGCTGTCTCTCGCCCCCATGATTCTTCATCCGACCAGCTCCGACCCCGGCTCCTAGAGGCACAGGAGGCTCCGCCCGGCTTCAGCACCCGGACGAGTGTCCCGCTCCCACGCCAGACCATGCGGACGCTCGCCAGACGACCACTCAGCATGTGGATCTGCGCCATCTCCGTCGCCGCTGCGACGCTTATCATCCAGGGTTACCGAGTCCGCGCAGCACCAGATGTCTTTGCCGACGAGGGGCAATACCTGCTTGTAGGTCGACACCTGGCGAGCGGGGCCGGCCTCACAGGGGGAAACGGCCTGTTCTTGGTCCACCCGCCTCTGTATTTCCTAATCGAAGCCGGCTTCATCAAGCTTCTCGGCCTAGGGAATGCCGCTCCCCTCCCGCTCCTGTTTTCGGTCAGATGGATCAACATCTGCTTTTCAGCGGCAACGGCCGCAGTGCTCGTTTGGTTCGGCTACAAGCTGCGCGGGCTGCTGATGGGCCTGCTCATCGGCCTCCTTTTTCTCCTTGACCCGTACGTGGAGCGCATCAATCGTCGAAGCATGCTCGAGACCGTGACGATCTTCTTCGTGGTCGTCGGCGTCGCTGTCTTCGGTACGTTGGAGCCGAAGCGCCGTGCTTGGCGGTGGGCCGGTGGAGGACTCGCTCTGGGGCTTGCGATAGTCACCAAGGAGGCAGCAGCGGTCTTCCTTCTCGTGCCTTTTGTGTTCACCTTATTCGATAAGCGGCGCCACACAAGAGAAGCGGTATACGCAGCCATTGTTGCTGCCAGCGTATATCTCACATACGTCGCCTGGCTCGTGATTGATCACCACGGGGGCGCCTATTGGGACTACAAGCGATACCAACTGCAGCGAATTGCCCACGCCTTGTTCGGCTCCCACCTCGGAGCGCCACCCGGAGGCGGGCCATCAGGTGCCTTTACGAAGGCACTCTCTACCGAAAACCTATCAACACTCGTGCAACAGTACGCTTCGAGTTATCTCTTGATCGGCCTAGCGCTGATCGGCGTCATCGTCTTGATTTTTCGATTCAGAGACGATCGCAACGCACGTCTCTTGGCAATCTGGATGATAGTCACGGTCACCTGGTGCGCTGTTTTGGTGCGGGTGAGCGATCAGTACTTCTATTTTGTGATCGTTCCTGCGATCATGGTGGATGGCTACCTGTATGAGGCTCTGTTTACGCGCGGGCGATTGCCATCCGCAGCCCAACGTCTCGCCACCCCCATGGTCGTGGTCTTGCTGACAGCGTGTGGCGTATTTGGAGCGTACGGATGGTTCGTACACTACGCGACCGGGTCAGACAACTGTGTTACGCAACTTGCGGGATACATCCGTTCGCGCGTTCCGGCACGTTCGACGATCGTGAGCACCGACGACGTCATGGGATTCTTGCTGCCTTCCTCGTACTTGGTCCAGGTAGAGAGAGACCTGCCCCTATCCATTGCGAAGCGGCAACGCTACTTCCTCGTGAGTTCCAAGGACCAGTGGTCCACCGGAGCGAGTCCTGGCTACAACTGGGTTGTACGCAAAGCCCGACCGCTCGTCGTGTGTCACGACACGAGCTATTGGAATCTTGGGTTGTACCGCCGCACTGCCAAAGCTACAGCACTATAGGAGGCTAGGAGCAGGTGCTGTGACAAGCGCTTCGGAGCCTATCCGCGACTCTCCCGTACGTGCCCAGGCTGCCGCGCGCGGCGCCATCGCGATGCTGATCGCCTTTGCGGCGACGTCCGCATTCGGCTACGCCTATGCGATACTCGTGACCGGGCTGGTCGCGGGTATCGCATTCGGGCTTGCGATCGTCACAAGGGGGCCTGCGGCTGTGTTCCGACCCGTGCCCATCCTCTTTCGCCTTCTCGATCGCGAGCTCGCAGGCACTGGACCGCTGGAGTGACACCACCATACTTGACGCTCGGCCTGTACAGCCGTAACGACGATACAGTCGTGACGTCACACGCCCGGTCTAGCAGGTTATGACAGTGATCGCCGACCCGGTCGATACGCTGGCGCCCAAGGAGCATGGGGCGTCGCGGGGCTCGCTCGCCATGCTCCTGTCATTCGCTGTTACCTCTGTGTTCGCCTATGCGTACGCAGTCGTGTTGACCTGGCTGCTCCCCGTCGCGGAGTATGGCGTAGTTGGCGTGCTTCAGGCAGTCCTTCTGATCGGATACACGGCCGTGAATTCGGGCGTTCCCTGGTCAGTTGCGCATCGAATGTCCCGTCGTACGCAAGAGCCGGTGGGACGCGCGTACGTCTTGGCCGCGGCCTTTGGTAACGCTGTCTTGGGTGCGTGTCTTGGTGCCGTGATTCTAGTCGTGATGGAACGTCGCCATGGAGGCCTGGGGCAGCAGTCGGCGGGAGTAACCGCGGTCGTTGCCGGCACTATGGTCCTCTTTGCCGTCACAGCAGTGTTGACCTCGATACTACAGGGAGCTTTGCGCCTTGGGTGGTTTGGCGCCGTCCGCGCAATCGAGGCAATCGTACGGTTCGTTGCAGCGGTGGTTCTGGTCAAGCTAGGGATGGGCATCCTCGGTGCATTGGCCGGCTTTCTGATCGGCGCGGCAGTCGCTCTGGTCGCGTCTCTCATAGGGACGCGCGGGCTTCCGATCGCGCGGTCTGCCGGACGCGTGGCCGACCTGGCGTCGGAATACAAGAGCGTGGTCAGCTTCTTCGTCGTCATGGTGAGCCTAGCCGGTCTCACCTATGCGGACCTCATCGGAGTCAAGGCGCTCAGTCCAGCATCTTCATCCGCCGTTTCGGCTGGGCACTATCAGGTGGCCGTAGCTCTTTCACGGATTCCAGTACTGCTCACCCTGGCTGTGTTCACGGCCATCTATCCATACGCCGCGAGGGAATTCTCGCATCAGATGTCGGACATCGGTTACGCCAGGCTAAGCGTGAAGTTCCTCGTGCTCTTTCTCGTGCCAATCGCGCTCGTAATGGCAATGATGTCTGGCCAGGTCATCGCTTTCTTCTTCCCGGAGAGTTACGCCGCAAGTGCCCAAGCGCTGGAGATCTCCGGCTTTGCGGTCATCGCTCTGTGCGGGGTCTATGCCTGGTCGTTGCTGCTCCAGGCCTCGGGACAGCTTTGGATTGCGGCAGTGGTCTTGCCCGTCGCCCTAATGGGTGAGGTTGGCGCCTTAGCGCTCCTGGTCCCGACGCGGGGTACGTCGGGTGCCGCCTTTGCGCTCGGCTCGTGTGCCATCGTCGCGCTCGGGGCGCTCATGGTCTTGGGTCGCTCGACATTAAGAATCGCCGTATCGGCCTGGGAAGCGGCTCGGTACCTTGTGTGCGTCGGCGTACTGGCGGTGGCGCTGTACATATGCCCGCACGCGGGGCGTTTCGTCACGGCCGCCTGGGCTGCGGGCGGCTTGATCGTCTATCTTGCGCTGCTCGCAGGCACCCGTCTCTTGAGCCGCACTGACGCGTCGACGCTTCTCGGCGGGATCATCCCTCGCGGAGGTGCGACGACAGCCACGTCGGAGTCGGCCAAGCTAAACGATGACCGTTCTCGGCTTGCGCTCGCAGAGTCGTTGGCTAACGGCGGTCAACATGGGGACCCTTCTGCGCGGGATGCGGGTGATATCGGAGTTCCCTGCCGCTATTCATCTGGTGACCCAGGAGCGGCGCCCGGCAAGCGCGGGACCACGCTACACAGTCAGAGGTCCGGTCGGCCGCGGATCCTGCATCTCGCATATGAAGATCACGCCAAGGCGGGGGCGGGCGGAGGGTCCACCCGCACTCGCGAGATCAACGAACGCCTAGCCAACAGGTTTGAGATCACCGCAGTCTGTGCACGCTATCGCGGCGCGAGAGCAAGGACAGAGAACGACGTTAGATACCGGTTCATTGGGCTGCCGCTGGGTTTCTTGAGCCACCGTGTCGCGTACTTCCTATGCCTGCCGTATGCGCTGTATCGCTATCGGTCGGACCTCGTTGTCGAGGAGTTCAGTGCTCCCCTCTCGAGCGTCGGAGTCCCGTATATGACCAACCGGCCGGTCATCGGGAGTGTGCAGTGGCTCTTTGCCAAGCAGATGACTCGACTATACAAGCTACCGTTCGACCGAGTGGAGCGCTTCGGACTGGCGTCGCATCGCGAACTCATCGCTGTATCTTCAGATCTAGCCGCCGAGCTTAGAGTCCGAAATCCTCGGGCGTGTGTCTACGTCGTCCCGAATGGGGTGGAAAGCCCTCCAGCCGTCACTGGGTCGCCGCGGCGTGACATGTTGTTCGTGGGGCGTCTGGACATCGCGCAGAAGGGCCTCGACTTGCTGATCGAGGCCTACGTCAGCATCGCGCCGAAAATCTCGCAGAATCTCGTCATCGCGGGTGATGGACCCGATGCGGTTCGTTTACAGAGACAGGCGCAGCAACTGGGCGTATCCGAACGCGTGGTCTTTGTCGGATGGTTGCCCAAGGATCAACTCTGGACCTACATGGCTTCGGCCGAGTTTGTCGTGATGCCCAGTCGATACGAGTCCTTCGGCATGGTCGCCGCCGAGGCACTTTCGGTGGCCACGCCGGTGGTCGCCTCTGACATTCCGTGCCTGCGCGAGGTGGTGACCGAAGAGAATGGGCTACTCGTTCCAGAAGGGGACGTCGCCGCGCTCGCCGCCGCCATGTTACGGCTCTCCAATGACCCGAGGCTGCGGCAAGAACTCGGCTCGAAGGGCCGTGAGTCTGTGCGTCATCTCTCCTGGGACTCGCTAGCCGAGGTGCAGGCTGAGGTCTACGACCAGGTCTTGGCCCGCCATCGTCGTCGCGCCGATGGTCCGTCCCGGCACGGCCGCTGAAGCGGCCGGCCATCACTCATCGACCGTTGCAGCAGCATTGCGTTAACACATCGCTTGACCTGCCTGCCGTTGGGACGGCTTAACTGGCGCTCCGGTCAGTTTGGGGGCGAAAGTCACCTCGAGGGGATGACGATGCCGGTGCAGCGGAGGTAGACGAGGGCGATCAGATTGACGCAACGCGAAAAGCTCTTGCCCGGCTAGGACAGCAGATGAGTGCGGGCGACAGAACGATCGATAGACAGATCATCGATGCCCCGGTACGCAGCCGCGCCAAACCAGATTGGGCAGGACATCAGCGATTCTGAAGGCCATGCTCCGGTGGCCAGCGAGCGGCAACCGGCAACACACGTAAGGCCATCTGAACTACTCGCAGGGAGTCGCTAGGGGAGAGAAAAGCTCATGTGCGCGCTCGAACGGGCCTGAAACTGGCTCCTGTGGCTCTCACGGTGTGTTTCAGCCACCGGGATATCTCGGACCGAGAGGCTCCGTCTCTCAGCTACGCCGCAATGCCGGCGAGGGTGCAGAACCCGACGCGGCTAGAGGCTGCCGTCACCCGTGTAAACTCGCATCTTGATCCCTCGGGTCATCGACTGTGGACAGGTGTTCGATTCAGCGCGTCTCTCGTGGGACCGATAGCAGCCCCGGAACCAGCGCGCGGCACAGCGGACTCGTAAGAGCCGCGCATCAGATCCCAGGGAGAGAGCAATGCGTAGATCTGTCGCCGTAATGAGCGGCATATCAGTCCTCGTGCTCGTTGGCCAAGGGTTTGCGTCGCCGCGCCATGTGGCCCTGGCGAATCACAAGCGCCCGCAGGCCCACAAGCACGCGACGGCTCACAGGCACGCGCCAACGCCCAAGCGCCTACGGACTCAAAAGCCGACATGTGCCAACACCCTTTCTGGTAGACCCGCTAACCGTGCTGCTTGCCCTGTGCTCGGCGCACTTGCTCCTTCCCAGAGCTACGCAAGTCTCTATTCCTCAGGATTTCGCGAGGCTGTCATAGTGGCAAGTTGGGCAGAGATTGAGCCGAGCGACAGGTACTTCTCGCCGAGCGCGATCGCGGCGTTTCAAACACAAATCAACGACGCGAGAGCTGCGGGGTTGTCTGTCAGCCTCGATATAGGAGTGCAATACGCGCCGAGCTGGGTGTTCGATTTGCCGGGCGGTACGCGCTACGTCGACCAGTACGGTGATCAGTTCGGTGGCGCAGCTGCATCGGGAGACGACGTTCCCAACGCGATGACGGATCTTTATGTCCGCCACGCCATGGCTCGCTACCTCAGGCATCTTGGGAAATCCTTGACCGGTATCGCTTCCGTGCGAATCGGGGGTGGGCCAGACAACGAGCTGCGCTATCCCGCTGGAACTAAGGGGTCACAACCCAACGCGTTTTGGTTCTATGACGCCTCGTCTCAGGCGCTCCTTCCGTCGAGCACACGAGGATGGACTCCCGGAACGGGAACGCCAGCACGAGCCACCATCTTCCTGACCGCGTACAACCATGCCTTGGTCAACTACGGGACTTGGCTCGTGAATCAGGCTGTCGCAGATTTCGCCGCGCCGGTCAAGGTAGAGTTACTACTGCCCGACTGGGGTGATCGGCCTGGCTTTATCAGCGCCGCTGAACACTCTCTCTTGGTGAACACTCCCAACCCGGTCAATGAGGGCCTGGATTGGACCGACTTGCTGCCATCCTTTCGGGGACAGAGCCGGGTCGTCGCGTATTCCACCTGGGCCGACGCGACTACGGGTAATGCCTCCAATCCTGATCCCGCCGCGTACATCCATGGCATTCTTCCTGCGAGAATGTTGGCAGGAGGGGAGTCAACAGGTAATGGCACTACGACTGACGCCGGCATGGATCTCATGCTTCATGACGCAACAAACTGGCACTGGTACGCGGTGAATTGGATGTTTCACGATCAGACGCAGGCCCCGCAACAGGTCGCGGAGGCGTTCGCCGCCGCAAAATGATCAGCCGCGCTCCCAGCAAGTGCCTTGCTCAACTCGCTTGTCGGGAATGAACTGGGTCGACCAGAGTGCGCAGATGCCGGCTTGGCGCGATCGGTCATCCGCACACAAGATTGATGCAGCCGGCGACCGCGTTGAAGTCTGCTCTGTTGCCGCCGCTGTCACGTTTTGTGCCGCTATCGAGCGGGATCGACGCGCATCGAGAGGCCTATGGGCACAGCACCAACCCGGGCAAAGGCGCTTATCTGCAAGGTGCTCGGGCGCTGCCGCGGCGGCGCCGAGTGTGGCGAGCGTGGTGCGCTTCGAAGACCTCCCGGGGGGCTAGGCGCCGAGCGGTGGTTCGCTCGAACAACGCACCGAGGGCGAGGCGCGCTCAGGTGGTACGGCGACGAGGTGCTGGTCTGCGAGGGCGATCATGGGAACGTGCTCATAGGGGTGACCTCATCGGCAAGACGGAGGCGGAACTGCGGTCGCCGCACTTCCGGCGCGACCGGCTGGGGTTGGCACGTGGCCGCGGGGTGCGACGCCGCTTCGCGTGGGAGATGTTGAGCGCAGCAGGGCGAGCGTCAGCGAGAACGACGGACTTCGGCGACCCGGCGCTCGAGCCTGGCGCCGTTGACCGTGCCGATGTCCGCGAAGGTCTCAGTCGCCGGGCGGTGCATGGCGCGGGCGACGGGCTCGGCGATCGCGCGCGTGCACACCATGTCCCGCCCGGCGTGCTTGGCCTCGTAGAGCGCGATGTCCGCGGCCACGAAGGCGCCGTCGAAGTCGAACTCGCCCGGCGGACTGGCGGTGACGCCGAACGACATCGTCACCAGCAGGCCGGCCACCGGACGACCGGCGACCGCGGCCCGCAGTTGCTCGGCGACGTTGGCCGTCCGCTCGAGGCTGGCTCCCGGCAGGATCACCAGGAACTCCTCACCGCCCACACGATAGGCGAGATCGAACGCGCGCAGAGAGCTGCGCATGCGGTCGGCGATGTCGCGCAGGACCGCGTCCCCCGCCGCGTGGCCGTGGGCGTCGTTGACCGACTTGAAGCGGTCGATGTCGCCGATGATGAGGCCGATCGACTGCCGGGCCACGACGGCCTGCTGGGCAAGCTCACCGACCCGCGTGGTGAGCGCATTGCGATTCAGCATGCCCGTGAGCGGATCGATCGCCGCCGCGCCCCGATGGTGCAGGTCGGATCTCATCAGAGCGGTCGAGAGCGCCCCGATCGCGCCCAGCAGAGCGAGGGGGAAGATCAAGGCGGCCACGTGGTGCTCGACGTAGGACGGATCGACGCCCAGCGTCACGAGCACGATCAGGGCGGCCGCATAGCCGACTCCGGCCACGATTCCGCGCTCGCTGAAACGGGCGCTCAGGGTCACGACCGGGATGGCCAGCCAGGCCACGGCCGGGCTGCGCGGGCCGCCCGTGAGGGCAACGCTTCCCGCGATCGCACTCTCGGCCAGCAACCAGGCCGCGGCCAGCCGGTACTCGGGCCTCGGGGCATCCTCGAGGCCGCGGTCGACGAGCGCGAAGCCCGCAGCCGAGATGACCAGCGGCGCGAGTGTCCACCAGCCGAGCGTAGGGCCGGTCAGCAGCAGAGCGCAGCCGAGGATCAGCATCGATAGCGCGCGCACGGGCCGCAGGCGGCGCTCCATGTCGAGCAGCCGATGACGCTCGGCGCCGTTGTGGCATAGCCATGATTCCGGCGTTCGCCTGGGCATTGCGCTCCATGTATCGGCTGCTCGGCGCCGGAGCTTTCGCCCCGGCGCCCGGGACGGCCGGATCTTCGACGCGTCTACGTCGCCGCGCGGCGGACCGAATAGTCGAGCTCGAGTGCGCAGACGCTGGTTCCGTCGCTGTCCTGGAGCTCGGCGTGTGCGGTCAGACGGCTGCGTCCGCTTTCGTCCAGCTCGCGACGGACGCGGTCGAGTTCCTCGCCGATTTCGCAGGTGGCAAGCACCTCGCCGCGCGCGAGGTGCTGGTAGAGAATGCGGGCGCCGCGCAGCAGGAAAGTGATCGTGCCCATCTCGGCCGCGAAGGCCCCCACGAAGGCCGCGCCGCCCGCGGCCTCGCCGGCCAGAAACAGGGCGCCCGCGTGCTGGCTCCCCACGTGGTTGCGCAGCCGTTCCGCATCCGGGAGCCGGACCACGCCTCGCCCGGGTCGGACCTCGAGCACCTCGATCCCGAGCAACGCGTTGAACGGCACGGCGCTGACGAGTGCCTCGCGAATAACGCGCTCGTCGATCGGCGCCGGCTCGTCTGTCACGACTGCGCCTTCACCGGGACCCGGTCGGACCCCAGGCCGAGGGCCAGCGCGACGCCGGCGGCCAGTAACGAGCTGACGGCGGCATAGGTCCAAGCGTGCACGAAGTCGGTGTGGCTGGCCGCGCGATCCGCGCCGATAATCGAGACGGCGATCGCGATGCCGAGCACGCCGCCGAGTTGCCGCGCCGAGGCATTGAGCGCGCTGCCCGTCGCGTAGCGCCCTGGGGGCAGGGCCATCACCGCGGCGCTGGTCAGGCTCGGGAAGGCGAGCGCGATCCCCGCGCCGGTGAGGAACGCGCCGGGTAGCCACTGTGAGAGGTAGTCGGGCGTACTGCCTGCGTTGAGCGCATACCACGCGCACCCCAGCGCGTAGACGATGGCGCCCGCGGCGGCGACCGGCGCCGTGCCATAGCGGCCGGCCAGGCGCCCGGACGGCGCCGCGAGGATCGCCGTGATCAGCGGCCCGGCGGTCATCGCCGCCCCAGCCGTGAGCACCGAGTAGTGCCAGATCGAGGTCAGGAACAGCACGTCGATGAGGATCTTCGCGTAGAAGGCCGCCGCGAAGACGATGATCGCGCAGTTCGCCATGCGCACCGAGCGCAGCCGGAAGAGCGCGAGCTCGACCGCGGGCGCCGGGTGGCGGCGAGAGCGAGCCAGGAAGGCCACCAATAGCAGCGCACCGACGACCAAGCAGCCGAGGACCCTGATGTCCCACCAGCCCCAGCTGTCGACGCGCGTCAGGCCCAGGGCGAGCAGCGCCATCCCGCCGGCGAACAGGGCGATGCCCAGGATGTCCGGTACGCGTCCGTGCTCGGGGTCACGCCGTTCCCTGACGTAGCGTTTCGTCAGGTAAAGAGTTCCGGCGCAGATCGGGAGGTTGACCACGAACACCGCCCTCCAGTCGAAGCCGTCGACGAGCAGGCCGCCGAACACGGGTCCGCTGGCCGCGGCCAGGGCCGCGGCGCTGCCCAGGATCGCGATCGCCTGCACGCGCCGGCCCACCGGATACTCGTCGAGCAGCAGGCCGAGCGACGTGGGTACGAGCAGTGCCGCGCCGACGGCCTGCACGACACGCACCGCCACCAAGACGCCGGCCGACGGAGCCGCCGCGCACAACAGTGAGGCGAGCCCGAAGATGGCGACGCCGGTCGCGAACACGCGCCGGTGGCCGACCAGGTCGGCGATGCGCCCGGCCGGCAGCAACAGCGCGGCAAAGACGATGTTGTAACCGTTCAGAACCCAGGAGAGCCACGACCGCGAGATGTCGGGGAACGAGGCCTGGATACTCGGAAAGGCGATGTTGACGATCGTGGCGTCGAGAAACGCCATAAATGCCCCCAGGCAGGTCGCCGCGAGTACCCATGCTCGCCGATGGGACGTCGGTCGATCAGCGCCGTCGGGTGAACTGACGTGCGGCGCCGTCGGGGTGAGTCTTTCGGGAGGAGCGTCCGGAACGGTCACCGATTCGGCGAGACGCTATCCGACTAATTCACACTGATGGGGTACGGGTGTCGGGAAGGCTGATCTGAGCGAGCAGATCCTCCGCTCCGAGCAGGCCGCTGGGCACCACGGCGGCGCCCTGCAGATGCGAGGTGCGCAGTATCGGGTAGTGCAGCTCACCGTACGGTCCGCCGGTGCGGCCGGTCCCGCCATGCGTGGCCAGCACGGGCGCAAACCCGATGTGCGAGTCGTTGACCTTCAGTAGGCCGGCGTTGTGCACCTCGTCAACGAATCGCTCAACGACGTCGTCGTCCGCGCACCAGAGTGAATTGCGCAGGCCATATTCGTTGGCATTGACGAAGGCGATCACTCGATCGAGCAGGTCGTGCTCGCCGTCTGGCACCACCACGGGCAGCATCGGGAAGAACGTCTCCTCGCGCACGCAGCTCAGCCGCCGTGCCTCCTCCAGACCGTCGACGCGAATCACCGTCGGCTCGATGAACAGGCCCATCGACGACGGGTCGCCGTTCACGTCCACGCGCCGGCCTCCGCTGAGGATCTGCGCACCGTCCTCGCGCGCCTCGGCGAGGTAGTCGAAGAACCGGTCGGCCTTGAGCACCGGGGAGAGCACGACCTCGGGGTCCTCGGGGTAGCCCGGGCGGATCGTGTGCACCCGCTCGATGAGCAACTCGAGCAGCTCGTCGGCGATCTCAGGATGAACGATCGCGTACTTCGGGACCATGCATATCTGACTCGAGCCGTAGAAGCACTCGCACATCGCCGCCGCGGCGGCCTCGAGGTCGGCGTCGCGCCAGATCACGATCCCGTCATTGCCGGATAGCTCGAGCACGGCCTTCTTTCCCGCGGCCACGCAATCGGCGCCGAACTTGACGCCGACCGCGCTGTCCCCGAAGAACATGACGTCGTCCACCGCCGGGCTGGCCAGCCACTGCCGCAGGATCCGCCGGGTGTCACCGCTGATCACGTTCAGCGTGCCCCGCGGCGCACCGTTGCGCTCCAGGATCGGGGCGAAGATCTCATGGCACAGGAACATGACGCTCAGCGGGGTCGAGCGCGGCGCCTTGACGACGAGCGTGTTTCCCGCCAGTAGGGCCGAGAATCCGAGCGCCGCGTTGGAGCCCGCCGCGTTCTGCGGCGGGTTCAGGCAGACCACGCCGTCGGGCTTGCGCGACAGGACGACGCGACGATCGCCGTACTGCGTCTCCATGCGCATCTGGTCGAAGTACCAGCCCATCGTCTCCGGGCTGGTCGCGTCGATCACGCCGCGGATCTCCCACTCGGCCAGGCGCCGGGGATGGCCCTCGCAGATCAGTATCTCGACCAGGTCCTGCGCGCGGTCTCGCATCGCCTGTCCGAACTCCCCGCACATCACGCGGCGCGTCGAGAGCGGCATGCGCCCGAACTCCGGCCGGGCACGCGCGGCCGCCTCGAGTGCCTCGGCGCCTTCGCGGTCCCCACCCCAGGCGCAGCGGCCGATGACCTCGGGCGGGAGGTCCTCGTGACCGCGGGTCCCGAGCTCGAGCGAGCGCTTGAGTTCGAACGCCGCGGCAGGATCGGCGATCAGCGCCGACGCCCGCACGGTGTAGTTCCAGCCCTGCCCGTCCCTCTCCTCGCCATCGATGAGCAGCCCGTAGGACCTCATGACGCCACCCCCTCGGCCTCGGCCATTGACTCGATGTCGCGCATCTGGCCTGCGTTGAAACGTCCGTACGCCTCGAGGTCGAGCAGACCGTGGCCGCTGTAACAGAAGACGATCGTCGCCTTGCGCCGTTCCTCGCGGCATTGGTTCGCCACGTCGATGACCGCACGGATGGCATGCGCCGATTCCGGCGCCGGGACGAAGCCCGTCAAGCGCGCGAAGAGCGACCCGGCGGCGAACACCCCGGTCTGGTCGAAGGCGCGGGCCTCGAGCAGGCCCTCGTGTCGCATCAGTCCGACCAGCGGCGCCGCGCCGTGATAGCGCAGGCCGCCGGAGTGAATCGGCGGCGGGACGAAATCGTGACCGAGTGTGTAGGTCAGCGTCGAGGGTCCCGTCCCGGTCGCGTCGGGGAAGTCATATCGATACTCGCCGCGCGTGAGCGTCGGGCACGCGGTCGGCTCGGCGGCAAGGATGGTCATCTCGGCGCCGTTGAGCTTGTCGGCGAGCCACGGTAGGGAGAAGCCGCCCAGGTTCGAACCGCAGCCCACGGAGGCGATCAGGTAGTCGGGCTCGCGGTCGATCAGTTCGAGCTGCTCACGGGTCTCGAGGCCGATCACGGTCTGATGCAGCAGCACATGATTGGCGAAGGCGCCCATCGAGAAGCGGGCTCCGGGGTCCTCGCGCACGACCTCGAGCGCCTCCGACACGGCTGTGGCCTCGCTGCCCGGGTGATCGGGGTCCTCGGCCAGCAGTGCCCGGCCGGCCTCCGTGGAGTCACCCGGGCTGGGCAGCACCCGCGCGCCGAACGTCTCCATCATGTGGCGCCGATAGGGCTTGCCATGGAACGACGTCCTCACCATGTAGACGAGCACCTCGACCCCCATCAGTGCGCCCGCCAGCGAGAGCGCGACGCCCCACTGCCCGGCACCCGTGTCGGTGACCAGCCGCTCGATCCCGGCCTGGCGGGCGAAGTAGGCCTGAGCCAGCGCGGAATTCAGCTTGTGGCTGCCGGACGGGCTCGTCCCCTCGTACTTGAAGTAGATCTCGGCCGGGGTGCCGAGCTCGCGCTCCAGGGCGTGCGCACGGAACAACGGCGTGGGCCGCCACATCCGATATCCGTCCAGTACCTCATCGGGAATCGAGATCCAGCGCTCGAGTGACCGATCTTGTGCAACTAAGGCCGCTGGCAGTAGCCGGGAGAGATAGGAGTCGTCGACCGGCTTGCCGGTGGTGGAGTCAACGAATTCCGCGGGTGCGCGCGGAAGGTCAGGCAGCACGTTGTACCAGCGGGCCGGCAGGCGGTCCAATGGCAGGTCGATGCGCTCTAGACGTCTGTGTGGCATGCCCGACTCCGTTCCCCTAGTTGTCGAGTGAGGCCGGACGGTATACCGCCGCGGGCCATCCCGCACGTCCTTGGAGTGTCCAGAGGTGTCCAGAGGGGTCAAGCTCGGCGGCTAGTTGGCCGAAAACCCCTTTGTGCCTGTGTATTCCTGGCTCTGCCGCACGGAACTCGACCGTGAAAGATTGGTTGCAACGGTTCGATGGGTCGGACCGGCCCGTGCGGCGATGTTCGTCATCCTCACCGGCGTCATCATCGGGTCGGCGCCGGACACGGGTTGGTACGCCCTAATCCCGCTGGCGGTCTGCGCCGCCGGCTCGATCGCCCTCTATCGCAATCTGGAGCAGCGCAGGCGCCCCGAGTTCTGGGCGGCCGGGGGTTGGCTCGTCACGCAGACCACACTCGGCATCGGCATCGTGCTTACGGGCGGTCCACACAGTCCGGCCCTGCCGTGGCTGGCCGTAGCGGTCATTTCGCTGGTCGCGCGATTCTCTCGCGCCGGCATCATCGCCGGCCTGCTGTTCCTCTTCGGCGTGCTCGTGGCGGTCACCTTCGGTATCGATCCCGCCGGCGTGTGGCACCACCCGAGCGAGTTCCTCCTGCCGGTGGGCCTGCTCTTCTCGGTCGGCGTGTTCGCGGCCGCGCAGATGCGCTCCGACCTCGACCACCGCGACTACGACAAGGTCACGGGCCTGCCCAACCAGGCCAAGTTCGGCGAGGACCTACGACTGGCGATGCAGAGGCGCGTACGCCGCGGCGGTGCGGTGAGCGTGCTCGCGGTCGACCTCGACGGCTTCCGGCTGGCCAACGACGGACTCGGACCGAAGGCCGGAGATGCGCTGCTGCGCCAGGCCGGTGGCCGGATCGTGCGCGCGGCCCGTTCTGCCGATCTCGTCGCGCGCCGCTCCGCGGACGAGTTCCTCATCTTCCTGTCCGAACTCGGTGGCGAGCACGGCGCGCACGGGGCCACGCCGATGTCGACCCCCGAGCAGCTGGCGCAGGCGGTGGCGCGCGCCGTTCAGGCCGAGATTGCCCAGCCGTTCATGATCGACGACGACGAGGTCTACCTCGACGCGTGCGTGGGCATCAGCGTGCTCGGCTCCGGTGAGGAGGAGGCCGCCCCGGCGGCTGAGCGGCTGCTCACCGAGGCCCAGAGCGCACTCACAGCGGCACGCTCGGCCGGTCCCGGCACGCTCCTGTTCTTCGATCATGATCACTCCGCCTCTCGCTCGCAGCTCTCGCTCCTCTCGAGGCTGCGCAAGGCGATCGACCGCGAGCAGTTCGTGATGCACTACCAGCCGTCGGTCAACCTCCACACCGGGCAGCTGATCGGCGTCGAGGCGCTGATCCGTTGGGAGGATCCGGACCGCGGGATGGTCCCCCCGGGCGAGTTCATCGGGCTGGCGGAGGAAACCGGGCTGATCGAGGCGATCGGAGCCTGGGGCTTCGAGGAAGTGTGCCGGCAGGCCCGGGAGTGGCAGCGCCTGGGCCACCTCTTCGATGTCGCCTTCAACCTCTCGCCGCGCCAGCTTCATCAGCCCGATCTGCTCGAGCGGATGTTCAGGACGATCGACGCGACCGGAGTCGACCCGAACAGCCTCATCATCGAGATCACCGAATCGACCGCGCTGCGTGATCCCGATCGAGCCATCGCACTAATGGTGGAGATGACCCAGCACGGGCTCCGCCTGGCCATCGACGACTTCGGCATCGGTCTCTCATCGCTCAGTCGCCTGCGTGAGATGCCGGCCGAGTTCCTCAAGCTCGACCGCTCGTTCGTGGCCGACCTCGAGACCTCGCCGAGCGGCGTGGTGATGGTCAGGACGATCGTCCAGCTGGCCGAGAACCTGGGTATGTGCCCACACGCCGAGGGCATCGAGACCGAGCAGCAGCGACGCATCCTGTTGGAGAACGGCTGCAGTCAGGGCCAGGGCTTCCTGTTCAGTCGTGGCGTGCCGGCCGACGAGGTGCTGCGGTTCGACTTCCGCTCGCGTCAGGCGGCACTGGTGCCCACAGGTCGCGCTCCGCGCCGCGTCACCGTTCCGCGTGTAGGCGCGAGCGCCTAGGGGCGCCACTGCGCGGCTCGAGCCGCGCACGGCCGCCCGGGCACGAGGCGGACCGCCGCCGTACGCCGACGTATACAGTCGCGCGCATGCCTGCCGTCCAGCTCTCCTGTCGCGAGCTCGGAGGCGGCGAGCCGCTCTTGCTGATCAATGGGTACGCGGCGAGCAAGCTCGACTGGGATCCGAGCTTCCTCGGGGCGCTGGGCAGTCGCTCACGGGTGATCTGCCCCGACAACCGCGGCATCGGCGACTCCCCAGCGGCCCCGGGCGAGCTCGACGTCGGCACGATGGCCGGCGACGCCCTCGCACTGCTCGACACGCTGGGCCTCGACACCGTCGACGTCGCGGGCTGGTCGATGGGTGGGTTCGTCGCGCAGGAGCTCGCCGCGCGGGCGCCCGAGCGCGTGCGGCGCCTCGTCCTGCTCTCGACCGACGCCGGCGGTCCGGGTGCGGTCACGGCCACCGCCGAGGTCTGGGCTCGCCTGACCGACCACACGGGTACCCCGCGCGAGCAGGCGAGCCGGCTCCTCGCGCTGCTGTTCCCGCCGGCCGTGGCCACCGCGGTGGACGCGGAGTTCGGCGAGCTCGTCGCTGAGGCCCGAGCCGCGCTGGCAGCCGAGACGCTGGGGGCACAGGAAAGGGCGATCGAGGCATGGCACGCCGAGCCGTCGGCCGCTCGGCTGGCCAGGATCATCGCGCCCGTGCTGGTGGCCGGGGGCACCGAGGACGTGGTGATTCCCTTTGCCAACCGCGAGATCCTGTCTGCCGCGCTGCCCGTCACGCGCTGCGAGGGCTTCGCCGGCTGCGGTCACGCCTTCATGGCGCAGGTGCCGGAGGCCCTGGCCGATCTGATCAACTCCTGGCTCAGGAGCTGAGGGCTGCTGGCGCGCCCGCCGGCTCTTCAAACGCCGTCGTGCAGCTCCGTGATCAGCCGCTCAACGCAGGCCGAGCAGATCGACCACGAAGACGAGTGTCTCGTCGGGTCCGATGACCCCGCCGGCCCCGCGCTTGCCGTAGCCGAGCTGGGGCGGGATCGTGATGCGTCGGCGCCCACCGACCTTCATGCCCGCCACGCCCTGATCCCATCCGGGGATCACCTGCCCCTTGCCCAGGCCGAACTTGAACGTGCTGCCCCGGTCCCACGACGCGTCGAACTGCTGGCCGGTCTTCCATGAGACGCCGACGTAGTGCACCTCGACGATGTGCCCGGCCACCGCCTCCTCGCCCTCTCCGACCGTGATGTCCTCGAGCTCGAGCTGATAGGACGGCGGCTGGTCGGAGGGTACGGCGACCTCGGGCTTCTCGATCTCGGCCATACCGCGCCAAGTTACCCGCTGAGCGGCGCCGGCGCAGGTCAGACCCGCGCCGGCGTCCGCCCATCTCAGCTAGCTCAGGTGGAAGATGAAGTCGTACTCGGTGCCGCCATGCAGCGAGTTGAGATTCATCTCACCGCGAATCCTGCGGTAGGCGCCGGTACCGCCGGTGATCGCCAGGACACTGTTATGCGTGTCATAGAACGGTCCCTCGACGGTGATCTGGCCGTGGGCGAGGAAGGTCGTCCAGTTGCACTCCCAGGTGCCGTCGGCCGGCGAGATACGCACGCAGTAACCCTGGTCGGTGCCGACCTGCTTGGCGTCCCTTGCGTCGTAGACCTTGTTGTGGAAGGTCAGCAGGTTCCCCGTCTTGTCGCCCGAGCCACCGGAGGTCACGGTCGTGTCGGTGACCGCGTGCTCGATCACATGAATCGTCTTGGGCGAGATCCTTCCCCTCGAGCCGTGTCTGACCCGCGCCACGCTGAGGGCAGTCGCGCCGAGCGCCAGGCCCGCCGTAATCGTCAGCAGGAGGATGACGCGGGCGGTGCGACGACGCTGTGTTGAGACTCGCATGAGCTCACACTCCTTGGTTGTGGTTAGTCGGGCGCTGAACGGGGCGATGCTACGCCCGCGAGCGCGAACGATCAGGCGCAGTTGACGTACTCGACGTGGCCCGAGCGGACAACGGGACGGCGCGGACGCGGAGGCTCGAAATGCGGCTCAGCGCGAGCAGAGTGACGACGCACATGCCTGCGGCGACAGCAATCGGCAGGCCGTCCCCGGCGATCTTCGCCACGGCACCGCCGCCGCCCGAGCCGACGATCTGGCCCCCGGCCCAGGCGAGGTTCATGAGCGCCGCGGCCAGCCCCTGATCCAGCCCGTCGGCCTCGGCCGCGTCGGAGAGCATGGCCATCGCGGGCGCCCAGAAGACACCCAAGGCGGCGGTGGTCGCGACGATCACGACGGCCAGCGGACCCGCCGCGTGCGGCAGCGTGAAACAGATCAGCGCACCCGAGGCGACAGCCAGGCCGAAGCGCAGC
Organism: uncultured Solirubrobacteraceae bacterium; assembly: GCA_963725515.1. Taxonomy (GTDB): domain Bacteria; phylum Actinomycetota; class Thermoleophilia; order Solirubrobacterales; family Solirubrobacteraceae; genus Palsa-465. The sequence goes on along the minus strand of CAVRZB010000001.1, from coordinate 389,004 downwards.
GGCACGAGCCGGCCGCGGCGGTCGGAGAGGCTCCCGACGGCTGGACTGATCACCGCCTCGATGGCCGCCGCGACGAGGTAGGTCGCACCGATCGCCGCCGCGGCGGCGCCGAGACGATGCAGCCGCAGCGGTCCGAGCACGTTGATGAGTCCCGAGGCCAGCGCCGGCAACGCGACCAGCCACATGCCGATCGTGATCCCCGGGCCGCGCAGTGCGCGGCCAAGGTTGCGCATGCCCTGCTGCGACTCGACGTGGTGTGACGGGAGCCGCACGGCGACGATGATCAGCAGGAGGGAGGCGAGGACGAGCACGCCGAAGGCCAGCGGTCGGCCTGTCGCCGTCGCCACCGTCCCGATCACGGGTCCGAAGAGCGCCCCTCCGATCGCCGCCCCGAGGGCGCGCCCGATCATGGCGCCGCGCCGATCGGCCGGAGTCTCGGCCACTATCCAGGCCAGGCCTCCCGCCCATGAGCACGCGCCGCCCACCCCCTCCACGAAGCGCGCCGCGTCGAGCAGCGCCGCGTTGTGCAGCAGCGCGAAGGCGACGGTCGAGCAGGCGAGCAGCGCAAGGCCGACACAGACGGTGAACTTCGGCCCGGCGCGCACCGCCAGAAGGCCTCCGGGAAGGGAACCGACCAGTGTCCCGATCGGGTAGCTCGCTGTCATCAGACCGGCCGAGAGCTTCGAGAGATGAAGCTCGCGGGCCAGGCCCGGAAGCAGCGGCACGATCACCGCGTAGAACATCGTGTCGACGAACACGACCGCGCTCACGACCAGGACCAGACGCCGGACGTCGCCGTCGATGCGCGTGGGCCTGGCGGCGACTCGCTGCATGGCTGTCACGGTAATGGCTGTCCGGCGGACGCTCGCGCCATACGTGATGTCATCCTCGTGATCGTGACCTTCACCTCGCAGACGCCGAGCTGGGATCTCGCGCCGCGCCTGGTCGGGGAGATCGTGGTCCTCGAGCCGCTCACGGCCGAGCACTTCGCGGGGCTCTTCGACGCCGCGCGGCCGGAGGAGATCTGGACGTGGTGGCCCTTCAATCCCGGCGCGAGCGAGGCGGCGTTCGCGGACTGGTTCGAGGGTGCGGTGCGCGCGCGGGTGCTGGGCACCTCGTCGCACTTCGCGACGCTCGACGCGCGCTCTGGACGGCCGATCGGGAGCACAAGCTTCTGCACCCCGCGTCCGGACGACCGGGGAATCGAGATCGGCTGGACGTGGATGACGCCGTCGGCATGGGGGACGGGCGCCAACGCCGAAGCCAAGCTGTTGCAGCTCGGCTACGCCTTCGACGCGCTCGGCTGCATTCGGGTCGACTTCGACACCGACGAGCGCAACGAGCGCTCGCGGCGAGCCCTCGAAGCGATCCCGGCGCGCTTCGAGGGGGTGCTGCGCAACTACTCGATTGCCGCAGACGGCACGCCGCGCAGCTCGGCGTACTACTCGATCCTCGAGGACGAGTGGACCCAGGCAAGGACGAATCTGCACGCCCGCGTCAGGGCCGCTCTGAACGCACGCGCTTGAGGGTTACGTGACGACGGGCGGCCGCCCCGACTGAGGCGGCCGCCCGTGCCGGCGCCGCGCTGCCGACGGGCGCCCTATGAGGCGGCCGCGGGTGCGCGGGGTGCGCAGGTGCGTCCTACGACTCGTCGCCGCCCGTGCCGCGCGGCTCGTCGGCTGAACCGCCCTGACCCGAGTCCTCGTCCTCGGCCAGCAGGCGGTAGAGCCCGCGGCGTGCGTCCTTGAGGATCTCCCGGGCCTTGGCGATCTGGCTGGGGCCTCCGGCGTGCGCGACCTGCATGACCGCCGCGCCGACCGTGAAGGCGAGGTCACGCAGCTCGATGAGCTCGTCGTCGACCTCGGTGGCCGCCGCCTCCCAGGGGGCCGGCGAATCGGCGCTCGCGCTCACGCGCTCGCGACCGGCGTCGGTCAGCTCGAAGACGCGCTTGCCCGCATCGGACTGGGCCGAGACGATCAGGCCCTCGTCTTCGAGTTGCTGGAGAGTCGGGTACACGGAGCCGGGGCTGGGCCGCCACGCCCCGCCACTGCGCTCGGAGAGCTCGCGCATGATCTGGTAGCCGTGCATCGGTTCCTCGCTCAACAGCGTGAGGATTCCCTCGCGCACGTCGCCGCGACCCGCGCGCCGTCCCGGACCGAAACGCCCTGGGCCGAAAGGCCCACCAGCGGCGCCGCCGGGCCCGCCGAACGGAAAGCCGCCGCGGGCCCAGGGCGGCCCGCTGGGCCGTCCCGATCCGCGTCGATGACCGTGGCGATGGCCCCCGGAGATCAGGTTTGCCTTGGCCATTCGCTTCGCGAAGTGCCGCGACCAGGGCGGGGTCTGGCGGGTCCATGGTGCGAAGCCCGCCGGTTGTGAAATGGAATAGCAAGACATATGTGCTCCCTGGTATGAAGTATTGATGATGCATCACGATATATCGTTACATGTTGTTTGTCAAGGGTGAGGGTTTTCTGTGGGCACGGGTGGGGGCCCGAGGCCGCGGGTCGGCGGCCCGGCGGCTCGGCGCGGGTCGCGGCGGCCCTGGGCGGCCGGGCGCGGCCCTGGGCGGCCCGGCGGCTCGGCGCGGGTCGGCGGCCCGGCGGCTCGGCGCGGCTCGGCGGCCCTGGGCGGCCCGGCGTAACGGCGTGAACGGCGGCTGGGAGGGCCGTGGCTGGCGGCGGATGGGGACGGGATGGCCGGCGGCGGATGCGCCGGCCGGGGTGAACTGTCTGGGAAAAGTTGCGCTGGTGCGTACGAAATCCCGACAGTTCGCGCTGAGACCCGCGCCCCCATCCCCGGCCGCCGTTTAGCCCCGGCCCGTCCCGAACCCCCCAGCCCACCGGAACCCACCCGAACCGCTCGGACCCCCGAGCAGCGCCCTTCCTACGCGATCGCGCCTCCGGCTCGGAGCGCGGCGATCTCGTCGGCCGACACGCCCCAGGCGCTCAGTGCCGTGTCGGTGTCTGCGCCGGCGTCGCGGGCGCCCAAGGTGATCTGGGGCGCGGTGCGGGAGAAGCGGGGTGCGGGGGCCGGTTGCGTGATCCCGTCGACCTCGACGAACACGCCACGGGCGACGTTGTGGGGGTGCGAGGGTGCCTCCGCCATCGACAGCACTGGGGTGGCGCAGGCCTCGGCGTGCTCGAGCAGGCCGGCCCACTCATCTCGGGTGCGCGTGCGGAACACCGCGGCGAAGCGCTCCTTGAGCTCGGGCCAGCGGGCCTGGTCCATCTGGGGCGCCTCGTCCGCGGGGATCGCGAGGATCCGCAGGAGCTCGGCATAGAACTGCGGCTCCAGCGCGCCGACCGCGATGTGGCCTCCGTCGGAGGTCTCGTAGACCTCATAGAAGTGCGCGCCGGAGTCGAGCAGGTTGGTGCCCGGTTCGTCGCCCCACATGCCGGCGTGCCGGAGCGCGTGGATCAGCGTCGAGAGCACGGCGGAACCCTCCACCATCGAGGCGTCGACGACCTGCCCGAGGCCGGAGCTACGCGCCTCGAGCACCCCGCAGACCACGCCGAAGGCCAGCAGCATGCCGCCACCGCCGTAATCGCCGACGAGGTTCAGCGGAAACAGCGGCCGCTCGCCCCGGCGGGCGAATGAACCGAGCACGCCGGCCAGCGAGATGTAGTTGATGTCGTGTCCGGCGACCGCGGACATCGGGCCGTCCTGCCCGTACCCGGTCATGCGCCCGTAGACGAGCGCGGGGTTGCGCTCGAGCGCCTCGGCCGGTCCGAGCCCGAGTCGCTCCATCACACCCGGGCGGAAGCCCTCGATCAGCGCCTCTGCGTCGGAGATCAGGCGCAGCACGAGCTCGCGCCCCTCCGGGTTCTTCAGATCGACTGCCACCGACGGCCGGCCGCGGTTGGTCACGTTCCATGAGCCCGAGCCCAGGCCGCCTCCGCTTCCCGCGCGCTCGAGACGGATCACCTCGGCGCCCATGTCGCCGAGCATCATGGCTGCGAACGGTCCGGGGCCGATGCTCGCGACCTCGACGACCTTGACGCCGTGCAGGGGACCCACCGCTATTGACATTTCGCCAACAGGCTACCGCGGCCGAACGGTGCGTACAGTGAGGCCAATGGCCAAGCGGGAAGACATCCGGAACGTGGCGATCGTGGCTCACGTCGACCACGGCAAGACGACGCTGGTCGACGCCATGCTCTGGCAGTCCGGGGCCTTCCGCGCCAACCAGGACGTGGCCGACCGCGTGCTCGACTCGATGGACCTCGAGCGCGAGAAGGGGATCACGATCCTGGCCAAGAACACCGCCGTCCGCTACGGCGCGGTCAAGCTGAACATCGTCGACACACCGGGCCACGCCGACTTCGGCGGAGAGGTCGAGCGCGGGCTGACGATGGTCGACGGCGTGCTGCTGCTCGTGGACGCGAGCGAGGGCCCGCTGCCCCAGACCCGCTTCGTGCTGCGCAAGGCCCTCGAGGCCCGCCTGCCCGTGATCCTGGTGGTCAACAAGGTCGATCGTCCCGACGCGCGCATCGACGAGGTGGTGGACGAGGTCTACGAGCTCTTCCTGGATCTCGACGCCGACGAGTCGCAGATCGAGTTCCCGATCGTCTACACGAACGCCAAGGCCGGCTGGGCGTCGCTCGAGCAGGCCGTGCCGGGCACCGACCTCCAGCCGCTGCTCGACCTGCTCGTGGAGCACGTTCCGGCGCCCGAGTACGACCCGCAGCACCCGCTGCAGGCGCACGTGACCAATCTCGACGCCTCGCCGTACGTGGGGCGGCTGGCCATCTGCCGTGTGCGTCACGGGACGATCAGGCGCGGCGAGACGGTCGCCTGGTGTCGCGCCGAGGGCAACACGGAGCGCGTCAGGGTCACCGAGCTCTACGTCACCGAGGCGCTCGAACGCGTCGACGCCGACGAGGCCGGACCGGGCGAGATAATCGCCGTCGCCGGGATCCCCGAGATCACCATCGGCGAGACGCTCGCCGACCCCGAGGACCCGCGGCCGCTGCCGGTCATCACCGTGGACGAGCCCTCGCTCTCGGTGACCATTGGCATCAACTCCTCGCCCCTGGCCGGGCAGGACGGGAATCTGCTCACGGCCAGCCAGGTCAACGCCCGGCTCGAGCGTGAGCTGATCGGCAATGTCTCGCTGCGCGTCAACCCGACCGAGCGGCCGGACATCTGGGAGGTTCAGGGCCGCGGTGAGCTGGCGCTGGCCATTTTGGTCGAGCTGATGCGCCGCGAGGGCTTCGAGCTGACGGTGGGAAAGCCCCAGGTCGTCACGCGCGAGATCAAGGGCAAGGTCCACGAGCCGGTCGAGCGCATGAGCGTCGACGCCCCCGAGGACTACGTTGGCGTGGTCACGCAGCTGCTCGCGTTGCGTAAGGGGCGGCTCGAGCAGATGATCAACCACGGGACGGGCTGGGTCCGGATGGAGTATCTGGTCCCGGCGCGCGGCCTGATCGGCTTCCGTACGGAGTTCCTGACCGAGACTCGCGGCACCGGGCTCGTCCACCACGTCTTCGATCGCTGGGAGCCATGGCACGGTGAGCTGCGCACCCGCCCGACGGGCTCGCTGGTCGCCGACCGGCGCGGCACCGTGGCCGCCTTCGCTCTGTTCAATCTGCAGGAGCGCGGCACGCTCTTCGTGGAGCCCGGCGATCAGGTGTACGAGGGCATGATCGTCGGCGAGAACGCCCGCGCCGAGGATCTCGACGTGAACGCCACGAAGGAGAAACATCTCACCAATATCCGCTCCTCGACGGCCGACGAGCTCGTCCGGCTGGTTCCCAAGCGGGAGCTGTCGCTCGACCAGGCGCTCGAGTTCCTGCGCGAGGACGAGTGCGTCGAGGTGACCCCGGAGGCCGTCCGTCTGCGGAAGGTCGTGCTCGAGGCCACGGCGCGACAGAAGGTGGCACGGTCCCGGAATCGGGCCCGCGAGCAGGGATAGGTCCCCGGTCCGGGCTGCCAAAATTGAGCACATGAACGCTCGGGGGGCGCACCGCATCTTGCGCGGCGGACCGCAGCACGTCGACCTTGTCGCACCGCTCTGGCGCGAGCTGGTCGAGCATCACGAGCAGATCGTCGAGCCGCGCTGGCCGCTGCGTGACGCGTCCGAGGCCTGGCGCCTGCGGCGGGTCCAGTACGCCGAGTGGCTCCGGGGAGGGGACTGGTTGGCTGCTGATGGCGGTCGCCCAGGCCGGTCGGGGCGGTGCGCCCGATGGATATGCGGTGGTTCGGACTCATGTGCCCGGGCCAACGTGGCAGCTCGGCGATCGAGTCGGCGAGCTCGAGACGCTGACCGTCGCTGAACGGGCCCGCGGGGCAGGGCTGGGAACGAGACTGATCGCCGCCGCACGCGAGCTGCTCGGCGAGCGCGGCGAGGAGTTCTGGTCGGTGGGCGGGGTCGGTCGAATCTCGACGCGGTCGCCCTCTACGAGCGCGAGGGCCTTCGTCCGTATTACCGCCGGCTGCTGGCTCCCGTGGCGCGCTAGCTGCGGCGTGGGATTCATGCCACGCCTCGGCGGGAAGCACGCTCGTTGGCCGAACCGCCCGCGCCACCGACCGATACCTTGTCTCATCCGTGAAACGATGGACGTCTAGAATCCCGCGTCGACTCGCAGGTGTGGAAACCGGGGGTCTTCCCATGGGTGCTCTGGCGTGAGCGTCGCCGTACTAGACGCGCATTCTCGGCCGCCGGACAGAACAATCGCCGGCGTCCGTCAAGGCACGGCTGAGCTGCTTCTGGTCGGCCTTCTGACCGCGGTAGCGCTGGCGCTCCGTCTCAGCGAGCTCCATACGAGCCTGATCGGCGACGAGTCGTTCACCTATCAGGATGTCGTCGGTCGCAGCTTCGGCTCGGTAATCAGCAATATTCACACCGGTGGCGAGAACTCGCCACCACTGTTCTTCGCGCTCGCCTGGGTCTCGGCCAAGCTCGGCGATCCCACGATATGGATGCGCGTTCCTTCGGTGATCCTGGGCACGGCCACGGTGCCCGTGATCTATGCGCTCGGTCGCGCGACGGTAGGCCGCATCGCCGGATTGATCGGCGCGGCGGTCGTGGCCCTGGTCCCGTACGCGATCTTCTACGGGTCGGAGGCGCGCCCCTACGCGACCATGACCTTCTTCGTGGCGCTCTCGACGTTGGCCCTCGTGAGAGCGGTCGACACAGGCGGCCGGTGGTGGTGGCTGCTCTACGTGCTCGCGGCGGCCGCCGCCGCCTACTCGCACTACACGTCGATCTTCGTGCTCGCCGCACAGGCGATCTGGTCGCTGTGGGTCAGCCGAGACCGGCTGAAGGAGCCCCTGGTGGCGAACGTGCTGATCGCGCTCATCTACGTACCGTGGTTACCCCACGTGCGCGGCAAGGCGCTGGGAGTCATCGGCGGCCTCTACCCGCTGAGCGTCACGCACGTTCTCACCGACCCGATCCGCCCGCTGCTCGGGCATCCGTGGGCACCGCTGCGGACCATTCCGACGACCCTGGGAGCGGTGATAGTCGGGATATGCGCGCTGGCCGGCGCGGTTGCGTTGGCCCTCAACTGGCGCGCTGCGGCGGGCGCAACCCGGACGCGGATGCCCTCGCGGCTACCGCTGCTGGTCCTGCTGGCCTTGGCCACGCCGGTCGGATTGCTGCTCTACAGCCTCATCGTCACGGACCTGTGGCTACCGCGCGGGTTGTCGGCGTCCGAGCCGGCCGCAGCCGTGGTGCTCGGCGCGCTGCTGGTGGCGCTGCGCGGTCGGCTCGCGGCGGTGGCCGTCTCGGTGCTGATGATCACGCTCATCGCCGCGACCATCCGCAGCCTCGGTGCCGCGTGGGATCGGGGGCCATACCGCGACATCGCGAGCTATCTGGACCGGTCCGCAGCACCGGGCGATGCCGTCACGATTGTCTCGTGGCAGGGCGCCCAGCCGATCCCGATGCAGTTTCGCAAGCCGCATCGGGTCGTACCGGCGGCCAAGTGGAGCTCGGTACCCAGCGGCGGTCGCGCCTACATGATTCTCGACGACGGACTTGCCCGCGAGCTCAAGATCGGCACACCCCAGCAACCGGGCTTTCGGTTCGTGGCGCGTCGGCACTACGGGGCCGGGATTCCGACCGACGTGCTCGTCTACCGCCGCTACTAGGCGCGCTCCAACGCAGCGCGCTCAGTTCCGCTCGTACACCGTGACGCAGCCGAACCGGCCCACCGGCCGCGCGAGCGGAGCGATGTCGGCGGCGAGGCGCGCCGGCGCGCCGCAGTCGGCGAGCACGAACCTCGCCTGCGTCTGGAGGAGGATCGCCCGCCGCGACGCACCGCTCGCGGCGCCGACGCCAGGAGTGAAGAATGCGGTGTCGATCGCTACGTTCGCGTGCGGTTGCCACTGCGGATGGCCGGCGTAGGCCGGTCGGCCGGTGAACCCGGGTACGGACATGGATAGGTACCACGGGGTCAGCACGCCCCCGGGGCGTTTCACACGACTGAGGTAGCGCATCGCCGCGGCCTGGTCGGGCGAGAGCATGAGCAGCTGCCGATCAAGCCCCCCGGAGATCGTGTGGGCCAGGTCGTTGCCGACGCCCTGCGCTTCGTATACGGCGGCGGGGACGGTCATGCAGAGCACGGCCACTGCCGCCACGGGAGCTGCCGCGCCCACGCTGGCGCGGGCGCGGAGGCGCAAACGCTCCCAGCCGCGCACGGCGAGCACGGCGAGCGGAAGAGTGACGCCGCTGAGTGCGTGCGGCGGGAATTGGGGCACGAGGAAGTAGACGAAGACGCAGGCGATCAGCCACAGCACGAGCATCCACTCGCGGTCCTCGGATGAGCGGCGCAACCCGAGCACGGCGAATAGGAACAGGGGACCGAAGGAGGCGACCAGCGCCCAAACCGGCGCGGTGCCCGACGACGTCGTGCTCTGCTGCTCGAATGCCGCCCAGGACGCATCCGAGCGTGTCAGGACAAATCCATAGATCAACGGCAGTAGCGTGGCGATCGCGGGAATCGCCAACGCGAGGTAGCGCCTTCGCGGTGGCTTGAACGCGAAGAGGCCGGCCACGATCGCCAGCAGCATCAGCCCCTGCCACGGGTGCAGCCAGGACACGAGCAAACCGGCCAGGGCGGCCAGCACCGCCCAGCCTCGCCGAGTCCGACGGGCCGCTTCGCCGCGGGCGATCAGCCGCTCGGCCAAGATCAGGAATACGGGCATCAGGCCGATGGCGATCGCCGTGTGTTCGAACCCCCAGAGGTTCAGGGCCGAGTTCGCGTCGGTGGTGGCCAGGGTCAACTGAAACCGGTGGATCGCCGAGAGATGGCCGGTCCAATTCGCCACGGCCGGCACGGGGCTGGCATAGAAGAGAGCCAGGAACAGCGCGACAGCCTGCTGGCCGCGCCGGCCCGGAAGCAGATGGCGGACATAGGCCGTGAAGCCGAAGAACATGACCAGCAACGCGACCGGCTTCCAGATCAGATAACTGAGCTGAACACCCAGGCCAATCCGCCAGAGCAGGCCCGAGACGACGTACATCGGATGCACGTAGTCATGCGGCGTGGGCCCGAGGACCCACAGATTCGACGCGAGCAGATGGCCGCCCTCGTCGCGGATCCAGGCCAGGTAGGCCATCTGGTCAAACGCGTCGGTCCCATTCGCGCCCGTGAGAACCCCGCCGTGCTGGCCGACGTAGACGACGAGCGAAACCAGTGGCGCAAAGGCCCATATGGCCAGCAGTGCAAAGATGACCGCCGGTCCAAGGTTCGAGGTCTGGGCACGCAGATCGCCACGCAGCCGGCTCACGGGGAACCCCCTCGCCATGGGCGCAGCCTATTGGCTGACACCGGAAACCGGTATCGCGCGATCTGCCCGGTGTGGATGGCGGCGGCTCATGGGGAAGTCCCTACCCGCTGCTGGATCTCCACGCCTCTAGTGTTCGAGCTCGGCCGCGAGTGCGCTCCACACGGACTCGGCCATCGCCATACCGATGTGGCTCGTCTCCACCTCGACCGGCGTGGCCGCGGGATCCAGGCAGGCCTCCCACCTGACGACCTCGTCGCTGCGCGAGAAGAACGACAGGAACCTGACGTGGCCGGGAAGCGAGGCCAGCGTCTCGGTCCGGGCGACGGCGCAACAGTCGCCGCGCGCGCAGCTGATGCTGAACATGCCGGGCACGCCGATCGTGCCCAGCATTCCGACGGCGGCGATCGAGGGCCAGACGTGGCGCTTGACCGCCAGCTGGTCGAGGATCGGTGAGCCGAGCGCAACGAGTGTCTCGACGAGGTCGGGACGACGGACCGCGAGCACGCGCCCGATCACGCCGCCGCGGCTCTGTCCGACGAGCAGCGCCGGACGGCCGGCGCGTTGCACCGCGTGTTCGAGTCGCTGCTCGAGCGAGGTCACGGTCGGCTCCAGGCAGCCGGTGTTCCAGACGATCCCGCTGCGCGCAAGCTCGTAGCCGCCGCTGCGTAGCCATAGTGCCATCCGCGTTAGGCTCCCGTCACCGGCCATGAAGCCCGGGATCAGCATCACGGGTCGCCCGTCGCCCTGCGGTGGTGTCGGCCAGCGCTTCCGATCCCGGGTCGAGTTCCACTCGCCCAGCGCGCGCAACCTGGGCAACGCGAGGGGCAGACCGAACCGCGGAACGGTCGGGGCATCCGTGCTCATCGGAGCGAAGCCTACCGGGATGGGGGATTACCTCGCCGCGGTCCGCACCGCGAGGGTGGCCTCCGGGACGCCACCCCTCTGGGCGACGATCGAGTAGATCCCGACCCGATGGAAGCGCACCCGCAGGACCGTGCGCCCGCGCCCGTCGGTCGAGCCATGGTGGTCACCGAGGCTCACCCGCACCCCGGTGGCGGGCTGCCACCGGCCGCCGACCGCGCGCCAGACCATGATGCCCAGATTGACCACGCGGTTGGTGACGGGCGAACCGGACGTGAGGCGGATCCGCAGCGCGGGACGGCATGTCGGCCCGTGCAGCAGGCTCAACGGGACCGCCGCGGCCATGGCGCCGTACCCCGCGGGGCTGAGATGCAGATGGTCGCCGTCGTCGTAGTCGTCCCTGAGCCGGTAGGGGGTGCCGGGATCGCGGACGGCGGCATCGAAGTCGACGATGCCGTCCGACAGGCGCTCGTCGCGGATCCACTGGTTGACCGACTGGCGGACCCGATCGTCGGGCCCGTGAATCGAGGTACTCGACCAGCCGCCCGGCGTCAGCGTGCCGAGTTGCACGTGTACGCCCGCGGCGTGTGCCATGCGGATCAGCTGCTCGTAGCCCGCGATCAGTTCCTGGGCCGTCTTCGCGTCGGCGCCGTCGATGTCGTTGATCCCCTCGAGCACGATCACGTCGGACACGCCGGAGAGCGCGAGGGCATCGAGTTCGAAGCGGGCGACGCCGCTGCCCGAGGGCCTCGCGTCCGGTCCTGAGTCCAGGAGCCGATTGCCCGCGATCCCGGCATTGAGGACCGATAGCGGGACCTGAGCGGCGATCAGGCGGCGCGCGAGGTCATCGGGATAGCGAGCGTTGGTATCGATCGTCGCGAGCTGATCGAAGGTCGAAGAACCCCCGCCGCCCTGGAAGCCGTCGGTGATCGAGTCGCCGAAGGTGACCACCGCCCCGGTGTCGCCCGGGGCCTCGACATCGAGCCCGTCCAGGAAGTACCAGCCGGTCGAGGCCGACGTGGTGGTTCTCTGGGTGAACGCCGCGCTGCCCCGATCCCCGCTGTGGTTGCCACTGCCGGGCGGCGTCATGTAGCTCCGCTGGCGGGTGAACAAGTGCTCGGTCGGCGTGTCGACCTCGTTCCCCACGTAAACACTGATGGCCAGGCGCCTGAAGGGCTCCACATTGAGGGTCACTGAGTCGCTCAGCACGTCATGGCCGGGAGCAATCGTGACGCTGCGCCGGTGCGCGAACGTCACGGCCCGCGGGCCTCCGGGTCCCAGCGACGAGCCGGCGCCGGCCGCCGCGATCGTGACCGGTCCGAGCGTCACCGGCTGCAAGCCCAGACGGTTGCTCAGGTGCAGGCGCACGATGCCTCCGCGCAGATGGGGGGCGATCAGCATCCGCAGCGTCTGGTCAGCCAAGCGATTGGCCCGGCTGGCGTCGCTCGGGCTGGCGGCCCATGCTCCGACCCAATGGGTCGTGCAGAGGGGAGTCAGCGCCGCGGCCCGACCGGCGGGCAGGAACGCGGCCAGAGCGGCCACCGCGGCCACCAGCAGGGCCGTGATGTGGGGGTGGGATCGGAGGCGGAGAACGAGGCAATTATTGTAAGTCGAGGCTTGCTCGGAGCCGCGCCCTGTCGGCGGCCGCCAGCTTGACGCTTTGGCGCGGCATGGCTAGCTTCAGACGGGTCTTGCGCGACCAGAGAACTCCGCACGCGCGGCGACCGGATGTCGCTCCCGAGCTCGCGCCCAACCTCGCTCCCCCGCCGGGGAACCCGCGTTTCCCACTGTTCGACTCCCTGCGGGCGATCGCCGCGCTGAGCGTGTTCCTCGGTCATACCGTGACGGGAACGCAGGCCTACGCGCTGCATCAGACGATCTTTCTGTGGGCCGCGCAGTTGGCCGATCAGGGGGTGGCGATTTTCTTCCTGATCTCCGGATTCCTGCTCTACCGGCCGTTCCTGGCCGCGCGCCGCGGTGGGCGCAGGGTCGTCATTCGAGACTTCGCGCGCCGCCGGGTGCTGCGAATCGTTCCGGCGTATTGGATCGCCCTGACGCTGTTCCTGATGGCCGGCTACGTGAGCGGCGTGACCGCGCACAACTGGTGGATCTTCTACGGCTTCGGCCAAATCTACAGCCTCAACACGATCGGCGAGGGGATCGGCGCGGCCTGGACGCTGTGCATCGAGGTCACGTTCTACGCCGCGCTGCCCGCATTCGCCTACCTGGCGGCCCGGTTCGGGCGCAATCCGCGGTCGGTGCGGGGCGACGTGGTGCTGCTCGTGGTGCTCACGGCGTCGTCGCTGGCCTTTCGAGCCCACTTCCACGACTTCGCCAACTACGCGACTGTCTCAACCCTGGCCGGAACCTTCACCTGGTTCGCCCTGGGGATGGGGCTCGCGATCCTCAGCGTCACCGAGGAGAGCCGCGCGCAGGGCTCGTGGGCGACGCGCCTGGTGATCAGATGGCCGACGTCGCTGTGGCTGGGCGCCGCCGCGTGCTTCGCGCTCGCGCATCAGCTGCCCCGTTTGAGCAACAGTGTGGCGGTGAAAGTCGCCGTGCACGTGCTCTATGGAGTCGTTGCCCTCCTCATCTTGCTGCCTGGAGTGCTCGGCGCCAACGCTGGCGGTCTTGCGCGACGGGCGCTACGGCACCCTTGGCTGGCGTGGGTGGGCCTGGTGTCATATGCGTTCTACCTGTACCACACGATCGTGATCCAGCAGCTCAACAAGTTCGCCCTCGATTCGCATATCGCGCTGCGGTACGTATTCGTCTTCGTGTTCGGCTTTGTCATCTCATGCGGCTGTGCCGCCGCGAGCTATTACGCTTTCGAGCGCCCCATCATGCGGCTGCGTCGTTGGCCACCGCTGCGTGGCCTGACCGGGCGCAACGCGGGAGCCAAGTCCGCTGAAGGCTCCTCCGCTCCTCCGACCCCGGACCTTCGTGAGGAGCCGCTTGCCTCGGTGACCGTGAACGAAGGCACAACCGACGGCGACGCAGGCTAGACGACCGAGAACCAGGCTCCCAGTCGTCGAAGTTGAGCGTCAGGTCCTTCGACTCCATTGCCTGTGCCGATATTTCGCGGTAACTACAGAAAGTGGTGCCTAATAGTTGCCTTGGATAATTCTCACCGGCCAGACGAGTCGCGTGGCCCAAGGTGGGAACCCCGATCCGACAGCGCAAGGTAAGCTGCGCAGCTCCTTGGGATCCCGGGCAGAAATCTCCCCTCAACGCGACGCGGGCTCGACGCCATCGGAGTCGGCGGCCAGCGCGAAGGTCGTCGTCGTGATGCCGGCGCGGAATGCGGCGCGCACGCTCGAGCGCACTGTGTCGGCTATCCCGACGGATGTGGTCGACGAGATCATCCTCGTGGACGACAAGTCAACCGACAGCACGGTCGACGTCGCCCGACGACTGCCGCTCCACGTAATTTGGCACCCGCACAACGTCGGCTACGGTGGCAACCAGAAGACGTGCTACCTCGAGGCGTTGCAGCGCGGCGCTGACGTCGTCGTGATGCTCCACCCCGACGGGCAGTACGAACCGCAGTTGATCCCGCACATGGTCGAGCCGATCTTGCGCGGCCAGGCGGATATGGTGCTCGGCTCGAGGCTGGCCGAGCCCGGGGCGTGGCGGGCGGGCGGAATGCCGCGCTACAAGTACCTCGCGAACAGGAGCTTGACCACAATCGAGAATCGCGTGCTTGGGACGGACTTCAGCGAGTTGCACACCGGTTACAGAGCCTTCTCACGCGAACTGCTGCTGACCGTCCCGTTTCTCCGCAACTCGATCGACTTCGTCTTCGACTCCGAGATGATCATGCAGGCGGTGCATTTCGGCTTCCGGATCGAGGAGGTCCCGGCGAAGACACTGTACTTCCCGGAGGCTTCGTCGGCTTCGGCCGCGCAGTCGATCGTTTATGGCCTGAAGACCCTCGTCGCGGCAGCACGGTTTGTGCTTCACCGCGCCAGCATCGTCCGCTCGCGCAAGTTCACGCCCTGAGAAGCGGGGCCCCCGGGATTTGCGTGCCGCGTCAGCGCCGGTGGCAGACCGCAACGAGGTCGAGCGCCTGATCCAACTGGTCCGGCGTCAGGCGGAAGTCCTCCGGCCCGATCTCCAGCGCCCCGGCCCGCGGTGTGACTCGATCGCGACTCAGGCGCCAGTCGTACAGCCACTGGCGGGCGCGGCGGGGCACCAGCCGACGCAGGCGTGCCGGATCGAGCGCAAGCAGGCGGTCGAGCTCTCGTTGCTCAGCCTCGACCAGCGCGCTGTAGCGCTTTGAACCCTGCAGCCCGCGTATCTCGACGCGCGCGAAGAACGGCTCGCACAGCGCGCGCAGCTGCGCTGCGTCGTATTCGACGTAGTGATACGGATCGATGATCTCGTCTGGGCGCCCGAACGTGAGTCGGTTCGGCGTAACGAACACCGCGCAGCCGTCCGGCTCGAGCACGCGCACCACCTCGGCCAGCACCGATTCGGGATCCGGCACGTGTTCGATCGACTGCACCGAGAGCACCGAAGCGAAGGACTCCGCCGGGAACGGCAGGCTTCGCATATCGGCAACACGCGTCTCGCGGTCCTGACTGGCGAGCGCGTCGGCGTCGAGGTCGACCCCGACGGTGACGCGCGGCGCCAGCTCCTGATAGGAGTGCCCGACGCCGCACCCGAGATCAAGCAAGCGGCCCTCCGGCAGTAACGGCGCGCAGAGTCGGTACGCCGCCACGTGCCGTTGGAACGTAGGGTTGAAACCGCCCTCAGTCGTTGTGACGCGTTCGCCGGTGATCATCGACGGCGCGCCTCCAGATACACGGTGCCGCCGGCGCGGGCCGCGACCTCGCCGGCCGCCATCGCGGCCGCCGCCGGGGCAAGTGCCGTTGCGGCCGCGAGGACGGCGGCGCGTCGCCGCCCGGCAATCGCAGTGTCCTGCGCCTCGGGGCGCCGGATCGCGCTGTAGAGGTCCGGGTTCCCGGGAAGGCCGCCCACCATCCCGTGCAGCCACCCGAAGAGCAGCTGACCACCGCGCCAGTAGCTACAGCGTTCGATCTGAAAGCCCCGTGCCTCGACGCCTGTCCGCAGCGCGGAGGCGGGCAGGTGGACGAGGTGCCGCGGTAGGTCGAGGTGAAACCAGCGCGTACCGAGAAAGCGCGCTTGCCAGCTGTCGAGGTTGGGGACGGCGATCACAAGCGACCCGCCGGGCGCTAGCAGCTCGGCGGCCTGATCGATCGCCGCGGCGGGGTCACGAAGATGCTCCAGCGAATGCCAGAAGACAACGCCCGACCAGCCACCGATGCGCTCCTCGAAGTCGGTGATCTCGCAGGCGTAGACGCCGTCGCCGCTGGAGGCCCGCTCGAGCCCAACCGCCTCGCGGCCCTGGGCGCGCAGCGCGCGCAGCAGCGATCCGTCGCCGGAGCCGACGTCGAGTATCGGTCCCGGCGCGGTGATTCTCTCGAGCCTCCGCGCGAGGCTCGCGCGCGAAAGCGCCAGCACTCGATCGCCGCCGCCCGCGAAGCGTCCCGAGGGCGGCCGGTAGTGCGCGTAGGCAAGCTCAAGCTCGGCATCGCTTGGCGCCGGATACGTTGTCGCCGCGCCGCAGGCCGGGCATGCGGCCAGGCCCACAGCGTAGGGTTGAGCCGTCGCCCCACACCAAGCGCATCTCGCACTTTGGTTTTCCGATGACACCAGCCGACAGAGTAACGAGCCGACTCATCGTCCGGCGATCTGTGCCGGATGCCCACCGGCGCCGGGGCCACGAAAGGCTCGTGAAGGCACCGCCACCTCAACCGGCACATGCGCCTCACGCAGCAGTCGACGGCGAGCGCGCAGTGCGCCGGGGAGCATGGGCAGGGCTGCCGCGAGTCCGCGCAGATGCGTGCGCAGGCGATGCTCCCGCAGGGCGTGCCACGCCCAGCCAAGTTGCCGGTAGGCGACGAAGGGCAGCCAGCGGCCGGGAATGCCTTGGCCACGAGCAGGACCGTGTTGCGCGTCACGAGGAAATGGTGCCCCCCCGTCAGCTGGTGCGACGAACCCTCGCCGGCGTGCAATGCGACCGCCGGCTCATAACGGCAGCGCCAGCCCGCCAGCCGCAGCCGCAGGGACAGGTCGACGTCCTCCAGGTAGGCGAAGTAGCGCTCGTCGAACCCGCCGAGCTCGAGCACCGCCGAGCGCCGGTAGAGCGCCGCGCCCGCGCACGCTCCGAACACCTCGCCCGGCCGTGTCCCAGCGCCCGTCGTCCGTACCGAAGCGCCCGCGCTGCTCGCAGGCGCCGTCTCGGCGCAGCACGTCGCCGGCGTCGTAGACACGGGTCGGGTCGGCCAGCGAGAGCATCTTGCAGGCGACGCGGCCGCGCTCGCGGGTCGCGCTCGATCGCCGCGACCATACGGGCCAGCCAGTCCGGCTCGAGCACGACGTCGGTGTTGACCAGCGCGACGAGCTCTCCCCGCGCGGCCTCGAGTCCCGCGGTTGGCGGCGTGGGCAAAGCCGGTGTTGTGGCCGAGCGCCAGGACTCGCACGTCGGGATGGGCCGCGCGCAGGTAGTCGACCGAGCCGTCGTGCGAGCCGTTGTCGACGACGATCACCTCGGCGGGGCGAGCTCCTGCGCGGCGATCGCCCCGAGACAGCCGGGCAGCCAGTCGCGGCCGTTCCAGTTCGGGATCACGACCGAGATCGGCGGCTGCCCGGGAGCGCTCATCGGCGCGTGAGCCCTCGAGAGAGCTCGATCGAGGATGATTCGGGCGTCGAGAATCCTGCGCGGATCGGTGTCGTGCTCGCGCTGGTGGTGTGTCGCGTGGTTCGCGCTCGGCGTCCGCCAGGCGCACGACACGAGCCGGGCGACCTCGATCCTCTCGAGCGACGATCGTGTCTGACCGCCGCGCAGGCCGCGCACGTTGCCTCGCTGCTCAACGCGGCCGGCACGCTCAATCCGGACTCGCAGGTCGACCTGCTCCGGGGCGCAGGTGCGCTGGCCGCAGAACGATCGAGCGCGGGCCGTGCGGATCGTCGAGGACGTCACGCGTCGCGAGCCGCATGAACCTGGCGGCCTGGGTGGCGCTCGCCGAGACGACAAGATTCTCCCGGACGATCAAGCTCGGCGTGCTCCGGGTCGCTGAGCTCGATCCGCGGCTCACCATGCCCCAGCGCCACTGAGCCAGGGCCGACCGCCGTCACACCGCGGCGGCATCGAGCCTCGAGCGCTCGAGACGACCTCGGTCGAGCAGCTCGTCGGGCCGAAGGCAGCCTCCCAGTCGGTGGCTCCAGGCACGTCGCTGCCGCGTACGCGCCGCTCGCAAGTCGGTGACCCCGC
This sequence comes from uncultured Solirubrobacteraceae bacterium, assembly GCA_963725515.1. Lineage (GTDB taxonomy): Bacteria > Actinomycetota > Thermoleophilia > Solirubrobacterales > Solirubrobacteraceae > Palsa-465. Next base: position 371,108 of record CAVRZB010000001.1, on the reverse strand, counting down.
TCGGCCGCCGCGCGCAGGCGCGCGGTGACGCTCTCGACGGTGGGCTCGGCGGTGATCAGGTTCGACGAGATCGCCGCCAGCGCCGCGGCGGTCTTGTTCTCGAAGCTGTTCGTGACGGTGAGCATCCCGGCCGAGGCCATCTCGATCGGGACGAGGCTCGGGTGCGGCGTGTACATCAGCGAGAGCCCGACGTCGTGCTCGCGCAGCAGGTCCGGCGTAGGCGCTCTGGTCGGAGCGGGGGAGCAGATTCGAGCGCGCCCGCCGCCGAGGTCGATCCGCTCGCCGCGCTCGACCGTGCCGATCCCGTGCAGCTCCCAGCCGCTCGCGAAGACGCCCTCGCTCGAGCGCCCGCGACGAGCGCCAGGACGCCGAGCTCGAACATGTTGCGCGCGGCGTGGGGCTCCGGGCGGGCGTAGAACAGCAGCCTGCGCGGCTCGCGGCGCGGCGAGCTCGGCCGACGGTGGGCGGCGCGACCGGCGTGATCGCGTTCTGGAATGCCGCCGATGCCTCGTCACCCGACGCGCTGCCGGCCGCGTAGACGCCGATTCCGTGGGCCCGGAAGTAGTCGCGCAGCAGCTCGGTCGAGAACAGTGCGTAGTGCGGAAAGCCGTAGGACTCGCCGGCCAGCGCCGCGTAGGTGCCCATCGGGAACGTGAACGGCTCGTACTCCTGGATCAGGTAGAGGAACGCGCTCCGCGCCCGAGGGCCTGCGAGGCGCCGGTGCGCGATGTGGGCCGTCCACCAGGTGGTGGCGATGAAGCTGTCGGCACGGCTGACCTCGATGCCCGGCGGACTCGCGGCCGAACGCGACCTCGACGCGATCGAACAGGCCGCCGAGCCCGCTGTAGGACTCGAGCGTCCGCTGCCAGTCGCCGGGCAGCGGCCCGACCGGGTCGACCGTGACGATCCGCACGCGCAGCCCGCGGTCGGCAGCCGCCGGGCGAGGTTGAACTTGGCGATGTAGCCGCCGAAGAAGTGCTGCAGGTCGATCGTCGGGATCAGCAGATTGATCCGCGGCGGGCGCGTCGTCGGAGACGCGTCCAGCGCAAGCGGCGCGATCTTGTCCGCGATCGCGCCGGCCGCCGGTCGTGCAGCGCCTGTCGGCCGGGCTCCGTGACCAGCGTCCGCGGGCGGCAGCGCATCGAGGCGCAGCTGCCGTGGGGGCGATCGCGCGCGGTGGCGCGCGAGCAGGCGCCGCCAGGCGAAGCGCATGAAACAGCATCCACTCGGCGCCGAGCGTCTCGGGCCTGCCGACCAGCTCGCGCGCCCCGCGCAGCGCGAGCTGCCCGACCGAGCAGCCGGCGACTGGTCGGCGTCGCAGGAAGCGCCGTAGCGCGCGGCGCTTGCGCCGCGTCATGCGGTCGCCGCCGCGCATGCTGAAGGACGGTCGCGAACTGCATCAGCCGGCAGACGTCGACGAAGTAGTGCAGACGCCACATCCGAACGCGCTCGCGACAGCGCGCGCTGGTGCGCGGAGCCGATCGCGCAGCGAGGGCATCTGGTTGGCCGCGGCGTGTCCGAGCGACGCGTCGCCGTGCTGGACGTAGTCGTAGAGCGGACGATCGACGAACTCGATCTCGCCGAGCGCCAGGGCGCGACGAGCGCCGATCCAGTGGTCGTGGAAATGAGCGAACTGGGCCGGGGGGAACGGCAGCGTGTCGTCGAGGAGCTCGCGCCGGAGCAGCGATGCCGCGCCGGTCACCGCGTTGGCGACCAGCAGCGAGAGCAGGTCGAGTGGTTGTTGCGGCGTACGGTTCCACCACGTCTCGGAGATCAGCGCACCGTCGCGCGAGACGACCCGGGCGTCGCTGTAGACGAGCTGTGCGTCAGCCGATCGCCTCCACCAGCGTCGCCAGCTTGTCCGGGTGCCAGCGAGTCGTCCTGATCGGCGAGCGCGACGTACTGGGCGTCCGCGGGGGACCAGCGCCAGCGCGCGCTCGAAGTTGCGGTAGAAGCCGAGTCGCCGCGGCGAGCGCGAGACGACGAAGCGCGGGTCGTCGCCGACCGTCGCGCGGATCGCGGCGAAGCGCTCGGGCGAGGAGCAGTCGTCGCTGATCACGCAGACCCAGTTGCCATGGGTCTGCGCCATGATCGAGTCGATCTGGGCCTTGAGCAGGGCCTGGGGGGGATTGAAGGTGGCCATGGACACGGCCACCGGCGCTCCGGAGGCGCCCTCGGGCCAGGCCACCGTCGCGGGTTCTGGCAGCGTGGCGCATACGAGGCGGCCCAAGTCGGCCTCAGCCTCCTGTCCGCCCTCGAGGCGGGCGCGCAGCGAGAGCGTCAGCTCACCCTCGGGCCGGGGGCCGTCGATCCGCACGATCCCCCAGAAGCCGCTGCGATAGCTGAGCAGCAGCGGATCCTCGGGGCTGCCCGGGTCGCGGTCCAGCCCCTCAGAGGCATACGGATCGATGTCCGGATGGAGCATCCGGAAGGGGTCCAGGCGCGGCATGCCGTGCGCCATCACGGGCTGCGGAGTCCCGTTCAGCAGGAACTCCAGCCCCCGAACCGGCGCCTGCGGCGAGAAGCACCAGCCGCATACGAACAGCGCCGTCCCGCGGCCCACGTGGACCTCCGCGGGAAGCTCTGACTCGAGCTGCACTTGGAGGGTCGGCGAGGCCACGCGGGCGAAGCGTAGACGAGACCCAGTCGCAACTACCGGTCCAAACCCGGCCTGGATCGCTACTCTGGTGCGTTCGTGGCCCTAGCCGGAGCGGAAGTCAAGGAAGATCAGCGCTCAGCGCAAGACGAGTTCTGGCGCGCCCTGCGCGCGCGCCACCCTCGGTTTCGGGAAGCGCTTGTGGCCGACGCGCGCGTCACCGCGTTGCACCGCGGCGAGCGCTACGAATTCAGCTCTCCGCGCGATGCGCTCACGCAGATCCTCCGCCTGGCCTGGGTCAGCGACGCGTTCCTGGCTCAGGCGCTCTACCGCGCGAAAGCCCGGCTGCAGGCGCTGGGCGTCCCTGTGCTCCCGCGCCTGGCCCACCGCCTCGCGATGGCGATCGCGCAGATCTCGATCGGCGATCCCGTCGTGTTGCATCCGGGCATCTACATCATCCACGGCCAGTTCGTGGCCGATGGGCTGGTGGAGATCCACTCGGGGGCGGTGATCGCTCCGTTCGTTACGATCGGGCTCAGGGGCGGTCACGTGATGGGCGCGACGATCGAGTCAAATGTCAGCATCGGTACTGGGGCCAAGGTGATCGGCGGCGTCAGGATCGGCGCCGGCGCGCAGATTGGCGCCAACGCCGTCGTCGTCGATGACGTGCCCGCCGGAACCACCGTCGTGGGCGCTCCGGCGCGCGCCACAGGTGGCACCAACAACCGCCCAAACTAGGAAAGGGGCCGTGATATTTTGAGTCGCATGTGGAGCTTCAAGCGCAAGAACGGTAAGCAGAACGAGGGCAATACCGCGGTTGCCGAGCCACCGAAGGCGGCTACGGATTCCCCACAGCCCGATTTCGCAGGCACGACCGAGGAGCTCTCGGCCGAGATCGAGCGCCTCAACGCCGAGAATCGAGCGCAGCGCAGCCCGGACACCGAGCGACGGATCATCGAGCTCCGCCATCAGCTCGGCGTGCGCCTGCTGCAGACCAACGGGAGCGCGCCTCAACATCCCAACCCGGACGTCGATCGCCTCCCGACCGTGGAAGCCGGGCTGCCTGAGATCGACGCCAAGGACGTCACTCCCGGGCTCCTGCGGGCCGGGATCCTGCGCGACGGCTGCCTGCTCGTCCGAGGTCTCGTTCCTCGCGACGAGGCGCTCCGCTTCGCCGCTGAGATCGATCGCTCCTTCGACGAGCGTGAGCGTCACGACACCGGTGGAACCGCGGCCGACGGCTACTACGACGAGTTCAGCCCGCTCCCGGGTTCCGGTGAACCGATAGCGCGCGACTGGATCAAGATGGGCGGCGGCGTGCTCGCGGCCGACAGCCCGCGGTTGACCTTCGAGATGATGGAGCTGTTCGAGGCAGCAGGCCTGCGCGAGCTGGTCCGCGACTATCTCGGAGAGGCGCCGCTGATCTCCGCGCAGAAGACAACGCTCCGCAAGGCAGCCCCCTCCGTGCCCGGGGCCTGGCATCAGGATGGAGCGTTCATGGGCGAGGTGCGCGCGCTCAACCTGTGGCTCTCGCTCTCTCGTTGTGGAGATCTGGCGCCCGGACTCGACATCGTCCCGCGACGCCTCGACGCCCACGTGACGGCGCAGACCGACGAGGCAATCCTTGACTACCAGGTCTCGCAGCGGGGAGCCGAGGAAGCCGCCGGCGACAAGCAGATCATTCGCCCGATCTTCGAGCCGGGGGACGCGCTGTTCTTCGACGACCTGTTCCTGCACAAGACGGGCTCGGATCCCTCGATGCCGAATCCCCGCTTCGCGTTGGAGAACTGGTTCTTCGGTGGCTCGGCCTTCCCCGGCGAGTACGCGCCGATCGCCGTATGAGGCTGTTCACGCGCAAGGCCGGGGAGGCGCGCGGCCCCGAGACGGCGCTGGCCGAGGCGCCGCCTGCGGAGCAGCTCGAGCCGGTCGAGGTCCAACCCCCGGAGGAGTTCAGCGGGAGCGACGAGGAGCTGCTGGCGGAGATCGACCGGCTCACCCGGGTCAATCGCTCCGAGCGCAGCCGCGCGACCGAGCGACGGCTGCTGTGGCTCCGCCACCTGGCCGGGGTTCGGTACCTGAGTGCGGCCCCGAGCGATCCCGAGCACCCGGCGCCGGATAACGACGGCCTGCCGGAATTCGACGGCGATCTACCGTCGATCGAGGCTCGTGACCTGACGCCCGAGCTGCTCCGCGCCGGCATCCTGCGTGACGGCTGTCTGCTGGTTCGGGGCTTGGTGGACCGCGACGAGGCGCTGCGCTTCGCTGACCAGATCGACCGCTCCTTCGACGAGCGTGAACGGCATGACGCGGGCGAAGCCGTGGCCGAGGGCTACTACGAGGAGTTCGTCCTGCACCCGCCCTTCGATCCCTATCTCGGACGGCCCTGGATCAAGATGGGCGGTGGCGTCTACGCCGCCGACTCGCCGATGCTGAGCTTTGAGATGAACGAGATGTTTCAGGCTGCGGGGCTGCCACAGCTGGTTTCGGGCTACCTCGGCGAGCCGGCGCTGATCTCCGTGCACAAGACTACGCTGCGCAAGGCGGACCCATCGGTACCGGGCACCTGGCACCAGGACGGCAAGTTCATGGGACCGGTCCGCGCGCTGAACCTCTGGCTCTCGCTGTCGCGGTGCGGAGACGAGGCCCCGGGGCTCAACATCGTGCCCCGGCGTCTGGACGGCTACGCGCCGACCAAGACGGAGGAGGCGGTCCTGGACACTCAGGTGTCCCGGACCAAGGCAGAGGAAGCCGCGGGCGACCGGCAGATCATCCGCCCGATCTTCGAGCCCGGCGACGCGCTGTTCTTCGACGAGCTCTTCCTGCACGAGACCGGCTCCGATCCGTCGATGCCCAACCCTCGTTTCGCGATCGAGAGCTGGTTCTTCGGCGCCTCCGGCTTTCCCGCAGCGTACGCACCGATCGCGGTCTAGGTGCGCGTCACATGAGCTGGGGGGAAACGCCGCCAGGCGACGTCGTCCTCGAGCCGCTCGACAGCCCTGACCACCCGATGGCGCCGTGGTTCGCCCATCATCGTGAACAGCGGCGTCAGAAGCGGGAGGAGTTTGCTGCCCGCTCCGGATCACGCAGCCGTCGTAGTCGCGCGATCATCACGATGGTCTACAACGAGCCGGTCTTCCTGCCGCTGTGGCTGCGCTACTACTCCCAGTTCTTCGCGCCCGAGGACATCTACGTGTTCGACAACGACTCCACGGACGGCTCGACGGACCTCGACGGGTTCGTGCGCATCCCGGCCGCGCGGGGTGGGGTCGACGCGCTCTGGACGCGCGACACGATCCAGGCCCTGCAGCACGAGTTGATCGAGCGCTACGACATCGTGCTCGTCACCGATGTCGACGAATTCCTCGCTCCCGCGCCGATGCTCGGGACCCTGGGGGAGTATCTGGACGGTTTCGGCGAGGAGTGGGTGAACTGCCTCGGCTACGAGCTGTTGCACATGAGGGACCGTGAGCCGCGGCTGGAGCTCGACCGGCCGATCCTCAACCAGCGCCACCACTGGTTCATAAACGGGGCCTATGACAAGGCGGCCGTGACCACGACGCCGCTCGAGTGGAGACAGGGCTTCCACGGCCGTGCCGACTTCCAGTACAACCTCGACCCGGATCTGAGGCTGGTCCATCTCCACCGGATGGACTATGAGATCTGCCTGGCGCGGCATCGCTCACGCCAGAATCGGCGCTGGGCGGAGGTCGACACTGAGCAGCGCTGGGCGCTGCACAACCAGATCACCGAGGACGCCGAGTTCGAGCGCTGGTTCTATGAGGACAGCTGCTTCGAGGGCCTTGAGATCAAGATCGAGGAGATCCAACCCGCGTGGCGCAACGTCTTCTGAAGGAGCGGCTGCGGTCCGGATTCGGGCTGACCAGGCGCCGCCTGCGGACGACGCGTGATCGTCTGCTGCTGCCCGAGTCCTCGTCGGGCGCCGACCAGTGGCAGCGCGTGGTGCTCAACCGCGCAGTGCGCAGCCATATCGACTCGCTCGGGCCCCAGGGACTGACGGCATCCGAGATCAGCGGTGATGCCTATGCCGGCCTGCCCTGGAAAGGCTTCACCAGCCTGAACTTCCCGGATTTCGACCTGTGCGCACCGCTCGGCGGTCAGGGCACGTTCGATGTGGTCATCTGCGAGCAGGTGATCGAGCACGTGATCGATCCTTGGCAGGCCGCCGCCAACCTGCGCGGGCTCTCCTCGCCAGGCGGTCACGTGATCGTCTCGACACCGTTCCTGGTGCGCGTGCACGAGCTGCCGATGTATGGCATGCGCGACTACTGGCGCTTCACGCCACGCGGCCTGCGCACGCTGCTCGAGTCAGCCGGTCTGACCGTGGACTCGATCGGCTCGTGGGGCAATCGCAGCTGCGTGGCGGGCAACCTCGACCTCTGGCCGGCTTACCGTCGGTGGCACTCGCTGAGCAATGAACCGGACCTGCCACTCCAGGTCTGGGCCTTCGCTCGCAATCCGGGATGAGCGCCGTGCACGACCGTGCCGGACGCGGGGCTACGGCTAGAATCCCCCGCGCGTCGGAGCTACGCCGAGGGGACAGCTGATGTGGAACGGGAAAGAAGTCTCTGTAGTGCTCATGACCTATGCCGAGCGCGACTCGATTCGTGGCGTGATCGAGGGCTTCTTCGCCACGGGCCTGGTCGACGAGGTCCTGGTCATCAACAACAACGCCCAGGCGGGAACCGACGAGGAGGTGGCCAGGACCCGTGCCCGCGTGGTCCACGAGCCCCAGCAGGGATACGGACACGCGACGCGGCGTGGGCTGTTGGAGGCCAACGGCGAGATCATCGTGCTCGCCGAGCCGGACGGCACCTTCCTGCCCGAGGACATCCTCAAGCTGCTCGTCTACAGCACTGAATGCGATGTGGTCTTCGGAACGCGCACGACGAACGAACTGATCTGGCACGACGCCAACATGGCCGCCTTCCTGCGCTGGGGCAACTGGGCGGTGGCGAAGTTGATGGAGGCGCTGTTCAACACGAGCCATCTGAGCGACGTGGGCTGCACCTACCGGCTTCTTCGCCGGGACACGGCACGCGACGTCGCGGCCAAGATGACCGTCGGCGGAAGCCATGCCGGAGCCGAGATCATGGTCCTGACGATCCTCTCGGGCGCCCGCTTCGTCGAGGTTCCGGTCAACTATCTGCCCCGGGTGGGCGTGTCCTCGGTGACCGGTAACCAAATGAAGGCGGTCTTCGTCGGCCTGCGGATGATCGAACTCGTGCTCCGCAACCGATTCTCGGCCCGCTCGCGGCGGGAACGACCGCCGCGGTTCGTGGCCCAGCGCGCCGAGGCGAGCAAGGAACGGGATGAGCAGCTCTCACTTTGACTCGATTGCCACCGAGTACGACGAGTCGCTGCCCGCGCACGTCGTCGAGCACTATCTGAGCAAGCGCACGCGCTTCGTGCTCGAGCACTGTCCGCGCGGGACGGGGCTGGACGTGGGCTGTGGAACCGGGGTGCTCGCTGAGCGGCTCGCGGACGCCGGTTACGAGATGTCGGGTGTCGACCCGTCGGACGGCATGCTCGACATCCTGCGGGCGCGAACCTCCGCCGTGCACGCCGAGCAGGCCTCGGGCACGTCTCTGCCCTTCGCCGACGACAGCTTCGATCTCGTGCTCACCGTGGCCGTGCTGCACCACATCGCCGATCCCACGGATGTCCACCTGACCCTGGGCGAGATGGTCAGAGTGCTCAAGCCGGGTGGTCGCGTGCTCGTCTGGGATCACAATCCCCGCAACCCGTATTGGGCCCGGCTCATGGCCCGCGTGCCCCAGGACACGGGCGAGGAGCGCCTGATCGGCGAGCAGGAGGTGCTCAGTGGCCTGACCGCGGCTGGGGCTCGGATCGTGCTGTCCACGCAGCTCGGGATGGTGCCGGATTTCACCCCGCCGCGGGCGCTGCCGGCCGCCGCGGTGGCCGAGCGGACGTTCGAGCGGACGCCGATCGTGCGGCGCTACGCCGCCCACAACGTGATCCTGGCTACGAAGTAGCTCAGGACCGGGACTCGAGCTGGGCGACCACCAACCCGCTCGGATCCTGGACGATCGGGCGTAGCCGGAAGCGCCTGTCGATCTCGCGGAGGATCCAGTTCAGCTGGGGTGCGCCGGGGGCGTCGAACTGGTTGACCGGATCGATCCCGGGGTGAGCGTGCTGGAAGGCGATCACCTTCGGAGCGGTGCGGTCGACCAGGATGCGGTCGCCTGGGCGCATCTGGGCGATCTCCTGTCTGACCTTCGGAATCCATACCGACGGTACGAAGCCATCCATGTTCGGGTCGCCGATAAACAGCGAGTTCGTACGCTTGCTGCGCATCAGAATCTCGATCGCCAGGTCGTCCTCGCCGGACAGCACTATCGGTACCCGTCGGCCCGGCATGTAGCGCTCCAGGAGCCGCTGACCCGCCGTCGCGCGCGGGTCGAGCGGCGGCGGGTGCGAGAGGCGATGCAGGGCCGCTGATAGGCCGCCACCGGGGTAGGCGTGGGCCAGCGCGGAGCGCGAGAAGTGAGGGCCGATCGACGGCCACGCGGCGGCTACGAACAGCACGGCCAGCGAGAGCACGAACCCGAGCGCTCCGAGCCGGATGCCGCGGGCGACGGTCGCGCGGGAGCGCAGCAGCAGGTCGAGCCACAGCGTCCCCGTCATCAGGCTGGGCAGCGCGACATAGAGCAGCAGGTATGTCGCAGATCGATTATCGGTGTAGCTGAACACCGCGATCGCGTAGGCGGTCGATCCCGCGAGCGCGATCATGCGCGGCCGTTCCGATGCCGCGAGGGCGGGCGCTCGGCGGACGAGCAGCACCAGCGCGGCGGCTGAGGCCAGGCTGGCCGCGCCCAGGCCGAGGCCCGGAGACCAGCGATCGAAGCCGTAGGTGATCGACCCCTCACGACCACCGAGGAGCAGTTCGTGGAGGAAGGCCAGATACTGGCCCCAGTGCGGAAGGTGGCCGCTGGCGGCCAGCGTGAGGGCGGCGAAGATCACGTGCGCCGTCACGCAGGCGGCCACACCGAACGCCATCTGCCTGAGCAGCCAGCGCACACGATCCCCAGGCGGGCGGAGCCGGGCGTCGATCGCGATCATGGCCAGGAACGTGAATACGGTGTAGGCGAAGGCCTCGAACGCCCAGATCGCCGCGACGCCCAGGACCACGAGGGCAGCGCCGCGCGCAAGCCTGGCGTGCCGTGGCCAGCGGGCCGCGGCGACGGTCAGGAAGATCAGCGCCATGGGCGGCCCGAAGCGCAGCGGGCCCTGTTCCGGCAGCGCGCCGACCAGGTACACGAGGTTGTAGACGAAGGCCACCACGGCGAGGGCCAGCGCCCCAGCGGCCAGCACGCGCCGCACGCCGGCGGCGCGAAGCACGGCGTAGGCGGTGGCGTAGAAGGCCGCGGTGAGAATCCCGTCGAGCAGCCCAAACGTCCCGTAGCCGATCGGCACGAGGTGGAACCAGCCGGTCACGAAATAGACCATCCCCACGCCATATTGCGAGACCGGCGAGTTGACCAGCAGAGCTCCGCCGCCGAGCAGCTGATTGGCGGGTCCGAGGATCCAGTCCTGCTGGAACTGGATGATGCCGGGCTCGAAGACGGAGCCCGGCGGGCCCTTGGCGGGGTCGAAGACCACGGTGTCGGGTACCGCGAGCAGGATGATCACGATGACCACGACATCGATCCCGATGCCCTGCCACCGTTTCAACCGCGGCGGCCGCCACTGCTCGTGGAGGCCCACGACGGCCACCACCAGCGCCGCACCAAGCAGGAGCGGCAGAAGGCGCAGCTTGCTCACGTGGGTCACGGCCAGGACGACCACGAACAGGGCCACCCAGAGTACGCCCGCCGTGACGTCGCGGGAAACCCGCGGTCTGGAGAGCAGCGGCCAGGGCCGTCTCATCGCCAGGGCCAGGATCACGGCCGCGAGACCCCACCAGAGCAGCGTCCCGACGAGTACGGACCCGACCCCGTCGCCCCAGGGCAGATGGGCGGATAACCTGATCGCGACCACGGTCACGGCCAGCGTCGCGGCCAGGATCGCCGAGACGGCGCCCACCGCGGCGGGATTCGGCCCGCGGCGGACGGCATCGGCCAGCCGCGGGCCGGCAAGCAGCGCCAGCGGCAAGATGACGACGAACGAAGCCAGGTAGATCGCCGTCTTGGCGTTCTGGTTCTGCTGGTTTACGTATTTCGTGTACGCGCCGAGATTTCCGTTCGGGTGGATCACCAGCAGCACGAGGGACATCAGAACCAGGAAGCCCGCGAACGCGAGCGTCACGGTGAGCAGGAGCGTCGTCCCGTACGAAGCGCTGCGCTTCTCCCCCCCGCCCTCGGCGACGATCTTGCCGCCGACCTCCGGCGGACACTCCGCTCCGGTGGTCACGCCGGACATCACTTCCCGGTGGCCGCCGTCGGAGCGTATACGTCCAGCGTCACGCCGACGAACTCGGGGTAGTGGCGCGTCTGCACGAGCCGGTAGCGCGGCGGGAAGGGGAAGACGGGGGGCTTGACGCCGGGCAGCGGCGTGTAGCTGACCACGAACGCGCGCCCGCCGTGCGCCGCGGCGACCGCCTCCGAGACCGCAGTGGCCGTGGATGGGAAGCTGTCGTAGAGGTTGTAGGGATGGTCGCGCTCCTGTGGGGCACCCGCGCGGAACACGGGAAGGTGCTTGTGAAGGACGAGGTCCAGGCCGGTCAGCGGCCCGGGACTGAGGACCCCCGACCCGTCGATGACGACATCACCGGGTCGCGCGTTGCCGGCGATGAAGTTTGCGACGCCCCGGAAGTCGGTTCTGGCGAAGTGGGTCTCGAGCATCTTGCCCGCCGCGATGGCAAAGGCGGCGACCGACAGGGCGACGGCCACCAGGCGCAGCCGCGGGCCGGCCAGCACGAGCAGGAGCAGCGAGAGCGAGAGGGCGAGCGGGATCCACGATGAGGCCAGATTGCGCACGCCGATAATGTGCGTGCTGACCGCGCTGGCCAAGAGTTCGCCCACCGGCGCGGCCAGCGCGAGGGCGAAGATGAGCAGGATCCGGCGGTCAAGCCGGCCGATCCAGGCCCGCAGGCGGTCGAGCTGGGTCGCCGCGCCGATCACGGCCACGACGGCCGCCAGCCCCAGGAGCACCATCGCCACCGTGCCCGGGAGGGCGCCGAGGCCGCCGGCGTCGACGTAGGGGAAGCCGAGCGCCCAGTGTTCGAAGGACAGCCTGATGTAGTCGAAGGTGAAGGGCGAGAGCGCTGAGAGGATCTGGGTGGTCGGCGAGTGGAAGTCGTTGATCAATCCAGTGGCCCAGGGCAGCAGGCCGACGATCACGCCGAGGTTGGCCAGGACCACCGCCCGGCGCAGATCGGGATGTGCCCACACGAGCCACACGAACTGCACCAAGAGGACGAAACCGCAGGTGTAATGCGTGTAGATCGCGGCGCAGGAGCACACGGCATAGAGAACCCACCAGCGCGTCCGGCGTGTGTCCACGGCGAGCAGCATGGCCAGCGTCGAGGTGGCCACGAAGAACATCATCACGGAGTAGCTCCGCGCCTCGGCGGAGTAGTAGATCATGAACGGCGACAGCGCCGTGACGGCGGTGGCCAGCAGTGCGGCCGGGCGCCCGACGGTCCGCAGACCGAGCAGGTACACGACCGGCAGCGTGAGCGCGCCGGCGAGGAGGGACGGCAGGCGCAGAAGCTCGGGGGAATGACCGAACTGGGTGGTGAACCACGCGGCCACGAAGTACATCGGCGGGGTGATCTCCGCGTGGGGGATCTTGTCCGTCCCGTACATCAGCGAGATCACGCCACCGAGGCTGTGGGTAGCCGAGATCCAGTACGTGGACAGCTCGTCGGCGAACAGCGACTGGTTCGCGACGATCACGCGGATGACGATCCCGATCAGGCACAGCAGGACGACCGCCAGCGCGGACGCAGGCCACGGACCGATCGAGAATTCCTTTTCCCGCGCCGGGGGGCTGAGGGGCGCCGCCGCCGGCGACTCGGCGAGCTCGGGGGCGATCATCGGGCCCGGACTGTACCGGCCGGAGTGGGTTTTCGCCTCGGACCACTACTCTTAGCGGCGACGCCGCGCGCCGGTCACGAGGACCGGCGACGGCATACCGATATGGCCAGCTCAACGACGATGGACAACGAATCCGCACCGACGGCCGGTGCCGCCAAGCGCACGCGGGCAGGCGCCGGCACGGGCCAGGTCGTGATCGAGGTGCGGGATCTGGCGAAGAAGTTCCGGATTCCGGAGCACAAGGTGGACACGCTCAAGGAGCGGGCCAGCCACCCGTTCGCCCGCAGCGAGTATCGGGAGTTGCTGGCTCTGCGTGACGTCTCATTCGATGTGCACAAGGGCGAGTTCTTCGGCATAGTCGGCCGTAACGGCTCGGGCAAGAGCACGCTGCTGAAGATCCTGGCCAGCATCTACCGGCCCGACGCCGGACGCGTGCGCATGGCGGGCCGGGTCGCGCCGTTCATCGAGCTGGGCGTCGGCTTCAACCCAGAGCTGACCGCGCGCGAGAACTGTCAGCTCAACGGGGTGCTGATGGGACTCTCCAGACGCGAGGCGGCCCGGAGCCTCGATGCGGTTCTCGACTTCGGTGAACTCCGCGAGTTCGTCGACCTCAAGGTCAAGAACTACTCCTCGGGGATGATGGTCCGCCTCGCCTTTTCGATCATGGTCCAAGCGGACGCGGACATCATGCTGATCGACGAGGTGCTGGCGGTCGGAGATGCCTCGTTCGGGCAGAAGTGCATGGACGTATTCCACCAACGGCGCGACGCCGGGAGGACGATCGTCCTGGTGACCCACGACATGGCGAGCGTCCAATCACTCTGCCACCGAGCGATCGTGCTGCACGACGGCGAGCTGCAGTACGCGGGTGACCCCGAGGACGCCGCGCTGACCTACTACAGGCTGAACTTCGCCGGACAGACCAACGACGACGGTGAGGTCTTCGCTCCGCCGGAGGATGTCGAGGTGGCCATCAACGGCCGGGCGGTCCATGCGCGGCTGCTCGACGAGTCCGGTGGGGCGATCACGAACCTGGAGCAGGGTGTGCCGATCACGCTGGACGTTGTGATCGAGGCAGCGCGCGAGCTCGAGGATCCGACGTTCGTGATCCACGTGCTGAATGAGGATCACGTCGTCGTCTTCGGCTTCACCAAGACGCTGAAGGAGACCCTGGCCCCGGGGCAGCGGGTGCGCCTGAACGGCCAGATCGAGAACCCGCTGGTGCCGGGCCGCTACACGATCGACTGCTGGATCCGGCGCGACCGGGAGATGGGCGACATGACGGTTCAGGGACTACGGCTGATCCATTTCGTGGTCTACGGCACCGCCCCGCGGCACGGCCTGGTGTCGTTGCAGACGGACATCGAGCCGGTTTCGGAGCCGGCGCCGGGCGCATGAGCGCAGACTCGGAGCTGATCCTCAAGGACGTTCCTGGGCCCTCCGCGCTCGGTGGCGGCTGGCGACGGTCGCTCGACCTCCTGCTGGTGATCGCCGTCACGGCCTTCAAGCAGACGTACTTCGGTACCGCGCTGGGCTACCTATGGTCGCTGGCCCGGCCGCTGATGCTCTTCGGCGTCCTGCTCGTGGTCTTCACGAAGGTCTTCCGGCTCGGGTCCCACGTGCCGCACTACAACGTGATGCTGCTGATGAACATCGTGCTCTTCGGCTTCTTTCAGGAGGCCACGATGATCGCGGTCAGCTCGATCGTCTCTCAGGAAGCGATCGTGCGCAAGACGCAGTTCCCGCGCCTGGTGATCCCGTTCGCGGTGGTCCTGACGAGCCTCTTCAACGTCGTGCTCAACCTGGTCGTGGTGGTCATCTTCATGCTCGCGCTCGGCGTGTCGCCGATGTGGACCTGGCTGCTCTTCCCGCTGATCATGCTGATGCTGATCGTGATCACGACCGCGGTTTCGATGATCGTCGCCTCTCTGTACCCGCGGCTGCGGGACATCGCGATCGTCTGGACGGTGTTCTCGACGGTGCTGTTCTACGCCACGCCGATTCTCTATCCGATCCAGGCCGTGCACGGCGCGCTGCGCCAGGTCATCCTGCTCAACCCGCTGGCGCCGATCTTCGAGCTGGCGCGCAAGTGGATCATCGATCCCCATGCCCCGGGTCCGGCCGCGGCGGCGGGCGGGTACGCCAAGTTGCTGCCCCCTCTGGCCATCTACGTGGCGGTATGCGTGGTGTCTGTCTGGATCTTCCGGCGCGAGGCCCCGCGGATCGCGGAGCAGCTGTAGTCCGTCGTCCCCCGCTACACTGCCCGTCCTCGTGGAGCGAACGAAACCCAGTTTCGACCCTTACGTCAACGATCCCCTGCGGTGGGGGGCGTCGATGGCGCATCACGCCGAGGTCATGCTGCCCTGCTTCGACGCCGTCGGCGCCAAGTCGGTGGCCGAGATCGGGGCCTATGCCGGAGACCTCACTCGGGTGATCGTGGAATGGGCGGCGCAGACCGGAGCCCGCGTGCTCGCCATCGACCCGTCGCCGCAGGACCAGCTCGTCGCGCTCGCCGCGGAGCGGCCCGAGCTCGAGCTGATCCGCGAGACCAGCCTGGCCGCCCTGCCGGGACTGACGCTGACCGATGTAGTGATCATCGACGGAGATCACAACTACTACACCGTGCGCGAGGAGCTGCGCATGATCGCCGAGCACGCCAGCGGAGCCGAGATGCCGCTGCTGCTGTTCCACGACGTGTGCTGGCCGCACGGGCGGCGTGACGACTATTTCGACCCCGAGCAGATCCCCGCGGAGTATCGCCTGCCGATCGTCGGTGACGGCGCGGGCATCTTCCCCGAGGACACCGGGGTGCGACCCGACGGTCTGCCCTACCCGCGCTCGGCGGCCCGGGAGGGCGGTCCGCGCAACGGCGTGCTCACCGCGGCCGAGGACTTCGTCGCCGATCAGGACGGTCTGCGCCTCGTCGTGGTGCCGGCGTTCTTCGGCTTCGGGGCCGTCTGGCATCGCGACGCGCCCTGGGCCGAGGAGGTCGCGCGCGTGCTCGACCCGTGGGATCGCAATCCCACGCTCGCCCGTCTGGAGGCGAACCGCGTGCGTCACATCGCCCAGGAGCACGCGCTGCGGGTTGCGCTGTGGAGCGTCCAGGAGCGTCAGGCTCGTCAGGAAGCGGTGTTGCGGCGGCTGCTGGACTCGAGCGCCTTCTCGGTCGCCGAGCAGCTTTCCCGTCTGCGCGACCGCGTCGGCGTGGCCAAGGGCCAGTCGATCGTCTCCAAGGACGAGATTCGCCGCGCACTCGAGGGCTAGCCGGGCGTCCGCGTCCGGCCCTGGCTCGCTCGACGAGCCACGAGCCCCTGCCTGAATAGATCGCCGCTTCTCGGCCGCCCGGTTCCGTGCGGATACGGCCGGGTCACGCGCCACCTGGTCCACAGGGTCAGCCCGGCCAAGATCACCGTCTCCGACATCGACGAGCGCGGTGTGGCCTTCGTGCGCCGGAAGTTCGCGGTCGATGGCTTCTACTCGGTGACCGCGGCCGAGGACCTGGTCCATGACGGGCGCTATGACGTGATCGTCGTCGTCTCGCCGTTCAGTCATCTCTCGATCGAGGACTGGACACCGTGGCTGAAACGGCTCTACGCGATGCTCAACCAGGACGGGGTATTGCTGTTCTCGACGCTCGGCGCCCAGGACTACAGCGCCGTGGGGGGCCGGGCGTTCGAGGCCAAGGCCGAGGGCTTTCTCTACAACCCCGAGAACGAGACCCGTGGCCGTCTGGTGGGCGAGCACTATGGCGCCGCATACGTGACCGAGGGCTACGTCGAGGGGGTCGTCTCGGCGCTGCCCTCAGCCCGCCTGCTCGGCTATTGGCCGGCCGCCCTGAACCACTTTCAGGATGTGTACGTCGTGCAGCGCGTCGGTGTGACCGCGGCGCAGATCTTCACCTCGCCCCCGTTGTCGGGGAGTCCGATCGAGACGCGGGGTCAATGAATGATGCCCACGATCCGCGCGCAGTCCCAGTTCGAGATGCCCGCGCCGCCGCGGTAGATGCGCGCCGCCACGCTGTCCTGCTCGGCTTTGCCGGCCAGGTAGGCGGCCGGCCCGGTACCGCCGAATGACGTCCAGGTGCTCGGGATGATCTGGTAGTAGCCCGACGCTCCGGCCGAGTTCGGCGGCAGATTCTGTCCGCCGGACTCGCAGAGCACGATCGCGTACGGGATCGCCCAGCCCCCGGAGGGCCCGAGCGCAGGACCCGTCCCCGGGGCCGTGCCGGCCGGCGCGGAGGACTGCGAGGACAGGCTCGCGCGGGCGGCGGCGGCCTGGGCCGCGGCCTGGGCGGCCTGAACCTTGGCGATCTCCTGCCGCAGCTGGGCACCGCGCGCCCGTGCGGCCGCGAGCGCCGCCTGCTGCGCGGAGCGTGCCTGGGCCAGGGCCGCCTGCTTTGACTGAAGCAGTGAGTTCATCCCCGCCAGCGCGGCGGCGCGCAGCGCGGCATTCTGCGTGATCCGCCGTTCACCCGCCTCGAGCTTGGCGAAGCGCTTGGCCGTGGCATCAGCCTGTGCCTTGGCGGTCTGTGTGATTCCGATCAGCGCCTGCTGCTGCTGTTCGGCCCGGCGCAGGAAGTCGACCTTCTCGAGCAGGTCCTTGAATCCGTGCGCCTCGAGCACGACGCGGACGAGATCGGGCTTGTCGCCCTCGTAGCTCGAGACGAGCTGGCGGGAGAGCGCCGTGCGCGCCCAGGACAGTCGCGTCTGCAGGACGCCCAGCAGCGCCCGCTCGCTGGTCAGCGACCGCTGAATGCCGGTGAGCGCCAGGCGATCGTTGGCGAGTTCCGTGCGCACCGCGTTCTCCCTGGCCTGCACGAACGCGATCTGGCCGTCGAGCGACGAGATCAGGGAGGACAGGCTGGCCACGCTTGCGGCCAGGCTCTGGGCTCGCGCCTGCTGGTGCCCGAGGCTCGAGTTGAGCTGGTCGATGCTTGGTGCGGCCAGCGACGAGAACGGAAGCACCGCGCTCAGCACGAGCACGGCCACCATCGCGGCCGCGGCGGTCGTTTTGCGCAAGTGAGCGAGTCGCCTGGAAGGTCTCATCTTGGTCGGCCTGCGGGGTTAGCTGTCGGGCTCGCGCGCCTTGCGCTACGCATCCATCAGGGTGCGATTCGCCCCGGAGAGACTTGGGTCCCCCGCTTCCCTGACCTGAGCAGGGAATTCGGCGTCCGCGACGATACCAGCACCGGCGCCTCCAACGCGGCCCGGTCCGTCGTGCTCGAGCCCGCATATCCTGCCTGTGGTGAATCGCGATCGCGAGCAGCGAATCCTCGCCCGCGTCCGGGCGACGCCCCCGGGCTTCGTGCGCACCTACGGCGATGTGTCCCCCGGCGCTCCGCGCGTTGCGGGTGCGGTGTTGTTCTCGTGCGAGGAAACCGACCTGCCCTGGCACCGCATCGTGCGGGCCGACGGCTCGCTCGCCCAAGGGCAGCGTCAGCGCGATCTGCTGCGCGCCGAGGGCGTCCCCTTTCGCGGCCCGCGCGTCGACATGCGCGTCGCGAGGCTGCCCGAATGACCTGGGTGCAGCGCGAGATCCGGCTGGGCGCACGACCCCGCGGCTTCCATCTCGTGACCGGCGAAGTGCTCGAGGCGCTGCCCGAGCTCCGCTCGCTCTCCGTCGGCATGCTTCAGCTCCTGATCCAGCACACCTCGGCCTCGCTGGCTCTGAACGAGAACGCCTCACCCGATGTCCGGCGGGACTTCGAGACCTGGTTCAACGAGGCCGTCCCCGAGCGCGCCGGCTACTGGACGCACACGCTCGAGGGCCCCGACGACATGCCCGCCCACATCAAGGCGGCGCTGCTGGGACCTTCTCTCCTCCTGCCGATCTCAGAAGGGCGACCCGCCCTCGGTACCTGGCAGGGCATCTACCTCTGCGAGCATCGCGACCGCGGCGGCCCACGCTCGGTCGTGGCGACGGCATTCGGCGAATTGGGGGGCGGGGCGGACCTGGCGTAACGGCGGCTGGGGACCGGGTTGGCTTGGGCGCCGGGGGCGGCGGCCCGAATCGGTTCCACGGAACGCGCAAACGCGACACACCCCCCGGTCAAACGGACGTGTGTCGCAGAGTGCGCGTCAGGGCGCGCATAGTGCGACACCCCCCCGTTTTCCGAGCGACGTGTGTCGCATTATGCGGGTTCGATCGAGGCGACGGCCCGGCAGCGCGCCGCCCCTCGGCCGCGGGCCACCCTGCACGCCCCGCCCCTAGCGTCGGCCGCGACGCCGGGACGGCCGCCCGCCGCGGCGCGCCTTCGACCGGCCACCGGCCTTCTTGCCGGAACGAACCCGTCGCCGTGCCGCCCACCCGGCCAGCCCGACCGCGGCCAGCCCGGCGACGATCACGCCGGGTCGGGAGCGCAGGCGCGAGTACTCGCGTGTGACCTCGGGCCAGAGTTCCCCCTCCACGAGCGCGCCCGCCGCGTCGGGCGTCGGCTCGAGGTGGGCCACCGTTATCGGCTCGCCGAACGCCACCTGCACGCGGCGCGGCTTGGGCAACGGGCCGAGGAACAGCGACTGGGTACCGGTGATCGCGGCCGGCACCAGCGGCGCTCCGGTCTCCAGGGCCAGCCGCGCAGCGCCGCGTCGCGGTGAGCCGAGTGTCTCGGGATCACGGATCCGCGTCCCCTCTGGAAACAGGGCCAGCAGTCCGCCCTGGCGCAGGATCTCGCGGGCCGTCTCGAGCGCCTCGGCATCCGACTCGCCGCGCTTCACCGGGAACGCACCGAGTCGCAACCAGCACGCGGCCGAGCGGACCGCGAAATAGCTCCGCCTTGCCCATGAAGCGGAGCTGGCGGCGCGTGGCCGCGGCGACGAAGAACGAGTCCCAGAAGCTCTTGTGGTTGGGCGCGACGATCGCCGCGCCCGAGTCCGGAACGCGCTCCGCGTGCTCGATCCGCAAGCGGAAGTAGACGCGCATGAACGGCACCACGAGCGAGCGGACGAAGGCGTACAACGGGCCCGAGACGCCCTTCTCACGTGCCAGTCGGTGCGCGTCCTCGTGCGACAGCGCCGCCGTTCAGCGCCCCTTCCACACCGGCGGGCGCTTCTCGGCGAAGGCCTGCGCGCCCTCACGCGCGTCTTCGGAGGCCATCACCGGCCCGACGATCTCCGCCTGGCGATCGAAGAACTCGGCGTCGCGCCAGTCGGCCGACTCCTTGAGCACGCGCTTGGTGGCGGCCAGCGCGAGCGGGCCGTTCTGGGCGATCGTCGCCGCCAGCTCGAGCGCTGCGGCCAGCGCCTCGCCGGGCTCCGCCATGCGGCTGACCAGGCCCAGCTCGTGCGCCCGCTCGGCGTCGATCGGATCACCGGTGAGAGCGAGCTCCATGGCGACGTTCCGTGGTAGCACGCGTGGCAGTCGAAGCAGGCCGCCGGCGGCCGCCACAAGTGAGCGCTTGACCTCGGGGATACCGAGGCGCGCGCCGCGCGAGGCCACGATCAGATCGCAGGAGAGCGCGATCTCGAGTCCGCCGGCGACCGCGAAGCCCTCGACCGCGGCGATCAGTGGTTTGTCCGCCGAGCGCTGGGTGATGCCGGCAAAGCCGCGGTCGCCGGCATACGGAGATTCGCCGGCCACGAACGCCTTCAGATCCATGCCCGCGCTGAAGCCCTTGCCCGCTCCTGTGACGATGCCCAGCGAGAGCCCGGGGTCCGCGTCGAGTTCGTCGAGGCCGGCAGCGATGCCCGCGGCGACGGCGCCGTTGACTGCGTTGCGCTGGTCGGGGCGGTTGATCGTGATCACGAGCACGCGCTCGCGCCGCTCGGTGAGTACGGCTGGCTGTTCTGTCATGCGGCGAACAATTTCAGGTCCGGCTCACGTTCGCCTCGAAGGACCGCGAGATCCACCTCCACGCAATCGAGCCCGCGCGCGCCGGCCAGCACGCGCGCCTGAGGTTTGATGACCTGCGCGGCCAGCACGCCGCGGCAGCTCGAGAACGCCGGGTCAAGCCGGATTCGCTCCAGGTAGCGAGTCAGTTGCTCGACCGCGTCGATCCCGGCGACGCGCTTGATCTCCACTGCCACCCACGACTCGTGGGGGTCGCGGCACATGAGATCCACCGGACCGATGTCGGTGGGCCATTCGCGGCGCACAAGCCGCAACCCCTCGCCGCACCACTGCGGCTGCTCGGCGAGCAGCTCCTGAAGGTGGGCTTCGACGCCGTCCTTGGACAGCGCGACGTCGTCGTCGGGCGAGCCCATGTCGTGCGTCACGTCGGAGAGCACCTCGGCGATGGCGATCTCGAGTCGGTCCTCGCTCGCGCCGGCGCGCTTTCGCACGACCAGCCTGTCATCCGACTCCTCGATCACGGTCGGCGGAGTCATCCAGTTCAGTGGCTTGTATCCGCCTGCGTCCGCATGCACGAGCACGGAACCGTCGGCCTTGAGCATGATCAGCCGCAGCGCTTCGGGCAGCAGCGCGTCAAGCCTTCCGGAGTACCGCACCTCGCAGCGAGCAACGATCAGACGCATGGGACCGGAAACCGTACGACGGTGGGCGGTCGGATCGACACGCCGCGATCCTGGGTATAGACAAGCTGCGAGGCCCGGGGTCTCGCGGCCACGAGCCAAGAACCGAGCAGGAGGAGCAGAGGAATGCGTAGCCGCGTGCTTGCCGTCGCCGGGACGGTTGTGTTGATGCTCGCGATCGGCGCGAGCCAGGCAGCGGCTCAGCTGCCAGTGGTCTACAACGGCGTGCTCGGCCTTGCGCACGTCAGTGCGACGGCCAGCCCGCCCGGGGCCAACAACTGGGCCTGCAAGCCATCCGCGGCCCACCCTCGGCCGGTGGTGCTGGTGCACGGCACGGTCGAGGACATGGCGGACAACTGGCAGGCGCTCTCGCCGCTCCTCTTCAACGACGGCTACTGCGTGTTCGCGCTCGACTATGGGTCGTATGCGGGCAGCGGTGCGCTCGGCATCTACGCGACCGGTGACATCCCCCAGTCGGCGCGCCAGCTCTCGAGCTTCGTCGATCGCGTCCTCAGCGCGACCGGCGCCGCGCAGGTGGACATCGTCGGTCACTCCCAGGGCGGCATGATGCCGCGCTACTACCTGAGGTTCCTCGGCGGGGCTGCGAAGGTCCACACCCTGGTCGGCCTGGCGCCCTCCAACCACGGCACGACGCTCGACGGGCTGTTCACGCTGGCCGCGTACTTCCCCGGCTCGAGCATCTTCCTGCACACGCTCTGTCCCGCGTGTCAGGAACAGCAGGCGGGGTCCTCCTTCCTGTCCGGTCTCAATGCCGGCGGTGAAACGGTGGCCGGCGTGAAATACACGGTGATCGAGTCGGCCAACGATGAAGTGGTCACGCCGTACACGTCGGCCTTCCTCTCCGGGCCGGGCGTCACGAACATCCTGCTTCAGGCTCAGTGCCCGCTGGACCGGGGCGAGCACCTGTCGATGGCCTACGACCACATCGCCGACGCGGATGTCCTGAACGCGCTCGACCCGGGCCATCCGGTGAGCCCGGCGTGCACGCCCGTAGATCCGATCGCCGGCGGTTAGCGACCGGGGTTCAGCTTGAGTGCCGAGTGGTGCGACGCTCGCGCAAGGACTTCGCAAGCGCGCGGGCGCGCCGCAGCGGCTGTGTGACACGCCAGCTCATGGATCGCTCGTACTCGTCTCGAAGCGTGCGTTCGCGCGCCTGCTCACGCACGACGAGGTCGAACGCCTTTCGCTGGGCCTGGCGCAGTTCATGCTGCAGCGCGAGGTACGCGCGCGGATCGTCCGAGGGTCGTTCGAGATCCTCCGTTGTGAGCTCGACGTCGCGCTTTCGCATCAGCACCCAGCTCATGTTGTGAATCTGGGGGGCGATCTTCAGGAGCTCGAAGCCCCGGCCCCAGTGCGCGCGCACCCACCAGTCGGACATGAAGACTGCCGGGCCGCCCGTGTCCCAGTTCGGATTCTCCTCTACGACGCGCATCCCGATCCGGTTCTCGTCCCAGGGCTCGCCGATTGCGAACTGCGAGTTCCAGCGCCCCGTGTACGTCGCAATCAGCAGCCCGTCGGGCTTCAGCATGCGATGCAGTTCCTGCATCCACGAATCGAGTTGATGGTCAGGTGGTGAACACGGACACGGCCCACGCCAGGTCGAACGACCCCGGCTCGAGACCGAGCGGCGGAGCGGTGGCACACCGCCAGGCGTGCAGCGGCGGGCAGAGGTTTGCCTGGAGCCAGTCGATGCTCGGAGCGTCGATGTCAGCGCCCCAGAACTCGGCCGTCTCGGCCTCGGGCAGGAAGTGGCGCAGCGTTCGACCGATCCCGCAGCCGAGGTTCGAGCATTCGCTTGCCCTCGAACGACCAGTCAGGGGGGAGCAGGTCGACCAGTGCGCGCTTCGTCTGCGCCCCGATTTCCTCGAACGCGGAGAGTGGATCGCCCCACTCGTCCACGCGGAACACACGACTGGCCAGCTGCTGCGTGGGATACGGAGCCTGCTTGCTTGTAGGCACAGCACCACACTACCGCCGGGCCCGGTGCGAGCGCTCAGGCCGGCATGCGTGACGGCCGGCGCCAGAGCCTCGCGGCCAGGAAACCGAGCACAAGTGCCCCGACCACATAGAGCACGCAGATACCCACGCGGGCCCCGCCCGGGGAGGCGAAGGCGTGCACGACGGCATATATGAGGAAGGCCGCGATGGCCACGAAGAGCACGGCGACGGACTTCAGGAGGACTTTCATGGTGTCCCTTCCCCGACCAGGGCCGGGCATCGATATGGAGACTGCCGTCGAGCGCGTTCCACGCGTTCGACTCAGCACGTATCGGCCGTCGGCGCCCATCGCTTGACTCGGGTGCGTGGCCTGACGGCGCACGATCACGGGAAACGGGGCGCTCAGCCTAGAATTGCGGGGAGTCGCCAGGATGCGAAACCACCTCAGACCACTCTTCGATCGCGTCGTGATCAAGGAACTCGACCCGGACCGCATCCGGCGTTCGGGGCTCCTCGTGCCTCCCGGATCCGACGAGCCGCCCCCCCAGCACGGCATCGTGCTCGCCGTCGGGCCGGGCCTCGACTGGTGGGATCACGTCGGCGTGCAGATGCCGGTCAAGCCGGGCGATCACGTCGTCTTCCCGGCCTCGGCGGGTACCTGGATCGAGGTCGACGAGGAGCGGCTCCTGGTATGCCGTGTGGGCGAGTTGCTCGGAGTGCTCGAGCAGGTTCGCGACTGCCCCGCCTGCGGGGGGCGCCCGCTCGCACCCCAGGAGTCATGCCCGGTGTGCGGTCGCGAGGGCTCGCTCGCCTCATCTTGATCCCGCCACCGCGCCACCCGTGAGGCGGTCGGGGCCGTGACGCGCGCCGGAGCGTCTGCCTTCGCTCCCGGCCGGGTGAACCTGATCGGCGAGCACACCGATTACAACGAGGGCCTGTGTCTCCCGTTCTCGCTCGCGCGCGGGGTCACCGTGCAGGCCACCCCAAGCGACGGGCCCGACACGACGGTCCACACCCGGACCTTCGACGAGCGCGATCATTTTGATGCCGAGCACCCTGAGTGGGCCGACGGCTGGCGAGCTTTCGCTCGCGGGGTGGCCGCGGAACTCCGCGACGCCGGGCACGCGATCGCTCCGGCGCAGCTCGAGGTCTCGAGCGACTTGCCCACGGGTGCCGGGATGGCCTCCTCGGCTGCCTACGAGGTGGCGCTGGCGCTGGCGCTGCTCGCGCTCTCCGGCGAGCAGGATCTGGACCGCGGCGCTCTCGCGAGGCTCTGCTCGCGGGTCGAGAACGAGTGGGTCGGCGCGCGCACGGGACTGGTCGACCAGTTCAGTTCGCTGTTCGGCCGCAGCGACTCCGCGCTGCTGCTCGACTTCCAGGCGATGACGGTTGACCCGGTGCCGCTGCGCCTCGCCGGCTGGTCCCTGGCCACAGTGCAGAGCGGCGCGGATCGCAACCTGGCGGGCTCGGGCTACAACGATCGCGCCGACGAGTGCCGGCGCGCGGCGGCGATGCTCGGACTGAAATCCCTGCGCGAGGCGACGCCAGACGCCGTGGCCACGCTGCCCGAGCCGTATCGCCGGCGGGCCCGACACGTGGTCAGCGAGAACGGCCGTGTGCGGGCGGCGGCCGAGGCGCTCGCCGACGACGATCTCGAGCGTCTGGCCGGGCTGCTGGATGCGGGACACGCGAGCCTGCGCGACGACCTCGCGGTCTCGGTGCCCCGGGTCGAGGCGACGGTGGAGCGCGCGAAGGCGGCGGGCGCGCGGGGCGCGAAGTTGATGGGCGGCGGCTTCGGCGGCAGCGTTCTGGCCCTCTTTCCACCTGGCGTGGAGCTCCCGGCCGAGGCCACAGTGGCCATTCCCGGACCGGCGGCGCACGTGCTCGGTAGGGTCCCCGGCGCCTGATGCTCAGACACGCCGACGCCACCCAGGACGCCGTGGCCTGCGCCGCGATCTACGCCCCGTTTGTGAGCGACTCCGCCGTGTCCTTCGAGGAGCAGCCGCCCGACGCTGCGGAGATGGCCGCGCGGATTCGGCGCATCGAGGCCACTCACCCGTGGCTGATCGCCGAGTTCGACGGCGGGCCCGCCGGCTTCGCCTATGCCTCGCCGCACCGCGACCGCCGCGCCTACCGTTGGGCAGCCGACGTCTCGGTCTATGTGGACCCGCAGCACCACCGCCGAGGTATCGGGTCGATGCTCTACGGCGCCTTGCTCGCGCTGCTGCGCCACCAGTGCCTGCACGTGGCGTGCGCCGGCATAACGCTGCCCAACGACGCGAGCGTCGGGATGCACGAATCGCTCGGGTTCACGCTGGTCGGCATCTACCGCAGCGTGGGTTGGAAGGGCGGCGCGTGGCGAGACGTCGGCTGGTGGCAGCTACAGCTGAGCCCGCCAGACCACGGCGAAGCCCTCCCGGCCACCGAGACCCGCGAGGGCGTCGCCCCGCGCGAACCGCTCGGTCCTCGGACGCTCGGGTCGCTCTAGCGGTCAGGCGCCTTCCCGGCATCCGCTACGCCGCGGCGCTGCGGGCGGCCAGCGCCCGCGGGCTCTCGGCCAGCACGCGCTCGAGCAGCTCCGCCACCTCAGGGTCCGTAGCGAGCGAGAGCGCCTGACGACACGCGGCCACGCACTCGCGCACGCGGTGGGTGCGCGCGAGGGCATGGGCGAAGCGCGACCACGCCGTGGGCGACCCGGAGTCAAGTCGCGTGGCCGCCTCGCAGACCGACACCTCGGCGCCGATGTCGCCAAGCAGGTGGTGGACCAGACCGAGATCGAGCAGTCCCTCGACGCTGGGGGCGATGCGGCGGGCGCGCTCGAGGGCCTCGAGTGCGCCGCCGCGATCCATCAACCGCAGCCGCAGGCGGCCTAGGCGCTCCCACGCCGAGGCATCCGACGGCGCGCGGTCCGCGGCCCGGCGTGCGGCGTCCGCGGCGAGATCGATCGCACCCATGTCCTCGTAGATACGCGAGGCAAACCGCTCAGGCGTCGGGCGATCACGCTCGACCCGCGCCCAATCGCGCACGGCCCGCGCGGCGGCCGGCAGGTTGGCCGCCTGCCAGAAGGCGACCGTGAGCAGCCGCAGCACCGCGGGGTTGGAAGGCTCGGCATCGCGCGCATAGACGAGCCGCTGAGCCGCGAGCGCAGCATCGCCTTCGGCCAGGGCGTGCTGAGCGGCGGTCATGAAGCGCTGCACCCGATCCGCTGACTCGTCGGGCCTCGAGAAGTCCACGAACTGCAGCGATCCGGCCGGCACGGTGCGCACGCCGACGGCGAAGGTCGCCCTGGCCCATTGCTGGGCGTTGTCCTCGTCGCCGGAGAAGTAGATCCCTGTCACCGTGCCGACGCCCCACTCCGGATAGGACAGGCAGCGGGCATAGCGGTGCACCGATGAGTGGTCGGGCACCCGTGAGCCGAAGGGGTCATGCCTGGCCCGGTCCTGGGCCTGGGCGCGCGCTCGCTGCTCAGCCTCGTAGGCGCGCCGGCCCGCCTCGGCGCGCGCCTCCCGGGCCGCCGCTGCCGAGACCTTGACCGCGTTGCGCGAGACGCGTCCGCCGCGCGAGGACTCGGCCAGCTGGGAGAGCTGATCGGCCGCCTCATTGATGGCCTGCAGGTGACGCTGGTGCTCGTGTTGCCGGCCCGGCGGAGCGATGTCGGGGTGCCAGCGCTTGGCCATCCGCCGTCGCGCGAGCTGAACCGCACGCTGATCGAAGGGGGCCTCGAGCTCCAGCAGGAGCAGGGCCTGTTCGACGTCGAGGATGCGAGCCATGACTGATTTACGTTAGCGGGATGGACAAGTTGAGCGCGCCCGGTGAAGACCTTCGGATCGGGAATCAGGTTGCGGGCGCTTTGCAAAGAGTGTGTGCCTTTTTGCGCCGCGGCCCGCGGCTCCTGCCAAGGTGGCCGCATGTCCACCCAACGTCGCGCCCGAGCCCAGAGAGCCCGGGCGGGTGCGCTCGTGGTCGGCGTGGCGATCGGAGGAATTGCGGCGGCTGGGTTTGCCGCCGCGCTGCTCGGGCTGCTGCTCTCGATCTTCTCCGAGCAGACTGGGTGCTCGAGCTCCGGCGGGAGCGGGCCCGCCGGGTCGATCGTCCTCGGTCCGCCCGGAACGGGCCGGATCGTCGGGGCCACGGAGTACGGCGGGCCCGGGGACCCCAGCTCCGGGACGACTGGGGCCCGCGGCGACAACCTCCTGGCCCATCCCGACTCATACGCCGAGCTCGGCGGCCTGACCTGGCAGACGGCGCTCGCGATGGGTGGCTTGGCCTACATGGCACCGTTGCGCATCACGTGGGCGAGCCGCTCGGTGATCGCCTACAAGCGCGATTTCGGGCTGGGCGGGGGGCCGGTGGCGGGATTTCCGCGGGTCATCGATCTCTGGTGGCAGCTCGCCGAGCGGCTGGGGATTCCCTACAGCGGCGGGCAGTGGTCCGGGCCCGTGCGGATCGAGCGCCCGCCGGCCGCGGGCGCCGGCAGCCTGGTCGGGCCGGCGCAGCCCCCTACGGCCTCGCTCGTCACGGGGGCGCAATCCGCTCAGGATCCGGCCGCCTGCGCGTCCATGACAGCCGGCGGCGTCTCCCTGGTCCCGGGCCCGCGCGCGCAGCTGCTCTCCGACGGTCGCGCGGCCGCGCCGCAGGACTCGCCGCCCGCGGTGCAGCAGATGATTGCGGCGGGCAACCAGATCGTGGGGCGACCGTACGTGTATGGCGCGGGCCATGGGCTGGCGCTGTCCGCGCTTGCGCCGGCCTACGATTGCTCGAGCAGCGTCGAGCATCTGCTCTACGGCGCGCGGCTCGTAGCGGCGACCTACGCCGCGGCCTCGAGCGAGCTCGAGTCGTTCGGGCAGCCCGGACCGGGCCGCTGGGTGACGCTTTATGCCAACGCCGACCACGTCTTCATGTACGTGGCCGGCCTGCGCTGGGACACTCACGACGCCGCCGGTGCCGGCGACGGCAGCCCCGGGATCGGCTGGCATCCGCTCGTGCGCAGCTCGGCGGGCTTCGTCGCGCGCCACCCGGTGGGGCTGTAGGGGTGAGGGCGCGGGCCGCGATCCCCTCGGGGCCTCCGCCGGCGCGCGCGTGGCCCATGATCTGCCGTGCCGTGCTGGTCGGCCTGGTCGTCTCGGGGACGGGCGGATGCGGGTTTGGGTCACCGGCCCCCACGCGCAGCTCGACCGGGGCCGCCGGCCCGAAGCCGCCGCCGGTATCGGTGGCTCAGACCACACACGAGCGTCCCTCGCCGCCAACCGCCCCGCAGCGCGCCGCGAGCAGCGCCGCGACCCCGGTCGCGGCCGTCCGGGCGTTCGCCCTCGCGTACATCAACTGGACGCCGGACGACGTGACCGGGCACATGCGGGCGCTCGCGGCGGCCAGCGTCGGTCAGGCACGAGCGGCGATGCAACTCGCGGCGGCCCAGACGGGCGGCGACTACGAGCTCCAGCAGGGCGGGATCTCCAACCACGGCACGGTCGAGGCGATCGCGCCGCAAGCCGGGCGCCGAGATCGGTATCTCGTGGTCACGCTCGAGCGGACGACCGCCACCGTGACCACGCTGTATCAGGGCCTGCGCCCGGCGTGGCACGTGGCTGTGGCCACGGTGCTCGAGCTGACTCCGGGCCGGTGGGTGCTGAGCGGATGGCAGCCCGAGAACTGATCGAACGCCGGGGCCGTATCCTCAGACATCGTGCCGAGCCAATACATCTTCACGACCTACAAGCTCTCCCGCCGCTACCCGCCCGACCGCCAGGTGCTGAGCGACATCTCGCTCTCGTTCATGCCGGGTGCAAAGATCGGCGTACTGGGCTACAACGGTGCGGGCAAGTCCACGTTGCTGAGGATCATGGCCGGGCTCGACGCCGAGTTCGACGGCGAGGCGCAGCTCGCCCCGGGCGCGACCGTGGGCCTTCTCTCCCAGGAGCCGGATCTCGACGAGGCCAAGGATGTGCGCGGCAACGTCGAGGAGGGAGTGGCCGAGGTGCGGGCCCTGCTCGACCGCTTCAACGAGCTCTCGATGAACTACTCCGAGGAGACGGCGGACGAATTCGGGCGCATCCAGGAGCGCATCGACGCCGTCGATGGCTGGAATCTCGACACGACGCTCGAGATCGCCATGGATGCGCTGCGCTGCCCGCCACCCGACGCCGACGTGACCACGCTCTCCGGTGGTGAGCGTCGCCGCGTCGCGCTATGCCGGCTCCTGCTCGGCCAGCCCGACCTGCTGCTGCTCGACGAGCCGACCAACCACCTCGACGCCGAGTCGGTGGCCTGGCTCGAGCACCACCTGCGTGACTACCCCGGGACGGTCGTGGCGATCACGCATGACCGGTACTTCCTGGACAACGTTGCCGGCTGGATCCTCGAGCTCGATCGTGGCCGCGGCATTCCCTACGAGGGCAACTACTCGGGCTGGCTCGAGCGCAAGCGGGAGCGGCTCAAGGTCGAGGAGAAGCAGGAGAGCGCCAGGCGCCGGACCATCGATCAGGAGCTCGAGTGGGTGAGGCTCAACGCCAGTGCGCGGCGCAACAAGCCCAAGGCCCGGCTGAACGCATACGAGGCCCTGCTCGCCCAGGAGCGCAACGTCAAGCTCGACCAGGTGCAGATCCACATACCGGCCGGTCCGCGGCTCGGCGACGTGGTCGTCGAGGCCGAAGGCCTGCGCAAGGCCTTCGGCGAGCGACTGCTCTTCGAGGAGTTGACCTTCAACCTGCCGCGCGGCGGCATCGTCGGCGTGATCGGGCCCAACGGGGCCGGCAAGACGACGCTCGTGCGCATGATCACCGGTCAGGAGAAGCCCGACGCGGGGGCCCTGCGAATCGGCGACACGGTGGAGCTCGCCTACGTCGACCAGTCGCGTGCCGACCTCCATCCCGACAAGACGGTCTGGGAGGAGGTCTCCGGCGGCGTCGACCAGATCCCGCTTGGTGACCGCACGGTCTCGAGCCGCGCCTACGTCAGCGGCTTCAACTTCAAGGGGACCGACCAGCAAAAGAAGGTCGGCAAGCTCTCGGGCGGCGAGCGCAACCGGCTGCACCTGGCCAAGCTGCTGCGCTCGGGCGGCAACCTGCTGCTGCTCGACGAGCCGACCAACGACCTCGATGTCGACACTCTGCGCGCGCTCGAGGAAGCGCTCCTGGCCTTCGCCGGCTGCGCGGTGGTGGTGTCCCACGACCGCTGGTTCCTCGATCGCATCGCCACCCACGTGCTGGCCTTCGAAGGCGATTCGCAGGTGCGCTGGTTCGAGGGCAACTTCGAGGCCTACGAGAGCTTCCGCCACGAGCAGCTCGGTGCCGAGGCCGATCGGCCCAGGCGGATCACCTACAAGAAGCTGGTCCGCGGATAGACTCCCCCCGGTGCCGGAGCCCTCCAAAGCCGCGCTGATCACCGGCTGTTCGTCCGGCATCGGTCACGCCACCGCGCTCGCTCTGCAGAACGAAGGCTGGAAGGTCTACGCGACCGCGCGCCGCACCGAAGCCATCGCCGATCTCGCCGAACGGGGCTGCGAAACGCTCGCGCTCGATGTGACCGACGAGGCCTCGATGACGGCGGCGGTGGCGACCGTGACCGAGCGCGAGGGCGCCGTCGGCGTCCTGGTCAACAATGCCGGTTACAGCCAGTCCGGTGCGGTCGAGACCGTCGGCCTCGACCAGGTCAGGCGCCAGTTCGAGACCAATGTGTTCGGTCTGATCCGGATGTGCCAGCTCGTGCTGCCCGGCATGCGCGACCAGGGCTACGGCAAGATCGTCAACATTGGGTCGATGGGCGGCCGGCTGACCTTCCCCGGCGGTGGCGTCTATCACGCGACGAAATATTCGGTCGAGGCGCTCAGCGACGCGCTTCGCTTCGAGGTCCGCGGCTTCGGCATCGACGTGATCCTGATCGAGCCGGGACTGATCATCACGAATTTCGGTGAGGTCGCCGCCGCGTCGGTACACGACGATCCGCAGGCGTCTGGCCCCTACGACACCTTCAACCGCAAGGTCGCGGACCTCACCGAAAACGCCTACAAGGGCCCGATGAGCAAGCTCGGGGCCGGTCCGGAGGCTGTGGCCAAGACGATCGCGCGGGCGCTCAAGTCCGGTCGCCCCAGGGCTCGCTACCCGGTCACTCCAAGCGCCCATCTGCTCATCAACCAGCGCCGCCTCACTCCCGACCGCCTGTGGGACGTGATGATGCGCTCACAGTTCCCGACGCCCGGGCCGTAGGCGACTCGGCGCCCAGATAGCCCACGACGCGGTTGGCCAGGCTCGCGGCGAACCGCAGCTCGGGCGCGTCCGGCGCGATCGGCTCGTCGCTCTGCGCCGGCAGCCGGTCGGCGAGCGAGGGCGCGAGCACGCGGATCCGTTCGGCGGCAATCGCGACCGCGGCCTGCACGACCGCCGGCTCGAACGACCACAGGACCTCGAAGCGGCGCTCGGCGTCGAGCCGCTCACGGGTGGCCGGGTGCTCCCAGCCCGCGAGGCACGCCTGTGCCCCCGGCGCCGCCACGATCAGCGTCCACTCGCGGGCCAGCGGCTCCGCCCGCGGCACGGGCACCTCGACCGGGCCGTCGCGCGGCTCGCGCAGCCGCCTGAAGTCCGCCATGGCGATGGCCAGCTCGGCCGTGCGCGCCAGCTCCCGCCACCGGGTCTCGGAGCGCCGGTAGAAACGGGCACGCTGGAAGCTGGCGATGAGCAGCCCCGGGTATGCTCGCGCGCAGTACTCATCTTCGATCGCCCACGTGAGCCGCAGGAGAGCGCGCTTCGGCATCGTCCGGGGTGCGAGGTCCGGTCGGCGCAGGCGCAGACCGGCGAAGATCGAGGCGGGTGCGCGCTCGGCCGCCCGCGAGCGTTCGATCGCGGCCGGTAGAGACAGCCCCTGTTCGCGCAGCCGCAGCACGAATCGCACGCGCTCGGCATCCCGCTCGCAGTAGCGGCGACGGCCGCCGGGTGTCCGTGTCGGTTGTGGGAAGCCGTGCCGCGCCTCCCACATGCGCAGCGTGCCCGCGGGCACGCCGGCGTGCGCCGCCAGCTGTGCCGTGGTCAGGGATGCGGTCCCATTGTCGTTACTCAACGCCATGTGTGGTTTAGCTCAACAGAGCGTTATCATAGAGCCGGTGAGGGTTCACCGCATCGAGCGCGAGCAATTCGTCGAGCGTCCTCCGGAGGAGGTCTTCGACTTCTTCTCCGAGGCGCGCAACCTCGAGCGGATCACACCGCCCTGGCTGGGCTTCGACGTCCTCACGCCGGACCCGATCGCCATGCGTCCGGGAACGCGAATCGAGTATCGGCTGCGTCTGCACGCCGTCCGGGTGCGCTGGGTGTCCCGCATCGAGATCTGGGCGCCCGGCCGGGCCTTCGTCGACCGACAGGTGCGCGGGCCCTACCGCCTCTGGCACCACCTGCACGAGTTCAGCGCCGTCGAGGGCGGCACACGCGTCGCCGACCGCGTCCACTACGCGCTGCCGTTCGGCGCGCTCGGCGGGCTCACCCACGTGGCCTTCGTACGCCGCGACCTCGCGCGTATCTTCGACTTCCGTCAGCAGGCCGTCGCGCGGCTCTTAGGATGAAGCCCGTGGCCGGTCCCGGTTACTTCACCGACGCGTCCATGGTCCGGCAGGTTCACCGCGAGCACGTGGTGGCGCTGGGCGGGCCCCGCGGCCTGCTCCTGATGGCCGCGCAGCCGGTGGCCTTCGAGGGCTTCTTCGCCCACACGGGTGATCTGGACGATCCGTACGCCCGCCTGCGCCGCACGGCCGCGGTCCTCCACACGATCACCTACGGCAGCCGGGTGGACGCAGATCGGATGACCGGGCGGGTGCGGGCGCGGCACCGCCAGGTGCGCGGCGTGCTCGCCGCGCCGGCCGGCCGCTTCCCGGCGGGTACACCGTACGCCGCCGACGATCCGGCGTTGCTGATGTGGATTCTCGCGGGCCTGGTCGATTCCAGCCTGACGGTCCACGAGCGCTACGTCCGGTCCCTGAGCCGCGATGAGCGCAACGCCTACTGGCAGGACTTCCGCATCATCGGCCCGCTGTTCGGCCTGCCCAAGCGCGAGATGCCGGGCGACATCGAGCAGTTCGATGCCTACATGAGCAGCATGCTGAGCGGTGGCGATCTGCACGTCACCGACCGAGCCCGCGAGCTGGCCGTCGAGATCGTGCTGCGCCCGCCCGTGCCGTTGCGTCATCGCCCACTGCTCGAGCTGGCCAACTTCATCACCGTGGGGCTGCTTCCGCCGGATCTCCGCCGCGCATACGGACTGCGCTGGGATCCGGCACGCGCGCTCGTCCTGCACGGCGGAGCTCGGTACACCAGGCGCGTGCTCATGCCGCTGCTGCCCAGCCGCGTGCGGCATGCACGCCGGGCGGCCGCCTAGCCTCAGGCGCCGTCGAGCTCGATCTCGAGCAGCCTGCGCAGCGTCGAGGCGTCCGGGGCCACGGCGTCCGCGTCGCCGAGCTCCCCCGCCGCGAAGGGGCCCGTGGTCACCGCCACGCAACGCAGGTCGTCCACCCGGGCGCAGGCGATGTCACGCGGCGTATCGCCGATGACCAGCGTCCGCGCGCGCCGATGCGAGATTCCCGCGGAACCCGCCCGCCGGCGGGCCAGACCGGGTAGCGCCGCCCGGTCCTCGGAGTCCGAGCCGAAGGCGCCCTGGCCAGGCCGGAAGTGCGCGCCGATCCCCGCCCGCTTGAGCTTGGTCCGAGCGACCGCTTCGTAGTTGCCGGTGACCAGGCTGAGCAGCACATCCTCGCGACCGCTCAGCCAACCGAGCAGCTCGCCAATGCCCGGCGCGAGCGTGCCCGAGAGGTCCGGCGGGCACAGACGCGCGAACGCGCGGCAGCACGCGTCGCGGACCGCCTGTGACTGCTCGTCGATGCGCGTGGCGGAGATGCCGGCCTCGAGCAGCAGCGCACGGGCGATTTCGCCGTCGGTGCGTCCGGCCGGTGACAGCGTCCTGCCGACCTTCTCGGCGTCGATCCCGTGGACTTCGCAGAGCGCTGCATGGAGTGCCAGACGATGGGCCTCGGACGCGCCGAGGAGCAGCGTGCCGTCGATGTCGAAGAGCAGCAGCAGAGCCTCGTCGCGCTCGGCCACCCGACGACCTCAGCGCTCGAACGAGGTATGCGGATCCAACCGGCGGGCAAAGGCCGCGATGAGGCGCGCGGCCGCGTCGAGATCCTCGATCTGGACCATCTCCACCGGCGAATGCATGTATCGGTTGGGCACGGACACGAGGCCGGTGGGGACGCCCGCCCGGCTGAGGTGGATCGCGTCGGCGTCCGTGCCCGTACCCCGCCCCAGCGACTCGACGGTGAAGCCGATCTCCTCCGCGGCGGCCGCCTCCTCGAGCAGATCGGGGATCCGGGGATGGAGCGTGGTCCCGCGTGCGATCACCGGACCCGAGCCGAGCACGTGCTTGGTGATCGGCCCGAGTTCGACCCCCGGCTGGTCGGTCGCGAAGGTGACGTCGACGGCAATCGCCAGATCGGGCTCGAACGCGAAGGCGCTCGTGCGCGAGCCGGCGAAGGTCGTCTCCTCCTGCACCACGGCCAGCGCGACGACGTCGCCCGGCGCCCCGCCCGCCTCGGCCACGAGCCTCGCCGCCTCGGCCGCCACGTAGCAGCCGACGCGATTGTCCAGCGACCGTGAGACGAGGCGTCCGTTGGGCAGCTCGAAGGGCTCGACGTCGATCACCGCCACGTCGCCGATCCGCACCATCGCGCGCGCCTCCTCACCGTCCTTGGCGCCGATGTCGATGTGCAGCTCCTTGAGCTCGGGGACCTTCTTGCGGTCCTCGTCCTTGAGCAGGTGAATCGGCTTGCGGCCGACGACGCCCTTGATCGGGCCGCCGCGCGTCAGCAGGCGCACCCGCTGACCGACCAGCACCGCTGGATCCCAGCCACCGACATCGCCGAAGCGCAGGTAGCCCTCGTCGTCGATGTGCGTGACGTGCAGGCCGATCTCGTCGATGTGCCCGACGACCACGAGCGTCGGCCCCTCTGCGGTGCCGCGGACACGGGCGAAGGATGATCCGAGCGTATCGGCGCCGACCTCCGCGAACGCCGCACACGACTCGCGCCACACGCGGGCGGGCTCGGTCTCGTGGCCCGAGGGGCCGGGCGCGCTGAGGAGCCGGCGGAGGAGGTCGGGGTTTGACATTGCTGCAGGGTAACCGGGGCCCGGAACCTCTGCCGATCCGGGCCGGAGCTCAGTGGCGCTGTCGTCGGCGGTCCTCGAATCCATGTCGCGCGGAGGTCGTGGCGTAGGCGACGACCAGCAGCGAGGCGGCGATCGCCAGCCCGGGCCCCGACGACTCGAGGGCCTCGGGCACCGGCAGATCCCAGTGCACGCCGTGGGGCGGTGCGATCACCCAACTGGCCACGGCCAGCAGCAGGAACCAGCGCCGGGGCGCCTCCAGCGCCAAGAGGGCGGCCGGCAGGAGCACGAGGTAGTGGCTCCAGAGGACCGGCGTCAGCAGCAGCGCCCCGATCAGGGCAGCGCCGAACAGGATCCGCTCATCGCCGGTGCGGCGATAGCGCGCGAACGCGGCGCCCAGCACCACGGCCTCGCCGAGAAGCGCCGCGAGCTCGGCTGCGCCGGGACTCAGGCCATGGCTGCGCAGTACGGCGACCAGGCCGAAGCCCGCCCGGGCCTCGTGGGAGCTCAGGGCGGAGAGCAGATCGGCGTACTGGGGCAGGCCGAGGGGACCGGCGAGAAAGCCCACCGCGAGGAGCAGCGCCGCGAGTGAGCCCGCGATCAGGAATGCGCGGTAGCGCCGCGCCAGCAGCGGCCACGCCAGCAGCGGCGCCAGGAACAGCTTGGAGACGACCACCGGCGCCGCCAGCAGCCCGAAGACCAGCGGCCGGTCGCGCAGTTTCCACAGGCAGACCGCGCCGACGAACATCAGCGGGCTGATCGCGCCGAGTTGCAGGCCGGTGATCGTGAACGAGGTGCAGAGCACGATCACCGGGGTCCACGGATCCGAGCCGGAGGCGTAGACCGTCGCCGCGACGACCGCGAAGGTGCAGAGCGCGAAGAAGAACGCCGTGGCCAGGTGCGGGGGCAGCGCGGCGAGCGGTACGAATGGCGTGACCGAGAACACCGGGTAGACAAACGAGGACCCGGAGTACACCCGCGGCGAGCCGATCGGCGGGTAGATCGCGTGCCCGTGCAGGACGGCGCCGCCCGCGCGCAGGAAGACGTCGAGATCGTAGGCCGGACTCAGCGGTAGCACGAGCAGGGCGATCGCGGCGATCGCCCCGAGCAGCACGGCGGCCCGCGTCAGGGCGCCATAGCGCACCGCTAGGCAGCCACCAGCGTCCTCAGCACGAACTGGAGGATGCCGCCGTGTTGGAAGTAGCGCTGCTCCTTCGGTGTGTCGATCCGTGCGGTGACCGTGAATTCCTGGTCATCGGCCTTGACCGTAAGCTCACGCGGAACCTCGTCCACGTCGGCGAGCCCGAGGATCGTGAAGGTCTCCTTGCCGGTCAGCCCGAGCGACCGCACCGAGTTGTCCTGGTGGAACTGCAGCGGCAGCACGCCCATGCCGACGAGGTTGGAGCGATGGATGCGCTCGAAGCTCTCGGCGATCACGGCCCGCACGCCCAGCAGCAGCGTGCCCTTGGCCGCCCAGTCACGCGAGGACCCCGATCCGTATTCCTTGCCGGCCAGCACCACCAGCGGCACACCCTCCTCGGCATAGCGCATCGCGGCGTCGTAGATCGGCAGCTGCTCCTCGTCGGGCAGGTGGAGCGTGACGCCGCCCTCGGTGCCCGGCGCGAGCTGGTTGCGGAGCCTGATGTTGGCGAACGTGCCGCGCATCATCACTTCGTGGTTGCCGCGACGGGAGCCGTACGAGTTGAAGTCCTTGGGCTCGACTCCGTGCTCGATCAGGTAGCGGCCGGCCGGGCTGTCGCGCCTGATCGATCCGGCCGGCGAGATGTGGTCGGTCGTGACACTGTCGCCGAGCACGGCCAGCACGCGCGCGTGCTCGATGTCCTCGATCGGCTCCGGCTCCGCGGGCAGGTTCTCGAAGAACGGCGGCTGGCGGACGTAGGTCGAATCCGCGGCCCACTCGAAGCGCTCGCCGGTGGGCACCTCGAGCGAGTTCCAGCGATCGTCGCCGTCGAACACCTCGCTGTAGCTCTTGCGGAACATGTCGGACTGGACGGCCTCGCCCACGGTCTCCGCGACCTCTGCCGCCGAGGGCCAGATGTCCTTCAGAAACACCGGCTCGCCGTGGTCGTCCTCGCCGAGCGGCTCGTCGTACAGATCGATGTCCATCGTGCCGGCCAGCGCGTAGGCCACGCACAGCGGGGGAGAGGCGAGGTAGTTCATCTTCACGTCGGGGTTGATGCGGCCTTCGAAGTTCCGGTTGCCCGAGAGCACCGAGACGACGGCCAGGTCGTTGTCGCCGACGACCTCCGAGATCTCCTCAGGCAGCGGCCCGCTGTTACCGATGCAGGTCGTGCAGCCGTAACCGACGAGATGGAAGCCGAGCTCCTCGAGATACTCCGTCAGTCCGGCGCGGTCGAGGTACTCGGTCACGACCTTCGAGCCCGGGGCCAGCGAGGTCTTGACCCAGGGCTTGGAGCGCAGCCCCCGCTGGGCGGCGTTACGAGCCAGGATGCCGGCGCCGAGCATTACCGACGGGTTGGAGGTGTTCGTGCAGCTGGTGATCGCGGCGATCACGACGTGGCCATGGTCGAGCTCGGTCTGCGTGCCGTCGGCGAGCCTGACCGGTACCGGGCTGCTCGGCCGTTCGGCCACCTGCGTCCCTTTTGTCTCGGCGCCCGGCTCGTGTCCCTCGCCGTTGAGATGGTGGGTCGAGACCGGATCGCTGGCGGGGAAGGTCTCGGAGATGGCCTCGTCCTCGGATGAGGCCTCGGGCAGTAGGCCCTCGAGCGCCGTCCGGAACGATTCCTTGGCCTCGGTCAGCGAGACGCGATCTTGGGGACGCTTGGGCCCGGCGATGCTGGGCACGACCGCGGCGAGATCGAGCTCGAGCTCGTCGGTGTAGGTGGGCTCATCCGAGTCCTCGTTGTGCCAGAGCCCCTGCTCGCGGGCGTAGGCCTCGACGAGCTCGATGAGCTCCTTGGGACGGCCAGAGAACTCCAGATAGCGCAGCGTCTCGGCGTCGATCGGGAAGATCGCGCAGGTGGAGCCGAACTCCGGCGACATGTTGCCGATCGTCGCCCGGTCGGCGAGTGGGAGGCGGGTGAGGCCCGCGCCGTGGAACTCGACGAACTTGCCGACCACGCCATGGCGCCGCAGCATCTCCGTGACCGTGAGCACGAGATCGGTGGCCGTGGCCCCCTCCGGCAACTCGCCGGTCAGCTTGAAGCCGACGACCTGCGGGATGAGCATCGACATGGGCTGACCGAGCATCGCGGCCTCGGCCTCGATCCCGCCGACACCCCAGCCGAGCACGCCGAGGCCATTGATCATCGTGGTGTGCGAGTCGGTGCCGACCAGGGTGTCGGGATAGGCTCGGGGCGGCTGCGAGCGGTCTCTGTCGTTGACGAAGACGACGCGTGCCAGATACTCGAGGTTGACCTGGTGCACGATCCCCGTATCGGGCGGCACGACCTTGAAGTTGTGAAACGACTCGGCGCCCCAGCGCAGGAAGGCGTACCGCTCCTTGTTGCGCTCGAACTCGAACTCGGCGTTGCGGCGAAAGGCGTCGTGCGTGCCGAACACATCGACCTGGACCGAGTGGTCGATGACGAGCTCGGCCGGCACCAGCGGATTGATCTTGGCCGGATCGCTCCCCATCTCGCCCATGGCATCGCGCATCGCCGCGAGGTCGACCACCGCGGGCACGCCGGTGAAGTCCTGCATCACGACCCGCGCCGGGGTGAAGGCGATCTCGTCGCTCGGCTCCGCCTTGGCGTTCCATTTCGCCAGCGCCTCGATGTCCGCCGCCCGGATGCTCTCCCCGTCCTCGTTGCGCAGCAGGTTCTCTAGCAGGATCTTCAGCGAGAACGGCAATCTCGCGACGTCGAAGCGCGATTGCAGCGCGTCCAGACGATAGATCTCGTAGGACCGCTCGCCGACCGTGAGCGTGCCCTTGGCATCGAAGCTGTTGTCGGACATGCAATCTCCTCTTCGGGGTCCCTCGTACTGTAGTGACCGCGATTTGCGCAAGTGAGTACCGCGAATCGGCCCTGAATCGAGCGCGCTCGGCCTCCTACGCAGCTCTTAGCGACGTCTTCGGACTGCCTTCGTCGGGCCCCCGATGCTGTTCCTCGACAGGCCAGCCTCAGCCAAAGGACGACCCCGATGAGCATCCTCACCCGCACCCTTTCCGCCGCCGTGGCCAGCGCGATCGGCGCGCTCGTCGCGGCGGGCGCGTACGCCGAGGCGAGGCGCGCACCCGATCAGCCCTGACGTCATGGAAACCGCTCTCACACCCCTGCCGGCGCCCCGGCTGAGGCTCGCCCCGACGGCGCGACCCGATGTGGAGATCGTCATTCCGGTCCACAACGAGGAGGCGGCGCTCGAGACGTCGCTCAGGCGCCTGACGTCGTTCCTGGGGGAACGCGGCGCGTTCCCCTTCTCCTGGCGGCTCGTGATTGCTGACAACGCGAGCACGGACGGGACGCTCGAGCGCGCGCGCCGGCTCGCCCGTGAGCTCGCGGGGGTCGAGGCGATCCACCTCGGGGCCAAGGGGCGGGGACGGGCGCTGCGGGCGGCCTGGTCGGCCAGCGACGCGAAGGTGCTCTGCTACATGGACGTCGACCTCTCGACTGACCTCGCGGGCCTGCTGCCCCTGGTGGCTCCGCTGCTCTCCGGACACAGCGACATCGCCATCGGGACGCGCCTGGCGCGGGGCTCGCGGGTCGTGCGCAGCGCGCGACGCGAGTTCGTCTCGCGTTCCTACAACGGCCTGCTTCGGCTCGTCCTGAGGGCCCGCTTCAGCGACGCCCAATGCGGGTTCAAGGCGATCAGGGCCGATGTGTGCGAACGGCTGCTGCCGCTCGTGCGCAACGAGGAGTGGTTCTTCGACACCGAACTGCTCGTCCTCGCCCAACGGGCCCGGTTGCGCATTCACGAGGTCCCCGTCGACTGGATCGAGGATCCGGACTCGCGCGTGAGCATCGTCTCGACCGCCTTCGAGGACCTGCGCGGAGTGGCCCGGCTCATGTCCCACCGCGGGCCGTGCCCCCCGCGGCTGATCTCGCCCCGACCCCACATGCTCAGTCCATGAGCTCCGATTCGCTTCCCTACCAGGGCAGCTCTCCGGCCCGGCGCCTGCATGGCCGCGCCCTGCCGCTGCGCGTATCGCGCCAGCTTGCCCGACCCGAGCTGCTCGGCCTGCTGGGGCTGGCCGGGGTCCTCAATCTGTGGGGCCTCAGCATCAACGGCTGGGCGAACACGTACTACAGCGCCGCCGTCCGCTCGATGAGCACGAGCTGGCACGACTTCCTCTTCGCCTCGCTCGACAAGACCGGCCTCATGACAGTCGACAAGCCGCCGCTCAGCCTCTGGGTCCAGGCGCTCTCGGCCCGCGTGTTCGGCTTTCACCCACTCAGCCTGCTGGTCCCACAGGCGCTGATGGGGGTCGCGGCGGTGGCCCTGCTGTACGACCTCGTGCGCCGGCGTTTCGGCCGCGCCGCGGGCTTCGCCGCCGGTCTCGCCTTGGCCACGACTCCGGTCATCGTCGCGGTGTCGCGCCATAACAATCCCGACGAACTGCTCGTGCTCTGCTCGGTCGCGGCCGCGTGGTTCGCGCTGCGCGCGCTCGAGACCGGCCGCACCCGTTGGCTGGTGCTGAGCGGCGTGGCGGTGGGACTCGGCTTCGAGACCAAGATGGCCGTCGCCCTCATGGTGGTGCCCGGGATCGTCGCGGCGTGGATGTGGATCGCGCCGCGCGGCCGGCTCACGGCACTGCGCCAGCTGCTGGCGGGCGGCGTGGCCATGATCGTCGTCGGGGGCGCGTGGCCGCTGCTCGTCGCCTTGACCCCGGCTTCTGATCGGCCGTGGGTGTCAGGCACGAGCGATAACAGCATCCTCTCGCTGATCTTCGGCTACAACGGTCTCGGCCGCCTGGCCGGTCAATCGGGCGGACCGGGCGCCGGCGCGGGTCCGGGCGGTGGTGGTGGGGGGACGATGTTCGGCGGCGCCACCGGGCCCTTCCGGCTTCTGCAGTCCGGACTGGGCGACCAAGCCGGCTGGCTGCTCGGCTTCGCGGTCGTGGCCGGCCTGGCCCTGCTCTTCACCACGCGCCTGCGGCGCCGCGACCCGAGCACCGGGTTCCTGCTGGTGATCGGCGGCGCCTTCGTCTGCTCGGCTGTCGCCTTCAGCTTCGCGCAGGGCATCTTCCACCCCTACTACGTCTCGCTGCTCGCGCCGTTCGGCGCCGCCTTCATCGGCGCCGGTGTCGGCCAGATGCTGAGTCGCGAGCGCGACGCGCGGATCGTCGGGCCGCTCGCCCTGCTCGGCGGCGTGGTCACCGAGGTCATCGTGCTGGGCGAGCTGGGCGGCGGGCTGCCCTGGGCCGTGCCGCTGGTGATCGCGGTCTGCGGTCTGTGCGGCGTCGCGCTGATGGCCGGGCTCGCCCCGCGCATCCGGGCGATCGTGGTCAGTGTGGCCTTGGCCGCGCTGCTGGCCGCGCCGGCCACGTGGGCGGCCGAGACGCTCGGGCACGCGACCAACGGCACCTTCCCGACCGGAGGCCCGGCGAGCGCGTCGATCGGCGGACCTGGAGGTCCGGGCGGGCTCGGTGGCCGTGGCGACCCTGGTGGCCTTGGCGGCCGCAGCGGAGGCCCACCGGTCGGCTTTGCTCCGGGGGCCGGCGGGCTCGGCGGTTCGGGTCAGGGGGCGGCTGGTGGCCTTCCCGCAGGCGGTCCGGGCGGCGGTGGTCCAGGCGGGTTCGGCGGCAATGGCGCCTCACTGACGGCCGCGGTCC
This sequence comes from uncultured Solirubrobacteraceae bacterium, assembly GCA_963725515.1. GTDB lineage: Bacteria > Actinomycetota > Thermoleophilia > Solirubrobacterales > Solirubrobacteraceae > Palsa-465. The sequence continues at coordinate 329,181 of CAVRZB010000001.1, read as the reverse complement.
GCTACGCCGCGGCGCACGGCGGCGGCACGGTCGGCGTCGCGAGTCAGAGCAGCGCGGCGGCAGCGATCCTAGCCTCGAACGCCAACGTGGCCGGGTTGGGCGGCTTCTCCGGGCGCGAGAGCTCGGTCAGCGTACGCTGGCTCGCCGGCGAGGTCGGCTCGGGCGCGCTGCGCTGGGTGATCGCCGATCAGAGCGGTGGCTTGAGCCGGCCGGGCGACACCCGCCAGGGCTCGAGCGCGGCCATGGCCGTGGTGGCCAAGGCGTGCCGGGCTGTCAAGCTGAATACAAGCTCTGCGGGAGGTTCGAGCTCCGCGGGCGTCACTATGTACGACTGCCTCGGCCGCTCCTCGGCGCTCCTGGCGGCCGTCGGCGCATGAGCCATCAGAACCCGTGACACTCAAGTTTCCCGCCCCCCGACCGAAACCCTCATTGGTGCGATTTCGAATCCCCGCCGCGCTGGCTGCCGCCGCCACCGTCGCCCTCTGTGGCGCGTCCGCCGCGCTCGCGGACACCAGCACGAGCTCCAACTGGGCCGGCTATGCCGTGCATCGCTCCGGGGTGCGCTTTCGCAGCATCGGGGCGACCTGGCGCCAGCCAAGCGCCTCCTGCCGCGTGGGCCACGAGACCTACTCCGCGAGACCTACTCCGCGGTCTGGGTCGGCCTCGGCGGATACAACCAGAATTCGAACGCGCTCGAGCAGATCGGCACGGAGATCGACTGCAGCCGCCAGGGCAAGGTCCTCTCCTCGGCCTGGTACGAGCTCGTCCCCGCCCCTTCGGAGTCGATCAACCTGCGGGTCCGCCCGGGGGACCTTTTGTCGGCCTCGGTGACGGTCGTCGGCCACCGGGTTGAGCTGAAGCTCGCTGACCGCACCCGCCACAGCTCCTTCGCGAGGTGGTTCAGCGCCGCCTCGATCGATGTCAGCTCGGCTGAGTGGATCGTCGAGGCGCCCTCGGACTGCACCACGGCCACGTCCTGCCAGACGCTGCCGCTCGCCGACTTCGGAACGACGGTTTTCTCATCGGCCAACGCGAGGTCGACGTCGGGAACGAGTGGCACGATCTCGAGCCGCGCCTGGGGCTCGACCTCAATCACGCTCTCTCCGGGCGGCCGCCGCTACGTCACCTATCGCGGCTCCGGACCCTCGGCGGGCGCGGCCAGGCCGTCCAAACTCAACTTCGACGGCTCGGCCTTCAGCGTCAGCTACGCCACCGTGTCGGTGAGCTCCAACCCGTTCTTCGCAACGCGTCACGCCGCGACGGCGGGGCACCTGGTTCATCCGGGTCGGTAGCGTTGGGCGGGCCGCTTCCGGAGCCCCTCGGACCGCTACGCGCCGACTGCACCGCTACTCCCCGAGGCTCACCGACCCGTCCTCGGCGAGCGTCCAGAACGGGTTGTGCGCCACCTCCCACGCGTGGCCGTCGGGATCGATGAACAGACCTGAGTAGCCGCCCCAGAAGGTCTTGGCGCCCCGGCGGGGGACCGAGGCGCCGGCGGCCTCGGCCTCGCGGAGCACGTCGTCGACCGCCTGCTCGGAGGCGGCATTGTAGGCCAGCGTGACCCCGCCCCAGCCCCCGGTGTCCGTGACGCAGCTGTCCTGAGCGAGCTCCGCGCGGCCCCAGAGGGCGACGATCATGCCGCCGGTCTGGAAGAAGACGACGTCGGCGTCCGGGGCGGCGGGGGAGCGCCAGCCGAGCTGCTCGTAGAAGGCCCGGGCACGGCCCAGGTCGGTGACTCCGAGCGTGACGAGGCTGAGGCGCTGCTGCATGCGTGCATTGTCCCATGGCTCCTACACCCGTCTTACGCGTCCCATATGCGGCTCTGTCGAAGCACGACCATGCTGTCAGCCATGAGCACAGACCCGACGCCCCATCTCTTCTGGATCACGAGCCGTGCCGCCGGCACGGCGGCGCTCGTGCTCTCGAGCCTGGCCGTCTGCATCGGCCTGCTGATGAGCACCCGACTGCTGCGGCGCAAGGGCCCCGATCTCCGGGTCGCGCACGAGATGCTCTCGCTCGCGACGATGGTCGCGATCGTCGTGCACGCGGTCACGCTGCTGGGCGACAGCTTCTTCCACCCGACCGTGGCCGCGCTGGCGATTCCGTTCGTCGGCAGCTACAAGTCCGTCTGGACATCGATCGGGATCGTCAGCGGCTGGAGCATGATTGCGCTCGGTCTGTCCTACTACGCTCGGCGCCGGATCGGCGTCGCCCGGTGGCGAACTCTCCACCGCTTCACGGCGCTGGCCTGGCTCCTGGGGCTAGGCCACTCGCTCGGCGAGGGCACCGACGCCGGACAGGTCTGGTTCCTGGCCATGGTGGCGATCGTGGCCATCCCGGCGCTCGGCCTGCTCGCGATGCGCATGTTCGGCGGTGAGCGCGGGACCGACGCCCGGCCGCCCGTCTCCGGCGCACGACCCGGTCCGTCCGGCGCCCGGCCGGCGGCGAACGCCGTGGCCCCGTTGGCCAACGCCCGCTAGCTAGGCGGTGGGGCTACGCATTCAAGCAATCGCTCGAGATCGGATGGGCGCACGCGCACGCGACGCTGACCTCCCGGACCGCCTTGAGTTCCTCGCGATGGATCCAGTTCCTGAAGATCTCCCGGTTTAGCCTCAGCGTCTGAAGCGGAACGGAGGCTTCAGCGCAGGTCGCTCGGCTCGGGGCTGAGTGCCGAAACCGGCCTTACTCCCTATTTTATCCCTGCTTTAGGTTCTGGTAGGATGCGCCCGAATCGCTCGGTCTCGGCAATGAGGGCGCTCCCCGGAGGGTGGTGGGAGTTACCTGGAGGGGTTTTGGTTTTTTTTCGTTCGTTCCGCGGACATAGTGGAGGTCGCGCTGCGGGGAAGCGCCACGCGATCGAAGCCGGCACCGGAGGTCAGTGGCGGTTGGCGGAGGCGGATCAGGCGGCCAGCCGTGGGACGACCAGTCCGCTAAGGAAACGGCGCTTGATTTGGCGAGTCGGAGTCCCCGCGCTAGTGGCGTTGGTCGTGTCAGGGTGCGCGGGCGCCGTGTCGACGTCCGCCACCAGCGTTACCGACACTGGCGCAACACTCAACGGCATCGTGTTCAGCCCATCCGACGGAACGGACTCCTATTGGTTTTCCTACGGCAAGAACACGAGCTACGGGAGTGAAACCACCCACCGCACGATTACGATCAGTGATCGCAACAATCACCCGGTTTCCGAGCCGGTCAGCGGACTCGCCAGTGGCACGCCCTATCACTACAAACTGTGTGCTGAGGACTCATCATTGACCGTAGTTTGTGGTGGCGACGAAACGTTCACCACAACGGGGACCGCGCCTCCACTCTCGATTACTGCCGCGCCGGCGCTGTACCCCAACTTTGCTCCTGCGGTCAGCGACTACGTGACCCGCTGCGGAACCGCCCCCGTGGCGATGACCGTCGCAGCGCCACCTGGGACCAGCGTCGCGATCGACGGACAACCATCCCAGAGCGGAGACTTCACGCAGAATGTCCAACTTAGTCCCGGTCAAGCCTTCGCCATTTCGACGACCACCGGCGGCCAGACAAAGACCTTCAACGTCCGCTGCCTGCCCGCCAATTTCCCAGGTTGGACTTACGCCAGGAACGGGACCCCCAGCGCCCCGTTCTATATCACCACACCGCAGGGGTCCAAGACGCCCGACGGCCAGAGCGCACCCCAGTACGTCGCAATCTTCGACGATAATGGCGTTCCTGTCTGGTGGGATCAGGCGCCAGGGTCAGACGCCAAACTGTTGTCCGACGGCACGCTCGGGTGGTGGACCGCCACGGCAGGCGGTGGATCCACCCCCGGCTTTGAGACCCACCACCTCGATGGCAGCCTGGTCCACACCTGGCGTACGGTCGGCAGCGCCACCGACGTCCATGATTTCCAACAGCTCGCCAACGGTGATGCCCTGTTGCTCTCGTATCCGCCGCGTCCGGGCACAATCGATCTCTCGCCTTACGGCGGGCCAAGCCAGAACGCGACCATCCTCGAACCCGAGATTCAGGAGGTGGCGCCGGACGGCAGCCTGGTCTGGTCATGGAATGCCAACGGGCACATTGACCCTTCTGAAACCGGTCAGCGGTGGTGGTCGCCCTACATTCTCGGCTTCCCGCAGACTCTTTCCGACGGGCGGCAAGCGTTCGACTACGCCCACGTGAACTCCGTTCAGGAAGTCGGCAACACGATCATCGCCTCTTTCCGCCATCTCGATGCCGTTTACGCGATTGACAAGACCAGCGGGCAGATCATCTGGAAACTGGGTGGAACCGCGCGTCCGGAGTCGCTGACCGTGCTCAACGATCCGGAGTCGAGTTATCCGCTCGGCGGCCAGCACTACGCTCGCATTCTGAGCGACGGAACGCTGACCATCCACGACAACAACACGTTCCTCACCAACCCGCCTCGGGCTGTTCGATACCAACTGGACACGACGGCAAAGACGGCGAAGCTGATCGAGCAAGTAACCGACCCGGATGTGCCCTCTTCACCCTGTTGCGGATCCGCCGCGCGGCAGGCCGACAGCTCATGGCTCATGAGCTGGGGCGGTGAGCCGATCGTCACGGAGTTCGGCGCCGACGGCACCCGGCACTTCGAACTGACGTTCAACAAGGGCTTCTCGTACCGTGTGTTCGCGATTCCGTCCGGGAGCCCGAATATCACGGATCTGCGGGCGGGTATGGATGCAATGGTAAAGAGCAGCGCAGCGAAGAATTCAGGCAACGCGCCAGGCCCATCCGCACCTTCGCCGCTCACGCAGGAGTTCCAGCGATCTACCCAACTGGCTCATCGATAGTCGCCGGAGGGATCGACCGCTAATAGTCGCGAACCGGATCGTCTCCATGCGAGGCCGACCGACCGCCATCGGCCGGCCAGCGGGGCCGGGGTTGGTCCGACTGTCGCCATCTCATCTGGTCGGTCTTGAGCATCTGCCCCGATAACGTGTGTGCCGGCGCCCGAGCACGACGCGGCGCGCGGCGGGCACCGATTGCGTCTCACGCGAGTCACGCGTCCGTTCCCCCACCCGCTTAGAAGGCGGTGGGCTGCGGGGCCAACGAAGAGCGACGCCAACGCAATATGCTCAGCCGGTGGAGAAGCAGCGGACCCGGATCGCCGTCGTGGTGATGCTTGTGGGCCTCGCGGCCATATTTTGTCGCCGTGATCTATCTGGTGGTGGAGGCCCAGTCGCTTCCCTCTGTGCTCGGACCTGTCCACGGCTTTGCAGATCACCGCTGGAAGCGTGGCATCGCGGTGCTCGTTGCAGGCGCGGTGTTGCTCGTCGTCGGTGGGTTAGTCTTACGTTCGGCGCGTTCGCCGGCGAGCGACGGCTGACGATCTAGTTCTGGTTGCGGGTGCCGCCTGTCCTCCTGGCCGTGCTTGTGGGGATTAGGATCGCGGGGAGCGACGTCTGCAGTGCGGACTAAGGACCTCGGCGTTCGCGGCCGAGTTGGCGTGGCTTATCGCGTGTTGGCCGCGAGCAGCCACGCAAGCAGAGGTAAAGAAGCCGGCTCACTCTAAGACCGGCTCGACCCCGGTGCGCCTCAGGTCGACGCGGCGCCGGAGCTCGATCAGCTCTTCACGATCACCACTCAATCTGGGTCGGACGCGGTGGCGTCCACGCGCGGGCGGTCCGGCGCGCCAGCTTTATGTCTCTCTTGCGGCTTTCTCACGCACGGGCGGTCTCATTGGTGATGGGCCTCCGCCCATATCCACCTCCACAAAGGAGTTTCCGATGTCCACGCGGAGACGGTTCGTGGCGGTCGCGGTGATCGTCGGGGCCATGGCCACCGGAGGTACGGTGGCGGCGGGCGCCAGCGGCTCGACGTCCAGCAGCGCGAGTTCGAAGACCTCCAGCACCCCCTCCCGCACGAGCACTACGCAGCGCGCAGCCCCCGGGCACGGTGCCCACCACTGCCCGAACATGGGCTCGCACGCCACGTCCGGCTCGCCGCCGCCCCCAGGTGGCGGGCCGGCCTACTGACGCCTCGAACGTCAGGGCCGGACCGGTCGCCGGGCCCCGTCACGCGTCACGGGCGGGGCCTCGGCGGCCGCCGGAGCTCGCTAAAGCCCGGGCGGATGCCGGGCGACGAAGCCTGAGGTATCCGTGCTGGTCTGCGTCCAGCGCGTGCCGCCCTGCGCGAGCGCCACGGTGTCGAAGCGCCAGCCGGCGACGACCATGAAGGCGTGACCCGCATTCGCGTAGACGGTGATCCAACGGCCCGGCCCGGGGTCGCCCCAGCTCTCGAAGCCGGTCGAATCGAGCGGTGAGCTGAGCAGCCCCGCCGCCGCGAGGGCGTAGGAGACCGAGCCCGAGCAGTCGTAGCCGCTGTCGTGGAAGGAGCCGTGTCCGCCGCCCCACACGTATGGCAGCGTGGCGATCGCATTGCCCGCGGCCATGACCTGACCGATCGCGCCGGGGGCGCCGGGCGGGGGCTGGACCATGCCGCCGGTGTTGACGGAGATCCCGCTCGGCGCGGGTCCACCCGCCGGCGCCTGGGCGTTGGCCGCGGCCGCCGCCGCGGCGGCCTCGCGCGCGGCGCGCGCCTCCAGCGATTTCAACTGCGAGTTGAGGCTCGCGAGCTGCGCGCTCTTATTGGACCGCGTTCCGAGTTCGGCGATCTGGCGGTTCAGCAGCGCGGCCTGGAGCGCCGCGGCCTGGTTGCGCTGGGCCAGGATCTGGTCGGTGAGCTTGCGGTCGCGCGCTTCCAGGTCCGCGAGGGCATTGGCCTGCCGGGAGACGGCCGCGCGGGCGGCCTTGGTGTCGTGCACGACCTCGGCGTCCTGGCGCCCGACGCGCTGAAGGAAGGAGACCTTCTCCAGCAGATCCTTGAAGCCGTGGGCCTCGAGGATCACGGTAACCATGTCCGGACGCGAGCCCTCGTAGTTGGCCACCAGGTTGGCCGACAGCGCCTGCGCGGCCTGCTGCAGGCGGTTCTCGAGCGCGAGCAGGTGCTCACGCGCGGCCAGCAGCGCCGACTGCACGTGGCTGAGCTGCGCCTCGTGTGCGCTCAGGTTGGATTGCACGGCAGCAAGCCGCGCCCGGGCGTCGCCTAACCCGTTCGTGGTGGCCTGGATGCGGGCCGTCTCGCCGGCGATCGCCGAGCGGAGCGAGTCGGCCGCCGAGCGCTTGGCGGCGATGCTGCTCTGCAGGTCGCCGGCGCTGCGCGAGGTCAGCCCGCTGCCCAGCAGGGGCAGGGCCACGGCAACGCTCACGGCGAGCGTGCGGCGTGTCCAGGAGTTGCGGCTGGTCGTGGTCATGAGGGGCCATCGCCCCACGCCGGTGATGGCCGTCGGCCCACGTCAAGCAGCGCGGCGCGCGATTGAGTGAGCGCGGGCCGCGTGACTCGGACGGGGGCCGAGAGGCTCCACGAACAGCGGGGGCGCGCCCACCCTAACATGAGCCGTCGCGACGACGCCCGCCGGACCTGGTCGTGCAAGAAATCCTGCAAAACGACGTTTTGCGGGATACGGTCCGGCGCTGCGCAGGGCCGACCTCCGGCCCGGCTCGCCGCCGCGCAGGGCTCGATTCGCCGCTGCGCAGGACCCCGGTGGGGCTTGCCCCCGGGCCTCGGCGGGCGGCCGGGGGGTGGGCCGGGACGGGCCCTTTCGGACATAATCGCGGCGTGCCTCGGCATCGTGATCACGCCCCGGCACGAGTGGCGATCAATGCTCGCGCCGCCGTGCGGGAGCACATCGGCGGCGTCGAGAGACTGGCCCGCGAGATGTCGGTCCGCCTCCCGGCCCTGCGCCCAGAGCGCTACCGCGTGATCCGGCCGCCCCAGACGCTGGCCCACGGCGCGGGCCACGTCTGGGAGCAGACGGTGCTGCCCGCGACCGCGGCCCGCTGCGCGCTCCTGTACTCGCCGGCCAACCTCGCCCCGATCGCCTCGCGGCGCAACGTGGTCGTGATCCACGACGCCGCCGCGCTGCGCCATCCCGAGGCCTACTCGGGCGCCTACGCCGCCTACCACCGCTTCATCCTGCCGCTGCTCGCCCGCCGGGCCCGACTCGTGCTGACCGTCTCGGAGTTCTCGGCCGGCGAGTTGGTCGAGCTGCTCGGAGCCGACCCCGCCCGCATCAGGGTGGTCCCCAACGGGGTGGAGGAGCGCTTTCGCCCCGCTGCGGATCCGCAGCCTACGCGGCGGCGCCATGGTCTCGGCCGTCCCTACGTGCTGGCGGTGGGGACGTCCTCGGCGCGCAAGAACCATCTGGCCCTCGACACCGTGGCGCAGACGCTCGACCGCGAGGGCATCGATCTCGTCGTGGCCGGCTCGGATCGTGGCTACCTGCGCGGCGCCGGTGCCGGCCCACGCCGTCTGGGCTACGTCAGCGAGGAGGACCTCCCGGGCCTCTACGCGGGGGCGCTCGCGCTGGCCATGCCGTCGCTGCACGAGGGCTTCGGGCTGCCGTGTCTGGAGGCCATGGCAAGCGGCACGCCGGTGGTCATAGCCCCACGCGGCGCGCTACCCGAGACGTGCGGCGATGCGGCACTGTGCGCCGACCCCGCCGACCCGGCCGCGTTCTCTGAAGCGTTGCTGGCGGCGATCCGCGACGAGACGCTCCGCGCGCGCCTCGTCGCGGCTGGTCTGGAGCGCGCCGCGACCTTCAGCTGGGACCGAACCGCCCGGCTCACGGACGCGGCGATCGGGGAGCTCCTGACGTCGGATTCGGATCGACGGCACGGCCGAGAGCCCATCTTGCAATAATGGAAGCGTGATCCGGTTACGTAAATCGACCGGGTGCGTGAGTCTGTTGGCCGTGCTTGCCCTTTCTGGGCCCGGTGTGGCAGCAGCTTCGTCGGCAGGTGATCAGCAATATGTTGATCCGCTCGCCGGGCAACCGAACAGCTCAGCGCACTCGAAACATAAGACCTCGACTCCGAAGTCCAGCGGCTCTTCGAGCGCGGCTCCGAGTTCGTCCTCGACGACCGGCGGCTCCTCGGGCTCGTCACCGACGACGACGCCCACGACTGCCACGACGGCAGCCACCCCGGGCTCCACGAAGCACGTGACGCATCACGCCACGATCGTCGCGTTCAACACCGACGTGGTCGCCGTCGCCCACGTCGTGGTCAATGGGACCGGCATGGTGGCGCATCGGGTTCTGGGCTCGGCCTAGCCGCCGCGCCGGCCCCTGGCGACCGCGCACAGGTGGAGCGTCGCCGCGCCGCGGCGAGCCCGGGCGATGCCCGCGGTGAAGGCCAGCGTATCGGCGCTCGATCCGCCCCCGGGTGGATGGATGCCGAACCAGTCCTCCGAGTTGAGCGCGTGGCGCTCGGGCGTCACCCAGGTGTAGAGGTAGACGCCGGCCAAGCCGCAGTCGGTATGGCCCAGCAACGCCAGCGTGTCGGACACGTATCGGGGTCGCAGGGCGCTCGGAAGGTAACCGGTGGCCCCGGCCGGCGACGTCGTCCATCCGAACTCGGTGACGTACAGCGGGACCGAGCCGAGGCCCAGACGCCGCAGCGTCGTTCTGGCCCCGCGCACGCCGGCCAGCACGGCGAGCGGGCCCGCCCCGTAGGCATGGATGCCGACTCCGTCGATCGCGCCGCGTAGTTGCGGCCGGGCCGCGACCATCGCGGCGACAAAACCCGGCGACACAAGGCCCCCGACGATCGCCCGCCCGCGCTTGTCGACCGCGCGGATGGCGGCCCGCGCGGCCAGGTAGAGGTCGGCGTAGCGGGCCGCGTTCGGCGCGGGCCAGAACTGAGGATTGTCCGGCTCGTTCCAGATCTCGTAGGTATGGATCGGCAGGGCCGCCAGACGTGGATGCGAGCGCCAGAACGTCCCGGCACGCCCATAGCGCGCCGTCAGCGCGGCCGCGAACGCGGCGAATTCGGCGCTGCTCCGCGGTGGCGCGTGCAGCTGCGACGGGTCGATCCCCGCCCACGGGGGCGCGTAGTCGACGATCGCCAACCAGCGCAGGTGATGGGCGGCGAGCGACCCGGCGACCTGATCGTCGAAGGTCCAGTCGTAGCGATGGTTGCCGCCCTGCGGCGCCGCGGGCTCGGTTGCCTCCCAGAGCACGTCCGAGCGGGCCGCATCGGCTCCGGTGGCGCGGAGGGCCCGCAGCTGCCTGTCGATTGCCGCCTGCGAGAACGTCCTCGCATCGAACAGGCCTGGGACGTTGACCCCCAGCTCGAGGCCGGCCGGGAGTGGCAGGGCCGCCGGCTCAGCGGGCGCCGGTCGTGCGGCCGGCCTGGGCTGGTGTCGATGCTCGGCGACCTTCGGTGCGGCGATCAGGGCCACGAGCCCGGCCACGAGGAGCCCCCCGACGCCGAGACCGACCACACGCTTGGCGTAACGCTCCACGGGCGCGAAGCGGCATCAGGCCATTCTCGGCTCAGCCGAATGCGCCGACCAGATCCAGCTCGGAGAGTTTCTTTGCCCCAGCGTCGCGCGCCGAGGCCAGGAGCTCGATCCGGCGCGGCCATTCGATCCCGACCTCCGGATCGTCGTATCTGAATCCGCTCTCGAGCTCCGGGTTGTAGTAGTCACTGCAACCGTAGGCAACGTCGGCGATGTCACTGAGCACGCAGAAGCCGTGCGCGAACCCGTCCGGGCAATAGAGCTGATGGTGCGTCACGTCGTTGAGCTCGAAACCCTCCCATTGGCCAAAGGTCGGCGAGCCACCACGGATGTCGACCAGAACATCGAGGATGGCGCCGCGCACACAGCGCACGAGCTTGGCCATACCGGGCTGGAAGTGCATCCCGCGCACGATGCCGTGGGACGAACGGGAATGGTTGTCCTGGACGAAGTCGTCGCTGATGCCGAGTTGCTCGAAGGCGTCGCGTCGATAGGTCTCCTGGAAGAACCCTCGAGCGTCGCCGTGGACGACGGGCTGGATGAGGATTGGACCGTTGAGGCGGGTCGTCAGGGCTTGCATGCCCGTCAATCTAACGACAAGGCCTCAGGCGCGCGGCCCGCCGCCCGTCCGGTGTCCGGTTACCGTGGCCAGCGCGCTCAGCTGCTCACGCTCCCGTTCGGCCGGACGACCCGCGAGTCGTTTCAGCGCGGAGCGCGAGAGGAACGTGACGGCCTGGGCGAGATCGTCGCCCCGGGCGCGACCGGACCCGAGCCGCCGCTCGATCACGTCGTGGCGAGCCCGGGCCAGGCGTTCAAAGGGCTCTCCGCCGAAAGCCGCGCGGCTCGAGTGCGCGCCACGGTGAAGCACGCGGGCCGTGGGCCAGAACCAGGTCTCGATGCCCGCCGCGGCCGAGCGCAGCCCGAGCTCCAGGTCCTCTCCATAGAGGAAGATCTGCTCGTCGAACGGACCGAGCCGCTCCAGCGTGGCCGTGCGCGCCATCAGGGCGCAGCCCACCGCCCAGCCGACGCGACGCGGCCTGTCCGCCCGCCACGGGGCCAGCGGAATCCCGAGTCGACCGGGCACGAGCCCCGGGGGGATCACCGCCCCGAGCAGATCGACCGCCGAGGTGGGCACCGGATGGACCGAGTCCTGACGCGAGCCGTCGGGGCGCAGGACGATCGGGGCCAGGATCCGGGCCTCCCCGGCGGGGCGCTCCAGCTCCCGGGCGAGCTCGAGCAGCGATTGGTCGAGCAGCTCGACATCGGGATTGAGCAAACCGGCGACGGGCTCCCTGACCGTGCGCAGCGCGATATTGCAGGCCACGCCGAAGCCGTGATTCTGCTCGAGCTCCAGGACCGTGATGCGCCCCGCGAAGGACCGCGCAACCGCGACGCTGTCGTCCTGCGAGGCGTTGTCGGCCACGACCACGTGAGCCAGCGGAAGGTGGCGCTCGACGGAGCGCAGGAGCGCGGCCAGCTCGGGAGCGGAGTTGTGGGTGACGGTCACGATCGCCAACTCCGGCGTGGGGGAGCCGTTCGCGCCGCGCGCCCGCCGCAGCGGCGCGAGTGCGGCGCCATAGCGGCGGTTAGCCGCTCCGAGCTCGAAATCGTGCGCGCGCTCGCGCGCGCCAAGCGCCAGCTCGGCGAGACGCTCGGGGTCATCGAGGACGGCGAGCAGCGCAGCGGCTGCGCTGTCCGGATCGCCGGGCTCGTAGAACAGGCCGCTGCGGCGATCGACGATCTCCGTCGGGCCGCCGGCCGACGGCACGACGGCAGGCCTTCCCGCCGCGAGCGCTTCGAGGACCGCCATCCCGAACGGCTCACAGTCCGCGCAGTGCAACAGGCAGGTGGCCCGCTCGAGCGCCGGACGCGAGTCGGGAACGGCGCCGGCCAGCTCGACCGACCCGTCGAGATCCGGATGCCCGGCGCGATCCTCGAGCTCCGCAAGCAGCGAGCCGTGGCCCTCGAGCGGGGCGCCGACCAGCCGCAGGCGCACGTCAGCTCGGCGGGCCCGCACGCGCGCGAAGGTCTCGAGTGCCAGGTCGGGGCGCTTCCAGTCGACGATCGCGCCGAGCACGAGCACCTCGGGCGCTCCGGGCGGCAGCGGCGTGGCCTCGAAGTCGGAGAGATCCACACCCGGTAGGACGACCCGCAGGCGTCCGCCGAGGCTCAGCTCGGGGTCGAGCTCGCGGGCGATCGTCGCCGACAGGGTGATGACGAGATCCGCGCGGGCAGCGGCTGCGCGAACGAGCCGTCCCAGCGGTGGTGCCGGCAGCAGGTCGTTGTGCTGGAAGACGAGCGGCGGGCCGCCCGAGGCGCGCCTGGCCGCGCCGCGTGTCCCCAGGCCCGCGGTCACGCACGCCAGCGCCGAGCGCATGCTCCACGCGATCACCAGGTCCGGCTCGAGGGCCCGTACGAGCGCCCGCGCCTCGAGCGCGTGCGCGCCCAGACGCGCCAGCGAGCCGATGCCGGTGCGCAGACCGCCCCGGGCACGAAGCGAACGGCCGGGCAACGTGAAAACTCCCATGCCGGCTTCCCCGGCCGCCTGTGCGAGCCGGCCCTCGGGACACGCCACCCAGCACTCGGCGTCGAGGCCGCCCGCGAACTGAAGTAGCAGTCGTTCGGCGCCCCCAAAGGCACCCGAGTAGCAAACGAACAGCACCATCGTCGCTCGGTGAGGCTAGTAGACGGGCCCCGTTCACCCCGCAGCGCCTAAACTTGTGGCGTGGATCGCGTCCCCGCTCGTTCATCTCCAGCGCCACGTGTGGCGCTGGTTCACGACTTCCTGCTCGACGTTCGCGGCGCCGAGCGCGTCTTCGAGGCGCTCTGCGCGATCTGGCCGGAGGCCGACGTGTTTACGCCCGTGTACAACGAGCGCGGGACCGAGGGTCGCTTCGCGCATCGCAATATCCACACGTCGTTTCTGCAGCACCTGCGGCCCTCCTCTAAGACCTTCCGTGCGCTGATGCCGCTCTACCCGGCCGCGATCGAGTCGTTCGATTTCTCGGGCTACGACCTGGTCGTCTCGAGCTCGTCGGCCTGGGCGCACGCCGTGCTCTGCCACAAGCCCACGGTGCATGTCTGCTATTGCTACAACCCGTTCCGCTACGCCTGGAACGAACGCGATCGCACGCTCGCGCGGCAGCGCGACCCGATCACCAGAGCCTTCCTGCGCGCCGCCTTCCGGCGCTGGCGTCAGTGGGACTGGATCGCCGCGCAGCGGACCGATCGATACGTGGCCTGCTCGCGGGCCACGCAGGGACGCATCCGGGCCTACTTCGGGCGCGAGTCCTCGGTCGTCTATCCGCCGGTGGCCGTCGAGCGTTTTGCCCCCGGACCCGTGGGCGAGCACTACGCGATCGTCTCCGAGCTCATGCCCCACAAGCAGATCGACATCGCCGTCGCGGCGTTCAACGAGCTGAAGCTGCCGCTGATCATCGTCGGTGACGGTCCGCATGGACGGGCGCTGCGCCGGATGGCGGGTCCAACGGTGCATTTCACGGGCCGTGTGTCGGACGAGACCGTGGCCTCGGTACTGCAGGGGGCCCGGGCACTCGTGATGACCTCGGTCGAGGAGTTCGGGATCGCCGCGCTGGAGAGCCAGGCGGCCGGGCGCCCGGTGATCGCGCGCCGGGCGGGCGGTGCGCTCGAGACGATCCAGGACGGCGTGACCGGATGCCTGTGGTCCGGTGGGGCCAGGGAGCTGGCCGATGCGGTGCGCAACTTCGACGACGCGTCGATCGACCCCGAGGCCTGCGTCCAGAATGCCGCCCGCTTTGCCACCGCCCGCTTCCGCGAGGCCATCCTGAGCGAGGTGGAGGCTGCCAAATCAGCCGGCGGGCGCCCGGAGACCGCCGCGCGGCAGCCGCTGCGCGCGACGCGGATCGCCTTGCGCGCCGTGCGGGAAGCTCACCGTTAGTCGGGTGCCGGACACGCGGCGTCGATGGAGCGGACGGCCGCGCCACAAGGCCATTAAACTCCAGCCGCGGGGTCCGTGCGAACGGAAGCCGTGCGCCCCGTCTGTTCCCCAACCTCGCCGCCGCCATTCGCGATGATCGCCTTCGGCTCAGCCATCACCAAGCCCGACGTGTACCGACGCTGCGCAGAGCGAGGCATCTGCCTCGCCGCAGAGCCCGACTCCGAGATCTACGCGCTCGAATCCGTCGGGTCGATCTTCCAGAGCTACAACGCGCTGATCGACCGCGCGGCGCAGCGCGACGATCTCGAGGCGCTGGTGCTCATCCATCAGGATGCTGAGATCGTCGAGGATCACTTCTGTGAGATCGTCCGGGGCGCCCTGAGCGATCCCGAAGTGGGAATCGTCGGCTGCGTGGGCGCGATCGACGTGCGCAGCATCGCCTGGTGGGAGGGATCGGTCTCGCTGGCCTCGTTCATCCATCGCTACGAGGAGCACGGCGGCGGCGACCTGCCTGCCTTCTCGTGGGCGTGGAGAGACGCCCCGCCCTACGCCCGCACCGGCGAGGTGGACACGCTGGACGGCTTCCTGCTCGTGCTCTCGCCCTGGACCGTGCGCAATCTCCGCTTCGACGAGTCGCTCGGCCAGCTGCACGGCTACGACTTCGATTTCTGTCTGCAGGTGCGGGATGCGGGTCGCAAGGTGGTGACCGCGGATTTCCGCGCCATCCACAACCATGCGCTCGAGCCCTTCAGCGATCCCGAGACCTGGATCCAGGCGCACATGCGGGTGGCGGAGAAATGGGACGGCCGGATCGCAGGCGTGGGCACGGGCGCCGGGACCTGGCGGGAGCGTGCGCTGCGGGCCGAGGCCGAGCGAGATGCCGCGCGGGCGACCGATCACACCAACGAGCTCCAGGTCCGGGCCCAGGTGCGCGAGCTCGAGCGCGCCCTGGCCGAGACTAGGGGCAGCATCTCCTGGCGTCTGACGGCACCGCTGCGGCGGCTCAACGCGCTGCGCGGGGGACCGAGCCCCGGCGGAATCTCCTACGCCGCCTCGAGGTCCCGATGATCGCCTTCGCCTGCTCGGTCAGCGAGCCTGAGCCCTACCGACGCTACGCCGAGCCGGGGATCAAGCTTGCCGCCGAGCCCGACTCCGAGGTCTTCTCGTTCGCCAGCGTGGGCACGATCGGCCGCAGCTACAACGTGCTCCTCGACGCCGCCGCGAGGCACGACGACCTCGAGGCGCTGGTGATCGTGCATCCGCATGCCGAACTCGCGGATCCGGATCTGTGTAACAAGATCAGGCAGGCCTTCCGCGATCCGGACGTGGCCGTCCTGGGCTGCGCCGGGGCGACGGGCGTGCGCAGCATCGCCTGGTGGGACGGCGAGATCAGCTGCGGGCCGGTCACACACCGCTACACGGAGTACGGGGGCGGCGAGTTCCCGGGATATGGCTGGGCGAACACCGCGCCCGCGCCGGCGGAGGTAGAGGCCGTGGACCGCTTCGTGCTCGTGCTCTCGCCCTGGGCCACGCGCAATCTGCGCTTCGACGAAGGACTGATGCTGCACCGCGGATTCGAGGTCGATTACTGCCTGCACGCGCGCGCCGCAGGCAAGAAGGTGATGACGACCGACCTCGAGGTCATCCAGCATGTCTCGCTCGAGGTCGTCGAGGATATCGAGGTGTGGGTGGAGGCCCACATCGAGGTGGCCGAGAAATGGGACGGTCGCATTCCGGGACACGAGCGGGAGACCACCGACTGGAAGACCCGTGCCCGGCGCGCCGAGGCCGAGCGAGAAGCCTCGCGGGCCATGGCCTACTCGAGGCGCTTGGCCATGGACGCCCGGGTGCAATCGCTGGAACGTGAGCTGCAACGGACCACCGAGACGCGCTCGTGGCGCCTGACCGAGCCGCTGCGCCGGATCAATCAGTGGCGGCGGATCGCCGCCGAGACGCGCGCCCGCAGGACCTAGCGCTCGCCGGGTAGCTTGTGGGGGTGCTGTGAGACGGACCGCGCGATGTCGAGCGCGGTCGAGACGATCCGATCCTGCTCCATGGCGTGGGCGATCGGATAGCCCTCGCCCGACGCGGCCCGCTCGGGCCGGCCGATGTATCCGAAGTCGAGGTGCTCGGGCAGGATCTGGCGCAGGCGGGCTGACATGTAGGCTCGCGCGCCCATGTTGCGCGGCTCCTCCTGCACCCACACGACCTCGCGCAGCTTCGGATAGCTCGAGATCAGCGCCAGGACCTCTTCCTGCGCGAAGGGATAGAGCAGCTCCATGCGTCCGATCGCGACCTCGGGACTGTCGGGTCGCGCGGCGTGGCCCTGGATGTCGTAGTAGATCTTGCCGGTGCACAGCACGAGCCTCGTGACCTGCTCGGCGTCGACGTCGGCGTCCGGCAGCACCGGGCGGAAGCGCCCTTCGGCCAGGTCCTCGATCCGGCTCGTGGCCTGGTTGAGCCGCAGCAGGCTCTTAGGCGTCATCACGACCAGGGGCCGCTGCTTGGCGATGCGGGCCTGGCGTCGGAGAAGATGGAAGTACTGGCCCGGCGTGGTCGGGTTCGCCACGCGGATGTTGCCCTCGGCGGCGAGCTGAAGGAAGCGCTCGAGGCGGGCCGAGGAATGCTCGGGACCCGACCCCTCATAGCCGTGGGGCAGCAGCAGCGTGAGGCGCGAGGTCTGACCCCACTTCGCCAGCGCCGAGACGATGAACTGATCGATGATCACCTGAGCGCCATTGGCGAAGTCGCCGAACTGTGCCTCCCAGAGCACGAGCGTCTCGGGTCCCTCCTGCGAGTAGCCGTACTCGAAGCCCAGGCAGGCCACCTCCGAGAGTGGTGAGTTGTGCAGCTCCATCGGCGCGAGCGCGCCGGGCAGATGCTGAATCGCCGAGTACTCCTGGCCGGTCTTCGGGTCGTGCAGGACGAGGTGGCGCTGGCTGAATGTGCCGCGCTCGGCGTCCTGGCCGGTCAGGCGGATCGGGATGCCCTCCGTGAGCAGCGAGGCGAAGGCGAGACTCTCGGCGTGCGCCCACACGATCCCGCCGTCCGGTCCGAGGGCGTCGCGGCGCTGCTGGAGCTGCTTGACCAGCTTGGGGTGGACGGTGAAGCCGTCCGGAACCGAGAGGAGCTCCTCGTTGAGCACCGTCAGTCGGTCGGCCGCGACCGCGGTCCTGACCTCGGGCGAGGCGGTGCGGTCGAGCTGGTATTCGCCGGTGGCCTGTTCGATCTGCTGCTCCGCGGCGTCGGCGATCTGGGCCTTCAGCCTCTGGTGCTGCTCGGTGAGCACCGTCCAGACCTGATCCGTCATCTCGGTCGATTCCTGCTCGCTGACCACGCCTTGGGCGATGAGCTGGCGGGCGAACAGCTCGCGGACCGGGGGATGCTTCTTGATCTCCTGGTACATCTCCGGCTGCGTGTACGCGGGCTCATCGGCCTCGTTGTGCCCGAACCGCCGGTAACCGATCAGGTCGATCAGGACGTCATGGCCGAACTTCTGCCGGAAGGCGAAGGCCAGCCGCACGGCGGAGACGCACGCCGCCACGTCATCGGCGTTGACGTGGATGATCGGCACGTCGAACCCCTTGGCGAGGTCGGAGGCCCACTTGGTCGACCGGGCGTCGTCGGGATCGGTCGTGAAGCCGACCTGGTTGTTCTGGATGATGTGCATCGTCCCGCCGACGGTGTAGCCGTCCAGCGCCTGCAGGTTGAGCGTCTCGGCGACGACCCCCTGGCCGGGGAAGGCGGCGTCGCCGTGCAGCAGGATCGGCATCGCGGCGTTGGTGTCCTGGTGGGCGTGCGGACCCTGACGCGTGGTTTGCGCGGCGCGTGTGGCGCCGACCACGACCGGATCGACGAACTCGAGATGGCTCGGGTTCGACTCGAGCCGCACGATGATCGATTCACCGCCGGCCACCTGATAGGAGCCCTGCGCGCCGTGGTGGTACTTGACGTCCCCGGTGCCGCCCTGGGGGATCGTCGTGATCGGCTCGAGCGTCGAGGAACCCTCGAACTCGGCGAAGATCGTGTCGTAGGGGCGTCCGAGGTTGTGGGCGAGCACGTTGAGTCGCCCGCGGTGGGCCATGCCGATCACGATCTCGCGGGCGTTCTGCCCGGCCGCGAGCTGGATGATCTCGTCGATCATCGGCACGGTCATGTCCAGCCCCTCGACCGAGAACTGCTTCTGCCCGAGATAGGCCTTGTGCATGAAGCGCTCGAGTGCGTCGACCTCGGTCAGCCGCTTCAGCAGCGCCTTCTGCTCGTCGCTTGTCAGCGGTTTGCGGAACTCGCCCGATTCGATCTTCTCGCGCAGCCAGAGACGCTGCGCATGTGAGGTGATGTGCTCGATCTCGTAGGCGATCGGACCGCAATAGGTCTCGCGCAGGTGCGGCAGGGCGTCGGCCAGCGTCGCGCCGGGCACGTGCATGCGCAGAATCCGCGCCGGGATCTTGGCCATCAGCTCAGGCGTGAGGCCGAGCGGCTCGGGGTTCAGCGCGGGATCGCCCTCCGGCTCCCAGCCGAGTGGGTCGAGCCGGGCGGCCAGATGGCCGTGGGTGCGGTGCGCCTTCAGCAACGAGGTCGCCGCCTGCACGGCCTGCATGAGCTCTTCGTCGGCCGGTGCACTTGGGACGGCGCCGCTTTCGGGCGCCACCGTCGCGCCGGCCGCGGTGGGCGCGGGCGGCGGCGGAAGCTCGGGCAGCTCGACGCCGAGGTCGGCAAAGACGCGCTCGTAGAAGTTCTCCTCGCCCTGGAGGTAGGCCTCGACTCGCTGTAGGAAACGACCCGACTCGGCACCCTGGATGATGCGGTGGTCGTAGGTCGAGGTCATCGTCATGACCTTCTCGGCCCCGATCATCGAGCCGATGTTCCCGAGCCCCACCGGATAGGCGATCGAACCGGTGGCGATGATCGTGCCCTGCCCGACCATCAGGCGGGGCACCGAGGCCACGGTTCCGATGCCGCCGGGGTTGGTCAGCGAGATGTTGGCCCCGGCCAGGTCGTCGGCGGTCAGACTGTTCGTGCGCGCCTTCTCGACGAGCGCGTTATAGGCGTCGAGGAACTCGCCGAAGCCCAGCCGCCCAGCGTCGCGGATGACCGGAACCATGAGCGTGCGGGTGCCGTCCTTCTTCTCGACGTCGACGGCCAGGCCAAGGTTGGCGGCGCCGTCGTCGATCCGGTGGGGCTTGCCGTCGCGCTCCTCGAAATGGTGCGCCATGACCGGCATGTCATCGGTCGCGGCCAGCGCGATCGCGTAGGCGATCAGGTGGGTGAACGAGACCCGCTGCCCTGCGGTCTTGAGCTGCTTGCGCCGCGCGTCGAGCGCGGTCACGGTCAGCGTGCGGAATGAGGTCGCCGTCGGGATTGAGCGACTCTGGTCCATGTAACGGGCCAGGGCAGCGCCACTGCCCTTGATCAGCTGGGCGCCGGTGGCCGCCGGGACGACGGCTGCGCTCGTGCCCACGCCGTTGCCGGCCGCGGCGGCCAGCACATCCGCCTTGGTGACCCGACCACCGCGAGCGCTTCCCTGTACCCCGGTGAGGTCGACGCCCTGATCGGCGGCGACGCGCCGGGCGACCGGCGAGGCGTCGACGCCCCCGGCGTCGCCGCCGAGCGCGGCGGGTGTAGCCGGAGCGGCGGGCGCGGATCCGCCGTTGGTCGCGCGCTGGCTCGGCGCAGGCGCGTCGGCCGGCGTCGCGCCGGACGCGCTCATGCGCGCGATCACCTGGCCGACGGTGACCGTGGCGCCCTCCTGGAAGAGGATCTCCGTGATGGTGCCCGAGGCGGGCGCGGGCAGCTCCATGTCGACCTTGTCGGTCGAGATCTCCACGACCGTGTCGCCATCCTTCACCGCGTCGCCGACCTTGACGCTCCACTCGAGGATCGTCCCCTCGGTGACCGATTCACCGCCCGTCGGCGTAACAATGTCGATCGTCTGGCCGTCCGGCCCGGGCGGTGGCGCTCCGGGCCCTGCGCTCGGGGCCGTCGTGACCTGCTCGTCGTCCGCGGCGGCCTGTTCAGCTTCGTTGGCGCCGGCCTCCGCGACTCCCGCGGCGGTGCCCGATTCCGATGCCGGGTCGCCGAGTCCGGTCGCCGGAGCGGGAACCGTCGCTCCCTTTCCGCCGGCGCCGTTGCCGCCGCCCGGACCGGCATCGATTTCGGCCAGCAGAGCGCCGACGGCCACGGTGTCGCCCTCGGCCGCATGGATCTTGACGATCGTGCCGGCCGCGGGTGAGGGCACCTCGGCGTCGACCTTGTCGGTGGAGATCTCGACGATCGTCTCGTCGAGTTCGACCGCGTCACCCTCCTGCTTGTGCCATTCGAGCACGGTGCCCTCGGCGACTGAGTCACCCATCGCGGGCATCACGACCTGAACGCTGCTGGTGTCGACTGCCATCCCGGACATCAACTCTAACGCGTGCCGATCGCTGCCGAGGTGTCTTTCCCGCTGAGGGTCCGCTTAGACCGGCGGTCGGCGATCACAAAGCCGATCGACCCCGCGAATGGGCCCAGTCCGCCCACCACGGCCACGGTCGCAGCGAGCCAGAAGGGAATCACCCGCGCCCGCGCCGCGGCGATGCAGACCAGCGACATCGCAATCCAGAGCACACCATGGCTGAGGCCGAGAATGAATGTAGCGGGCTCCGGGTTCCCAGCCACCAGGGCGCTGAACAGCAGCGCCAGGTAGACGGCCGAATGTATGAACGAGACGGCCTCCAGGCGCCGGAATGTGATCGGCCCGAGGTGCCGGTTCACGCGTCCGCGAGCATTTCGGCCATGCGCCGCAGGGGCTCATCGGCCTCGGGCGGCCAGAGATCGACCTCGGCCGGCCACCAGGCGAACTTGTCGTGCTCGTGGTCGGGAGTCACGACTGCGCCGGCGGGCAGCCAGGCCAGGCCGACCAGCAGCACGACCTCGCTCGGCAGTCCCACGAGCGCCTCGACGCTGAGGCGCTCCGGCTGCACCGACCATTCCTCCTCGAGCTCGCGGGTCATGGTCTCGGCCGGATTCTCCTCGAGCTCGACTGCGCCGCCGGCGCCGAGCGCCCAGCGCCCCGCCCACGAGGCGACCCAAGCCGCGCGCCGCCCGGCCAGCCAGGAGCCATCCGCGGCCCGAGTGATACACAGCACGGCCAGGCTCTGCGCCGCGCTGTCGGAGATGAGTCGGAGCGCCCAGCGCGAGGGCTGGAGCTCGAGCGCCAGGCGATCGGCGGAGGCTTCGAAGCCGGCCAGGCGGGCTGCGAGGCCGTCGTGGCTCGGCGAGCCCCGCCGGCGCAGCGCGTCCAGCGCGGTGTCCGCGGCCTGCGTCGCGTCGGCTGCGGGCTCGAACGTGTCGGCGCGCCACGTCACCTCGACCTGAGACGGAGCCCAGGGACCACGAGCCAGCAGGCCAGGTGCGATCGCCACAGCTAAACCGTAGCGGGGTGGCTGCGGCTCTCGTAGACTCCCGCCCCGGTGGCACGGCGGCTCAAGCACTGGGGGTGGGGCTACGAGGACGAGCAGCCGTCGGACGACGAGTTGCGGGGCGCGGCGGCGTTCCTGGCCGAGCGGCTCGGGTTCGGCTCGGCCACCCCCGAGCATCCCGTCCCGCTGGAGGACATCACGCTGCCCGCGCCACGGCTGCGCGCGCCCGCCGCGCTGCAGGCGATCTGCTCGGCCGATGACCACGATCGGGCCCTGCATTCGTATGGGCGCTCGTATCGCGACATCGTGCGGGGGTTCCGCGGCAGGTTCGACAACCCGCCCGATCTGGTCGCCCATCCGCGCAACGAGGGTGAGGTGCATGCGGTGCTTGAGTGGGTCGCAGACGCCGGCGCGGCGGTGATCCCGTTCGGCGGCGGCACGAGTGTGGTCGGAGGCGTCGAGCCGCTGGTCGGGGATCGCTACGACGGCGTGGTCACGCTTGACCTCAAAGCGCTCGATGCCGTGCTCGAGGTCGACCCCACGTCGCTCGCGGCGCGGATCCAGGGAGGTGCGACCGGCCCGGGCCTCGAGCGGCAGCTCGCCGAGCACGGTCTCACCCTGAGGCACTTCCCGCAGTCCTTTCAGTTCTCGACGCTCGGCGGCTGGATCGCCACGCGCGCGGGCGGACATTTCGCCACCCTGTACACGCACATCGACGATCTCGTCGAGTCGGTTCGCGCCCTGACGCCGACGGGCGTGTGGGAGTCGCGACGGCTCCCGGGCTCTGGCGCCGGGGTGTCCCCCGATCGGATGCTGATCGGTTCCGAAGGCATCCTCGGGGTGATCACCGAAGCGTGGGTCCGGGTCCGGCCGCGGCCCAGCCATCGGGCCTCCTGCGGCGTTCGGTTCGGCGATTTCGCGCGCGGCGCCCAGGCGGTCAGGGCGCTGTCACAGGCCGGCCTGTATCCGGCCAACTGCCGTCTCATCGACCCCGCCGAGGCCCTGGTGACCGGCGCCGGCGATGGGTCGGCCGCATTGCTCGTGCTCGGCTTCGAGTCCGCCGAGCACGACGTCGAGCCGTGGATGTCGCTCGCCCTGGAGTGCTGCGCGGACCATGGCGGCGTGTGGGAGCGGGGAAACGGCTCAGCCGTGCGCGAGGGCGATGCGGTCGGGAGCTGGCGCGAGGCGTTTCTGCGCGCGCCCTATCTGCGCGACACGTTCGTCGCCATGGGTGTCCTGTCGGAGACCTTCGAGACGGCCATCACGTGGGACCGCTTCCCCGACTTTCATGACACGGTCTCCGAGCGGGCAGCGGCCGTGGTGAAGGAAGTGTGCGGCCAGGGCTCGGTGAGCTGCCGCTTCACGCACGTCTATCCCGACGGGCCGGCGGCCTACTTCACGATCCTCGCGCCCGCGCGCGCGGGCGATGAGCTCGAGCAGTGGGCCCAGATCAAGGCAGCGGCCTCCGACGCGCTGATCGAGGCCGGGGGAACGATCACCCACCACCACGCGGTCGGACGCGATCACCGACCCTGGTACGACCGTCAGCGCCCGGATCCTTTCGCCTCGGCCCTGCGCGGCGCCAAGGCCGCCGTGGACCCGCAAGCGGTCCTCAACCCCGGTGTCCTGATCGACCCCGCGCACTAGGCGTTCAGAGCGGCGGGGTCACCCGCTCGGGCTCGGCCGGGCCCGGGCTGTGAACCGGCTCGGCGACCTCCTGCTCGGATATCGCCTCGACGATCTCCTCCTCTTCCTCCTCGGCGCCCTCGCCATGCTGGCCGTCGCAGAGAACGCGGAAGTTCCCGGTCACGCCGCCGTCGGCCTGGAGCACGATGCCCGGGAGGATCTCCTCACCCTCCTCGAGCCCGAGCCGCTCGATGTCGAAGTGGCTCATGCCGATGCCCCAGGTGTGATGGCCGGGGTTCTCCCGGTCGTGGGCGGCCACGCCCTGGGCGAGGCGCTCCAGCAGGTAACCGATCTTGCTCGTCTCGGCCAAGGAGCCCAGAGTAGCGAGAGCGATCATTTCAAGCCGCCGCGGTCACTCCTCGATGGCCCCCATGCCGTGACCCGACACCGATGCTCCGAGCGCAGCGTATGCCGCGGAACCGATCCGCCGTTGAGGGGCCGCTGGCTCTCCGACGAATGTCGACACGTGACCAGATTCCTCGCGGCGCGCGCTCCAGCGCCCGATCTAGCCCTAGCTGGGCGTCACACACGATTTGCGGCGTTCAGAGTGGATGGACTACTCCGAAAGAGGAAACGACAATGAGGCGCATCCAATACCTGGCGGCAATCGCGGCATCGTTCGCTGCAATCGGGGGCGCGACCGCGATGGCGTCCGTGACTGACGGGAGATACTGCGACCCGCTGGGCAGTGGCTGTGGTCCGCACCACCCGAAGTACTGCGACTCGCTGGGGAGTGGCTGTCGTCCGCACCACCCGAAGTACTGCGACCCGCTGGCGAGTGGCTGCGGTCCGCACCACAAGCCCAAGCACCACAAGCCCAAGCATCACGGCAAGCCGAAGCATCACCTCAGACTGAGGCATCATTCCAAGCCGAAGCATCACGTCAGGCCGAGACATCAGTCCAAGTCCAGCCATCGCAAGTAGTTCTGGCCGCATCTAGGCCGGAGCCTGAAGGCCGCGGGTTCGATTCGCTCGCGGAGTTCGCGAGCGCGCCGGTCTACGGCGTCGCCGCGCTGCTCGGCTACTCCCTCCAAGCCTAAACTTCCGCGCATGGCACTTATCCACACTTGCTACCGCATCACGGACATCGACCGCTCGGTCGCCTTTTACGAGGCGCTCGGCTTCAAGGAGATCGGCCGGCTGCCGATTCGCGACGAGGCGGTCAACGTCTTCATGAACCAACCAGGCGACGGCGACAGCCCGCGGTTGGAGCTCACGTTCAACATCGGCCGCACGGAGCCATACGACCTCGGCACCGGCTACGGCCACATCGCCATCACGTCCGACGACTTGGACGGGACGCTGGCCAGGCTCGGCGAGCAGGGCATCGAGCCCGAGCGCCCTCCGTACAGCGTCCGGGAAGGCGGCTCGCGACTCTGTTTCGTGAGGGACCCCGACGGCTACAGGGTCGAGATCATCGAGACGGGCTAACAGCAAGCCGTGAGGCCGCGCAGCGGTCTTAGCGTCAACTCAGCGAGCCACCGACCGGTCGATGTCGGTGATGCGGTAGCAGGCGTGGATCAGGGACGTGCCGAGCAGCCTACCCCGATACGCTCCCCTCGTGGTCATCGAGCGCTCAATGAACGAAGCCTGGCTGTCGAACACGTATCTCGTGGCTGACGAGCTCGGCGGCAATGCGGTGCTGATCGACGCCGGGGGGCCGATGGAGCCGCTGCTCGACGTCCTGCGACGCGGCCAGTTCACGCTCACCCACGTGCTGCTCACCCATCATCACCACGACCACATCGCGGAGCTCGACGCGGTCCTGGAGAAGCACCCCGGCACGCCCGTGCTGATTCACGCGCTCGAGCGCCGTGAGGTCCCCGCGGCGACCGGCACGATGGAGCCGGGGGTGCCGATCCACTCCGGCGGTCTGGAGATCGAGCCGCTGCACACACCCGGGCACACGGCGGGGATGCTGAGCCTGCTCATCAACGGGACGGACGTGTTCACGGGCGACACCCTCTTCAAGGGCTCGGTCGGCGGTGTCCGGGCGCCGGGGCACACCACCTACGGGGACCTGAAGTCCTCGATCATGGACAAGCTGCTCGCGCTGCCGGAAGGCACGCGCATCCACCCCGGCCACACCGAGCCCACGACTGTGGCCGATGAGCTCGAGCACAACGCCTTCGTGCGGATCTGGCGCGGCCTCGACTCCGAGGGGTACGACCCGTGCACGGCGCTCGGCCAGCCGGCGACGCTGATCCTGTTCGGCGACGACTACGACGGCGGCCACAAGGCCTGGGTGCGCTGGCCAGACGGGTCGGACGACATCGTCCCCGGTTCGCAGGTCGAGCGGTCCGGGCAATAAAATCCGAGGCTGAGTGGCGCGCGACAGGATCCCAACCTCGCGCGTGCGGCGGACGGCGAAGATCGGGGGACTTGCCGCCGGCCAGGCGCTTCGCCAGGCCGGGACGCACGCGGCCAACGTAGCCCGGACCGACGACGGCCGGCGCGTCGCGCTGGAACGGCGTCACATCGAGGCGGCCGAGCAGATCGTCACGGCGCTCGGGACGATGAAGGGGGCGGCGATGAAGGTCGGGCAGGTGATGTCCTTCCTCGATGTCGGCCTCGTGCCCGAGGAGTACCGCGAGGAATTCCAGAAGAAGCTCGCGGCGCTGCGCGATGCGGCGCCGACCGTGTCCTTCGAGGACATGCGCAAGGTCATCGAGGACGAGCTGGACGACCCCCTGGAGGAGATCTTCGATGAGTTCGACGAGGAGCCGATTGCCGCGGCCTCGATCGGCCAGGTCTACCGCGGCCGGCTCGTCGGCGGCCGCGAGGTGGCCGTCAAGGTGCAGTACCCGGGTGTGGCTGCCGCGGTGCGCTCCGACATGCAGAACCTGGGCCTCATCCTGCGCGTGGCCAAACGCATCGCTCCCGGCATGGATCCGAAGGCGATCGGCGAAGAGATTCGCGACCGCATCCACGAGGAGCTCGACTACGAGCTCGAGGCCCAGAATCAGCGCACCCTGGCCCGCATCTTCCGCGGCCACCCGTTCATCTCCGTACCCGAGGTGGTGACGCGTCTGAGCCGCGAGCGCGTGCTGGTCACCGAGTACGTGCACGGCACCGGCTTCGAGGACCTAAAGGGCCATCCGCAGGCCGAGCGGGATCGGATCGGCGAGATCCTTTTCCGCTTCTACTTCGGGTGTCTGTATCGCCACCACGAGTTCTCGGGTGATCCGCACCCGGGCAACTCGATGCTCCTCGATGACGGTCGGATGGCGTTCTTCGACTTCGGCCTCTTCAAGCGGATGCCTCCGGGTACTGTCGAGTTGGAGATCGCCGTGCAGCGGGCGGTGATCGAGGGCGACACGGAGACGATCATGCGGATCGGCGCGGAGACCGGGTTCCTGCCCGACCCGGACCGGTTCAAGCCCGACCGGGTCCTCGAGCACTTCCGGGCGGCCACGTCGTGGTACACCGTGGACGAGGAGATCCAGCTGAACCCCGAGTGGGCCACCGAAGTGATGATCCACATGGGCGATCCGCGCTCCGAGTACTTCGGCCAGCTCCGTCACGAGGCCGCGCCGCCCGATCACATCTTCGGTCGTCGCATGGAGGTGCTGACGCTGGCGGTGATCTCTCAGCTCTACGCACGCGGGAACTTCCACCGCATCGCGCGCGAGTGGTTCTACGGTGATCCCCCGGAAACCGAGCTCGGCCGCCAGGAGGCGGAGTTCTGGGCGCGGGCCCTGGCCTGATTTCCTGCGCCGGACGGAGCCGCCGGTGCTGAGCGGCTCCGTCGGGCTCGCGGCCTTACGCCAGGAAGGGCTTGAGCTTCTTGACGGTGTTCGGGATCGTGTCGCTCTTCGGCACGGAGGGCAGCACGCCGTGTCCGCCTGCCGCCGCGTCGAAGAAGCTGAAGTGCGAGGCCTCGTTGGCGGCGACCTTGGCGGCTGTCACCTTGAGGTCGAGCGAGCTGAACGTCTGCACGGCCCCGAGATACGCCTCGACGAACGCCGTCTCCAGCGCCACGCCGGTGTTGAGCAGCGACTGGCCCGACCTCGTCACGCCGGCCGGGATGTGGAACTTCAGCCCCTTCGGCGTCTTGCTGCCAAGAGCGCTGGCCAGGAACGCCTTGTGGTCCTTCTCGTTCTTCAGCGCGGCCACGAAGTAGTCCTTGTTCTGGAGCTTCGGGTGCCGGAAGGTGCCGAAGTTCTTGATGATCGCGCTGTACACGACCACGGCCAGGCTCTCGGCCGTGTACGCGGCCTGGAGCGTGGTGATGTCACTGGCGGTCGCCGCGGCCGAGCCCGACGCGGCGAAGGCCGCGCCCTCGACCGACGCCAGCACGCCGCCGGCGCTGGCCAGCACGATGCCGCCCTTGGCGGCGTTGCGAAGGAACTGCCCCCGGCTGACGCCGGCTTGTCCATCGGTCATACGCGTCTCCTCGTGGATTCGATTTGATCTGCCGTAGACAGTTCGTGCGAAACCACATTTCGGATCACCGGCCCCGTGCGACGACGGGTGGGCGGATCAGACCCGCTGGACCTGCAGCAGGCTCGTCGTCCCAGGACGGCCGCTGGGCAGCCCGGCGGTGATCCCGACCCGCGCGCCGGGCTTGACCCAGCCCAGCTCCACGACCCGCCGCGCGGCGTCGGAGATCAGGGCCTCGGTCACCTCATGGCGGCGCATCGAGCCGGCCTGAACGCCCCACATCAGGCTGCAGCGTCGCACCGTCTCGCGCCCGGGCGAGAGCGCGTAGATCGGGACCTGGGGGCGATGAGCTGAGATCAGGCGGGCCGAGCGGCCCGAGAGCGTGGGCACTACGAGCGCGGCCAGGTGCAGATCGCGCGCGGCCACACAGGCGCTGTGCGCGACGGTGTAGGCGGGGTCGCGCGCGTCGCGGCGCACGCGCTCCTCGCTCCACTGCCGGTAGGGGAGCTCGCGCTCGGCCCGCTCGGCGACCGCGGCCATCATGGCCACGGACTCGACCGGATAGGCGCCGATCGCCGTCTCCTGCGAGAGCATCACGGCGTCGGTGCCGTCGACGATCGCGTTGGCCACGTCGGCCACCTCGGCGCGCGTCGGACGCGAGGAGGAGACCATCGAGTCGAGCATCTGGGTCGCCGTGATCGACGGCCGCGCCAGACGGCCGGCGATCCGCAGGAGACGCTTCTGCACCATCGGCACGTCCTCGATCGGCAGCTCGATGCCGAGGTCCCCGCGCGCGACCATGACGCAGTCGGCCGCGTGCATGATCTCCTCGGCCGAGTCGACGGCCTGGGGCTTCTCGATCTTGGCGATCAGCGGTAGTCGCGTGTGCCGGCGCACCGTGCTCACGTCCTCCGCGGTGCGCACGAACGACAGCGCCACGAGGTCGACGCCGATCGACTCGCCGAAGCGCAGCATGTCGAGGTCCTCCTCGGGAACGGCGGCCAACCCGCGGGTCGAGCCCGGGATGTTGAGCCCCTGACGCGAGGCCACGATGCCGCCGATCTCGACCGCGGTCTCGAGCTCGCCGTCGCCGGCCCGCACGGCCGCGACGCGCAGGCGGATCGCACCGTCGGCCAGGTAGACGACGTCGCCCGGGTCGACGGCCTCGGCCAGGCCCGGCCAGGAAACCGACATGCGGCGCTCGTCACCGACGTCGGTGGAGCCGGCACATAGCACAAGGATGTCCCCCGGTTTGAGCTCGGCGATGTCGTCCCTGAGCGCTCCGATGCGGAGCTTCGGGCCCGGCAGATCCTGCAACAAAGCGACCTGGCGGCCCGCCGCGGACGCGGCGGCGCGCACGAGCTCGGCGTTCTCGGCATGGATCTCGCGCGTGGCGTGGGAGAAGTTCAGGCGCACGACATCGACCCCGGCCTCGACCATGCGCGCGAGGATCTCGCGGTCTCGCGAAGCCGGGCCGATGGTGGCGACGATCTTGGTGCGGCGCATGGGGTAACGGACGCTATCGCGTCCGTCGGTTACCGAAAGATGGGATTTCGTTACGAGACTTCGACGATCCGGCCGTCCTGTACGACGGGCTCGCCGTCGGCGCTCAGTCGGCCTCCGTCGCGCAGATCACAGATCAGGTCCCAGTGCAGCGCCGAGGAATTGAGTCCCCCGGTCTCCGGGTAGGAACGACCGAGAGCAAGGTGAACGGTGCCGGCGATCTTCTCGTCCAGCAGGATGTGCCCGGTGGCCCGGTCGATGCCGGAATTCGTCCCCACGCCCAGTTCGCCGAGTCGCCGCGCGCCCTCGTCGGTGGCGAGCGCGGAGACCAGGTAGTCGTGGCCTCGCTCGGCGCGCGCGGCTACCACCTCGCCGTCGCGAAAGCTCAGCTCGACCCCGGTGACCGCCACGCCGCGCGGGCTGCTCGGCACCGTGAAGCGCACGGTGCCCTGGGCCGAGCGCTCGAGCGGACCCGTGAAGACCTCGCCGCTTGGCATGTTGCGCCGGCCGTCGGAGTTGATCCACGTGCGTCCCGCGACCCGCAACGTGAGATCTGTGCCGTCGGACTCGAGCCGGATTTCGTCGGCGCGCTGCAGGCGCCGGGCGAGCTTGTCCTGGCGCCGGCTGAGCTCCGCCCATGCGCCGGAGGGATCGGTCCGATCGAGGAACAGCGCACCGGCGACGAAGGCGGCGTAATCCTCGAGCGCCATGCCCGCCTCCTGGGCGAGCGCCGAGGTCGGCCACAGAGTGCCGCACCAGCGCCGGGCCAGCCGGGCCTCCTGGACAGGCACCCGGGCTCGCGCGGCCCGGGCGATCAGGGACGGGTCGATGCCCGCCAGCGCGCGGGTGTTGGCGGGCGCGTCGATGCGCAGCACGGCATCGGCGCCCTGGACCTCCGCGAGCTCCACGGGCGCGATCCCGTCGAGATGAAGGTCGCGGGCATGCCGATAGAAGTCCTCGGTGGCCTCGGGCGGCGAGACCCGCAGCAGAGGCCAGGCCTCGCGTTCCAGCAGCGCTCGGTGCAGGGAGCGCACGAGCGGCGCAGCGAGCATCGTCGTGGCCACGAGCACCTGCTCGCCGGCTGCGGGCCGCAGGCACCAGTCGCACAGCAGCTGGGCGAATGCGTCCGGATCCGGGCCAGCGCTGCTCACGGCGCCGGGAGCTCGGGGAAGTGCTCGTGCACGTGCCGGCGGAGCGCGTCTCGCACAAAGCGGCGTTCTGCCTCGGAGGCCATCCGGTAGCGCCCCAGCAGCTCACGCTGGTTCCCGAGCTCGAGACCGGCGATCCGCCAGGACACGGCCAGGCGCTCGAACAGCAGCTCGGTCGCCCGCTGCCAGGCGTCCTCCCGCTCGAGACCGCCGGAGAGCGCGGCGCTGTATTCGCGCCGGGCCCCGGGCGTCAGCGAACCCCGCAGTCGCAGTACGTTGCCCTCGTCGTCGGTGTACTCGCTGCTCGGCGCTGACAGCTTCCCCCGCTGGCGTGCCCGGCGTCCCAAGAAGGTGCTCAGGCCGAGGCCGCGTGCTCGAGCTGGGTGCGCACGTCTCCCGTCACGGGCTTGGCGTGTCCGGCCCAGACCGCGCGCGGGTCGAGCGCCGCGAGCTTGCGAATCGAAGCCCGGGCCTGCTCGGTGTCGATGTTGAAGGCCTCGTGGGGCACGCGGGCGGCGCCCTTGATGCCAGTCTGGGGGTCAAGCGTATAGATGCAGTCCGAGACCAGGGCAACGCCATCTGACTCGCGGTGCAGACCAATCAGGCCGGGGGCGTGGCCGGGCAGATGGATCACCCTGAAGCCGGCGATCTCGTCGCCCTCCTGCACCGTGCCGGCGATCGGGACGGGCCCACCGTCCCAGACCGGCAGCAGGCGCGAGAGCAGCATCCGGCCGTGCGGAGCCAGCTTCTGCAGGTCGAAGTACTCCCGCAGGCTGTCGGGTGACTCCGCGGCCGCGCGGTCGGCTTCGTGGCAGAAGACCGGCGCATCGATGTCCGGTGCCGCGCCTCGATGGTCTGCATCGGCGTGGCCTAGGACGACCCGCCTGATGCCGCCGAAGCGTGCGCCGGCCGCGGTCACCGCCCTGGACATGTCGGAGATGCCGGCGTCGAAGACGGTCACGCCGCCGTCGTCCTCGAGCAGGTAGACGTTCATGGTCTTCATCGGGAAGCCGCCCCGGAGCAGCCAGACGCCGTCCGCGATCCGCTCGGGCTCGCTCGCCTGCACGCGATTCGCCAGCCGCGTCCTGGCGTTGGCGAGCGCCGCCAGGCGGGCCTCCGCGCGTGATCCGGCGGGGGGCAGAAAGCCGAGCTGGCGCACGACGTCGCCGGTGTCGAGGTAGGCGTCGTTGTGGGTGATCAGATCGTCGAGGACCACCATCACATCGCAGCCCTCGACGGCGATCCGCGCGCCGTTGGGCTCGAAGCCCTGGAACCGGCCGGGTCCGGCGAACGTCGCCTCCGCCCGCCAGCGAACCGCGACCCGCCCCCGGTAGGAGGTCGTCTCGACGATCTCGATGCGCCAGTCCGGAAACGCCGCGAAGAGAGCCGCGAAGTAGTCGCGGACGCCGTCCGGTGCGCGCAGTTCCTGCTGGCCGACGAAGCGGTCGACGGCACCCGGGGCCCAGCAGGCGACCGCCGCCTCGAGATCGTGCTCGGCGATTGCGGCGAAATACCGTTTGGCGAGATCAGTTGCGGACATCGAGGGTGTTCGAGTCTACGCGTCAATATCGTCCGTCGTCATGACGAGACGACGCGAGCTCGGACGAGGCGAGCGCGTGCTTCCGGGCCTGTGGCGGCTGCGCCTGCCCCTGCCCTGGCCCGGGGTGCCGCACTGCAACGCCTGGGCGATCGCCGCCGGGTCGGGCATCGTGCTCGTGGATACGGGCATGCACGAGCCCGGCTCGCTGGCGCAGCTCGAGCTCGCGCTCGAGCAGGTCAACCTGCGCCTCGAACACGTGCGGCTGCTCGTCTGCACACACGCCCATTCCGATCATTGGGGTCAGGCGGCGCCGGTCAGGCGCCGCTCCGGGGCGGAATTCTGGATGCACCCCAACCACGCGCATGCCACCAGCGGGGCCGGTGATCGGCAGGCGGCGCTCGAGCGGCGACTCGAGGTGGCGCGCCAGAGCGGGGTACCCGAGGGAGCTCTGCGCCGCTACGCCGAGCGGGCGAAGGAGATGCCCTCCGGGATCGAGAGCGTGATCGAGCCGGACCGCGCGCTGGTCCCCGGAGTGGAGATCGAGACCGACCTGGGGGTGTGGACGGTGCACGAAACACCGGGACACGCTCCATCGCACGTGTGCCTCTTCCAGCCCGAACGGCGGCTGTTGATCTCGGGCGATCACCTGCTGGGGCGGATCTCGCTCTACTACGACTACGGCTGGACGCCCGACCCGGCGGGCGAGTTCCTGACTTCGCTCGACTCGGTGCAGGAGCTCGACGCCCGCCTTTGCCTAGCCGGACACGGGCGGCCGTTCACCGATGTGCGGGCACACATCGACGGCAACCGCACGCTTGTGGCCGAGCGCCTCGACGCGGTGCTGCTCGCGGTGGCCGGCGAGCCGCGCACCGCGGTCGAGATCGTTCCCGAGGTCTACGGCGAGCCGCTGCGCTCCTCCAATGCCGGCTGGCTCTTGAGCCAGACGCTGTGCTACCTGCGTCATCTCGAGCTCCGCGGCCGCGTGGAGTGCCTCGAGGGCGAGCCGCAGCGCTGGCGGGCCGTCGAGAGCTGATTACGGCTGCACGCGGTACATCCGCACGTCGTGCGGCGCAACGCTCACGGCCAGCGGGCCGGTGACGCGGGACGAGCGGTGCTGCCAAAGATCACGCACGAGATAGGACGACGCGGGGGGCAGGCCGATGCGCGAGAGGTCGAGCTTGTAGGAGGCCGACCGTGAGCTCGTGTTGAGCACGAGCAGCGCCTCGGAGCCGTCCTTGAGCTGGCGCTGCCAGACCTGATGGGCGGAATCGTCGACGGTGCGGGTCCCCTGCAGCCCGGCCGGGTCCTGGTCGACCGCGATCACTGCGCGGTTGGTGAGGATCGAAAGCGTCGCGCGCGAGATCTTGCTGAGCTCGCCACCGGCGATCAGCGGCGCGGCCATCATGCTCCAGAGCGATAGCTGCGCGCGCTCCTCTGAGACCTTCAGCACACCCGTGCCGACCAACAGCTGGTTGGGATCGTTGTAGGCGCCCGGTCGCGAGTAGCCCGCCAGTCCGGCGTTGAAATCGACCACCCGCAGGAGCGCCTTCCAGTAGTTGTGGGGTGCGCCGTAGGAGAAGTAGTCGCCGCTGATGCGCCACGAGTTGGCGATCTCGGGCGCCCACAGCCACGGAGCCTGGTAGCCCCACTCGCAGACGTTGAGCGTGATCGGCCGGTGGGTGGCGGCCAGCGCCTGCTGGATGCGTCTGTAGATCGGACGCGGGGCGGCCGGGCGGGCGCGGCAGTAGTCGACCTTGACGGCATCGACCCCCCAGGAGGCGATCGTCTTTGCGTCCTGGCCGAAGTGGCCGGCGCTACCGGGGAAGCCGGTGCACGTCGCGCTGCCGGCGTCCAGGTAGATCCCGAGCTTCAGCCGCAGCCCGTGTACATAGGCGGCCAGGCCGGCGATGCCGTTGGGAAACTCGACTGGGTTGGGTAGCAGCGCGCCTGAGGCATCTCTCCTGCGGGCCATCCAGCAGTCGTCGATGTTCACGTAGCGGTAGCCGGCGGCGGCCATGCCCGAGCGGACGATCGCGTTCGCCGTGCGTCTGTAGAGCGCGTCGTTGACGGCGCATCCGAATCCGTACCAGGAGCTCCAGCCCATCGGGGGCGTCGGCGCGAGTCGCGCGATGGCCCGGTTCACGCCGGCCGAGGCAGGGGCGCTGAGTGCCGCCAGTACGAACACGATCCCCGCTATGCGCCTCGCCCTCCACATTGCGCAGCGAGGTTAGCGGCGCGGTCACGCGTACGGTGCGAGCCGGCCTGCAGGACAAACCTTGCCATGCTCGTGTCAAGGTTTGTTACAGTGCGCTCGTGCGCATCGACGAGATCATCGGCGGCAGCGAGGAGCCCGTCTTCTCGTTCGAGTTCTTCCCGCCCAAGACCGACGAGGGGGAGCGCAATCTGCGCGAGGCGCTCGAGACGTTGGTCGCGCTCGCCCCGGACTATGTCTCGGTGACCTACGGGGCCGGCGGGTCGACGCGCAACAAGACGGTCGAGCTGACCAAGTGGATCAAGCAGCAGCTGGGGATCGAGGCGATGGCCCACCTGAGTTGCGTGGGCACGACCCGTGAGGAGCTGCGCGAGATCCTCGACGGGATGCAGACGGCGGGAATCCAGAACGTCCTGGCCCTGCGCGGCGACCCGCCGCGGGGCGAGACGAAGTGGACGCCTCACCCCGGTGGGCTGCACTATTCGACCGAGCTCGCGGCCCTGATCTCCGAGAACTACCCGTTCAGCGTGGGTGCCGCCTGCTTTCCGGAGGTGCATCCTGAGGCGCCGGACATGGCCCACGATCTGCGCTTTCTCAAGGACAAGGTCCAGAACGGCGCCTCGTTCCTGATCACGCAGCTCTTCTTCGACAACGAGCTGTACTTCCGCTTCGTCGCCGAGGCCCGCGCGATCGGCATCGACGTGCCGATCATCCCGGGCATCATGCCGATCACCGACCTGAGGCAGATCAAGACGATCACCGGCATGTGCGGGGCGACGATCCCGCCGCGGCTGCTGGAGGCGCTCGAGTGGCGCGCCGGCGACGCCGACGCCGTGCTTCAACTCGGCGTCTCGTACGCGACCCTTCAGTGCGCCGAGCTGCTGGCCCAGGGCGCTCCCGGCATCCACTTCTACACGCTCAACCGCTCGCCCGCCACGCGGGCGATCCTCTCGGCTTTGCGCCTGCTTCGGCCATGGGCCGGTCGCGCGCACCCGCCGCCGGCCGTCGCCGCGCCGGTCTGAGTCGGCGGTCGCCGTCTAGGCCGTGCCGAGCTGCGGCGTGGCGGCCGCGGAGCGGCGGGCCTCGCCGAAGGTGACCAGGCGTCCCGACTCCTCGTCGATGAGCTTGAGGCGCACGGTTCTTATGCCCTCTGACAGGGTGACCACGGGCGCGGCGTGCAGGAACTCGTTCTCGTCGTGCGCCCGCTGCAGGTTGTAGTTGGGAATGCGGGGATTCAGATGGTGGACGTGGTGCAGGCCGATGTTGCCGGTGAAGAACTGGAGCACTCTGGGCAGGCGCAGGTGTGAGCTGCCCCGCAGTGCGGCATCGACGTAGCTCCACTCCCGGGAGCGGCTCCAGTAAACGCCCTCGAACTGATGCTGGACGTAGAAGAGCCACACGCCGGCCGCCCCGGCGAGGAAGACCATCGGCAGCTGGATCATGAGGAACGCCTTCCAGCCCGTCAGCAGGATCAGCCCGGTGAGCAGCACCGCCAGCGCGACATCGGTGAAGAAGAAGCTCTTCTGGATCCGCGGGCGGGCCCGGAGTGGGATGAAGCGCGGCTCGATCGCCAGCGCCCAGATCGGCCCGAGCGTGAACATCACTAACGGGCTGCGCATGAGGCGATAACCGAGCCGTCCCAGCCACGAGCTCGAGTTGTATTCGGCGACCGTCCAGGTCTCGACATCGCCGACTCCGCGGCGGTCCAGGTCGCCGGCCGACGCGTGATGCCCGGCGTGCTCGAAACGCCAGCTGTGGAAGGGCGAGTAGACGATCAGGCCGACGATCACCCCGAGCCGCGTGTTGAGCTTCTTGGAGGTCATGAACGACCCGTGCGAGCAGTCATGAAAGACGATGTAGGTGCGCAGCAGGAAGCCCGAGGCGGGGATCGCCACCACCAGCGTGAGTGCGTAGGAGACGTCGAGCAGCACGTACATCACCGGCCACAGGAGCAGATACGGCACCACGGAGGTGGCCAGGCAGCTGAGGCTGCGCCGCATGTCGGCGCCCGCATAGGGCTCGAGCGGCGCGACCCACCAGGCCTTGGCATTGCGCCCCTGTTTTTGGTTGCTGCCTTCGGCAGCGGCGTGCTCGTCGAGCGTCGCGGCTTGCATCGGTCCTCCGTGGTCGAAACTGATCGCCAGGGCCGCCGGACCCCGCACCGGCGGCGACTCGGCGCCGCAGGCTACACGGTCTTGCCGTCGTCGGGCCCGGCGATCTCCAGGGCATGGGCGACCTGGGGCTGGCCGCCGGACTCGTAGCGCACGTCGACGTCGTCGTTGCGCTTGTACGTGCCGATCCCCCAGAACCCCATGAACCAGGCCCAGGCGCCGAGCTTCTGACGCACCAGTTCGCGCTCGAAGACGAGTTCGCCGGAGGACACCCGGTAGTCCACCCCGAGCTCCTGAAGCACGCCGTTGACGTAGACCTCGAACGGGGGTCTGACCTCGGGCGGCAATCTGACGCGCGAGCGCGGGCTCATCGACGCGCCTGGAGGTCCACGGGCAGTAGCGAGAGCACCACCCGATCCGAGCGTTGAGGGTCTGCCCCGGGCTCGACGGCGTGGGCGCGCAGGACGCCCTCGCGTTGGAATCCGGCGGCCTCGGCGGCCCGCAGTGCGGCCTCATCGTCGCCAGCGGCGAGGAGCTCGACGCGCTGAATGCCGCATACCTCGAACAACCAGCCCGCGGCGAGCCTGAGAGCCGCACACCCCAGGCCCCGGCCCCGAGCACCCGGGTCGAGCCACAGCTCGAGCTCGGCCCGGGCGTGATCCCAGTCGAACCCGTGCGCGCGAACCTGCCCGAGGCACTCATCCGAACCGGGCTCGATGATCGCGAAGGTGACCTGGTTGCCTGCGGCGCGGGCATTCGCCGAGCGCTCGAGCTCGCGGCCGAGCTCGGCGCCGCTCGGCGGGCGCCTCAGCCCGAGCCGGCGATGCATCGCCGGGTCGTCCTGGTGGGCGATCAGCACCTCGGGGATGTCGCGCTCGGCGGCGAGGCGCAGCGTCGCGCGTCCATCGCTGAGAGCCTCGCTGAGTTCAGGGATCCGGGGCACGTTGACCGACTTCCACCGTACCCTGTCGCGCCGTGGAGAACATCGCCTACAGCGTCCGCCGCTCGGAGCGCGCGCGCCGGGTCCGGGTCACGGTGGACGCCGCCCGAGGGGTCGAGGTCGTGCTGCCGAAGCGAGCCGCCGAACGCGAGGCCGCGGCGGCGGTCACCGAGCTGCGTTCCTGGATCGAGCGTCGTGTGGCCGAGATGGACCGCATGCGGGAGCTGGTCGCCGCGCGCGGCGACACAGTGCCCTACCTCGGCACGGCACTCGAGCTGGTGCCCGAAGCCGGCCGCTCGCGGGTGCTGCGCCGCGGCCAGCGTCTGCTCGTGCCCGACGGACCGCAGCGCACGGGGGCGCTCGAGCGCTGGTACCGCCGCGCGGCGCGGGTTGAAATCGCCGCACGACTCGATCGGGCCTGCGCGGCGACCGGGGGCGAGTACTCGTCGCTCACGATCCGGGGGCAGCGCACGCGCTGGGCGAGCTGCTCGCGCGAGGGGGGCATGAGCTTCAACTGGCGGCTGCTGCTGGCCCCGGCCGAGATCCTCGACTATGTCGTGTGGCACGAGGTCTGCCACCTCGAGGTGATGGATCACTCGCCGCGCTTCTGGGCACTGCTCGCGCGGCGCTGCCCCGATTACCGGCAGCACACGCGGTGGCTGCGCCGCTACGGCGCCACGCTGGTCCTGTAGGCCCTCCCCGCATTGAACTAAACGGGCAACGTCCATACCATTAGCCTGTGGAGCGGCACGGAAGAGGGGCGCATTGGCCACGCTGACGGTCGACGAGCTCCGGGCGAGCGTCGAGGACGGGAGCATCGACACCGTGCTCCTGGCGATCGCCGACATGCAGGGGCGTCTCCAGGGCAAGCGGCTGATGGCGCGGCACTTCGTCGACGAGGTGCTCGCCCACGGGGCCGAGGGCTGCAACTACCTGCTCGCCGTCGACGTCGAGATGAACACGGTGAGTGGTTACGCCATGTCCTCCTGGGAGCGCGGCTATGGCGACTTTGTGATGCGCCCCGACCTCTCCACGCTGCGTCCGATCCCGTGGCTGGAGGGCACGGCGCTGTGCATGGCCGATGTAGTCTGGGGTGACGGCTCTGACGTCGTCGCCTCGCCTCGGCAGATCCTGCGTCGGCAGCTGGCGCGGCTGGCCGAGCGGGGCTGGAGCGCGATGGCGGCCACCGAGCTCGAGTTCCTGGTCTTCCGCGACAGCTACGAGCAGGCCTGGCAGAAGGGATACCGTGACCTCACCCCGGCCAACCTCTACAACGTCGACTACTCGCTGCTCGGGACGGCCCGCGTAGAGCCGCTGATTCGTCGCATCCGCAACGCGATGGCCGGGGCGGGGATGGTGGTCGAGAACTCCAAGGGTGAGTGCAACCTCGGCCAGCACGAGATCAACTTCCGCTACGCCGACGCGCTGCGGACCGCCGATGAACATGTCATCTACAAGAACGGCGCGAAGGAGATCGCGGCGCAGGAGGACTTGGCGGTCAGCTTCATGGCCAAGTACAACGAGCGCGAGGGGAGCTCGTGTCACATCCACCTCTCGCTGGCCGACGACCGCGAGAACGTGTTCGCCACCGACCGCCGCGTGTTCGAGCGCTTCCTGGCCGGCCAGCTGGCCTCGCTGCGCGACCTGACCCTGTTCTTCGCCCCCAACATCAACTCCTACAAGCGCTTCGCCGCCGGGACGTTCGCCCCCACGGCCGTGGCCTGGGGTCGAGACAACCGCACGTGTTCGCTCCGGGTCGTGGGTCACGGGCAGGGACTGCGCCTGGAGAACCGGCTGCCAGGCGCCGACGTGAACCCGTATCTGGCCCTGAGCGCGATGATCGCCGGTGGACTCGACGGGCTCAAGCGCGAGCTCGAGCTCGAGCCACCGCTCGACGGCAACGCGTACGTCTCGGACAAGCCGCACGTGGCTTCCACGCTGCTCGAGGCGCGCGAGCTGTTCGCCGCGAGCGCGGTGGCGCGCGAGGCCTTCGGCGACGATGTGGTCGAGCATTACCTCAACAACGCCGACGTCGAGCTGGCGTCCTTCAACGCCGCCGTCACCGACTGGGAACGGGTGCGGGGGTTCGAACGCCTGTGAGCATCACGGTAATCGAGCCGGCGACCGAGGAGGTGCTCGCCGAGCTGCCCCAGGCCGGGGTGGCGGAGACCGATGCCGCGGTGGCCCGAGCGCGCGCGGCATTCCCGGCCTGGCGGGCCGTTGCACCGGGCGATCGGGCTCGGCTGCTGGCGCGGCTCGCCGATCAGGTCGAGGATCGCCTCCAGGAGCTGGCCCTGCTCGAGGCGCGCAACGCGGGCAAGCCGATCGCCGACGCGCGCGGGGAGATCGGCATGGTGGCCGAGACCTTCCGTTACTACGCGGGCGCGCCCGAGCGGCTGCTGGGGGACACGATTCCCGTCCCCGGGGGCGTCGACATGACCTTTCGCGAGCCCCTCGGAGTGGTCGGTCTGATCGTGCCGTGGAACTTCCCGCTGACGATCGCGGCCTGGAAGCTCGGCCCGGCGCTCGCCGCCGGCAACACGGTGGTGCTCAAACCCGCCGAGCTGACGCCTCTGACCGCGCTCGAGCTCGAGCACCTTGCCCTGAGGGCCGGGCTCCCGGATGGGGTGCTGAACGTGGTCGCAGGACCCGGACGCGTCGTCGGGGAGCGGCTTGTCGAGCACCCGCACGTCGCGAAGATCGCCTTCACCGGCTCGACCGAGGTCGGTCGTCGGATCGCCGCGCTGGCGGCCGGCACGATCAAGCGGGTGACGCTCGAGCTGGGCGGCAAGTCGGCCAACATCGTGTTCGCCGACGCGGACCTCGAGCGAGCCGCGGCGGCCGCCCCGCCGGCGGTCTTCGGCAATGCCGGGCAGGACTGTTGCGCGCGCTCGCGGATCCTCGTGCAGCGCGGCGTCTACGACCGCTTCATGGTGCTCCTCGAGGGTCACGTGACCGCCCTGCGTGTGGGCGATCCGCTCGAGGAGAAGACCGAGATGGGCCCTTTGATCTCGTCCTCGCATCGAGACGAGGTGGCCGCCTACCTGCAGGACGACGCGCCGGTGGCCTTCCGCGGGAGCGCACCGGAGGGGCCGGGATACTGGTTTGCGCCCACGGTGCTCGGCCCGCTCAGCAACGCCGATCGCGCGGCGCGCGAGGAGATCTTCGGGCCGATCGCCTCGGTGATCCCGTTCGCGGACGAGGACGAGGCCGTGCGCCTGGCCAACGAGACGATCTATGGGCTCTCGGGCTCGATCTGGACCGGCGACGGCGCCCGCGCGCTGCGGGTTGCCCGGGCGCTCGACACCGGCGTGCTGTCGATCAACTCCAACACCTCGGTGCGCGTGTCGACCCCGTTCGGCGGGTTCAAGCAGTCGGGCGTCGGCCGCGAGCTGGGGCCGCACGCACTGGAGCACTACACCGAGGTCAAGAACGTCTACTACGCGACGACGGAGAGCTGAGGGTCATGGCGGGAAGGCTCGAGGACAAGGTTTGCGTGATCACCGGGGCATCGGGCGGTATCGGGGCGGTCAGCGCCGAGCTGTTCATGCGCGAGGGCGCCTTCGTGGCGGGCGTCGACGCGCTGCCCGAGGCGCGGGGGCAGCTCTCGCTTCAGGCCGACGTGACCGACCCCGAGCAGGTCGCGGCGCTCTATGCCCGCGTGGCCGCCGAGTGGGGGCGTATCGACGTGCTGTTCAACAATGCCGGCATCTCGCCGACCGATGACGCGTCCGTCCTGGACACCGGTCTCGAGGCGTGGCAGCGCGTACAGGACGTCAACGTCAAGAGCGTCTTTCTGTGTTGCAAGTACGGGATCCCGCACCTGCTCGCGGCCGGCGGCGGGTCGGTCATCAACACGGCGTCGTTTGTGGCGGTGATGGGCGCGGCGACGTCGCAAATCTCCTACACGGCGTCAAAGGGCGCGGTGCTGTCGATGTCGCGCGAGCTCGGCGTCGAGTTCGCGCGCCGCGGCGTGCGGGTCAACGCCCTATGCCCCGGCCCGGTCAACACCCCACTCCTGCAGGAGCTCTACGCCAACGACCCCGCGCAGGCGGCTCTCCGGCTCGTGCACCTGCCCATGGGCCGGTTCGCCGAGGCGACGGAGATCGCCGCGGCCGCGCTGTTCCTGGCCAGCGACGATTCCTCGTATGTGAACGCCAGCACGTTCCTCGTCGACGGAGGACTCTCGGGGGCCTACACCACGCCCGCTTGAAAGCCGAGGCACGTGGGCTATACCTTGCTGGCGTGGTCAGTGTGGCGAACCCGCGTCGTGAGGGCCCGGCGGCTAGCGACGTCGTATTCGCTCCGGTGCGCTCACAGACGGCCTTCGAGGAGACAGTGGCCCGTCTGGCCACCGCGATCAAGCTCGGCCTGCTGACGCCTGGGACCTGTCTGCCGGCCGAGCGGGACCTGTGCGCGCGGATGGAGATCTCGCGCTCGACGCTGCGTCAGGCGCTAACGGCGCTCGGGCAGAGCGGGCACCTGTTCGCCGTCCGCGGCCGCAGCGGTGGCACATTCGTCGCCGACCCGCAGCCGCCCGCGGATCCTCCATCGTCCCAGCTGCTGAGCAGCTGGAGGGACGTCTGCGACCGTCGGCTGGCGCTGGAGCTGGGTGTGGCGATGCTCGCCGCCGAGCGCGCCGGGCGGTCCGAGGTGAGCGCGCTGGCGGAGATCGCGGACGCGCTCGACGGCCTGCTCGAGGACTTTCCCGCCTACCGGCAGGCCGACGTGAGGCTGCACGTTGGCCTGGCCGAGGCCACCGGAAGCGCCCGGTTGGCCAGCGCGATGACCGAGGTCCAGGGGCAGATGACCGACCTGATCTCCTACATCGCACACCCACCTGAGGTGCTCGCGTCGGCCAACGTCCAGCACCGCGCCGTGCTCCACGCGGTGAGCTTCGGCGACGGTGCCGAGGCGACCCGGCTGATGGCCGCCCATCTGCGCGGTACGGAGCACGTCCTGGCCGGTCTGCTGCCCGCTCCATAAAGCTCCGAGGCGCTGCTTGACATCCGTCTGGCCCCCGGCGTAAGGTGCGCCGCTAAGGGTCGGAGACCAGACCTTTAAACCAATATTGGAGGGCGCGCGGATGGAGTCGACCGGGACCACGACCACGTTGTCTGCCGACGAGCAGCGTCTCGCCGAACTGGGTTACAAGCAGGAGCTTCACCGGGGCTGGAGCGGGTTCTCGAACTTTGCGATCTCGTTCTCGATCATCTCGATCCTGGCCGGTTGCTTCACCACCTACGGCCAGGCCTGGAACAACGGTGGCCCGGTGGCCATCTCCATCGGCTGGCTCGTGATCAGCGTCTTCGTCCTGCTTGTTGCCTTCTCGATGTCCGAGCTGGCGTCGGCCATGCCGACGGCCGGTGGGATCTACTACTGGGCCTCGAAGCTCGGCGGTCCGGGCTGGGGATGGTTCACCGGTTGGTTCAACCTGGTCGGCCTGGTCGCGGTCACGGCTTCGGTCGACTACGCAGCGGCGACGTTCCTCAACGCGACGCTCTCCTTCTACGGCCTGCACCTCTTCGGAGTGAATTTCGCCAC
Organism: uncultured Solirubrobacteraceae bacterium; assembly: GCA_963725515.1. GTDB lineage: Bacteria > Actinomycetota > Thermoleophilia > Solirubrobacterales > Solirubrobacteraceae > Palsa-465. Next base: position 286,496 of record CAVRZB010000001.1, on the reverse strand, counting down.
CGCGAGCGTGCAGGCCGCGCTGCACCACACGTTCGTGCTCTTCGCCCTGATTCTGCTGGCGCACGCGCTGATCAACATCTTCTCCTCGCCGCTGGTGGCCCTGTTCACGCGGATCTCGGTCTGGTGGCACGTGATCGGTGTGCTGGTGATCATCGTGATCCTGGTCGCTGTGCCCAGCCACCATCAGAGCTTCAGCTTCGTCTTCGGCCACCGCATCAACAACTCGGGCTTCAGCGACAGCATGTACTGGTTCTACGTGCTGCCGCTCGGGTTCCTGCTGACGATGTACACGATCACCGGCTACGACGCCTCGGCCCACATCTCGGAGGAGACGCACGACGCGGCCATGGCGGCCCCCAAGGGCGTCTGGCGCTCGGTCTTCTACTCGGCCGTCTTCGGCTGGATGGTGCTCCTGGCTCTGACCTTCGCGGCCACGCACGTCAGCGCGATCAATGCCGCCGGCGGAACGTCGCAGTCGATCATCGAGACGGCGCTCTCCTCGGCGTCGGCCAAGGCCGTGCTCATCATCTCCACGGTCGGGCAGCTGTTCTGCGGCATGGCGTGCGTCACGAGCGCCTCGCGGATGACCTACGCCTTTTCTCGTGACGGCGCGGTGCCGGGCCACAACCTGTGGCGACGGCTCAACAGCCACCGCACGCCGACCTGGGCCGTGGTCTTCGTGGCCGTGTTTGCATTCATCATCACGATCCCGGCCTACAAGGGGAACCACGCCGGTCTCCCGGTCGCCTTCCTGGCCGTCACCTCGATCTCGGTGATCGGCCTCTACATCGCCTACACGATCCCCATCTTCCTGCGCTGGCGGATGGGCGATGCCTTCCAAACCGGGCCCTGGACTCTCGGCAGGAAGTACAAGTGGGTCAATCTGATCGCGATCATCTGGGTCGCGCTGTGCGTGATCATCTTCTGCCTGCCCTTCACGCCGGCCGCGGTCCCGTTCAGCAGCAAGTTCAGCTGGTCGGCGTTCAACTACGCGCCGCTGGTCACAATCGTCGTGATGCTGGCCGTGACGATCTGGTACTTCGCCTCCGCGCGGCGGAGCTTCAAGGGTCCCCTGCGGACGATCGACGACGAACCCGTGTCCGATGGACCGGGCGGCCCCGGGCTGCCGCCTGCGCCGGGGATGGCCACGACGGGCTAGGCAGAGCGCGCCTAGCCCAGGAACCCGCGGATCAGGTTGGCCGTCGCCTCGACGTGGGCCTCCATCACGGCGCGCGCCCGGGCCGGGCGACCCCTCTGGATGGCCCGCACGAGGGCCGCATGCTGTTGGTTTGAGTGCCTGAGCGAGGTCTCCAGCAGCGGGAAGGCTCCCAGCAGGTCTGAGAGCTGCGTCTGAATCTTGGCCACCGCGTCGACGATCGAGGGCGAGCCGGTCAAGTCGGCGATCGCCACATGCAGCCTCAGGTCGGGCGCCCGGTACTCGGCCGGAGGCGCCGCGGCGGCGTTCGCGGCCAGTGCGCTCAGGTGCGCGGTGTCGACCACGTCGGCCCGCTCCGCGGCGAGCTGGGCCGCGGCCGGCTCAAGCGCGCGCCGGAACTGAAGCGTGTCGTGGAGGCTGTCGCCCATGGCCTTGAGCTTGCGCTTGGCCGCCCGCGCCGACCCCGCCGCGCCGTTTCGGCGCATCACATAGGCGCCGCCGCTACGGCCTCGGCGGGATTCGATGTACCCCGCCTGCTCCAGCGCCCGCAGCGCCTCGCGCAGGGTCACCCGGCTGATGCCGAGCTGCGGAGCGAGAACTCTTTCGGGTGGAAAGCGCTCTCCGGGCGGGACGACGCCCAGCTTGATCGCGTGCGCCAGACGCTCGACCGTCTCCTCGAACGTGTTGCGCGCGGCGACCGGCCGGAATATCAGTCTGTCGAGCTCGGGTGCCCGCGGCTGGGGCATGGCGGTGGCAGCCTACCACCTGCCCTGGGAAATTTGGCGTGTTCCTTAGTCCCTTTTTCAGGGTCAGGCGGCGCGGTCACGGAGTGCGCGCCGCAGCGCGCGGAAGGCTGTCTCGCCGCGGCGCTGCTCGAGCACCTCGCGCTTCACGCGGCCCACGTAGGCCTCGGTCGAGCCGTCGCCACGCACGTCGACGCCGCCGCGCACGCTCGGGATGAAGCGCTCGGGGCCGGCGAGCTCGGCGCGCGCGGTGACCTGCTGGGCGGGCTCGAAGCGCTGCACCTTGATGTCGAGCGCGCGGCGCGGAGCGTTCTCGGCCAGCACCCGTGCGCGCGCCTCGAGCGCCTCCAGGGCCTGGTCGAGATCATCGAACCTCGAGCGCTCCACCCGCGGTCCGGCACGCACGGTCAGCTTCCAGGACACGGCCCGATCATGTCAGCGGGCGAAGCTCTCAGGCCGCGAGGTCCACGACGACCTCGTCGATCGGACCATGATGGTGATGGCTTTCCCGCGCGCGGGCCGCGACAGCGTCGTGCGGCACCAGGCCGCCGGCGGCGAGCCGGTGCATCAGGCGATGGGCCGGGCGGTTGTCCGCCAGCATCGTCGCCGTGAAGCGCTCGACGCCACCCTCGCGGGCCGCAGCGGCCAGGCGCTCGAGCAGCTCGGTGGCCAACCCCTCGCCCTGGAACGCGTCACCCACGACGATCGCGAACTCCGCCGTCCGCGGGTCGTCGGACAGCCGCACATAGCGGCCGACGCCGATGATCAGCTCCGGCTCGTCCGCCGGCGTGGCCACGAGCGCGTAGTGGTGCTCGCCGTCCACCTCGGTCAGGTAGCGAGTGTCGGCCGTGCTGAGCTGGGGCTTGGGCGCGAGAAACCGCTGATATTTGCTGCGCGGCGAGAGTCTGGCGTAGGCCAGCTTCAGCGCGTGCGCGTCTGACGGTCTGATTTGCCGGATCCGGACGTCCCGTCCGGTCCGCAGACGGATCGGTTCCATGATCAGAGCTTACGGCGAGTAAGCCGGGTGCTGAGTGTGCTGTGTCACAGCGGCGCGTACCCCCGGCCGGCCCTCGCGGGCCGCCCCAGGGGTCGCCCCCGAGACCCGCCAGAACCCTATGCGCGCTCGTTCATCGGCACATAGTCCCGGCCGCGCGCACCCGTGTAGATCTGGCGTGGGCGGGCGATCTTCTGCTCCCCGTCGTCGATCATCTCGAGCCACTGCGCGATCCAGCCGCTCGTGCGCCCGATGGCGAACAGGACCGGGAACATCTCGACCGGCATGCCCAGAGCCTCATAGATGAGCCCTGAGTAGAAGTCGACGTTGGGATAGAGCTTGCGCTCGATGAAGTACTCGTCCTCGAGCGCGATCTTCTCGAGCTCGGTGGCGATCTCGAGCAGCGGGTTCTTGCCCGTGACCTCGAAGACCTCGTCGACGGCCGACTTGATGATCTTCGCGCGCGGGTCGAAGTTCTTGTACACGCGGTGGCCGAAGCCCATCAGGCGTTCGTTGCCCTCCTTGACGCCCGCGATGAAGGCGGGCACGTTCTCCTTCTTGTCGATCCGCTTGAGCATCCGCAGCACAGCCTCATTGGCGCCTCCGTGCAGCGGACCGTAGAGCGCGGCCACCCCGGCGGCGACGGCCGAATACGGGTCCACCTGCGATGAGCCCACTCCGCGCACGGCGCTCGTGGAACAGTTCTGCTCGTGATCCGCGTGCAGGATGAACAGCACGTCGAGCGCGTGCTCGAGCCTCGGGTCGGGCTCGTACTTGAGCTCGGTCATGCGGTAGATCATCGAGAGGAAGTTGCCCGGATAGCTGAGATCGTTGTCGGGGTAGACATAGGGCATGCCGCGGTTGTGGCGGTACGAGAAGGCTGCCAGTGTCGGCATCTTGGCGATCAGACGGATCGTCTGCATGTAGCGGCTCCGCTCGTCCTTGATCGAGTTCGCCTCGGGATAGAAGGTCGAGAGGGCCCCCACGGAGGCCAGCAGCATGCCCATCGGGTGGGCGTCGTAGCGGAAGCCCTGCATGAACTCCTTGACGTTCTCGTGCACGAAGGTGTGGATCGTGATCTCGTGCGTCCATTCGGCGAGCTGCTGCTCGGACGGCAGCTCACCGTGCACGAGCAGGTAGGCCACCTCGAGATAGGTCGACTTCTCGGCCAGCTGCTCGATCGGGTAACCGCGGTACTCGAGGATGCCCTTGTCACCGTCGATGAAGGTGATCTCGGAGCGACAGGCGGCAGTGTTCATGAACGCCGGGTCATACGTCATGAGGCCGAAGTCGTCCTCGCTGACCTTGATCTTGCGCAGCTCGGTGGCCCGGATCGTGCCATCGGCAATCTCGACCTCGTACTGCTGGCCGGTGCGATTGTCGGTGATGCTCAGGCTGTCGCGGGACGCGCCCTGAGGGGCGCCGTCGGTTCCGGTCGGCTGGGTCTCGGTGCTCATGGGGCTCCTCTCGCGCGGTTCAAGTCAGACTCTATTACCCGCCTGGCGCGGGCGATGAGCCTGGCTGCCGAACGGACCCTGCGAGCTACTTGCTGGTGCCGATGGCCGTCGCCAGCGTGACGACCACCAGGAGCAGGGTGAAGAGGATCACGCCGCGCGTGCCGCGCTCGTTATAGGGAAAGCTCGGGCGTGTGAGGCCGATTCCCGCCAGCACGACCGCCCACGCGGCCAAGACCCCGCCCGCGAGGTAGAACGGCACCTTGGAGGGCTCGGAGGCGGCGATCAGGAAGTGCAGCACGGCGCGAGCCTATCCGATTCGCTCGGCCGTCGGCGAGCCCTGGTAGCGACTCTCCGTGGCCGCTCGCTGGCCCTGGTAATGGCTGCCGAGCTCGGGGCTCCCGTAGGGCCGCAGAGCGGGACGGTCCAGGGTCATGAATGACAGCTGGGCGATGAGCAGGCCGGGGTAGAGCTTGATCGGAACCCGTGTGAGATTGTTGAGCTCGAGCGTCAGCGTGCCCTTCCAGCCGGGGTCGCAGAATCCGGCCGTAGCGTGGACGATCAGGCCCAGGCGCCCGAGGCTCGATTTGCCCTCGATACGAGCCACGACGTCGTCCGGCAGCTCGACCCACTCGAGCGTCCGGCCGAGGCAGAACTCACCCGGGTGGATTACGAACGACTCGTCGGCCGGGACGATGACCTCCTCGGTCAGATTCGCCGGCGGCTGGCGCAGATCGATTGCCGATGCGCGGTGGTTGTGAAAGACGCGGAACGAGTCGCCGAGACGCAGGTCGACGCTGGCCGGCTGGACGAGCTCGCGATCCCACGGCTCGATTCGGATTCGTCCCGCTTCGACGAGCTGCAGGATCGTCCCATCGGAGAGCACCGAGGCGGGGGCGCCGTTCATGCGCGCAAGTGTGGCAGTTTGCTCAGTGGTCAAGCGTTCGCGTGCGCGAGCGGGCCGAGCGCACGCGCGCCGGGGGCGCCGGTGCCGGGTCTCCATGGGGCCCCCGTCGCGGGGGCCGCGGAAACGGCTTGCGCGGGTGCAGGCGGTCGTGCTTGATACCGCCGTCCTCGTCCCTGGTGTGGACCGGGTCAGGCTCCTGCTTTACGGCCCACCAGACAAGATAGATCAGCGCCGCAAGCGGAATCTTCAGCGCCAGCATGAGCCACAGAAATCCCCACGTCACCAGGCCCGCGATCCTACCCAGCCGAGCCGGGATTGTCACGCCGCAAAGGTGGGGACCTATCCGCGCAGCGCGATCGGCTTCTCGATGAAGTGCGTGATGCGCTGCAGTTCGGCGACGCGCTCGGCGATCTCGTCGCTCGTCAGGCGGGCGACCCGCTCGACGCCGAACTCCTCGACGTTGAACGACGCCAGCGCCGTTCCGTAGGCCATCGCCCGGCGAAGCAGGTCGTGGTCGAGCTCGTGGTCGGGGTGCGCCGCGATGTATCCGACCAGGCCACCGGCGAACGAGTCGCCCGCACCGGTCGGGTCGACGACCGTCTCCAGGGGGAAGGCAGGCAGGGCGAAGAAGCCCTCCTCGGTGATCATGGCGGCGCCGTACTCGCCCTGCTTGGAGACGACCACCCTCGGTCCCCACTCGCGCACCTGGCGGGCCGCGCGGACCAGGTTGGGCTCCTCGGTGAGCTGGCGCAGCTCGGCATCGTTGAGGAGCAGGCAGTCGACGCCCGAGATCGTCTCGATCAGCGCCTCGCGTGCCGTCTCGATCCACAGGTTCATCGAATCGAGGGCCACGAAGCGGGCCTGCGCGCACTGTGCCCGCACCTCGCGCTGGAGATCGGGCTGGATGTTGGCCAGGAAGAGGACGTCCGCGCTCCGGGAGACCTCCGAGAGCTTGGGCTGGAAGTCGGCGAACACGTTCAGCTGGGTGTCCAAGGTCTCGCGGTCGTTCAGGTCCCAGCCGTACTCGCCGCGCCAGAAGAACGTGCGGCCGTCGGTCACCTGCTCGATGTCGGCGGTGTTGATCGAGCGGCGCTCGAGCACCTCGTACTCCGCGGGCCCGAAGTCCGCGCCGACCGGGCCCACCACATGGACGTCGTCGAAGAACGAGGCGGCCAGGGCGAAGTGCACGGCCGAGCCTCCGAGCATGCGCTCGCGGCTGCCGAACGGCGTCTTGACCGCGTCGAACGCGATTGAACCTACGACTGTCACGGACATGAGGCCGCGTAGCGTAGCGATGCGCCGAGCTCCGGGAATACCGCCTCGCGCGTAGGCTCCCGATCATGCGAGCCATCCAGATCACCGAATTCGGCGGCCCCGAGGTCCTGAAGCTGGTCGAGCTGCCGACACCCGAACCGGCCGAAGACGAGGTCCTGATCGAGGTCAACCGGGCCGGACTCAACTTCGCCGATACCCACCAACGGACCAATTCGTACATCGCCAAGGCCGAGCTGCCGCTGATTCCCGGCTCCGAGGTCGCGGGCACGCGCGCGGACACCGGCCAGCGCGTCGTGGCGCTCAACGGCAGCGGCGGCTATGCGCAGTACGCCACGGCCCCGGCGGCGCTCGTCTTCCCGATCCCCGACGGGGTCGACGACGGCACGGCGCTCGCCCTACTGCTCCAGGGTCTTACCGCGTGGCATCTCTACAAGACCTGTGCGCGCGTGCAACCCGGCGAATCGGTCGTCGTGCACGCCGCAGCCGGCGGCGTCGGCTCGCTCGCCGTGCAGCTCGGCCGTCCGCTGGGGGCGGGCCGGGTGATCGCCACGGCGTCGACCGAGGAGAAGCGGGCGCTGGCGCTCGAGCTCGGCGCCGACGCGGTGACCGACGCGGCGCCCGAGGGTCTGACCGAGCGCCTGATCGAAGCCAACGGCGGCGAGCCCGTCGACGCGGTCTTCGAGATGGCCGGCGGCGAGGTGTTCGAGCGCTCGCTCCAGGCGCTCGCGCCGTTCGGCCGGCTCGTCACTTACGGCATCGCCTCTGGCGAGCAGAACGAGGTCAGGACCGGTCATCTCATGAGGCGCTCGCGCGCCGTCATCGGCTTCTGGTTCATGCACTGCCTGGGCCGGCCCGAGATGGTCGACGAGGCGCTCGCGGACCTGTTCGCCCGCGCGGCCTCGGGCGAGCTCCGCGCCGTGGTCGGCGCCACCTACCCGCTCTCGGAGGCCGGGCAGGCCCAGCGCGACCTGCAGGAGCGCCGCACGATGGGCAAGATCCTGCTCGACCCGTCCGCCTAGACTCGCGTCGTGGAGTTCCGCTCGATTCCCGGCGACGGCCTGCCGCAGGTCGTCTCGACCGTCGGCGAGGGCCCGGACATCGTGCTCTTCCACGGCTTTCCGGACACGCCCTACGGGTTCGCCGAGCTGGAGGCCGAACTGGTCCGCGCGGGGTGGCGGGTCACGGTCCCCTGGCTGCGGGGCTACCAAGCCGAGACGCTCGTTCCTGGGCGGCCGTATGACCCCGAGACGCTTGGTCGCGATGGCCTGGCGGTGCTGGACGCCGTCGGCGCCCAGCGGGCGGTGCTGGTCGGTCACGACTGGGGGGCGCTGATCGCCTACGTGGCCGCCGCGCTGGACCCCGAGCGCATCAGCGCGATCATCACCCTCGGCATCCCCCACCCGAGCCTCCTGCTCAGCTCGCCGGCCACGTTGTGGGCCGCCCGGCATTTCGTCGCGCTCAAGCTTCCGGGCGCGCCCGCGCGCTGTCGGCGCAACGACTTCGCCTATTTCGAGCAGCTCTACCGGCGCTGGGCGCCGGGCTGGTCCGGTTCGGAGCGCGATCAGACGATCGATCGCGCCAAGCAGGCTCTGGCCGCCGAGGCCACGCTCGCGGCGGCCATCTCGTATTACCGGGACGCACCCCTGCGGCCCGTGCCCCTGCTGACCCGCGTCCCCAGACTGCCGGGCCTGATCGTCGGCGGGACGGCGGATGGCGGGAATCCCGCGTCCTTCGGGCGCACCGCCGAGCTGATGGGGCCCCCGAGCCGGGCGCTGATCGCTCGCGGGGCGGGCCATTGGCCCCACCGCGAGCAGCCGGGGCTGGTGATATCTGAGCTGATGAGCTTTGTCGCCGACGTGCGGACCGGATAGGGCCGCGGGTCAGCGCCCGAGCCCCATGACCCGGGCCATCACCGCGTCGAAGGCGCGCGTGGGCAGCACGGTCTCGGCCAGCACGCGCAGTCGGGACTCCCGGCCGATCGGGTATCGCGCCCGCGGACGGTCCGCGGTCAGGGCGTGGTACACCGCCTCGGCCACCTTCTCCGGCGCCAGCCCGCGTGCGGCGGTGCTCATCATCACCGCCTGCACGCCGGCCATGTCTGAGCCGTAGAGCTCGCGCGCCTCGGGTGACAGCGCTTCGATCTGCGCCTCGGCATCGCGGCGGCCCTTGTCCCAGATCGGGGTGTCGATGCTGCCCGGCTCGATGATGGCCACCCACATGCCCCATTTGCGCAGCTCGCGGCGCAGCGCGTCGGTGATGCCCTCCAGCGCGTACTTCGAGGCGGCATAGGGCGCGACGAACGGCGTGGAGCTGCGACCGCCGATCGAGCCCATGTTGACGATCCGGCCCCTGGCCTGACGCAGCAGCGGCAGGAAGGCCTGGGTGACGGAGACGACGCCGATCACGTTGACCTCGAGCTGGCGCCGCCATTCCTCGAGCGGGACGAACTCGAACGGTCCCGCCACTGCGACCCCGGCGTTGTTGACGAGCCCGCTCAGGCCGCCGGGGCCGAGTTCGCCACGGACCCGTTCCACGGCCGTCCGCACGCTGTCCTCCACGGTGACGTCGAGGGTCAGGGGCACCAGCCGCTCGCCGGCCTGGGCCCGCAGGCGCTCGGCGTCCTCCTCGCGTCGGACGCCCGCAAAGACGCGCCACCCAGCCCGGTGCAGATGCAGCGCGCAGGCCTGCCCAATACCGGTCGACGCTCCGGTGACGACGACATCCATGAGCGCCAGAGCGTACCGCCGTCTATCGTGGGGGACGAAGCAGATGACGACCTTCGCCGACCTTCGCCTATCCACAGAGCTCCTCTCCGCGCTCGACGCGGTGGGCTACGAATCGCCGAGCCCGATCCAGGAGCAGGCCATCCCGCCGCTGCTTGAGGGCTCCGATGTGATCGGGCAGGCGCAGACCGGCTCGGGCAAGACCGCGGCCTTCGGGCTGCCGATGCTCGAGTACGTCGATCCGGAGGAACACGAGGTGCAGGGCCTCGTGTTGACACCGACGCGCGAGCTGTGCATTCAGGTGACCCAGGCCCTGCGGGCCTACGGCAAGGACAAGGGAATCGATGTCGTCGCGGTGTTCGGCGGCGCGCCGATCCGGACCCAGCAGGCCCAGCTGAGGGCGGGTGGACAGATCGTCGTTGGCACGGTCGGACGCGTGAAGGATCTGATCTCGCGCCACTCGCTGATGCTCCACTCCTGTCGTTACGTGGTGCTCGACGAGGCCGACGAGATGCTCGACCTCGGTTTCCTCGAGGACGTCGAGCGGATCCTGTCGCTGACGCCCTCGAGTCGCCAGACGGCGCTCTTCTCGGCCACCATGCCACCCGAGATCCGCCGGCTGGCCGACCAGTACCTATACGACCCGGTCACGGTCAAGGTCAAGACGGCGACGCTGACCGTCGACACGGTCGAGCAGTTCGCCCTCGAGGTCACCCCGCGCGAGAAGCCGGAGGCGCTCGCCCGCGTGCTCGAGGCTGAGCGGCCCGAGCAGGCACTCGTCTTCGTCCGCACCAAGATCCGCTGCGACCAGCTCTACCGCTCGCTGCGCGACAAGGGGATGAACGTCAAGGCCCTGCACGGCGACATGTCCCAGGGCTCGCGCGACGGCGTGATGATTTCTTTCAAGGACGGCCGCCTGCCGCTCCTGATCGCCACCGACGTGGCCTCGCGCGGGCTCGACATCTCCGGCATCTCCCACGTCATCAACTTTGACGTCCCGACGTCGCCCGACGTCTACGTGCACCGGATCGGCCGCACCGGTCGCGTCGGCCGCAGCGGGCGGGCCATCACCTTCTACGAGTCGCGCCAGCGACGTGACGTGGAAGCGATCGAGAAGCACGCCGGGGTCAAGCTCTCGCCCTGGGTGGCCGGCGCGCACGTAGCGCCCACGCCCGTGAACCCGCCCCCGCGGCGGCATTCCAAGCCGCACGTGTCCACCAACGGAGAGGGTCCCTCGCGCAAGCTGATCGTCGCCGGCGGCCGTGCGGCCGGGCTCGAGCCATCGGACCTCATCCACGCTATCACCGCCGCCACCGGACTCGACGGTGAAGCGGTCCGCAACGTTCGTGTTCTCGAGCGCTTCTCGTTCGTCGAGGTCCCCGAGAGTGAGGCCGAGCGGGTCGTCTCGAGCGTCGCCGGCGCCGAGGTTCGCGGTCACGTGCTGCGAATCGAGACCGCGCGGACGTAGACGCTTCCGAGGGCGTAGGCTGGGGCGCATGTCAACTGCCCTCATGAACACCACCCACGGGACGATCGAGCTCGAGCTCTTCGACGACGACGCGCCCAAGACGGTCGCCAACTTCCGCAAGCTCGCCGCCGACGGCTTCTACGACGGAATCATCTTCCACCGCGTGATCCCCGATTTCATGATCCAGGGCGGCTGCCCGCAGGGGACCGGTACCGGAGGGCCCGGCTACACCTTCGAGGACGAGTTCAATCAGCACAAGGTCGTGCGTGGTGCGCTGGCCATGGCCAACGCCGGGCCGGCCACGAACGGGTCGCAGTTCTTCATCGTCACGATCGACGCCGCGCCGTGGCTCGACGGCAAACACACCGTGTTCGGGCAGGTCACCGCGGGCATGGACGCGGTCGACGCGATCGAGGCGGTGCCGACCGGGGCGGGCGACCGGCCCATTGAGCCGCCGGAGATTCAGTCGATCGAGCTGGATGCTGCCGCCTCGTGAAGCACGCGCCTCGCGGGAGCACGGCCGCAGTCTCGGCGTGAGCACGTCACGGCCAGGTAACGGCGGCGCGGTCGCGGCCACGATTCCGGTCGAGAATCCGGCCACCGGAGAGTTCCTGACCACCGTCCCGGTGTTGGGCGCCGAGGAGGTGGCCTCGATGGGCGCCCGGGCGCGGGCCGCCCAACCGCCCTGGGCGGCGCTCGGCTTCGAAGGCCGCGCACGAGTCCTGCGGCGCGCGCAGCGGTGGATGCTCGACAACGCCGACAGGATTCTCGACTGCGTCGTCTCGGAGACGGGAAAGGCGTACGAGGACGCCCAGCTGACCGACTTCGGTTACACGGTCTCGGCGCTGGGGTTCTGGGCCAAGGAGGCCAAGAAGTACCTCGCCGATGAGCGTGTCCCCTCGTGGAACAACCCGCTCGCGGCGGGCAAGAAGCTGCTTGTCCGCTACGAGCCGATCGGCGTCGTCGGCGTGATCGGGCCGTGGAACTTCCCGATCACGAACTCCTTCGGCGACTGCATCCCGGCGCTCGCGGCCGGCAACAGCGTGATCCTCAAGCCGAGCGAGGTGACCCCGCTGAGCTCGCTGCTGATGGAGGAGATGATGCTCGAGTGCGGTCTGCCCGAAGGGGTCTTCCAGGTCGCCACCGGGGACGGCTCGACCGGCGCCGCTCTGACCGCCAACGTCGACTGCATCATGTTCACCGGCTCGACCCGCACGGGACAGCTGGTCATGAAGGCGGCCGCCGACGCGCTCATCCCGTGCTACCTCGAGCTCGGCGGCAAGGACCCGATGATCGTCTGCGCGGACGCGGACATCGAGCGCGCCGCCAACGCGGCCACGTACTACTCGATGAACAACGGGGGGCAGGTCTGCATCTCGGTGGAGCGGGTCTACGTCGAGGAGCCCGTCTACGACGATTTCGTCGGCAAGGTCACCGAGAACGTGCGCAAGCTGCGCCAGGGGCCGCCGATCGGCGTCGGGACGGTCGACGTCGGGGCCGTCATCTTCCCTCCGCAGCTCGAGGTCGTCGAGAATCATGTGCGCGACGCGGTGCAGAAGGGCGCGCGTGTGCTCACGGGCGGTCACGCCCGTGCGGGCATCGGGCGCTTCTACGAGCCCACCGTGCTCGTCGACGTCGACCACTCGATGAAATGCATGACCGAGGAGACCTTCGGTCCCACGCTCCCGATCATGAGAATCCATGACGCCGAGGAGGGCGTACGGCTCGCCAACGACTCCAGCTACGGATTGCAGGCGAGCGTGTGGACGCGGGACGTGGAACGAGGTGAGGCGCTTGCGCGGCGCATCGAGGCCGGTGTGGTCTGCGTCAACGACGCGCAGGTCAACTACACCGCGCTCAACCTGCCCATGGGCGGCTGGAAGTCCTCGGGGCTCGGCACGCGCCACGGGGCCAACGGAATCCGCAAATACGCGAAGGTCCAGTCGCTGTTGGTCACCCGCCGCGCGCTGAAACGTGAGCCCTTCATGTTCCCCTACCGGGCCGGGACGACGATGCTTCTGCGCCGTGCGTTCAGGGTGCTCTACGGGCGGGGCAAGCGGGACTAGGCCCGGAGTGCGGCGGCGCACGTGACGGCGCTCGCCCTGGCGCTGACATCGTCGCTGTGCTGGGGGGTCTCCGATTTCGTCGGTGGCCTCCAGAGCCGGCGGGTGCCGCTGCTCGTGGTGATGCTGATCAGCCAATGGGTCGGGCTGCTCGGCCTGCTGGTGCTGCTCGGCCTGCGTGGCACGGGGCCTCCCGAGCTCATCCGGCTGGTCCCGGCCGCGCTGGCCGGTACCGCGGGCCTGGCCGCGCTGGCGGCGTTCTACCGCGGTCTGGCCATCGGGACGATGAGCATCGTCGCGCCGATCGCGGCCACCGGCGTCGCCGTGCCGGTGATCGTGGGCGTTGCGGGCGGCGACCGTCCGGGTGGACTCCAGCTCGCCGGGCTCGTGGCGGCCACGATCGGGGTGATCCTGGCCAGCCGCGAAGGCGACGTCTCGGATGTCTCCGCGGCGCGGCGGCGAACCAGCATCGGGCTGGCCCTGGTTGCGGCCCTCGGATTCGGGAGCTTCTTCGTGGGCCTGAGGATCAGCGCCCGCACCGACGTGCTGTGGGCGCTGCTGGCCGCGCGCGCCACCGGCTGCGCCTGTCTGCTCGCGCTGGCCGTCGGCCAACGAGTGCGCCTGTCCGGCCTTGGCGTCTCGCTGCCCCTGCTCGTGATCGCCGGCCTGCTCGACCTGAGCGCCAATGCCACCTACGCCCTGGCCACGCGCCAGGGGCTCCTGAGCGTCGTGGCCGTGGCCTCGTCGCTCTATCCGCTGGCCACCGTGGCGCTGGCCCGGCTGGTCCTCAAGGAACGCGTGCGCCGGGTGCAGGAGTTCGGGATCGCCGCGGCCGTACTCGGCGTGGTCCTGCTGGCGGCGGGGTGAGCGACGGGACGGCCACCATCCCTCACCGCAGGGCGGGGCCGTCCCGTCGCTCGAGGTCGTCCCGCTCGGCGTCTACGTGAGCACGCCGAAGCGTCCCTTCAGGACGTGACCAGCTTGAACCTGTGCGTGCAGCTCATGTGCACACCGTCCGGAGTGGTGCAGCTCAGGCTGCCGATGCCCCTGGTCCTGGCGTGCAGGTAGGTACCCGTGCCCCCGGCGATGGTCAACGTACCGGCGTAGGTTACCGACTGAAAGGTGTCAGTCGTCAGCGGCGGACCCTCCGCCGGCGTCAGGTTGAACCTACCGTGCACCGTCCCGGTGCCGAGGTACAGCCTGAACAGCCCCTGCATGTTCCCGCTGTCCAGGACCGTGAAGGTGTTCGTCTCGACGCCGCCTCCGAGCCCCTTGTTACACCCTACGGACCCGTACTGCGTACCATCGGACACCGGGGGGATCACCTGCGTATCCCCGGCGGGAATCGCGGTCGCCACGCCACTGGTGCACACCACTGCGGTGACCTTGGCGCTCGTTCTGTTTCTCGTGACCTTGTGTGAGGCCGCCGGCGCCGTGACCACGCCCACGGCCAGTGAGCCGGCGGCAATCGCGGCACCCACGAGGCAGATACGTCTCAGCACTCCTACCTCCCAGTTATCGTTGGTGAAAGTGATGCGACGCCGGCCCGGTCGGGACACGACCGGGCCGGCGCAGCTGCTTCGAGGTCGCCGATCAGCGAATGTGTCCGAGCGCGGCCTTACCGGCGTTCAGAACCGCGCGCGGAATCGGCGCGAAGTCGAGTCCGGGGCCGAACGACTGCCCGGAGCCCAGCACGTACGAGATCCACGACTTGAGCGCGGAGGCCTGGGGAGCGCTCCTCGGGACGATCACATACGTGAACGTCGAGATCGGATACGCGATCGAAGCGCTTCGTGACGGGTTGACGATGTGCAACTCGTTGTTCGACGGCACGTGCTTCACCGTCCGAGCGGCGTTCTCGATGTTGTTGAGGTTCGGGTACTCGTAGTTACCGGCAGCGTTCTTGATCGCCACCGCGGGGAGTTGATGGGCGATCAGGTAGGAGACGGCGACGTAGGCGATCGATCCGTTGGTGCCCTCGAGCGCGGTGACCATGCCCGAGTTGCCCTGAGCCGCGGCCTGCGTCGGCCAGCCGACCGACGTGCCCGTGCCCACGTGGCTCTTGAAGGAACCATTGACCCTCGACTCATAGTCGGTGAACGCATACGTATCGCCGGAACCGTCGTGACGATGGAATGGGGTGATCTTCAGGTTCGGCAGACGCACCCCCCGGTTCAGCGAGGTGATGCGGCGGTCGTTCCACTTGGTGATCTGACCGAGATAGATCGCGGCGATCACACTGCCCGTCAGATGGAGCCTCCGGAGTCCGTTGACGTGGAAACCGACGCCGGTCGCCGAGAGCGCCCAGGGGATCTGGATGCACCCACCGCATCCGCTGGCCTGCGCGGAGGTGAGGGGTGCGTCGGAGGCCCCGAAGTCCACCAGCCGTGATGAGACGTCCTTGATCCCGGTGCCAGAGCCCACGGCCTGGTAGGTCACCGTGTTGCCTGTCCTGTTGCCGAACGCCGTCGCCCACTCGGCCTCGATCGGGGCGACCAGCGTGCTTCCTGCGCCGGACAGCGAGGCCGCGGACGCGGCGGCGGCCGTGACGCCGAAAGCTGCGACTGTGAGCAGGGCAGCGCAGGAGAAACTTGCCAACCTCTTGGTGAGCAACGCGAACTTCCTTCCCGTTGAGTAAACGTGTCAGGGCTCGCCGAGGGCCGGCCGCCATCTCGAGCCGAGCGTAGGATCGCCGCGCCGGGGTCGGCAACTGTTGCCGAACTGTCACCAGGGTTTGTAATTGTTGTGTACGAGTCACTCAACGCCCGACGGCGCGGGAGGATTTCTTTACGCTGCCCGGCGTGTCCTCCAGGGCAACGGTCACATCTGCTCTCGGCGCGCCCGGTAGCCGCCTGCGGCCCGCCGGCGAGGTCGGCGATCGCGTGCTTCGCAGCCTGTGCGCCGCGGCCGGGGTCGTCGCGGCGCTCACGCTCGTCGGGGTCGCGTATCAGCTCATCAGCGGCGCCCAGCTCTCGGTCTCCCGTTTCGGTCTGGACTTTCTCGGCCACACGGTCTGGGCGCCGAACTTCGGCGTCTTCGGCGCGGCCACCGCGATCTTCGGCACGCTGGCCAGCGCGGTGCTGGCGCTGGTCCTGGCCGCGCCGCTGGGCATCGCCATCGGCCTGTATCTGAGCATGATGGCGCCGCCGGGGGTGCGTGCCGTGGTCGGACCGCTGGTCGAGATGCTCGCGGCGATTCCCAGCGTGATCCTCGGCTTCTGGGGCTTCATCGTGTTCGCCCCGTTCGTCCAGGCCCACATCGAACCGGCCCTTCACGACGCGCTGGGCTTCATCCCGCTCTTCGGTCCACCTCAGACCACCGGCCTGAGCATCTTGACGGCTGGTCTGATCCTCACGCTCATGGTCCTGCCGATCATCGCCTCGCTCAGCCGCGACCTCTTCCTAACCGTTCCGGGCGATCTGAAGGACGGCGCGGCGGCGCTGGGCGCGACGCGCTGGGAGGTCATCCGCGGGGTCGTCATGCCGACGACGATCTCTGGAGTGGCGGCGGCCACGGTGCTCGGCTTGGGTCGCGCGCTCGGGGAGGCGATCGCGGTCGCTCAGGTGATCGGAGACGGCAGCGGCATTCATGCCTCGCTGTTTCAGCCCGGGGCCACCCTGGCCAGCCGGATCGCGCTGGATTTCCAGTTCACCGTCTCGAAGCTGCACACCTCGTCGCTGTTCTACCTGGCTCTGATCCTGCTCGTGATCGGCCTGGGGACGAGCCTCATCGCGCAGTGGATCACACGACGCTTCGACGTCCGGCGAGGGCTTGCGGCGTGAGTGCGCTGTCGGACACCGGTCCACGCGACCCGACGCTGCCCGATCCGACGGGACCTCTGAAGCCTTCAGGCAACCTGCGCCGGCGTGCCGTGATCAGCCGGCTCATTGAGTTGGCCGCGTCGGCTTCGGCGGTCCTCGCCGTCGCCATGCTGGCGATCGTCGTGTACGCCGTCTTCGCCCGCGGCGCGAGCGCCCTGAGCTTCAAGTTCCTGACCACGAATCCGTCCGGACTGGCCGGCGGCGGTATCGCCAATGCGCTGATCGGAACGACGCTGATCGTCGCCTTCGGGGCGTTGATCGCGGTCCCGATCGGGATCCTCACCGGTCTCTACCTGACCGAGTTCGCCGACCCCCGCTCACGCGTGGCCAACGGGCTCAGACTCGTGCTCGACCTGCTTCAGGGCCTGCCGACAATCGTCATCGGACTGTTCATCTTCGGCCTGATCGTCACGCCACAGCACAAGGAATCCGGGTTTGCCGCGGCCGTGGCACTCTCGATCATCATGCTGCCGCTGATCGCCCGCTCGAGCCAGGAGGTGCTGATGCTCGTGCCCGGCAGCCTGCGTGAGGCGGCTGGCGCGCTCGGCGTCAGCCACTGGCGCACCGTCCTAGGCGTGATCCTGCCCGCAGCGCTGGGCGGGATCGCCACCGGCGCGATTCTGGCCATCGCCCGGGCGGCGGGCGAAACCGCGCCGCTGCTCCTTTGCGACAGCATCTTCAACCCGAATACCACCGAGCTGAACCTCTTCGGCCACGGCGTCCCGAACATACCCATCCTGATCCTCAACACGTCCGACCTGGCCATCCCGCAGGCCTTCACCCGCGCCTGGGGCGCGGCGTTCGTTCTGCTGGTGGGCATTCTGCTGGCCAATATCGGGGCGCGGGTCTTGCTTGCTCGCACCAGGAAGGCGACCATCGGCCGATGATGCCCGCGGACTCGAGCGCGGGCCGCGATCCAGCTCGCGACACGCCGCTGCCCAGAGTGAGGATCCAGACCGATCCGCCAAGCCCGCAACGAGCGCCTCAGCCGACGGCCAACGGAGCCTCGCCACGAGCCGAGATCGTCCGCGAGCCGGTCTTCGACATCCGCGACCTGTCGGCCTTCTACGGCGACAACCGCGCCCTGGGCTGGACCACGCTGAGGATCTACCGCAACCTGGTCACGGCGGTGATCGGGCCCTCGGGCTGTGGCAAGTCAACATTCATCCGCAGCCTCAACCGCATGAACGACTCGGTCCCCGGCTTCCGGCTCGAGGGTCAGGTCCACTACCACGGCCACGACGTGTACGGCGCGGGTGTCAATCGCGTCGAGGTCCGGCGCCGGATCGGGATGGTCTTTCAGAAGCCGAACCCGTTCCCGAAGTCGATCTACGACAACATCGCCTGGGCGGCGCGCAACCTGGGATTGAAGACCGACCTCGAGGACCGCGTGGAGCGGGCCCTGACCCACGCCGCCCTGTGGGACGAGGTCAAGGATCGCCTGCGCGACAGCGCGCTCAGCCTCTCCGGCGGTCAGCAGCAGCGGCTGTGCATAGCTCGGGCGATCGCCATCGAGCCCGACGTGCTGCTGCTCGACGAGCCGGCCTCGGCACTTGACCCTGTGGCGACGGCCTCGATCGAGGATCTGATGCACACGCTCAAGAGCCGCTACACGATCGTCATCGTCACCCACAACATGCAGCAGGCCGCGCGCGTCGCCGACCGGGTGGCTTTCTTCAGCCTCGATGCGACCGCCGCCGAGCGCGCGGGGACGCTGATCGAGTACGGGACCGCAGAGCAGATCTTCCGCTCACCGGCCGATCTCCGCACGCGGGATTACGTGACCGGGCAGTTCGGCTGAGCGCGCCGGGCCGCGGCGCACGGTCGAAGGCTGGTCGCGCGGCGCAGGTGCGGTTACGGAGCAGCGATCGCGTCGCTTGGGACCTGCTGCAGGAGTGGCTGCCCGCACTGCCAGCAGTACGCCGCGCCGCTCGAGTGCGGCGATCCGCAGGAGGCGCATTCGCCGGCGGTCGATGATTGCTCGAGGCGCAGAATCCGCTCGACCTCGCCCAACTCGGCGTCCGCGTTCTGTAACACCGCGGCGCGCCGCACGAGCACGTCCACCCGGATGCGATCACGGATGGCCATCTCGTAGACCAGCCCCCCGAGATCCCATTGCAGTTCGGCGACCCGCGCGCTGAGCTGGTCGCGACGACGGTTGAGGTCAACCGTGCCGGCGTCCCCGTCGTTCGGTCCGAGCGGGAAGCCGCCCGAGGAGCCCGCCGGTGGGCGGTACTTGGCCTTGCGCTCCCGCGCGGGCTTCGGCTGGCCGGGCTTGCCGCCGACCGCCCGTCGCGCGCGCTCCAGGAATGACGGTTCGCTCACTGCCCGAAGAAGTTGCCGGTGAAATGGCCGTTCTGGTACCCGGCACCGTGGCCGGGCTGGCCGACGGTCACGGTCGGCGGCGGCAGATTCTTGGCGCTCGCGCCGAGCACCTTGCTGGCCGCGGCGGACGCGGCAGCGCTGACCTTCTTGGAGATGTGGATCACGCGACCCTGCTTGGCCTTCGGGGCCGACCCGGCCGCCGATGGCGCCGGCGCCGCCGTCCCGCCACCGCCGCTGACACTGACCACCTGCACGGGGGGCGTGCTCGCGCGCTGGGTCGACGTGGTCGAGTCGCGTCCGATCAGCACGCCGACGCCCATCGCAAGCAGCAACGTGCCGATGCCGGCGATCAGCGTCAGGCCGGCCGACGCCCGCGGCCGGCGCAGTGGCGGCGCGAGCGCTGCGGGAGACGCAGTCGCCGGCGTCGTGGTGGTCGCGCCGGGGAGCGCGAAGCGCGGCTTGCCGCGCCGCTCCCCGCAGTTGACGCAGTAGTGCTGGTCGCTGGCGAAGGGCGCCTGGCAGTTGGTGCAGCGATCGCCGACAGCCGCCGTGAGCATCTCGGCCGTGCCGGCGTCTTCGTCGGTGGCGCGGGTCGAGTCCATGGACCGAGTTCAGTATCCGTGCTGGGTGAATTACAAGTGTGAACAGGCTGTTACCCAGGGCAGTGCGTAACTGGGGAATCCGGCCACACGGTGTTCACACTTGAACCGTGAGCGCACGCGAGACTGACACACAAGAATGTCCTCGCCCGAGCCGGAATCACTCCCGAAGCTCACCGCTGCTCAGCGTTGCCTGGAGTGCAGCGCACCGCTGGGGCACGACCAGCGCTACTGCGTCGAATGTGGGACACGCCGCGGGCCGCTCCCGCGCCATGCCGCGGCGGCGATCACCGCGATTCTCGAGCAGGGGCGCCCGGTGCAGACGCCGAGCGGTCCGGCCGCGGCCTCGGAGCGGATATTCGGTCTCGAACCGGAGCCGCTCTCCCGCTGGATGCCCAGTCCGAACACCGCGGCCGTGGCGATTCTCGGGATGCTCGGCTTCGGTGTGCTCGTCGGTTCCGTGGTCGGGACCGGTGGTTCAAGTCTGGTCGGCGCGCCGCTGCTGCTGGCCGTCTCGCCCCAATCACAGCTGAGCTCGTCGGCCGCCGGCTCGGGCGGTGGATCGCCCGATATCACGGTTACCGATTCATCGCCCGCCGCGCCGGCCGCGGCGGGCGCCGCCGCGCCCGCCGCGCAGCAGGCGGCGACCGTGTTCGCCGGCACGGCCGCGCCCGGGGCCGGCAACCTCGCCCCGGCACCCTCCAATCTGCTCGGGCTCCCGCCGATCAAACACGTCTTCCTGATCGTGCTCTCCGATCAGGGCTACGGCCAGACCTTCGGCTCCCGGGACAAGTACTTCGCCACGAAGCTTCGCAATCAGGGCGAGCTGATCCAGAACTACTACGCGGTCACGAGCGGCCCGCTGGCCAATGCGATCGGCCTCGTGAGCGGTCAGGGCCCAACACCGCAGACCGCACAGGGCTGTCCGGTCTTCGCCAACGTGGCCCCGGTCCGCAGGGGCAGTCTGGGTCAGGTCATCGGCCAGGGCTGCGTGTATCCGTCCCGCGCCCAGACGCTGGCCGACCAGCTGAGCGTCAAGAAGCAGGGCGGCTGGCGGGCGTACGTGGAGGGGGCCGACCAGGCCCCGCGTGGGCAGCTCGCGGTGTGCCGCCACCCGGCGCTGGGCGCCCAGGACAGCGACCAGGCTCCCCGCCTGAAGGATCCGTATGTCACCTGGCGCAACCCGTTCGTCTACTTCCACTCGCTGATCGACAAGGCAGCCAGGTCGCCCTGTGCGACCAACGACGTGCCGCTGACCCGCCTCGCCGCCGACCTGAAGAGCAAGGGCAAGACCGCGGCACTGTCCTACATCGCGCCGAGCCCGTGCGACGACGGCGACGCCCTGCCCTGCGCCCCCAAGGCGGCGTCGGGTCTCGCGGCGGCCGACACGTTCCTGCAGCAGGTCGTCCCGGAGATCGAGCGCTCGCCGGCCTACAAGGCCGACGGACTGATCGCCGTGACCTTCGATCAGGCGCCGCAGACGGGGCCGAAAGCCGACCCGAGCGCCTGCTGCGACGCCCAGACGTTCCCGAACCTGCCGCGCGGTACTTCGACGACGACTCCGACCGGGACGGCGCCGCCCGGGTCCACGCCCGCCGGGTCCGACCCCACCGCGACCACGCCGGCCGGGGGCACTCAGACCACGGCTCCGACGACGACGCCGACAACCACGACGCCGCTCCCACCCCCGGCGACGACGCCGGCCACCGGGGGCAGTCAGACGACGCCCACGGGCGGCGGCGGACGGGTCGGGCTATTGCTCATCTCGAGCTACGTCAAGCCCGGGAGTGTCGACAGCGTCGACTACTTCAACCACTTCTCGCTGCTGGCCACGATCGAGAACATCTTCGGGCTCGGACACCTCGGCTACGCCGGCGACCTCTCGCTGCCCGTCATGGACGCGGCGGTCTTCAACGCGCACCGTCCGTAGTGGCGTGGCGCTCCCGGTAGGAGCGAGCCTTGGCCCGGTTCCCGCAGACCTCCATCGTGCACCAGGCGCCTGAGCGGTTCTTGGTGTGATCGTAGAAGGCCCATCGGCAGGTGTCGAGGCGGCAGGCCTTGAGGCGCTCCCACGAGCCGTCGGCGATCGCCCGGTGAACGATGATCAGCAGCTTGCCCAATGCGCCGTCGACGCCCTCGGCCTCCGGCTCGAGCCGGGCCGTGCCGTGCTCGTCGAAGCGCAACTGAAGTCGGGCGCGACAGGCCGCGTCATCGAGTGCCCGCCCGGCCTGTTCGGAGGCGTCGTGACCGTTGTGGGCGAGCAGTACCGCCCGCATGGCCTCCCTGACCTCCAGCGCGCGTTCCAGATCGCGATCGGACACCGCGAGTCCGTCCGTCGCCAGGCCCTGCTCGACGAGCCACGCCGCCAGTCCGTCGCGTTCGAGGATCGCGTCACTGCCCTGCTCGATGTCGGCCGTATTGACG
Organism: uncultured Solirubrobacteraceae bacterium; assembly: GCA_963725515.1. Lineage (GTDB taxonomy): Bacteria > Actinomycetota > Thermoleophilia > Solirubrobacterales > Solirubrobacteraceae > Palsa-465. Next base: position 264,544 of record CAVRZB010000001.1, on the reverse strand, counting down.
AAGTCACGCACCCGCTCGAGCTCTCCGGGCGCGTCCTGTCGCTTTCTCATAACCACCAATTCTACTTCGCCAGTGACGCAACAGCTAAGGGTCTGGTGCGCGCCGCCGCGAACGGGCGCTCAGCGGTTCAGACAGGCGGGGATCTCGAGCGCCTGCCAGGCGCCGTTCTCCTGCGACTCCAGCGTCGCGAGCTGGGTCTGAAGCGCCTTCATCGTGGTCACGGGATCGCCGCCGCCGGCCAGCGCGCCGGCGGCGCCGCGGATCGCGCTGACCTTCTGGGCGAACGCCTCGATCGCCGTCCGGTAGACCTGCGAAAAATCGCCCGAGGGGTGCAGCTGTCGCAGGGCCTTCAGCTCGGGCTCGAGTACGGCCAGGCCCCTGTTGAGGAACGCGGCCGCCTGCGCGGGCGAGGCCGGTGTGGGGATGCGGTCGGTCTGTTGGCGCGCGACCGTGCAGAGGCGCGTGGCCTGCGTCCGCAGGTCATTGGCCGAAAGCCCGCTGTTGCCGCCGCCGCAGCCCGTGAGCGCGGCGAGGGCAAGACACGACAGCGCGAGCGCGACGGCGCGTCTCATCGCAGCGTCACGCCGAGCAGACGCTCGAGCGCGGGCACCGTGTCTGCCGCGCTCGTGTGGTGAACCACCGCCATCCCGAGTTCCTCGGCCGGGGTGAGATTGAAGTGGAGGTCGTCGACGAACACGCACCCGCCGGGTTCGACGCCGATGCGCTCGGCGCCCAGGAGGTACATCTCGGGGGCGGGCTTTCGCATCCCGACCTCGCCCGAGATCACGACGCCGTCAAACAGACGCGCCAGCGTGGCCCGGTCGTAGCGGCGCGTGCCCCAGGAATTGGAGATCAGCCCGGTGCGAATGCCGGCCACGCGTGCGGCCAGGACGGCGTCGAGCATCGGTTGATCCGGCTCTGAGCCCGCGAACATGCGGTCTATGAGCCCGGGCGCCGGTACCCCGAGCGCGGCGGCGAAGCGGGGCTCGAACTCCACTTCCGGCAGCTCGCCGATCTCGAGTGCGATCAGCAGCTCGCGCGTCCCCCGGTCGGCGGCCAGACGGTTTCCGATCGCCTCGGGCTCGAGGCCCTCGTCTTCGCAGAACGCGCGAAACGAGTCAAACAGGTTGCTGGTCAGGACGCCCCCGTAGTCGAGCAGCAGTCCGCGCCGGTGTCCGTCGGCGGGCTTCTCAGAAGCCACGCCGGGTGACCTCATGGGCGCGGTGCGCGAGCTCCACCACGCCTTCCCCGAACGACTTGAGGTATGGATCGTCGGTCGAGCCGGCCATCGCGCGCTTGTAGTTGCCCTCCATGAACACGACCGCCTTCCAGAGCGCGAGCGTCACGTACCAGCTCAGGTTCTGCATCGAGCGCCCGGAGCGCTCCTCGTAGCGGGCGATCATCGCGGCCCGGGTGGGGAACCCGGGCCGGCGGGTGACGTTCTGGAGCGTGAACTGACTCGCGGGATCATCCGCCTGGACCCAGTGCAGCATGAGATAGCCCACGTCGGCGAGCGGGTCGCCGATCGTCGCCATCTCCCAGTCGAGGATCGCCACCAGTTTCGCCGGGGCCCCGGGGGCGAGGATCGTGTTCCCGAGCCGGTAGTCGCCGTGCACGATCGTCGCCGGAGGAGATTCGGGCAGCTTGGCCGCGAGCCACGCGCCGACCAGCTCGACCTCCTCGATGTCGCGCGTCTTGTTGTGTTCCCACAGACCCGTGAAGCGGCGCAGCTGACGCTCGAGATAGCCCGTCGGCTTGCCGAAGCCCTCGAGGCCCACGGCGGAGAAATCGACCGCGTGGAGCTCGACCAGCGCGTCGATCAGCTCATCGGAGATCCGCGCTCGTTCGGCGCCGTCGTCGAGCTCCGCCGGCAGCTCGTTCGTGACCACGTGACCCTCGACCTTCTCCATCACGTAGAAGGGACACCCGATCACCGCCTCGTCGTCACACACGGCGAGGACCTTCGGCGCTCTGACGGGCGTGGCCTCGAGCGCCGCGAGCAGGCGGGCCTCGCGCAACACGTCATGGGCGCTCGGGGGCAGTGGGCCCCGTGGCGGGCGGCGGAGCACGACGCCCGTGGAGAGCTCGAACGTCACGTTCGAGTGCCCCTCGCCGATCGGCTGGGCGCCGAGCTTCCCAGCTCCGGTGTCGAGGCCGTGCGCGGCCAGGAACTCGACCAGGGGATCGAGCACCAGCAGAGGCTCGCGGGCGCCCGGGCCGACCTCGGCGAGCGTGCGGACGATGTCGTCAGGTGCGGCCGTGGTGCTCATGCTGGTGCAGAGTATCCAGCGACGCGGTCCCGGCGCGGGCTGTCGGGGTTTCGTCCGAGGGGTGGACGAAAAACCCGACGGTTCGGGCAGCCTAGGCCGTGACGGGGTGGCGCGGCCGGATGACGCGGTCGAAGCGCCAGCCGATCAACTGGTCGGCGCTGCCCACCGCCCCGACCACCGCGGCGCCCGTGCGGACCTCGATCTTGTGCAGCAGAGTGGCCAGGCGGTCGCGCAGCGCGCGCCCGGAGTCGGACTCGTCCAGAGCCCAGTCACCGCCGGCGAGTTGGGCGTCCTCGACGAGCACGGTCACGCGACCGGGATGGCCCTGCGACAGCTCCTCGACCAGGGCGTCGTCCTCGTCGGCTCGTCCGACGATTGCCAGTAGGTCTTTCATGGGACGGATCCTCCATCGCGTTTGTAAAGCGAGATTCAAGCGCGGCGAATGATCGGATCAGCCGCGCGGCAGTGAAGATCCGGCGAGGAAGAAGAACCACACCTCGAAGGCGGCCACGGCGATCACCACCGACAGGACGACGAGACGCTCGACCAGCGTGAGCGGCCGCTTCTGCGCGGCGGTCTCGGGGCGCTCGGCGCCCAGGCTTCTCAGCCACGGCGAGTTCCAGCGTTCCGGCTCGCGGCCGAGCAGTCCGTCGTAGTGTCGGTTCAGTACGGCCAGCAGCCTGATCAGGATCAGGCTCTGCACAACGAGCGCGATCAGCACCACGGCGATCGCGGCCATACTGGGCGATCCGGAGATCCGCTGCACGCGCGAGCCCAGCCAAACCGCCAGCAGCGGACTGCCCGTCCATACGTTGACGCTGATCAGGGCGGTCAACACACCGAGCCCGATTCTGCGCAGTCGCCGGTGCGATACCTGCGCGCGGTCCCCGGCGCTGACGCCGTCTCGCGTGTCCATTCCCGCCCACGGTAGTCCGCGGGGCGGTCTGGAGTCAAAACACGGGTCGAACGCCCGCTACGCTCGGCTCAGAGCGCGATGCCCGAGTTACCAGAGGTCGAGATCACCGCCCGCCTCCTCGGCGCTGCGCTGGTGGGCGTCGCCGTCGAATCGGCGCTCGCGCCCGGCATCAACGCGCTCAAGACCTACGACCCGCCGCTGCAGGCCATCGAGGGAATGCGTGTGCAGGGTGCCCGCCGACGCGGCAAGCTGTTCGTGGTCGAGCTCGAGGACGATCTGAACCTCCTGATCCACCTCATGTCGGCGGGGCGGCTTCAGATCTTCGACACACGCGCCTCGCTGCGTGACCGCACCGCTCGGCTGCTCGTCCGCCTGGACGACGGGCGCGAGCTGCGGCTGCGGGAATTCGGCACACGACAGCGAGCCTGGGTCAAGCTGCTGCGCTCCCCAGACCTCGAGCACGAGGAGTCGCTCAGCGCGCTCGGTCCTGAGGCGTGGCCGGACCCGCCGCCCTTCGGCCCCCTGCTGGACCAGGCCCGGCCGCTGTACGCGCTCCTGCGCGACCAGCACGTGCTCGCCGGGATCGGACGCTCGTGGGTCGACGAGATCCTCCACGCCGCGCGCATCTCGCCCTTCAAGCGCGGCTCGGATCTCGACCCGGACGAGGCCGAGCGGCTGCGCGCGGCCACGATCGACCGGCTGGGTCAGGCCATCGCCCACTACGAGCAGGTGATCTCGTTGCCGATTCCCGACAAGCTGCCGATGCCGCTGGCGGTCCACCGACGTAACGGCGAGCCCTGCCCGCGCTGCGGCGACAAGCTCGAGGCGGTCTTCTACGAGGATTACGTGATGTGCTACTGCCCCACCTGCCAGACGGACGGCAAGCTGCTCAAGGACCGCCGGCTCTCGCGGCTGCTGAAATAGCGTCCAACGCGGGCAACTCGGTCAGGCTCTCGGAGATTCTCTGCTCGGGCCGTTGACCCGCTGACACGCACGCGTGATACTCGGCTCTCGTCGAGTAGATCGAGCGATTGGGGGAGCCGAGATGGCCTTTGCGTTCGTGCAGGACTTCCCGCAGGAAACCGGTGACAGCAGTACCGCGAATTACGACGCCATCCACCGAGTGATCATGGGCAAGGTCACGGAGCCGACGGGACTCATCATCCACACGGCTGGATTCACCGACGAGGGCTTCCGAATCTTTGAGGTCTGGGAGTCCCGAGAACAATGTGAGACGTTCATGAGCGAGGTCGTGATGCCGTCGGTTATGGAGGTCACCGAAGGCAACCCAGGCGGTCAGCCGAAGACGACGTCCTATGAGTTGCACAACGTTGTGCACCCGTAGGGTGGACGCACCTGGGACACAAGCAGAGGAGGCGGCGGTGACCGAACCAGGCGACGAGGCACCCGATTTCACGCTTCCCGATCAGGACGGCAGCCCGGTATCACTCTCGGACCTGCGAGGGCAGACCGTAGTGCTCTACTTCTATCCCAAGGCGGACACACCGGGCTGCACAAAGCAGGCCTGTGGCGTGCGCGACCACCGGGGCGATTACGAGCGCTCCGGGGCGGTCGTTCTCGGCGTGTCACCGGACCCGGTCAAGCGGGTCGCCGCCTTCGCCGACAAGTACGACCTCGGGTTTCCGCTGCTCGCCGATGAGGACCACGCCGTGGCCGAGGCGTACGGGGTGTGGGTGGAGAAATCCATGTACGGTCGAACCTACATGGGTGTGGAACGCTCGACCTTCGTCATCGACCCCGACGGCCGGATTACCAGCGTGCTGCGGCGCGTGAAGCCGGCCGAGCATGACAGGCTCGTGCTCGCGGAGCTCGCATGAACCTCCGGCCGAGCATCTCGCGCGCGGGCGTCTTGGCGCTGTTGCTCACCTCGGTGCTCGCCCTGAGCGCTTGCGGCAGCAGTAGCAGTAGCAGCAGCAGCGCCGCGGGGGGGACGTCGACCGGCACGACGCATTTCGCCAAGACCAAGTTCGTGCTCCACGCCGGCCTGGCCTTCGGCGCGTTTCATCGCTGGATCTACAAGCCCTACCGAGCCGGGGTGCTCAGCCATCCGCTGCTGCACAAGCTGGCCTTTCTGAAGGCGCTGGCCGCCGGCGCGTTCGTCGTCCACGAGGTGAAGCTCGCGCGCGCCGACGCGGCTCAGAGCCGATTGCTCTCGCACGTCGTTGTACCGCTGGCCGCGCTGGGATCGTCGGTTGCGCTGATTCGCACGGCGCTCTCGCACCACAAGGTCGACGGCGCGCAGATCAACTCGGCCAACTCGTCCGTCGCCGCGGCCAGCTCGGCCAGCAGCGCCGCCGGTCAGCCAATCACCGAGACCATGTCGGGATCAGGCCTCTGAGCGCGGACCCGTGCGGCTCCCGCGGGCCTCTGAGTGCTCAGGGGCTCGAGAAGCCCTCGCGCGCCTCGCGCACGAGTGTGACGGCCTCGGGGAAGATCACGGCCATCACCGCGCGCAGCTGCTCGGCCTGCTGTTCCGTGGTGCCCTGGATGTTCGCCCGGTTGATCGCGGCCACGGTCAGGTCGACCGCGAGCTTGATCGCGTTGTCGGCCCAGGCCAAACGCTGCGCGCCCTGCATCTGCTCGGCGAATTCGCCCAGCCGACGCTGCAATTCGTCCGGGTCGCCGAAAAGTCCACCGAAGCCGCTGCCTTCCATGTCTCCATGGTAGCTCGCCGCCCAAGGCTCAGGTAAGGAAGTCCGAACAGCCCGACGTGCACGCAATGAGTTCGGGCCCGTACACTCAGCCGGCGATGGCCACCCCGACCCAAAACCGGGTGCGATGGCGGGGCCGTGTCGAGTCCGCAATCCGCGTCTTTGAACCCTTCCTCGATCTTCTGCTGTTGGCCGGCGACCGTGTTTCGCGTCTGCTCGAGCCCGGCGATCCCGAGTACGTGCCGGCGCGGATGCCGGCCGAAGGCGACGTGGCGCCCCGTGGGCTGCCCAAACATCCCCTCGCCCGCGACTAGCATGCATCCATGACGGCCGACGATCGCCTTCTCTACGAAACGCGCGTCCGGAACCGCTCGGCCGCGCTCGCGGCCACGGCCGGGATCCTGCTCGTGGCGGCCGCCGTCGTGCAGTTGGCCGGACCGCACACCAAGGTCGATGAGCTGACCGCGGACCTGATCTACGCCCACAAGCGGTTCCCGCTCGACGTAATCGGCGCGCTGATCAACGCGATCGGCTTGATCGCGGTCGGCGGCACGCTGGCCTTCCTGTTCGACTCGAGCCGCGCGCGCAAACCGGAGCTCCGGCCCGCGATCAAGTACGTCATGCTCGTGGGCGCGGTGCTCGCGGCTCTCACCGGGGTCGTCTACGCGGTCGTGATCGCGATCAAGTCCGATCAGTTCGTGACCCACGGCAACCAGACCTACGAGCAGGCCCACGCTCTGACCAGCTCGGCGATCGTGCTTGTGCTCCCCTTCCTGGGTCAGGCGGCCGCCTTCCTGCTCGCGCTGGGGTTCGTGCTGATCGCGCTCAATGCCATGCGTATCGGCCTGCTCACGCGTTTCATGGGTTACCTGGGGATTTTCACCGGCGTGCTGGTGATCTTCCCGATCGGCTCGCCGGTGCCCGTGGTGCAGGGCTTCTGGCTGCTGGCGCTCGCCTACCTTTTCTCCGGGCGCTGGCCGAGCGGGCTCCCGCCCGCCTGGCGTTCGGGCCGCGCCGAGCCCTGGCCGTCCTCGGCCCAGCTGCGCGAACAGCGCGCCGCTGCCACCGGGGCCCGCGGCGGGGCCTCCAAGCCCGCGCGTTCGGTGCCTGAGAAGGTGGCCACCCCTTCCGCGCGCAGCACGCGCGCCGCAACGCCCAAGCGCAAGCGCAAGCGGCGTAAATAGCCTTCTCTAAGACATCCGTCCGCCCGCACGGAATTGTCTTCACGCCCTCGGGCTCTGGACCGATGAATCACGCGTCGTCCGCGGGCCCTGTGCTCCGAGGACGAGCAGGTCCGCTGTCTGTCACACACATCTCCACACCGTCACCTCGCCCTAGATAGCGCTACGCACGGAGGGCTTCATGCTCTCCCCAGCGGTTCCCGCGCCCCGGCGAGGCCAGACGCCCCGGCCGAGACTGCCCTGGCCTCCGTCCACGCCGGAGGCCGGGGTAGCGGGGCCGGCGGTCGGAGCGCCGCGACCGCGACAGGCACCCCCTGATTGCAGCGGCCGCGACACGGCTGCGAACCCGCTGAGCGGCCACCGCTCGTCCCGGTCGATGACCGTCTGACCGCGTGTCGCCACCGTTCAGCGATTGGCGCTTGTGGCGGCCCGGTCGCGGCCTGAAGCTGCTGCGCGGCAAGTCAAATCTAAGAGGAGGCTTCACTCGTGTCAGTGAATCCAGGTGGTCGCGAAGCCGACGTCCGGCCGGCGCCCGCCGACCCGACCGCAGGACGCAGTGCCGGCTGGACGCCGGCCGATCCCGGTCCGCTCGGTCTGGCCGCGTTCGCCGGAACCACGTTCGTGCTCAGCATCTTCAACACCAACCTCGTCAGCGCCAGGGGCTCGGGGGTCGTCCTGGGGCTCGCGTTCGCCTACGGGGGGCTCGCTCAGCTGCTGGCCGGCATGTGGGAGTTCCGCACCGGCAATACGTTCGGCGCGGTGGCCTTCAGCTCGTTCGGCGCGTTCTGGATCTCGTTCTTCTTCCTGTTGCGGCTCACTCCCGCAGCCGCCGTGACGGAGAACGGAATCTCGGTCTATCTGTACATGTGGGCCATCTTCACGACCTACATGTTCATCGCCTCGCTGCGGACCACAGGAGCGGTCGCGCTCGTGTTCCTGCTGCTGGCGATCACGTTCTTCATCCTGGCGATCGGACACGCGAGCCTGGCCGGAGGGACCGCGCTGACCAACGGGACGATCAAGCTCGGCGGCTGGTTCGGGCTGGCCACGGCGGTGGCGGCGTGGTACGCGTCGTTCGCGGCGGTGGTCAACTCGACCTTCGGTCGCGCCGTGATGCCGGTGGTGCCGCTCAAGCGAGCCTGACTCGGACGGTCGACTTCGCACCCGGAAGGTATTCAGGGTAGAAAGACAACATGGACGCCGTTCTGGCTCCCGGCGCCGGCAGACAAACCGGCGCCGTGGGGCCCGCGGCGCGAGACGCCCGACGAAGGAGAGGCATGCCATGGCAGACACCGCGCCCACGGCCAACGGTGGCGACACGCTCTCTGCCGAGCTCGAGGCGCTGCTCGAGGTCGAGAAGTTTCCCCCGCCCGAGGAGTTCCGCCAGCGCGCGCTGATCAACGACCCGTCGATCTACGACGAGGCCGAGCAGGACTGGAAGGGCTTCTGGCTCAAGCAAGCCAAGAACCTGCACTGGTTCAAGGAGCCGACGGAGATCCTCGACGCCGCCGATCCGCCGTTCTACAAGTGGTTCAAGGACGGCAGGATCAACGCCTCCTACAACTGCCTCGACCGCCACGTCGAGGCCGGCATCGGCGATCGTGTGGCCTACCACTGGCGCGGCGAGGAGGGGGAGGAGCGCGACGTCACCTACGCCGATCTGCACCGCGAGGTGCAGCGCTTCGCCAATGCGCTCAAGGATCTCGGCATCGGCAAGGGCGACGTCGTGGGGATCTACCTGCCGATGATTCCCGAGGTCGTGGTGGCCATGCTGGCCTGCGCGCGCATCGGCGCGCCGCACAATGTGGTCTTCGGCGGATTCTCCGCCGACGCCGTCAAAGAGCGCATGGAATTCTCCGAAGCCAAGGCGCTGGTCACCGTCGACGGGGCTCGCCGCAAGGGCAAGACGGCCGCCATCAAGCAGCAGGTCGACGCTGTGATCGGTGATCTCGACACGCTCGAACACATCATCGTGGTCAAGCACACGGGCGATGAATGCGCGATGAAGGACGGTCGCGACGTCTGGTACGGCGACATCGTCGAGCGCGCCGACCCCGCGTGTCCGGCCGAGGAGCTCGACGCCGAGCACCCGCTGTACATCCTCTACACGAGTGGCTCGACCGCCAAGCCGAAGGGCATCCTCCACACCACCGGCGGCTACATGACCGGTGTCTCGACGACCCACAGGTTTGTCTTCGATCTGAAGCCCGAAGAGGACGTCTACTGGTGCGCGGCCGACGTCGGCTGGGTCACCGGGCACTCATACATCGTCTACGGGCCGTTGGCCAACGGCGCGACCACGGTCATGTGGGAGGGGGCGCCGGACTACCCGCACAAGGGCATCTGGTGGGAACTCTGCGAACGCTACGGCGTGACCATCTTCTACACCGCGCCCACGGCGATCCGCGCCTGCATCAAATGGGGCGCCGAGCACGTCCGCAAGTACAACCTCGAGACGTTGCGGCTGCTCGGGACGGTCGGTGAGCCGATAAATCCCAAGGCCTGGCTCTGGTACCACAAGGTCGTCGGCCGGGACCGCTGCCCGATCGTGGACACGTGGTGGCAGACCGAGACCGGCGCGATCATGATCTCGCCGCTGCCCGGGATCACCGCGACCAAACCCGGCTCGGCGACCCTGCCGCTGCCGGGAATCGCCGCCGATGTCGTCGACGAGCGCGAGGGCAAGCCGATTGACGAGGGGCAGGGTCTGCTCGTGCTCACCCGGCCGTGGCCCTCGATGCTGCGCACGCTCTACAAGGAGGAGGACCGCTTCATCGAGACCTACTTCTCCAAGTTCGGCCGCGAGATGTACGTCGTCGGGGACGCCGCGCGCAAGGACAAGGACGGCTACTTCTGGATCATCGGGCGCATCGATGACGTCGTGAACGTCTCCGGGCACCGTCTCTCGACGGCCGAGGTCGAGTCCTCGATCGTGTCGCACAGCAAGGTCGCCGAAGCCGCGGTGATCGGCCAGTCCGACGAGGATTCGGGCCAGGCGATCTGCGCCTTCGTGACCCTCCAGGGCGACCTCGAGGGCACCCAGGAGCTGGTCGAGGAGATCCGTTCCCACGTCGCGGAGCGGATCGGCAAGTTCGCCCGGCCCAAGCGCATCATCTGGTCCGACGATCTGCCCAAGACGCGCTCGGGCAAGATCATGCGACGGCTGCTCCGGGACATCGCCGAGGGGCGCGCGCTCGGCGACGTGACGACGCTCCGCGACCCGGACGTGATGTCGCAGCTCGAGGACAAGATCAAGGCTGAGCAGGCCCACGAGGCGTAGGGCAGGCACCGGGGGGTCCGGCACGGCGCCGGGCCCCCGCGCTGAACGCCTCGGCTGCCAACGCCCGCGGGGCGCCTTCGAAACCCGCGTACCACTAACCTCGCCCGGCATGAAGACGGCGATTCTCACCATCTCGACGTCGGTGGCCGCGGGCGACTCCGAGGACCTCTCGGGCCCGGAGCTGGCCGAGTTGGCGCAGGCGGCCGGGGCCGAGATCGTCGCCCACGAGGTGCTGCCCGATGATGTGGCCGCGATCGAGCGGGCTCTGCGCCGCCACGCATCGGAGTCGGCCGCCTCGCTCATCTTCACCACCGGCGGCACGGGGCTGACGCCGGACGACGTGACCCCGGAGGCCACGCGGCGCGTGATCGAGCGCGAGGCGCCGGGCTTCGTCGAGGCGATGCGGGCCGAGGCGCTCAGACACACGCCGCTCGGGTTCCTGAGCCGAGGTGTCTCGGGGCTCGCCGGCCGCACGCTGATCATCAACTTCCCCGGCAACCCCAGGGCGATCCGCGAGCTCTTTCCGGTCATCGCTCCGACGCTCGAGCACGTCGTCGCGACGCTGGCCAGCGACGGTGGCTCCAGAAACAGCCATTGAGCTGCGCGAGATCGCTCGCTTCTACGGCGAGCGAACCGCGCTGCGAGACCTCACGCTGAGCCTCCCCCGGGGCGCGACGCTCGCCGTCCTCGGCCGTAACGGCGCCGGCAAGTCCACCTTGCTGCGGCTGCTCGCCACCCTCCTGCGGCCTCATCGTGGCGAGGCGATCGTGCTCGGCGAGCCGATCCCCAAGCGCGGCTTCGCGGTGCGGGCCAGGCTCGGGCTGCTGGCCCACGACCCGCTCCTGTACCGCGAACTGACCGGACGCGAGAACCTCACGTACCACGCCCGTCTGCACCGAGTGCCCGCCGGCCGTATCGACGAGGTGCTGGAGGCCGTGGACATGCGCACGCGCGCCGAGGAGCCCGTGCGTCTGCTGAGCCGCGGCATGGTCCAGCGGCTCGCGGTGGCCCGGGCCGTCCTGCATCAGCCCGAGCTTCTGTTGCTCGACGAGCCGCGGGCCAACCTCGACCCCGCCGCCGGCCGGCTCGTCGAGCCCCTGATCGGGCGAGCCCCCGGGCGCACCCGTGTGCTCACGAGCCACGACCCGCGAGCCGCGCTCGCCGAGGCCGATCTGGCCCTCGGACTGCTCGACGGCCGGCCGCTGTTCGTGGCGCCCGCGGGCGAGATCACCGACGCGCAGATTGGGCGGCTCTACGCATGAGGACGGCGCTGGCCATCGTGCGCAAGGACCTCCGGGTCGAGCTCCGCACGCTCGAGACGGTGCCCGCGATGGCCCTGTTTGCGCTGACCACCTTCGTGATCTTCCATTTCGGACTCAACCGCAGCACCGTCGACGGCCAGCTCGCGGCCGGCATCCTCATCGTCACGCTGCTCTTCGCCGGGATCCTCGGGATCAACCGGCTGTTCGTCGCCGAGCGCGAGCAGGGGGGGTTTGACGCCTTCCTGCTCGCGCCGGTCGACCGCAGCGCGCTGCTGTTGGCCAAGGCGGTGGCGCTGTTCAGCTTCCTGGTCGCGCTCGAGCTCGTGGCCGTGCCCGGGTTTGGGCTGCTGCTGCTCGGGCCCTCGCTGCTGCCCGCCCTTCCCGGGCTCGTGGTGATCCTGCTGCTCGCCGATCTCGGGATCGCCGTGATCGGCACGCTCGTCTCAGCGATCGCCGTCCAGACGCGAGCCCGCGACCTGATCGGCCCGATCATCGGCCTGCCGCTCCTGATTCCCGCGCTGATCGCCGCCGCCCGCGGCGCGGGCCCGCTGTTGCAGCGCGTCCACGCCGCGTCGGCGCCACCGGGCAGGTGGCTCCTTTTCCTGGCTCTTTATGATGTCGTGTTCGCACTGCTCGCCTATGCGGTGTTCGACTTCCTGCTGGAGGACTGAACTCTCTTGCACATCTACGGCAGGGGCCTGCGCGGCCTCTCCCTCGCCACCGCCGTCACCATCAGCGCCGCGCTGGCTCTGGTGTTCTTCTACGCACCCCTGGACGCCGATCAGGGCTTCGTGCAGAAGATCTTCTACATCCACGTGCCGCTGGCCATCATCACCCTGTGCGGATTCATTCTCGGCGGCCTGCTGGCCATCATGCACCTGCGCACCGGTGACCGGCGCTGGGACATGCGCTCCTACGTGGCGATCCATATGTCGCTGATCTTCGGGCTGGGGGCGCTGATCACCGGCTCGATCTGGGCCAAGGCGTCGTGGGGGCACTGGTGGGTCTGGAGCGAGCCGACGCTCGTCTCCTTCCTGATCGTCTTCCTGCTCTTCGCCACCTATCAGCCGCTGCGCTTCTCGATCGAGGATCCTGAACGCCAGTCGCGCTACGCCAGCGTGTTCGCCATCATCGCCGGCGCCTTCGTGCCGCTCAACTTCATCGCCGTGCGCCTCGCCCAGCAGCTCGTCCATCCGCGCGTGCTCACGCTGGGCGGCGGCAAGTTGCCCGGGCCGATGCGCCTGACCTTCTTCGTCTCCCTGCTCGGCATCGCGCTGCTGTTCGCGACGCTGTGCAAGTACGAGATGACCGCCAAGCACGCCCGCAGCCAGGTCCGCGCCCTGCGCCGGCGGCTGCTCGGCGAGGACACCGTGCGCCCCCTGAGCCGAAGCGCGGCGCCGTCGTGAGCACACTGCTCGCCGCCGCGCCCGCGCTACCCCTCCACACGGCGGGCAAGTACGTCGCGGGCGCCTACATCGTGTTCGTGGCCCTGCTCCTGATCTATCTGGCCATCATGGCGACGCGCCTCTCCCGCACCGAGCGCGAGCTCACCGAGCTCAATCGAGATCTTGCCGAGCGCGAGCGCGAGCGCGAGACCGAGCCCAAGCGCGAGCCGGAGCCGGTGCGATGAGCGAGCTGCTCGCGCTCGGCGTCTCTCACAAGACGGCCCCGGTCGAGGTTCGCGAGCGGCTGGCCCTGCCTGACGCCCGGGCTGCCGACTTCTTGCGCGATCTGCGCGGCGCGGCCGACGTGCACGAGGCGGTGGCGATCTCGACCTGCAACCGCACCGAGCTCTACCTCGTGGTCGGTGACCCCGTGGAGGCCGAGTCCACGGCGCTCGGCATGCTGGCCACCCAGGCCGGGATCCGGCCGACCGAACTCGCCTCGGCGATCTACTCGCACCGCAACTGCGATGCGGCGCGCCACCTCTACCGCGTCACCTCGGGACTCGACTCGATGATCGTCGGCGAGGCCGAGGTGCAGGGCCAGGTCAAGCGGGCCTACGAGACTGCGCTCAGCCGTGAGACCACCGGCCCGCTGACCAACCGGCTCTTCAAAGCGGCGCTGGCCACCGGCAAGCGGGTGCGCAGCGAGACCGAGATCGGCGCCCGCCAGCTGAGCCTGCCGGGCGTGGCCGTGGCCCTCGCCCGCGAGCAGCTCGGCGCGCTCTCGGGCCGCCGGGTGGTGATTGTGGGCACGGGCGAGACCAGCGAGCTGACGGCGCGAGCGCTGGCCGACAGCGGCGCGCGCACGGTGTTCGTCGCCACCCGCCGACGCGATCGCGCGCTCAGCCTGGCCCGTCGCTTCGAGGGTGAGACCGTGAGCTTCGATGAACTGCCGCTGGCGCTGGCCGGCGCGGACATCGTCGTGGCGGCAACCGCTTCGCCCCACATGCTGCTCGAAGCCCGTGAGCTGGCCGAGGTCATGGAGGAGCGCGAGGGCCGTCCGCTGCTGCTGATCGACCTCGCCGTGCCGCGCGACATCGACGCCGCGTGCGCCGGCATCGGCGGCATCTCGCTCTACGACATCGATGACCTCGAGGCCGTCGTGGCCCGCAACCGCAAGGTGCGCCAGGCCGAAGCGCGCAAGGCCGAGGGCATCATCGAGCAGGAGATCCAGCACTTCGCGAGCTGGCTCGGGTCGCTCGAGGTGCTGCCCACGCTGGCCGCGCTGCGCACGCGCTCGACCGAGATCGCCGAGCAGGTCGTGCGCGAGAACACCGGCAAATGGGAGTCGGTCTCGGCCCGCGACCTCGAGCGCATCGAAGCGGTTGCCCGCACCGTGGTTCAGCGTCTGCTGCACGAGCCCACCGTGCGCATGAAGGAGCTCCGCGACGATCGCGTCCACGCGCGCATGCAGCTGGTGCGCGAGCTGTTCGGCCTCGACGACGAGGACGCCGATCTGACCCCCGCCGAGGCCAAGCACGACCCGGCGCCCGAGGAGCGGCTGGCCGAGGTCCGGGCGCTGGCCGGACGGCGCCGTGGCCCGCGCCACTGATGAGGATCGGAACCCGCGGCAGTGCGCTGGCGCTCACCCAGGCGGCCTGGGTTGCCGAGCGGCTGGGTATGGGGGCGGAGATCGTTACCGTCTCCACCGCGGGCGACCGCGCTGCCGCCGAGACGGACAAGGCGCGCTGGGTCTCGGAGCTCGAGCGCGCCCTCGTCGCCCGCGAGATCGACCTGGCCGTGCACTCGGCCAAGGACGTTCCGGGCGAGCTCGCCGACGGACTCGAGCTGGTGGCCATCCCCGAGCGCGAGGCCGCCGACGACGCCATCTGCGGCGCGAGCTCGCTGGCCGCGCTGCCCTCCGGGGCCCGCGTGGGCACGAGCAGCCTGCGCCGCGCCGCGCAGATCCGGGCCGGTCGGGCGGACCTGCAGATCGTCCCCGTGCGCGGCAATGTCGATACCCGCCTGCGTAAGCTGGCCGAGGGTCAGGCCGACGCGCTCGTGCTGGCGCTCGCCGGACTGAGGCGACTCGGCCGCGAGCACGAGGCGGGCGGCGTACTCGACGAGCTGGTTCCCGCCGCCGGACAGGGTGCGCTCGCACTCGAGGCGCGGGCCGGCGACGCGGAGGTCGCCCAAGCCGTGCGCGGCCTGGCCGATCCCACCGCGTCGGCGTGCGTGAGCGCCGAGCGGGAGCTCGTCCGCGCACTCGGCGCATCGTGCAACACCGCGGTGGGGGCGCACGCCACTCTGCTCGAGGATGGGCGCCTCGAGCTGCGTGCCTGGGTGGGCGTCCCCGACGGCTCGGCCTGGCTCGCTGACCGGCTCACCGCTGCCGCGGGATCGCATGCCGGCCTCGGGCTGGCCGTCGGCGAGCGCATGCTGGCCGCCGGTGCCCGCGAGCTGCTGCGCGCCGCCGAGGCGACGGCATGAGCGGGCGCGTCCACCTCGTCGGCGCCGGGCCCGGCGACCCCGGGCTGATGACCGCCCGTGCGCTCGAGCTGATCGCCGCGGCCGACGTGGTGATCCACGATCGGCTGATTCCCGCCTCGGCGCTACAGGGTGCCCGCCCCGACGCGCTGCTCATCTATGTCGGGAAGGAGGGCGGCGGACCGTCGATGCCCCAGGCCGAGATCGATCGGCTGCTCGTCGAACATGGCGGCGCCGGCCGGCGGGTCGTGCGGCTCAAGGGGGGCGACCCGTTCGTCTTCGGCCGTGGTGGCGAGGAGGCCGAGGTGCTGCGCGCGGCGGGAATCCCCTTCGAGGTGGTGCCCGGCGTCACAGCCGGGGTCGCCGCGACCGCCTACGCGGGGATTCCGGTGACGCACCGAGATGCCGCCAGTGCGGTGGCCTTCCTCACCGGCCACGAGGATCCCGGAAAGCCCGAGTCGGCGCTCGACTGGTCCGCACTGGCCGCATTTCCCGGAACCCTGGTCGTTTACATGGGGGTCCGGCAGCTCCGCGCGATCGCCGAACGCCTGATCTCCGGCGGCCGCTCGGCCGACGAGCCCGCGGCCCTGGTCGAACGCGGCACGCTGCCCGACCAGCGCGTGGTCAGCGCGACGCTGGGGACGATCGCCGCGCGGGGCGCGGCGGAGGGGATCCGCGCGCCGGCGATCGCCGTCTTCGGCCCGGTGGCCGCGCTGCGTGAGCGGCTGCGCTGGTTCGAGCTGCGTCCCCTTTGCGGGCGCACGGTCGCGGTCACGCGCGCGCGGGCGCAATCCAGCGCTCTCGCCGCACGCCTGCGCGAGCTCGGGGCCGAGGTCGTGGAGGCGCCGGCGATCCGCATCGTCCCGATCGACGGACCGGCCCCCGATCTCGGACGTTACGACCTGCTGTGCGTGACCAGCCCCAACGGTGTGCGGCTGCTCTTCGAGCGACTCGAGCGCGAGGGCCGCGATGCCCGCGCGCTGGCCGGCCTGCGGGTCGCGGCGATCGGCCCCGGGACCGCACGCGCGCTGCGCGAGCACGGCGTGAGCGCCGATCTAGTGCCCGAGCGCTTTGTCGCCGAGGGGCTCGTCGAGGCGCTGGCCGACATCCCGGTACAGCGCGCGCTGATCGCCCGCGCCACGCAGGCCCGCGACGTGCTGCCCGACGCGCTGCGCGAACGCGGCGCCGAGGTCGATGTCCTGGCTCTCTACGAGACGGTTGCCGAGCCGCTCGACCGCACCCAGTGCGACGCCGTACGAGCCGCGGACTACGTCACCTTCACTTCGTCCTCGACCGTGAGCTACCTGCTGGACGCGCTGGGCGGCGAGCTCGGGGACCGGCCGCGCATCGTCTCGATCGGCCCGGTCACGAGCGACACGCTGCGCGAGCGCGGTCTCGAGCCGGCGTTGCAGGCCGGCCGCCATGACATCGACGGTCTCGTCGATGCGCTCGTCTCCGACGCCGGTGACCGCGCATGAGCGCGCCGCTGATCACCTTCCTCTCCGACTACGGGCTGGCCGACGACTTCGTCGGCGTCTGCCACGGCGTGATCGCGACGATCTGCCCGCAGGCCCGGGTCATCGACATAACCCACGGCGTACCGCGCCACGACGTACGTGCGGGCGCGCTCGTCCTGCGGGAGTCGCTGGCCTACATGCCTCCGAGCGTTCACCTGGCCGTCGTCGATCCCGACGTCGGCGCGGCACGCCGTGCCGTGGCCCTGAGGCTGGCTGACGGCCGCCTGCTCGTCGGGCCCGACAACGGCCTGCTGTCGCTGGCCGCCCGCGACGGCGGGGGGATCGTCGAGGCGCTGGACATCGCCCACTCGCCCTTTCGCCTCGAGCCGGTCTCCGCGACCTTCCACGGACGCGACCTGTTCGCCCCGGTCGCGGCTCACCTGGCAGCGGGCGTGCCGTTCGCCGAGCTGGGACAGCCCGTCGATATCGACGCGGTGATCACGCTCGAGCTCCCGCAGCCGCGGCGGGAGGGGGAGGAGCTCGTGGCGCACGTGATGTACGTCGACCGCTTCGGAAACCTGCAGCTCGACGCCGGCCACGAGGAGCTCGCCGGGACGGGGCTGAAGCTCGGCCGCGACGTCGAGCTCGCGTGCTGGGACACGCGGCATCCCGCCCATTACGCGCGCACCTTCGCGGACGTGGCCGCGGGCGAGCTGCTCGTCTATGAGGACGCCCACCGCAGGCTGGCCGTGGCCGTCAGCCACGGAGACGCCGCCGCTCGGCTCGGGCTCGCGGTCGACGACGAACTCCGGATCCGGCCGACGTGAGCGCCGGCGCGCGTCGGCTCGGCGCTCCGCGCCTGCACCTGCGCGAGACGGGCTCGACCAACGACCGCGCGCGTCAGCTGGCCATGCATGGCGCGCCCCACGGGACGCTCGTGACGGCCGGCGGCCAGTCGGCGGGCCGCGGGCGCCAGGGCCGGACCTGGAGCGCCCCGGCCGGGCGCGCGCTCCTGTGCTCGGTCGTGATCCGGGATCCCCCGCGGCTCCTGCCGCTCGCCGCCGGGGTCGCGGTGGCCGGCGTGGCCGGGCCTCACGCGCGGGTCAAATGGCCCAATGACGTCCTCCTCGGCGCGGGCAAGGTGGCCGGGATCCTTGTCGAGGGCCGCCCGCAGGAGCACTGGGCGGTGCTCGGCATCGGCCTCAATGTCGCCCTGCGCGAGACGGATTTTCCGCCCGAGCTCCGCGGTCGTGCGAGCACCCTGGGTCTTGCGCCCGACGCACTCGAGCCCACGCTCGAACGTCTGCTGGCCGCGCTGGAGGAGTGGACGGCGGCGGCAGAGGACCGGGTGCTCGAGGCGGTGCGCGCCCTCGACGCGCTCCGTGAGCAGCCGGTCAGCTGGTCGGGAGGGCACGGTCGCGGTGGGGGGATCGACGAAGCGGGGCGCCTGATCGTGATCACCGATGACGGCCCCGTCTCGCTCGACGCCGGCGAGGTCCACCTCGGCATCCCCGCGAGCTAGCGCCGTTCAGCGGCCGAGCCAGCGCTTCGGGTTCTCGACCATCATCGTCTCGAGTTGCTCGTCGGTCATGCCCCCCTCCTTCAGCGTCGGGATGACCTCCTCGAACAGCAGCGTCATGCTCCAGCCGCGAGCGGCGCCGGCTGCCTCCAGCTGCTCGACGACCTCGGGCGGGAACCAGTCGAGGCCGTTGGCGATCGGAATGTCGAAGTCCTGCGAGAGGAACATCCGCTCGGCGTAGCCGCGCTCCAGCAGCTCGATGACCGTGGCGTTGCGCCGCTCGGTGGGCAGGTAGAGGTCGAGTCCGTAGCGGTCCATCCCGATGTACACGCCGCGTCTCGAGCAGGCGCCTCGATGTAGGCGAGGTCGTCGGTGTCGCCGGTGTGCGCGATCTGGATCTTCTCCGGCGCGACCCCCTCCTCGAGCAGGATCTCGACCTGGCGCGGGCCGGTGTCGGAAGCGGGACGCGAGTGGGCCATGATCGGTGCGCCGGTGCGCACGCTGGCGCGGGCGGCCGCGCGATGGATCTTCTCGATCCGTTCGTTGACCCCGGGTTCGTCAGCGGCGCACTTGATGAACGCCGCCTTGACGTCGGTGCCCTGGATCCCCTCTTCGATGTCGTGGACGAAGAGGTCGGCCATGAAGTCCGCGTCACGGTTGGGCAGGAAGGGGGGCAGGTAGTCGTAGGTGTAGATCCCCGTGCAGACGACGATCTGCAGACCGGTCTCGGCCGCCAGCCGCTGGAGCGCCGGGACGTCGCGGCCCAGCAGCATCGCCGTCGGCTCGACCACGGTCCTCACCCCGTGGCCCTTGACGGCCTCGCGCCGACTCGAGCGCAAGCTCGAACTCGGTGTCGCGATCGCGGACGTGCGGCCACTGCGCGCTGACCGCCTCGTCGCCGGAGAAGAAGTGCTCGTGGATCAGCGTCAGACCGAGGTCCTCGGCGTCGATCGATCCGCCAATTACCTCAACACTCGCCATCTCAGGGGCTCCTCTCGTACCGGTCGGAGGGCGATCCTAACCGGGCAGCCGGGTCGCGGGATCAGTGCGCGGCCACGTTGAGTACGACGGCGGCCGCGAAGCAGACGACCGCCGCCGCGCGGAGCCACCAACCCGCCCGGTCACCCGGCCGGCCCGTCACCATGCCCGCGACGGCCACCAGCATGCATCCGACCGCCACGGCGGCGAGCAGGAGGGCGAGCGTGCGAAGCGTGCCCGCGGCCCCGGCTGATCCTAGGCCGCTTCCTCGGCGTTGCGGCCGCCGGAGTCCGGGCCGCCGTTACCGCGCCCTCGCCCGCGGCCCCGGCTACGGCCGCGATTGCGTGAGGGCGTGCGCGTGACCGGTGCCGCGTCGGCGCTCGCGGCCGGGGTGTCGCTCTTGGTGTCGCTGTCGTGGGCCCGGGGGTCGGGCTCGGCCTCGGCCTCGAGGCGTTCCTCGAAGGCGTCGCCTTCGTCGAGACCTTCGTCGCGCAGGGTGTCCTCGTCATCGAGCGCGTCATCGCCAGGGTCGGGCGGATCCGCTCCGCGGCCGGCGACGGCCACCGCGGCCGCCTGATCGCCGTTGACGTTGCCGGTGCTCTTGCGCCGTCGGCGGCTCTTGCCGCGCCGGCCCTTGGGGAAGTTGCGCAGCAGCTCGCGCGCCAGCGCCGCGGGCTTGCGCGCCATGCGCGTGCGGGCGCCGCGCAGCGCCTCCTCGGCCTCGGGCGTGTGCGGCCAGCGCGGCGGCCAGCAGGGCGGCCGACAGGCGGCGATCCTCCTTGCGCGAGGCGTGCACCAGCCGGCGGGCGTTGCGGGCGTGTGCCGCGCCGCTCGAGAGTTCACCAGCAGCCCGAGCAGGCGCTTGGTCTCGGGCCAGCGCTGGACGGCGTACTCCTCGTGCACCTCGCGGGTGTACTCGGCCATCCGCCAGATCCAGGCGTTGGCCTGGTCGCGGCGGCCGATGCGGCGCTCGGCCAGCGCCTGCAGCATGATCTTCACGCCCTCGCGCCGCTCGTCGCGCGGCCAGCCGGCCGATGATGTCGATCGCCGTGTCGAAGGCCTCGGCGTCGCGGCTGGCGGCGATCTCCTGGAGCGCGCGCAGGCGCAGCTGGGGGTTGCGGTTGCGCTGCAGCGCGGTGAGCAGGAAGCGCCGCTTGAGCTCGCCGTTGCGGTCGAAGTGGAGCATCGCCTTGGCGCGGCGCCAGCCGTTCGGGGCCACGCGCGCGCCGGCCAGCGCGGCCCACACGTGCTGCTCGCCGTAGTCCAGATGCTCGACGGCGATGCGCCACAGCTCGCGCTCGAACACCTCGGCGCGCCGCTCGGGATCGGGGGTGACCGGCAGCACGCGGCGCTCGACCCGCACGCGGCGGCCGCGCCCGCGGCGCACCGGGCCGACGACGATCGCGCCGCCGCGGTAGACGTCGCGGTCGAGCAGCGAGTGCAGCGTGACCACCGGGTCGTCGTGCTTGGTCGCCGGGTGCACGAAGTCGATCGACGATGCCCGCCTCCTTGCCCGGATGGCGGCGGGTCACGCGGCCGACGCGCTGCTGGTAGATGCGCTTGGACGCCGTGGGCGCCAGGTGCATGCAGATCGTCGCGCGCGGCGAGTTCCAGCCCTCGGCGAGCAGCTGGGCGTTGACCAGCACGTCGATCTTGCCGCGACTCGTAGTCGGCCAGGATCCGGGCCAGCTCGCGCTTGGGCGTCTCGCCGGAGACGGCCTGGGCCTTCATGCCCAGGTCGCGGAAGGCCTGGGCGACGTTGTAGGCGTGGCGCACGCCGGCGGCGTAGACGACGCCCGGCACGCCGTTGAAGCGCGTCTTGTAGAGGTCGGCGATGGCCAGGTTGAACGGCGTCTGGTCGAGCAGCTCGGCCAGCATCTCCTGGTCGAACTCGGTGTCCACCTCGCCGCGGCGCAGCGGCACCTTGGCGATCGTGCGCACGCCGGGCCCGGGCGGGATGCGGATGCAGCGCAGCGGCGAGATGACGCCCCGGCGGGCGGCCTGGGCCAGGTCGAAGCGCGAGGTCTGGGTGGGGAACAGGTCGGTGACGTGCCGCGCGATCAGCGCGCCCGTGGCGGTCATGCCGATGAAGATCGGCCCAGCCCAGTTGCGAATCGCCGCCGAGGTCTTCTCGCCGAGCGCGGTGTGCGCCTCGTCGCAGATCACGATCGTGTAGGCGTCCGAGATCCGGCCGGCGTTGCGCACGAACCACTGGTAGGTCTCGACCGTCACGGGCCCGTTGGCGGCGTCGTGGCCGTCGAGCAGCGGCCCACTGATGCGGTCGCGATAGCCGCGGTCGCGCAGCTCGCCGTGGAACTGGTCGACCAGATTGCGGCGGTGGGTGAGGATCAGCACGCCGCCCGTGCGCGACGCCTCGACGAAGCCCAGCGCGGCGACCGTCTTGCCGGCGCCGGTGGCGTGCTCGAACCAGAAGCGCTTGGCCGCGTTGCGGATCCTCGGGCTGGTCCTCGAGTTGGACGTCCTCGCCGCCCGCCTCCTCGTCCCGCCAGTCCTGGGGCTCCTCGTCGGGCTCCGCCCTCCTCGAGCTCGTCCTCCTCCTCGCCGGGAATCGCCGCCGAGGCGAGCAGCGGGGGATCGGCCACGGCGCTCGCGCCGTTGCTGTTGCCGTTGGCGCCCGAGCGCTGTGCTTCGGCCAGCAGCGCCGTCAGCGTGCCGGAGAGCGCGTCGACCTGATGAGCCGAGAGCACGGTCCCGTCGGCGAGGTGCGGCTCCTCCTCGGAGAGCACGCGCTCGAGCCCGAGCAGCAGCGAGAACTCCCGCCGCCACTCGATCGAGGGCTGCTTCGCTCCCTGCTCGACCTCGGCCAGCGCGGCGTCGAGCGCGCGACGGCGTGCGGAACCGGGCGAGAGCGCCTCTTCGATCGTCTCGCCTTCGTAGACGAACCGCTCGCGCGTTAGTTTCTCCGCGCGCGCAATCGCGGCAGGAGTCGGAAAGGGGGTGGAATCACCCATGTGTTTGGATGGTTGCGTCAGGATGTCGAGCCGCGGCAGTACATCGGAGCGGCTCAGGGCGGACCTGGCTTCTCGCCAGGCACGGCGAGGGAAATTCCTCAGAAGCGGCCTTCCCTGCCCCTCTAGCTTGGAAGACAGATCACATTTAAGCAGATCGGCTCGCGGAAGGCCCGGTTCGCCTCCGGCGACGGTCTGGCAAGCTTCCGGTCGATGGGATTCCGTTACCGGATGGCCGTGCTCCTCGGGGCCTGCGCGGTGCTTGTGGGCTGCGGCCGTGGCGGCGATGCCAAGAGCGCCGCGCCCTCGCCGACCGCGATCAGCGCCGCCTTCAAAGGTTCCCCGCCCGCGCTGGACTCGTTGCACGCCCAGGCCGATCAGCTGCTGAGCGGCGGCCCCGCCGCGTTTCATGCCCGTCTGGCCACGCTCCGGGGGTACCCGGTGGTCGTCAACAAATGGGCCTCCTGGTGCCCGCCGTGCCGGACCGAGTTCCCGCTCTTTCAGCAGGCGGCGGTCCGTTACGGGCGCCAGGTCGCCTTCATCGGCGTGAACGGCCACCAGGACACGGTGCCCGCCGCGACCACGTTCCTCAAGACCTTCAGCGTCACCTACCCGAGCTACGAGGACCCCAACGAGGCGATCGCCCGCACGATCCAGGCCGCCACGTACGACCCGATGACGGTGTTCATCGACCGCAGCGGGAAGATCCGGTACGCCAAGGCGGGCGAGTACACGAGCCTCGCCGCGCTCGAGCACGACATCAAGCTGTACCTGCTGCGATGACCGGCACCGTGTTGTACGACGTGCGCCGTGTGCGCGGAGACCAGGAGATGCAGGCGCTCCTCGCCCTCCGGCACAAGGTCTTCTGCGAAGAGCAGGGCGTGCCCGTGCACGAGGAGACCGACGGGCGCGACCACGATGCCCTGCATCTGGTCGCCGTGTCCGACGGTGAGGTGGTCGGCACCTGTCGCTTGCTGCTCGTGGGCTCGACCGCCCAGTTCAGCCGCCTCGCCGTCAGTCAGGCTGCGCGGCGGCGCGGGATCGCCAGCGCGCTGCTCGAGGAGGCCGAGCGCGAGACGCTGGCTGCCGGGGGTCGCCGTCTGGTCCTGCACGCCCAGACCTACGCCCGCGAGCTCTACGACCGCGCGGGCTACCGCACCCGCGGCCGGGTCTTCATCGAGGCCGGCATCGAACACGTCGCGATGGAGAAGACGATTGCCTGACGGCGGGCGATCGGCGGCGGGCGGGCCGGGCACGTCAGGCGGCCCCGTCGCGCTGTCCGCGGCGCGGGGACCCGAGGTCCGGATCGATCCGCTGAGCGGGAACCGGGCGATCATCGCCGGCGCCCGCGCGGTGCGCCCCGGCGGCGAGCTGCGCGCGTCGCCGGCCGAGCCGCTTGACTCCGAGGCGGATCCGTTCGCCGAGGGCCACGAGGACCGCACGCCGCCCGAGCTCTACGCGCTCCGGCCCGGCGGCGGCGAGCCGAACACACCCGGCTGGAAGGTCCGCGTGGTGCCGAATCTCTACCCGGCGCTCGTCCCGGAATCCGAGGATCCGCCGCGCCACGCCAACCCCGACCTCTTCTGGTCCGCGGCGGCGCTTGGCGCGCACGAGGTGATCATCAACTCGCCGCGCAGCGTGACGTCGCTGGCCGATCTTCCGGTGACCGACGTGGCGACGGCGATGGACGTCTGGCGCGAGCGGATGCGCGCCCGCGCCGACGCCGCCTGCGTCCATCTGATCGTCAACGAACGGCGCGAGGCCGGGGCGTCGCTTCCCCATACGCACGCCCAGCTCTACGCGCTCCAGTTCGTGCCCGCGGCGATTGCGCGCGAGCGCGAGCGCTTCGGCGCCTACGCCACCCGCACGATGGGCGGCAACCTGCTCGGTGACCTCGTCCAGGAGGAGGTCCGCCAGCGCGAGCGGATCGTGGCCATCGACGACGAGGCCGTGCTGATGTCACCCTACGGCGCGCGGCTGCCCTACCAGCTCCTGCTTGCGCCGCGCGTGCCCCGGATGCGCTTCGAGGACGACGGCCCGACGGGCGCGGCCCTGCTGCACGATGCGCTCGCGCGACTCGGCCGCCGGCTCGGCGCCGTCCCGCCACTCAACCTGTGGGTGCGCACGGCGCCTCAGGGTGCCGAGCACTTCTCGTGGCGGATCGACATCGTTCCGCGCCTCACGCACCTGGCCGGCCTCGAGCTCGGCGCGGGCGTCAACCTCAACATCGTCGCGCCCGAGCAGGCCGCCGCCGAGCTGCGCGACGCCTGAGCCGGCCCGGTGCGAGCCCTCGTTCAGCGCGTCAGCCACGCGTCGGTCTCCGTCGAGGGTCGCGAAGTCGCGGCGATCGGCGCGGGCCTTCTGGTCCTGCTCGGCGTCTCGGGCGCGGACACCGCGGCGGACGCGGACTGGCTGGCCGACAA
Source organism: uncultured Solirubrobacteraceae bacterium (assembly GCA_963725515.1). Taxonomy (GTDB): domain Bacteria; phylum Actinomycetota; class Thermoleophilia; order Solirubrobacterales; family Solirubrobacteraceae; genus Palsa-465. The sequence goes on along the minus strand of CAVRZB010000001.1, from coordinate 239,745 downwards.
GGTTCGCGCGCTGCGGATCTTCGCCGACGGCGCGGGCCGGATGAACGACCCGCTCGGCGACCGCGAGGTCCTCTGCGTGAGCCAGTTCACCCTCTATGGCGACACGCGGCGCGGCAACCGCCCGGGCTACGTCGCGGCTGCGCGCCCCGAGGTCGCCGAGCCGCTGTATGAGCGCTTCTGTGCGCGGCTCGGCGCCCAGCGCGGCGTCTTCGGCGCGGCCATGGCGGTCGAGCTGGTCAACGACGGCCCGGTGACGCTGATGGTGGAGAGCCCGGCCGGAGGTGGGGGCCGCGGGTGAGTCAGAGACGCGCCTCCAGACGCCGTAAGGTGCAGGACGTGCGGAGGAGACCGGTCCTTGTGCTCGCGCTGCTGGTCCCGGTTCTGGCGGGTTGCGGTGGGACGAGCCATGTCGGCTCCTCGACGTCGACGAGCGCGACGAGCGCCGAGACGACCCCGTCCACGACGACGACGCGCAATGCTCCCGTGACCCCGGGTCGCACCGCTGGCGTGGTGCTCGACGCGTACGGCTCCCGGGTGGCCACGGTGGCCGGGGACGGCCCGATCTCGACGGCGGCCGCCGATGGGCGCGGGGGTTGGTACGTGGCCGGCTCCTTCACCAGCCTCGCCGGGCAGCGCGTGCACGGCCTGGCCCACCTGCTCTCGAATGGGAGCGTCGATCCGGCCTGGCACGCGACGCTCTCGAGCTCCGGTGCCACGGCGCTCACCGCCTCCGGCAGCCTCGTCTATGCGGCCGGGTCGGTCGGCGACACGAACACATCCCGGCTGTTCGCGCTGCGTGCGAGCAGCGGCGCCGTGGCCATGGCGCTCGGTCGACGCCCTGGTCCGATTCGTGCGCTCGCCGCGGCCGACGGCAAGCTCATCCTCGCCACGACTACGAGCGCCGGCGCGCCGGGCGCTACCTGCTTGAGCGCGCTCGACGCCGGCACCGGGAGACCCGCCCAGGGTTTCCATGTCGCGGTGCCCCAGCAGCCGGAGCTCGGTTGCGCCGGCTCGCTCACGGTCGACGGGCCGCGGCTCTACCTCGCCGGTTCCTTCCAGAGCGTCGACGGCGTGCGCCGGCCGGGGTTGGCGCGCGTCGGTGCGACGCGCGGCGGCCTTGATACGGCGTGGCGCCCGCCCGCACCGTCGTGCAGGGTGCCGGGCCAACCGCGCGGTGCCAACGGCTGCGATGGGGTGACGTATGCCGTCGCGGTCGCGCCGGGACGGGTGTTCGCGGCCGGCGCGCGGCCCGGGGTCAGCGCACTGTCAGATTCGAGCGGCGCCATCGAGCGCGGCTGGCATTCCCCGGCGGGGATTGCCAATGCGCTCGGCCTGGCTGTCGTCGGGGGCCGGCTGTTCGTCGGCGGCGACTTCACCAGCAGTGGCGGCACCGCGCTGGCCGGGCTGGCCGCGCTCAGCACCGCCGACGGATCGCTGCTGACCTCGTGGCACCCGCCATCAGGTCTCTCCCCAGCCGTCGTGGCGAGCTCGGGCTCAGAGCTTCTGGTTGGCCTGCACTCGAGTCGCTGAGCGCCGTCGCCGCGCGCCGCGCCAGCGCTCCGGAGCGGTGGCCGCCTCGGCGTAGACGTCCCAGGTCGCCGCGGCGGCGTCGGCCCAACTCCACGGCGGTGGCCCGGGCGCGGGACGTTGGGCCTCCTCGGCCATGCCGATCAGTGCGTCTAGGTCCTCGACCGGGGCCAGCGCCGCCCGACCGGCCAGCACCTCGCGCAGGGCCGGGATGTCGGAGGCCACCACCGGGGTGCCGCACGCGAGCGCCTCGACGGGCGGCAAGCCGAAGCCCTCGTCGTCGCTGGGGAACACGAAGGCATGGGCGCCGGTGTAGATCGCCGCGAGCTCCTCGTCGTCGACGCGCCCGGTGAGGGTCACGTTCTCGAGCTCGCGCGCCCAGCGGCCGATCGTGCCGACGAGTACGAGCGGCATCGTGCGCGCGGCGCGGGCCAGCGCCCCGATCCGCTTGCGCGGGTCCGGGGCGCGGAGGCCACCGACCCAGAGCAGATAGCGCTCGGGGAGCGAATACCGGTCCCGGACCTCGGCCACCTCGGCTGCGGACCGCGGCCGGAAGAGCTTGGCGGGCGCTTCGGGGATGACCCTGATCCGGTCGGCGGGGATCTCCAGGATCAGCGTCGCGTCGATCGCCACGGCCGCCGTGGGCACGATCACGCGGACGGCGCGCTGGGCGGCCAGGTAGCGGAGCTTGAAGCGCAGGCCCGAGCGCAGGTACTCGCCGCGGCGCTTGAGCGGCACAAGATCGTGGATCGTGACGACCATCGGCACGGGCGAGCGAAGCAGGGCACCGTCGATCGAGGGCGTGTGGAACACGTCGAAACGGCGCGGATCCCGCGACTCGACGATCTCACCGCGGCCCGAGTGCTGAAGTTCCTCGAGCAGGCAACGGACGTAGCGGCCGACACCGCACGTATCGACGGCCGAGCGGCTGTCGAAGGCAGCCCTCAAGGCGCGCCCTTCCCCGGTGGCCCCGAACGTGGCGGCAATTGGCCCACTGTTCATCCCGCCAGCGAGTGTACGGTCCGTGCCTGATGAAGGACTTCTACGAGGAGCTCTGGGAGCGGCTGCCGGACGACCTCGAGCCCCCTGACCTCGAGCGTCGCCGTGCGTTTCTGCGCGCCGGTCTGCGTGCCGGCGACCGGGCTCTTGATCTTGGCTGCGGGGAGGGCCCCTTCACCGCGATCCTCGCCACCGCCGGCGCGCAGGCCGTCGGGATGGACGTGGCCGAGGCTGCGCTTCGCCGCGCCCGGGCCAAGCATCCGGGGCTCCACTTCCGCCACGCGCCGATCGACGGTCCGCTGCCTTCCGACGATGCTGCCTTCGACCTCGTCTGGGCCAGCGAGGTGATCGAGCACGTCGGCGATACGGCACGCTGGATGTCCGAGATCAGGCGGGTGCTGGCGCCGGGCGGGAAGCTGCTGATCACGACGCCGCAGCACTCGCGGCTGATGATCCTGGTCCGCGGCTTGGAGCCCTACTCGAACCCGCTCGGCGATCACCTGCATCTCTACACGCGGAGTTCGCTGGAGGGGCTGCTGAGCGATTTCGGGTTCTCCAACGTGCGCGTGCGGGCGGTGGGCGGCGCACCGCTTGCGCGGCATCTGCTGCTCGCCGAAGCGCGCCGCTGAAGGGCGCTCAGCGAGCGTGCCGGTCGGGCCGCGGGCGGGCGCTCAGCGCGGGTAGCGGGCGGCGCTCAGTGGCGTGGTCGCCCGGGGTTGGACCGGGCGGTGGCGCGTTGCTGCTGGATGATCTGTGAGCGGGCCTGGGCCACCGCGCTCAGCGTCTCGGGTGAGTAGGGGTAGAGGTAGAGCGCGGCGTTGAGCAGCGCGAGGGCCTCGCGGGGTTGCCCGACCTGGAGATCGAACTCGGCGAGCTGCAACCACGTGGAGTAGTTGGAGGGCTGCAGGCGGACGGCGTCGACGAGCTCGGTCTTCGCGCGCGCCGTGTTCCCGAGCGTGCCGTATATCGCGGCGAGGTTCCACAGCGGCTCGACCGACACAGGTTCGCGGGACAGCGCGGTGTTGGCGTCGCTGAGGGCGAGCTTGAGCTCCCCGTCGGCCAGCGCGTTGACCGAGGCCTGGTCGGCATCGGAGGAGCGCAGCGGCTGCACGATCATCCAGGCGCAGACGAGCGCGATGGCCGCGATCACGGCGACGCCGGCCAGCCGCAAGGGCTCCATGACGTGCAGGCGGCCCTTCACGAACTGCAACGCGTGCGTGGCCTTCGGCCCGGCGGCCGGCCGCGTGATCGGACCGCGACCGGCGAGCCATGCGGCGCAGATGAGTGCCGGGACGGTGACTCCGGGCACAAACCAGGTCCAGTCGATCGCCGAGTGGACACCGAAGACCACGACCACGGCGAGCATCGTCAGCAGGCCCGCGCGCTCGAGCGCCTGTTCGTCGGTCAGCGGGGCGCTGGCGCTGGGCGTCGGCCGCGGGCGCGCCGCCGTCACGGAGCCACCCGGGCTACTCCTGGTCAGCCCGCGGGACCTAGCCGCGGCTGTCGCGTTGGCCAGCGCGCGCGGTTGTCGCGCGCCGAGTGTGCGGCCCGCCGCGACGGCCCAGGCGATCAGCAGCGCCAGGCTCAGCAGCAGACCGATCAGCCCGAAATCGGCGAACGTCTCGATCACATAGCTGTGGGCGTGGTCGGCGATCAGCTTGTCCTGGCTGTAGCGCGTGCGGGCCGTGCCGTAGCCGACCGCTCCGACGCCGTGCAGCAGGTCGTGGCTGCCTACCTTCAATCCCTCACGCCAATAGCGCGCGCGGCTGTTGGAAACCTGGACGAGCCGGCCCGCGCTGTTCCCCGGACCGGGCGCCTTGGTGCTCGTGAGCTGGTGCCAGACGTGCGAGACCTCGCCCGCAAGACCTCGGGAGGAGGCGGCGACGAGGCCGATGCCGGCGACGGGAACGAAGGCCGCCAGTGCGATCAGACCGATCCCCACCCGGCGGCGCAGCCTGCGCGAGAGCTTCGCCTGATCCATGGCGATCACCGCGGCCAGCCCGGCGGCGGCCAGCAGCACGATCATCAGCAGCAGCGCAAGGCCGAACGAGTGTCCGGCAATCGTGCGCGCCCGGAGCGGCACCATGTCGTGCGTGATGGGATGCGTTTCCAGTGCCCACAGCGTCACCGCCGCGCCGCCGGCCGCGCTCAGGGCGAGCATCGTCAGTGCGCGGAAGCGCAGCGGCACGAGCGCGAACCAGAGGGCCACACCGATCAGCGCGGCCAGCAGAGCCCCGCGAGAGTAGGACAGGATCAGCGCGACGAGCAGGATGGCCATGGCCGGCACCGTCAGGGCGCGGAGGAAGGTGTTGCCCTCGCGCCGCGCGCCGGCCCACAGGCAGGCGGGAAACCCGAGGGCGGCCATCAGGCCGACGGCGTTCCAGTAGTCAAACGGCGCCCGCAGCCGGCCGAGTACCTCGCCGGGGTCCAGCGACGCGGGATAGACCTTGAGCAGCAGGGCATACCCGGCCAGGACCGTGGCCAGCGTCGCGATCGCCCCGATCACCGCGGGCCAGCGCCGCGGTGCCAGTCTGGCCAGGGCCAGCGCCCCGGCGAATGCGGCGAGGTACGAGATCGTCCGATTCGCCTCAACCCATGAGTTGGCGGGCTGCACCGACCAGGAGATGGACGCCAACGTGAGCGCGGCCAGTGCGCCGAACAGAACGAGAGACCAGGCTCCCCAGAGCCGGGTCTCGGTCGAATAGAGCAGCGCCGCGGCGCACAGCGCGGCGCCGACGAAAGTGAGCACCACCTCGGCCCAGGTGTTCGCTCGCAGCGACACGCCACCGGTGGTCACGAACGCCTCTGCGCACAGCCCGGCGGCCAGCGCGAGACCAACGAGCAGGTCCGGGCTCGGCCGCCGGCGCGCCAGCCTGGCCCAAGTAGCCGCCCGCGCCGGCGCGGGCTCGCCGGGGCTATCCGCCGTGGCGAGCGACGACACGACGGCGCAGTGCGATCCCCCCGCCGCCGATCGCGGCGAGCCCGAGCAGCACGAGCACGCCGATCAGCGGAGCGGGAAGCGACCGCACGCCGGAGCTCGTGTTCACTCCTGTGCTCCCGGGTCGAACCGTCGAACCGTCGAGCGGTACGGCGCCACCGCTGCCTGACCCGGCCGACGTTGCGCCCGGGGCCTTGGAATAGACGCCACGGGTCGAGACACCCGGGTTGCCGTGCGAGCCCGCCGCGTGCCCTGAAGTACTGGAGGAGCTGCCGCCACCGGAGGCGCCTCCGCCTCCGGCCCTGCCGCCACCGGCTGCCGCGCTCGAGAGCAGGGCTCGGCGAACCACGTCGTAGCAGTTCGTGTACTCGCGGGTGTCGGCGCCCATCCCGCTCAAGGCACCCTGGAGATCGGTGCGCGAATAGGAGCCCGTGAGGTGGCCGCTGGAGTTGCAGTCGGCCAGAACCTGCGAGGAGCTCGCGGCTGCCGGTGCGGCGGAGACGAGCGCTGCCGGCACAAGGGCGAGCGCGGCGAAGAGCGCGGTGAAGAGCTTGTTCTTGGGCATGGACAATTTCGACATCGGCGTTCGAACCTCCGTCAGGGTCTCGAGGGTAGCACCCGGCCGGGGCACGTCTACAACGGTCGGGACGCGGCGGCCGGGGTACGTCTACAACGGTGTGGACGCGGCAAAAGTTGCGTAATTACGGCAATTCATGTCTCATCGGTCGTCAGGCGCGAGCCGCGCTGGCGGCGGAAACCAGGGACCGGGGATTGGTTCCCGCCGACCAGGTCCAGCGCGGTGTGGGGGTGCCCGGAAGGTCCAGGGCACATCGGACCATTGAAAGCACCTCATGACGGTGGTGCCCGACTCGATGCACCGCTAAACGCAGGATGTCGGATTCTTTGATGTCGCTGATTTGCAGGTGATTCAGCCTGCGGCGGCGTACGCTTCGACGGTCGCCAGCCCACATTGCGGCCAGGTGAAGGCCTCGACGACCGTCTCACGGGCGGCGCGGCCCTGAGTGGCGCGTGCGGCCGGGTCCGAGAGCAGCTCGTCGATGCGCGCGGTGAGCGCCGGCACGTCGGCCGCGGCGACCAGACACATACCGCCACCCGCGGCGGCGATCTCCTGCGGGCCGTCCTCGCCGCGACACCCGATCGCCGGTACGCCCCCGGCCATCGCTTCCACGTAGGCCACGCCGAACGCCTCCTCGACGCTCGGCATGACGAACACGGAAGCGCTCCGGGCCACGGCCACGGCCCGGTCGTGGGTCAGGGCGCCGAGCATCTGCACGGCGTCGCCGACCCCGAGGTGTCCGGCCAGCTCACGCAGGGGGTCGCGCTCGGGACCGTCGCCGACGATCACGTAGCGCAGCCCGGGGTGCCGCGCCCGGAGCACCGGCAGGGCCGCGATCACGTCGGCATGACGCTTGCGGGCGATCAGGTTTCCGACGCTGACGATCACCGGGGGCTCGGGCGCCGGTCCGGCGGCCGCCGGCAGGTCGGTGCCGAGATGCACCACGCGGGTGGCGCGCGCTCCGAGCTCGGCGCAGCGCCTCGCCGTGCCCGCGCTGTTGGCCAGCACGAGCCGCGCGTGACCCATGGCCGCGCTTACCGCCCGCGCCCCGCCGCGCATCTGGGCGACCCCGTAGAGGTCGCCGCCGTGGACCGAGAGTACGAGCGGGGTCGCCGCGGCCACCCGTCTGACGGCATCGGCGGCCGGCACCGCGTTGTGCGCGTGGATGAGGTCGTAGCGGAAGTGCTCGCGGACGTGGGCCAGGGCGCGCGAGAGCGCCCGTGCCGCCCAGGCCCCCCAGCTCGCATAGCTCCACGGCCGTGGGGGCGAGAGATAGCGCACATAGGTCACGGGCACGCCGTCGAGTGACGCCACGCGCGGCTGCCGCCAGGCCGCGAGTGCCGCCCCGACATCGCCGGCACGCACTGCCGCCAGCGAGGGGAGTGGCCGGTGGAGCACGATCACGCGAACGTCCGCGCCCGCGTCACGGGCCGCGACGGCCTGGCGATGGGCCCAGATCCCGAGCACCGGGTCCGCGACGCGCGGGTAGTACTCGGCGATCACCAGCACCCTCATGGCGCCCCGGTCACGCGGCTCGCCAGGAGCGATGTGTGACCAGCGTGCGCCGGGCCTCATCGGCCCGGACGTACGGCCGGTGGGCCAGAAAATCGCGCGCCTCGGCGACCGCCGCGTCGCGGTCGTAGGAGACGGCGATCCGCCTCAGGCCGTGTCGGATCGGGGTCGCGTCGATCACGCCGAGCCGCCAGCCGTGCTCGCGGGCGACGGCCGACCAGTGTGCATCGAGGCCCCAACCGACGCGCAGGGGTGGGAACGGGAGCAGGGTGTCGAAGGCCCGCGCCTGAAACGCGAACACGGGCCCGATCTCCACGAACGCGGTCTCGCGCACCACGCTGCGGAACTGGCGTCTCGTCACCGCCCAGGCCGCGTGCGAGCGTCGCCGGTGCGCCGGCTGCGCGATCGTCAGATCGAAGCGCTCGGCCAGGAAGATGAAGGCGTCGAGGAATCCCGCGGGCAACACGACGTCATCGTCGATCACCACGAGCCAGTCGTGGCCCGCCGCCGGGCGCCCGGCCAGCAGCGCGTCGAGGTTCTCGAACTTGCCGCGGCTCCCGGCCACCGTACCGGCGAAGTCGACGTCGTGGTGGGAGCGCAGAAGCTCTGAGCGGGCGTGCGAGAGGAGATTGGGCATGTCGCTTCGCTCGATGCCGAGCGCGAGTACCCGCCGGCGCGGCGCCGCGCGCGCGGCCAGCGGCAGTCGCCACGGTTCGAGCCGCGCGAGTGCGGAGGCGTCGAGCAGCGCGTCGGTCACCAGCGCCCGGCTCGTGCCGCGCTTGCCCCATACCTGGCCGCTGGTTCCGGATAGGAAATCGTCACTGGCGGCCGGTGGCAGCGGTTCGTCCGGCAGCTGGCCGGTCACGATCGTGGGTCCAAGAGCGCCTCGCGCAGCCGGCCCGCGGACTGCGCGCCGAGCACGACCCCGTTGGCGCAGCGCCGGCGGACCGTGTGCCAGACACAACCGGCCAGCGTGCGGATCTCGCGGCTCGGCGGTGGCGCGGTGCCCTTGTAGACGTCGTAGCGGCGCGCGGCCCGGCCACGTCCGTAGGCGCTGCGGGCCAGCGATCGCACCCTCGAGTCCGCCGCGGTGCGCCGATGGGCCACGCCGGCCGCCGCCAGATACCTGACACGCCCGCCGCGTGCGGCGTGGCGAAGTAGCCAGTCCTCCTCCTCGCCACAACCGGCGAGCTTCTCGTCAAACGGTCCGACCGCCTCCAGGGCTCGCCGCCGAACGGCCATGTTGGCGCTCCACACAAGCTCCACATCGCGGTCCTCGGAGCCCAGCTCGAGCGTCGTGATGGGGGCGGGCTCCCGCCCGCACGCGCGTGGTCCGCCGCCCTCCAGACGCGCGCGGATGGGGCCGCCGAACACGTCGCGGTACGGCGCTGCGCCCGCTCCGCCGAGGATCGCCTCGAGCCAGCCCGGAGGCGCCTCGATGTCGTCGTCGATGAACACGAACAGGTCCGCGCGGCCGGCCGCGGCGCCGGCGTTGCGAGCCGCATTGGCCCCCGACTGGCGAGGCAGTGCGATCAAGCCGACCCCGTGACGCTCCGCCACGGCCGCGCTCGAGGGCTCCTCGCCGTCGGTGACGACGATGATCTCGGCTCCGGCGGAACGCGCCTGGGGCGTGATCGAGGCCAGCGACACGTCGAGATACCCGGGGCGGCCGCGGGTCGGGATCACGATCGAGGCGGTCGGCTGCACGGAGCTCGCGGTCATCGGCCCGGGAAACCGTAACGCACGCCCGCGGGCGCCTCCGCGCCGCTTTCAGTCGTCGTTCTGGGTGCGCCGGTGAGCCGCGAGCTGGCGGGCGAACCCGCCGACGAAGCGCGGGTTGTAACGGAAATACCTGCGCCAGAGGCGACGTGGTTCGTGCGCCAGCCTGTAGGACCACTCGAGCCCTCGGTCCTGCATCCAGGCCGGAGCCTGGGGGACAAGTCCGGCGTGGAAGTCAAACGCCGCGCCTACGCCGACGAGCACGGGGGCCGCGAGACGGGCTCGCATGTCGGCCATCCACTTCTCCTGCTTCGGCACGCCGATCCCGACCCACACGACGTCGGCGCCGGAGTGGTTGATGTCCTGTGCGACCGCGTCGCGCTCCTCCTCGGTGAGATCTCGGTAGGGGGGCGAGAAGCCGCCGACGATCCGCACGCCAGGGTGGCGCTGGCGAAGGTTGAGCGCCAGCTGCACGAGCGCGCCCTGGTTGCGGCCGCCATAGAGGTAGAAGCGCTGGCCACGCTCGACGGCGCGCTCGCAGGCCCGGGACATGAGCTCGGGCCCGTAGACGCGATCCTCGAGCGGGTGCCCGAGGGCACGCAGCGCCCAGACCAGCGGCTGTCCGTCGGGCACGTTGACCGAGGCGCCCAGCACGGCCGCGCGGAGCTCCGGATCCTCGGCCGAGGCCATCACCGTGTGGACGTTGGCCACGCACACGTATTCCCGTGAGTCCTGGCTTACCGCGGCATCCATCCAATCCAGCGTGCCCTCATAGTCGGTCAGGGCAAGCGGGATCCCGAGCACCGGAACCGAGTCGATGGCGACAAGGTCCTGCGCGGGAGCGACAGGCTCATTGGCTCGGAGTTGTCTAAGTGATGGCTCAGGAAGCATGCAGCGGTCCTACCCCTGCGGAGAGATCGAAACCCAACCGACATGAGTACATAACGGCAAAATGGGCTTGCGGTTTCGCTCTTTTCATTTATTTGGCCGAATATTCCTATTCGGCCCGGCTGGAACGTACCCCTGCCGCGATATGCTGGACTGGACAAGGAAGTCGTGTGGGCTCGCGAGCGTTGCCCCCTTTCTCGCGGCCCAGGGACGGCCCCCCAGCCCTACCAGGGGCCGTCTTTCGGCCGGGCCCGTGCCGCATCTGGTGCGGTGCGGGCCCGCCAGTCGGGTCAGGGACCGCTCCAGTTATGCTCCACCGCGAGCCGTGCGGCCGGGTTTGGAGGGAGGGGCGGTATGGACAGGGCGAAGCCGGCGACCGTTTGGTTCACGGGGCTGGTCGGTGCGGGCAAGACCACATTGTCCGGACTGGTGGCGGAGGAACTGGCCGCGCGCACCGGCCAGCGAGCGCTGATCCTCGACGGGGACGGGCTGAGAGGCGGACTCAGCAGTGATCTCGGGTTTTCGGATGGCGATCGTCGCGAACAGGCGCGCCGAGCCGCCCATGTGGCGGCGCTCGCAGTGCAGAGCGGTCTGGTGGCGCTCGTGGCTCTGGTCTCTCCGTTCGCGTGCGACCGCGCGAGCGCGCGGACGATCCATTCTGAGCTCAGCCTGGCGTTCTACGAGGTATGGGTCGACACACCGTTGGCGGTATGCGAGCAACGGGGGCGCGAGGTGCTTTACAGCCGCGCCAGGGCGGGCGAGGTGCACCTAAGCGGGGTCAACGCGCCCTATGAGCCGCCGGACCGACCGGATCTGATTGTGCGGGGCGGTGGTGAGTCTCCGGAGCTCGCGGCCGGTCGCGTGATCTCGTTGATCGATGGAGCATGGCGATCCGATGAGTGAAGACAAGGACGGCGTGGTTGTTCTCGGGATGGGGCGCAGCGGAACAAGCGCAGTGACGCGAATGTTCGTGTCGGCGGGGTTCTTCGCGGGACGCGACGAGGATCTGATGGGGGCGACGGACGCGAACCCCACCGGCCATTGGGAGAACCTGAACGTCTGGAGCGTCAACGAAATGATCCTTGATCGGCTGCACGGAACATGGCTCGACCCCCCGGGGGAGGACCAGCAGCGCGCGGCGCGGGCCTGGGCAACCCCCGCTCTGCTGAGCGTGTTCGAACGCATCGTCGCGGAAGCCGACAGCGTGCCGGTCGTGATCAAGGATCCGCGCATCGGGGTCATGTTGCCCGTGTGGGGGGAGATCATCGAAAACCGACTTCACCCGGTGCTCGTGATTCGCGATCCGATCGAGATCGCGTTTTCGCTGCTGCACCGCGACGGTTCTCCGATCAGCTTCACGCTCGCGGCGTGGCAGGTGCACATGGTGAGCGTGCTCCGTCACTTTCGGCGGAAAGTCGTCACGGTTGCGCCGTACACTGCGCTGCTCGGGTTCGCGGCCGCTGCACAGGAGCTCGTCAACTCGGCCGCCACGCATCTTCGGGACGAGCTTGCGGGCTCGTTAGAGGCGACTTCGGCCATCGTCCCCGATCCCGCTCTGCACCACAACCGCGCTTCCCCCGGCGACCACGAACATGCGCTGACGCTGAGACAGCTTGAGCTCTGGACCGAATTGGCGAACCTCGCGCCCGGCGACCAGGAGGTCTCGGTCTCGGATGAGCTGCTCGAAGTCCCTCGAGTTGTGCTCGGTTCGGTGCGTGGGGAGACGGAGCGGTCTGCGATCTGGGCACGTGCTCAGCACGCACAAGAGACAGAGATCGCGACGCAGGAGCGAATTGCGGTCCTGACGCTCGAGCTTGCCGCTCAGCGTGAGCGCCACGCGAGCTTGAACGACGAGCTGGCTCGCCAGCGTGATCGCATCGCCGATCTGAGCACTGATCTGGAGCGCCAGCAGCGCCGGGCGCAAGCCGCCGAGTCGGCCCATCTCCGAGCCGAGGGCTGGCTCGACGCCCTCCAGCGCTCGGCCAGTTGGAGGATCACCGCGCCGCTCCGCGCATGCAAGCGCACCGCCCGTCGCCTGAAACGGCGTTCTTCGAGCCCCTCCGACTAACCTCCCACGCCGCCATGGATTGCCTCGTCACCGGCGGCGCCGGCTTCATCGGTTCAAACCTCGTCGACGCCCTGCTCGCACGGGGCGATCGCGTCACGGTCGTGGACGATCTCTCCACGGGCAAGCGCGCGAACCTCGAGCAGGCGCTCGCCGGCGGCGCCGATCTGCGGGAGGCCGACGTGGCCGATGCGGACGCCGTGGCGCGCGTCTTCGAGTACGCGCGGCCCGAGGTCGTCTTCCACCTCGCCGCGCAGATCGACGTTCGCGTTTCGGTGGAGGACCCGGCTCGTGACGCGACCACGAATGTGCTGGGCACGATTGCGGTGCTCGAAGCGGCGCTGCGCGCGGGCACACGCAAGGTGATCAACACCTCGACCGGCGGGGGTCTGTACGGGGACGCCGACGTCTTGCCCACGCCCGAGGACGCGCCGATTCGCTCGCTTGCCCCGTACGGCCAGGGTAAATATGCCGCCGAGGGCTACTGCGGGCTGTACACCAGATTGCACGGTTTGCCGACGGCCTCGCTGCGCTACGGCAACGTATACGGACCGCGTCAGGACGTTCACGGCGAGGCCGGCGTGGTGGCGATCTTCTGCGGTCACCTCATCACCGGTCGTCCCCCCACGGTATTTGGCGATGGCGGCCAGACCCGCGACTGGGTCGACGTCAGCGATGTCGTGCGAGCCAATCTGCTCGCCGCCGAGTCCGAGCTGACCGGCGCCTTCAACATCGCCTGTGGCCACGAGACGTCGGTCATCGATCTGATCGACACCCTGCGCGAGCTCAGGCCGGGGGAGCTGGCCGAGCCCCAATTCGCCCCGCCGCGGCCGGGCGAGGTGCGGCGCAGCTGCCTCGACGTGGGCCGAGCCCGCCGCGAGCTCGGCTGGGAGCCGCAGGTCGAGCTCCACGAGGGCCTGCGTCAGATCCTCGCGACGCTCTAGCGCCGCCGACGCTCTAGCCCCGCCCGCCACTCGCCACCCGCCGCGGGCGCCCGCCGCGCGTGCTGTTCGCCGGCTCAGCGCGCGATGCGCAGGCAGCGCGTGGCTACCGGGGCCTTCAGCGAGCAGCGCTCGAGCCCGAGGGCCGCGTGGCGGAACGCCGCGAGGGCCGGTTTGGCCACGACCCGCTTGTTGCTGTAGCGCAGCAGGCCTGCATAATCGAATGTCCAGCCGCCCGGGCTCTCATCTCCCATCCACTCGAAAAAGTAGAAGCCCATCAGCCCGAGGCTGCTGCGGTAGCGGGCCATGAGCGGTAGCACGCTGGCCACCTTCTGGGCTTCGCCGGACTCTGTCGTCTCGAAGCCGAAGATCTTCACCTTGCCCCTCGAGGAGGGCCAGCCGACCTCGGTGGCCAGTATCGGCTTGTGCTTGTCACCGGCTCGATTCATCACGGTGCGCACGTACTTGAGGATCGTGATCACCCCGCTTGGATGAGCCGTGTAGGGATGGATCGCGACGATGTCGAACAGGTTGCGGGCGCCGTGCACGGCATAGATGTCCGCGAGAAAGCGCCACGAGTAGTTGGCCAGTCCGGCCAGCACGATCTTGGCGCTGGGGTCCGCGGCTTTGACGGCCGTGCGCACCGCGCGCAGCGTGTCGAGGTACGTGCGGGCCCAGGGGGTGCTCGTCCATGCCGAGGTCGATTCGGGCTCGTTCCAGATCTGCCACATGCGGATGGGCACGCGAGGAATGCTCGGGTTCTCCGACCAATAGGAGCCGTGTGACCCGTAGCGGCGCGCCAGCGCGCCGAGGAAGTTGGCGAACGTGCCCGGCGATGCCGGCGCCGAGTTCAGCTCGCCGGGGTGTTTCGCCGCCCAGGCCGGCGCGAACTGCACAACCGGGAGGACGCTCAATCCTCGCGCGGCGGCCAGGGCCACGACCTGGTCGGCCGAGGTGAAGTCCGTCGGCACCCCGCCGACATCCTGGAACCGGCCGACCTGATCCGCGGGCACGTCCGCGAAGCTCCTGTAGGGCTGAAACGCGGTCCAGTTGAACTGCACGCGCAGCGTTTCCACGCCGTCCTTGACCATCGTGTCCATCTGACCGGCGAGGTTGACGTCGGGATAGAAGAGCGGACCCGCGGCCCCCATCCCCACGAATCCCTGGGGAACACGCGTTGCCGACTGGGCCGCGGCCGGGGATACAGCGGCCAGGAACGTGACCAGAATGAGGAGCACTGTGCGGCGCATCGGCGCGGGAGTGTAGCCACGGCGTCCGGCGCGACGCCTCACTTGGGTCTCTCCTGGCCGCTCGAAGCTGCGCATTGGTATACCTGGGCCCCGCCATGAGCGCCCCCCTCGTAACCGTCGCGATCCCCGTTCGCGACGGGGCGGAAGTACTCGAGCGCACCCTGGCGGCCGTGCGCGCCCAGGCGCTGGAAGCGGAGCTCGAGTTGGTGGTCTGCGACTCGGGCTCACGCGACGCGTCGGTCGCGCTCGCCCGGGCCTACGAGGCCGAGGTGATCGAGATCCCGGCGCCGAGCTTCTCTCACGGGGCCACGCGCAATCGCCTGATGGAGCGCTCGCACGGCTCCCACGTCGCCTTCCTCACTCAGGACGCGGTTCCGGCCGACGAGCGGTGGCTGGGGCGGCTGATCGGTGGCTTCGGCCTTGCTGAGGCGGTCGGGCTGGTCTTCGGCCCGTACGTTCCGTGGCCGGGGGCCAGCGTGATGGTCACACGGGAGCTGACCGAGTGGTTCAGCTCGTTCGCGCCCGACCGGCGTCCGCGGGTCGACCGGCTGGCGCCTGAGGAGCGCGGGCTTCCGGCCCGGGCCCTGCTCGGCCCGCGCGGATTCTTCACCGATGCCAACGGCTGCGTATCTCGCTCGGCCTGGGAGGTCGCCCCGTTCCGTGATGTCCCCTACGCGGAGGACCATGTGCTGGCGCACGACATGCTGCGTGCGGGCTTCGCCAAGGTCTACCTCCCCGATGCGGCGGTGATCCATTCGCACGAGTACTCGGCCTGGAACTGGCTGCGGCGCAGCTTCGACGAGGCGCGCGCGCTCAAGGACGTCTACGGCTGGGCCGAGCCGCTCGACGCGCGCGCCACAACGCTCAAGGTCTGGGGGCGGGTGGGCGCCGACCGGCGCTGGTTCGTCACGCGCCGCGGGGCGGACTCGACCTCGGCGGCCGAGCTGACGCTGCTCGCCGCCTCGGCCCGGCACCATGCCCTGCGCGTGGCCGGGGGTGTGCTCGGGGCGCGCGCCGAGCGGCTGCCTCGGGATCTCGTGCGGCGCCTGTCGCTCGAGGGTCGCGAACGATGAGCGGTCCCGACCCGGCGCTCGAGGCGACCCGGAAGGGGCAGTTTGCCAACCTGCGCCGCCGGGTCTATCTGACGCTCAAGTACCACGGGCCGCGGGCGCTGCTGGCCCGGGCACTGACCTTCCCCCTGCGCTTCACCCCCTGGGCACTGCGCCTCAAGCTCGGCCGGCCGATGATCGAACGCCGGGCTCTCGCGCGGGCCTGGTTCGCCGAAAACGGGCGACCGGTCACCGTGGTGATCCCGAGCTACGGCGCCGCGGAGGAGGTGGCGAAGGCGGTAAGGAGCATTCGCCGCACGACCCCGGAGCGGCTCGTGCGGATCATCGTCACCGACGACGGCGGTCCGGCCGAGGAGCGCGCGCGACTGCGGGCCATCGACGGCATCGAACTGCTCGAGGGGGAGCTCAATCTGGGTTTCGCCGGCAACGCGGAACGCGGCCTGCAGCGCGCCGATCCGCGCCACGACGTGGTGCTCCTGAACACCGACGTCGAAGCCGAGCGCGGCTGGCTGGAGGCCCTCCAGTGGGCGGCCTACGGCGATACCGACGGAGTCGGGATCGTGGGGGCACGTCTGCTCTACGACAGCGGGCAGATCCAGCACGCCGGCATCGAACGCAACGCGCTCGCCCCGGAGTGGTTCGATCATCGCTTCCGCTTCGCGCCCGCGGGCCACGGCCCCGCCGACGCGCCCGTGCCCGTCCTGGCCGTCACCGGCGCGTGCATGTATCTCAAGCGCGAGCTACTCGATCGCATCGGTTCGATCGACCCCGAGTATCCGATGGCCTTCGAAGACGTCGACTTGTGTCTGCGTGCCTGGCGGGCCGGCTATCGCGTCGTGTACGAGCCGGGCGCGATCCTCAAGCACAGCGAGTCCTCGACCCGGGGCCGCACTCAGGGCGAGCGCGAACTGGCGTCGCAGGAGCGCTTCTGGAGCCGCTGGTCGAGCACGTTCGCGCCTCGCTCGGTGGCCGACGCGCCGGGGCGCCTGCGGATCGTCTACGTCACCGAGCGCACCGATGTGGGTGGCGGGCACCGGGTGGTCTTCGAGGACATCAACAGCCTAGTCCGCCAGGGGCACTCGGTCGAGCTGTTCGCCCTCGACGATCCGCCGGAGTGGTTCGAACTCGAGGCTCCCGTGCGGTCGTTTGCGGACTACACCGAGCTGGAGCGCGCATTGGCGCCGCTCGACGCGATCAAGGTGGCCACCTGGTGGCGGACGGCCGCTCCCGTGTGGGCGGCCTCGGTTGTGCACGGCATCCCGGTCTATTTCGTGCAGGACATCGAGACCACCTACTACCCAGACAACGAGCCGCAGCGTCACCGGGTCCTGGCCTCCTACCGGCCCGAGTTCCGCTACCTGACGACCTCGAGCTGGAACCGCGAGCGTCTGCGCGAGCTCGGCCACGAGGCCGCGCTCGTCGCCCCGGGAATCGATCTGGACACCTTCAGGCCGATCCCCGGCACGCACCGGGAGCACGCGCTGCTGGCGCTCGGACGCGTCAATCCGCTCAAGCGCTTTGGCCTCACGCTCGCAGCCTGGCGGGCACTGCCCGAGCCGCGTCCAACGCTGCGTCTGTTCGGGGTCGAGCCCGAGCTCGCGCCCGACGGCGCGAGCTATGACGTGGCACCCACGGACGCTCGCGTGAACGAGCTCCTGAACGAGTGCGCGGTATTTGTCCAGACCTCCTCGCACGAGGGCTTCGCACTGCCGCCGCTCGAGGCCATGGCCGCCGGTACGGCCGTCGTCTGCACCGATGCCGAAGGCAACCGCGACTACTGTCGGGACGGGGTCAATTGCCTGATGCCGGCGGCGACCGTGCCTGCCGTGGCCGGCGCGATCGGCCGGGTGCTCAATGACGCTGAGCTCCGCGCCCGGCTGGGCGCCGCGGGCATCGAGACCGCCCACGGATACGGGCTCGAGCGGCGGGCCGAGTCGCTCGGGGCCTGCTTCGCCGAACTGGCCAGACGGGGTTAGAGGTTCTCGGCCACGCGCGGTGCCTCCCGCGTGAAGACCCACCAGCCGAGCACGAACGTGAAGAAGATGATCCCGATCGGGATCAGCAGACGGATCGTCCCGCCGGCCGCGTGTGCCGCGGTCGGCAGGTGGTGGCAGGCCACCGTGTTGGTGATCTGCTGTGGTGTGAGGTGGTCGCAGAACGGTGGGTTGGGCGTCGGGTCGATGAACGAATGGCCCATCTGGGTCAGCATCATCGCGAAGGGACTGAGCATGGCCACGTGCTCGAAGCTCTGATACCGCGAGGCCACGTACATCACCGGAGCGGCGTAGAACAGCATCTGCACGAGCACGTCCCAGATCGGCTGCACGTCGCGGTAGCGCACATAGAGCGCGGACAGGAGCATGCCCGCGCCCGTGGCGAGGATCGCGAATCCGATCATGATCGGGATCAGCCACAGCCAGGACAGGGTGGGCTGGATGCCGTTGGCCAACGCGAAGATGATCACCGCGATGAAGTTCATGGCCAGGTTGAAGAGCGCCGTCAAGGCGACCGACAGGGGTACGACCATGCGCGGAAAACGCACCTTGCGCAAGAGCGCCTCGCGCTGCACCAGCGACTGGACGGCACCCGAGGTGGCTTCGGCGAAGAAGGTCCAGAGCACGATCCCGGTCAGCAGGTATACGCCGTAGTGCGGCACGCCGTTGCCGAAGCTGAAGATCTGGGTGAAGACGATGTAGATGACGCCGAAGAACAGCAACGGGCGCATCAGCGACCAGGCGTAGCCGAGCGCCGAGCCGAAGTAGCGCAGCTTGAAGTCCGTGCGCGCCAGCGTCAGCGTCAGTTCGACGAAGCGCCGGGCGCTCCCGCCGATGGCCGATGGCCCGTAGGGCTGGACTGCCTGGGTGCTCACGGCGGTCAAGCTAGCAGCGAGGTCGGTGTCTCGGGCCCATGCGCGCCATAATCGCGGCGTGCCAGCACAGTGGATCGAGCCCGGCGCGACTCTCGGCGCGCGGCGCGGCGAGATCGTCGTATGCATCCCGGTATACGGCGCGCACGAGCAGTTCGTCGGCTGCCTGCGCAGCGTTCTTCAGCACACGCCGAGCGACGTGCGGCTGCTCGTCTGCGACGACGCGAGCCCCGATCGGCGCTCGTCGGAGCTCGTCGCCAAACTCGATCAGGAGGGCAAGCTCGAGCACGAGCTCTTCTACATGCGTCGCGAGCAGAACGTCGGCTTTCCCGCCAACGTCAACGGCGGCTTCGCGGCGGCGGACCCCGCGGACGTCGTGATCCTGAACTCGGACTGTGTCGTCGGGGCGTGCTGGATCGAGGGTCTTCGCGAGGCAGCGCAGGCTGACAGCACGGTGGCCACCGCCACGGCGCTGACCAACAACGGCAGCGTTCTCTCGGTTCCGGAGCGCGGTTTCCCGATGGCGATGCTGCCGCAGGACTGGAGCTTCGAGGAGGCGGCTGCCGCGGTCCGCGCCCGGTCGCCGCGGCTTCACCCACGAATCGTCACCGCGGTTGGTCATTGTGCCTACATACGCCGCAGCGCACTAGAGCTCGTCGGCGACTTCGACCTGGCCTTCACTCCGGGTTACGGCGAGGAGGTGGACTTCTCGCAACGCTGCCTCAGCCGCGGTCTGTGTCACGTCGTCGCGGACGATGTGCTGGTGCTACATCACGGGGGCGCGAGCCTCGCCTCCGGCGGTGGGACGAATCCGGTGCAGGAAGAGCACGAACGAATGATCCGGGGCCGCTACCCGTATTACGCGCAGACCGTGGCCGAAACGGAACAGGACATGACCGGTCCTCTGGCGCGCTCGCTGAGTGCCGCGCGTCGCGCAATCAGGGGCCTGTCACTAGTGATCGATGGGCGGATCCTGGCGGGGCCGATGACCGGTACCCAGCTTCACGTGCTCGAGCTGATCGCCGCGGTGGCACGGTCGGGAGAGGCGGGCATCAAGGTCATCGTGCCGACCGAGATGAGTGGCTACGCGCGCATTGCCTTGGAGCCCCTGAGCGAGGTCGAACTCGTGCAGGTGCCACCTGGAGTTCGGCGGCTGGCGCTTGGGCGGGCCGATGTCCTGCATCGGCCTTTTCAGGTCTCAAGCGTCGGTGATCTCTCCCTGTTGTCTCACCTTGCCGAGCGGCTAGTGGTGACCCATCAGGACATGATCGGCTATCGCAACCCGTCGTATTTCCGGTCGTTTGATCAGTGGGAGGCCTACCGGCGCCTAACCCGGAGGGCGCTCGCGGTGGCCGATCGCACGATCTTCTTTTCCGCGCATGCTCGCGATGACGCGATCGCGGAGGACCTCATCGAACCGCACCGTGCGACGGTCGTGCACATCGGCGTAGATCACACGCTGACTCAGATGGAGCACCCCGCCGCAGCCCCCCGTGGCGCGGCACGGATTCCGGAAGACGCCGAGCTGATCGTGTGTCTTGGCACCGACTTCCGCCACAAGAATCGCGTCTTTGCGCTGCGCATGCTCGAAGAACTCCGCCAGCGTCACGGGTGGGACGGCAGGCTCGTGTTCGCCGGCCCGCGCGTCGAATGCGGATCGTCGAGTCCAGACGAGGACGAACTGCTGATGGCAAACCCCGCCCTTGCCGACGCAGTGATCGACTTCGCGGCGGTCGACGAGCACGAAAAGAACTGGCTTATGGGCCGCGCAGGGCTCGTCGTCTACCCAACGGTCTACGAGGGATTCGGGCTCGTGCCGTTTGAAGCAGCTGACCATCGCGTTCCCTGCCTTTGGGCGCGTGGAACCTCGCTCAGCGAGATATTGCCCGACGAAGCGGCGGGCATTGTCCCTTGGGACGTCGTGGCGAGCGCTGAGCATGCCTTTGAGCTGCTTCGGAACGAGACAGCGCGGCAGCGAAACGTCGGGGCGATCCGAGCCGCGGCCGCTGGGCTCACCTGGGATAGAACGGCTCGGGCGCTGCTGGATGTCTATAACGAGGTGTGCGACGGCTCGCCGGCTCCCACCGCGGCCCTGGAGCGCCGCGAGGGTTTGATGCACGGGGGTGTGAGCGAGGATGCGATGCGGCTCGTCGGCCCTGGCGGTGCGCTGCCGCGAGATGTGGAGCGGCCGCTGCTGGCGCTGGCTACCCACCCGCAGGTCGGATCGCCGGTATTCCGCGCGCTGAAGGCTGGTTATCGGGCTTCAGCGAGGTTACGGCGAAGGTACGACGGGGATAGCTGAACGCCCTCTCCGTACCGAGGCCAGGATCGCTGCCGCCGCTTAATCGCGCGCGATGTCGATCGTGTGCGGCAGGTCGGCGATGCCTCCGCCGGACCGGCTCGCGCTGACGATGAGCGAACTCACGTCCTCCCGCATGTCGTAGGCGTCGGCTCCGAGCCCGTCGCGGGTCACGGCGGCCGTGAGGTGATAGCGACCGGGCGCGAGCCAGTTGTCGAAGCGCACCCGCACCGTGGCTGAATCACCCGCGTGGAAGGTCCCGGTCAACTCGTCCTCGAGCTGGGTCCCGGTGGCGAACGCTGTATTGCCGAGCTCGTTGCGCAGGGCGATCGAGAAGATGGGGTTCTCGGCGGTGTCGTGGAACCTGACATCGAGCCGCACGCAGCATGCCTCGCCCTGCGGAATGGAGACCTGGGCGCCCCCTTCGGGAGCCTCGAAGAAGGCCGAGACGAGCTCGGCGACCGGCGCCCGGCGCAGGGTGTCGGGTCCGCCCTCCTCACGGGCCTGCTCGCGCACCCGGCGGAAGTTCATCTCGTTGTAACGACGCGCGACCTTGCTCGACTCGCCGATCTCGACCACGCGCCCGCGTTCCATCAGCATGGCCCGGTCGCAGAAGCGCTCGACCGAGCCCATGTCGTGGCTCACGAAGACGATCGTCCGGCCTTCCGTCTTCAGTCGCTGGAACTCGTCGAAGCACTTCTGCTGGAACGAGGCGTCGCCGACGGCCAGCACCTCGTCGATCAGGACGATCTCGGCATCAACCTGAATCGCCACCGCGAAGGCCAGACGCACCTGCATCCCGGATGAGTAGTTCTTGAGCTTGAGGTCCATGAACTCCTCGAGCTCGGCGAAGGCCACGATGTCGTCGAAGCGGGCCTCGGCCTGCTTGCGGGACAGGCCGAGCATGATCGCGTTGATGACCACGTTATCGCGGGCCGTCAGATCCGGATTGAAGCCCACCCCGAGCTCGATGAACGGGGACAGCCGACCTCTGATCTCGAGCTTTCCGTCGTCGATGTCGTAGATCCCGGCCAGGCATTTCAGGAGCGTGCTCTTACCGCTGCCGTTACGTCCGACAATGCCGAAGAACTCGCCCGTCGCGATCTCCACGCTCACGTCATCGACGGCCTGCAGCACATCGAAGCGCTTGGAGCGGAACGGATGGAGGGCGCGCTCCTTGAACGTGTGGTACTGCTGATGGGGGAGCCGAAAGCCCTTGCTGACATGCGAGATCGACACGGCCGGGGCCGAAGCCGGCCTGCGTCCGTCCACCGCGGATGGCGGACCGCTAACAGTCGCGCTCACGCCGCGCAAGTTAGCAGCGTTAACCTCCTCGACCTGCTCGGTTTAGTGCATCTTTGGCTGGCCTCCTTTGCACGGGCGGGCCTGAGTCGCCGTCTGGCGCCGCTCGACGTGTAATGGGTCCTGCTACCGGCGCACATGGTGCGCGACCCCGGCGTGCTGCAGGCCCATGGTCTGCTCTCCTACGGTGCGACGGTCGGGCCGGTTGATGTCTTCCGCGTCAACCGGACGACGAATCAGGCTCGGGCGACGAAGTTCACACGCTCGCAGGACTCGTAGGTCCGCTCGAATTCAGACAGCGCATACGGCCCGTTGCCGTCGAGGTCGAAGATCTGCAGGTCGGCCTCGTCGCAGAGCAGGCGGTAGATGTCGGCGGGATACGTTCCGTAGACGTTGGCTGACCCGAGTCCGTGCTCAAAGATGACGATCGGCTGATGGCGTCTGAGCGTGCGCATGGCTCCCTCGATCACCTGTTGCTCAGCGCCCTCGACGTCGATCTTGATGAGCGCGGGGACGTAGTCCGGGTCGATCACTTCGTCGAGCACCTCGAGCGGCACGTCGATGTACTCGACCTCCGCCTTCGTCCCAGCCGGCAGTGGACGAAAGATCAGACCGCTCCATCCGTCACTCGGGCCGTGAACGTAGGCAAACTCGGCATGACCGGCACGGTTCGAGAGCGCCGCCTGATGAACGTCCACGTCTGGAAAGCTGTCGCGCAGCGCGGCGCAGAGGTGCGGCAGAGGCTCGAAGGCAAGATGCCGGCCCGCAGGTGACACGCGCAGCATTTCCGCCAGAACCGCACCGTGGTTGGCCCCGACATCAATGCAATTCGAGTCATCCCTCAGCGTGAACGCGAGTAGTCGTCGCATGTTTTGAAAGTCGGCGATGTCACGCCGCTCGGCCACGCTCATTGCCTCGACGGCCGGGTCGGGGTCACCATGCTCGGCCTGGACTTGCTGGGGATCGGCGGCCTCTGGAGCGAACGCGCTTGCGCGCAGAGATTCCGTCCGTCGGACGCGGAACCCGTCTACAGCGGCGGCGGCGCGAGCACGTAAGTTCATCGGGACCTACTCGCGAGCAGCGCTTTCCTGCGCGAGCTGGTCCGGATCCTGCTCTGCTTTGCGCCCCCTGCCTGGCACGTATCCCCTCATCGCGGGGTGGTGTTCGACGTGAATATCCAGCGGCGCATCACGCCGGCGGTAGTCGCCGCGGCTGAGATGGGCCTCAAGCCAGACGTACAGCACGATGAACAGATAACGGCTGCCCATCTCCTGCAGCTTCAACTTCGATTCACCCTGTCGCCGGTTCGTCCAGCTCACCGGGACGATCGCATAGCTGTATCCGCGGACTACGGCCTTCAGTGGCAACTCCACGGTGAGGTTGAAATGCGGAGAGAGCAAGGGCTGGAGCTGGTCGATGACCTCTCGCCGATACGCCTTGAACGCGTTGGTCGTGTCGTTGTAACCATGCTGGAATAGAAGTCGGATCCCGGCGTTGACGATCCGATTGAGGATCAGCTTGGCGAGGGGATAGTCGTGGGTCCTGCCGCCCTGCCCAAAGCGGGTGCCGAAGGCGCAGTCGTAGCCCTGTTCGAGAACGTGGTAGTAGCGGATCAGATCCTCTGGGGAGTCGGACAGGTCGGCCATCATGATCGCTACGGCGTCCCCGGTGTAGAGCTCGAATCCCGCCCGGACGGCGTTGCCGAAGCCGGGAGGCAGCGGCGATCGCACACAGCGCACTCTGGGGTTTCCGGCCGTCAGTCCCCGAACCAGGTCGCCGGTCCCGTCGGTGCTGGCGTCATCGATAACGAGCAGCTCGTAATCGACGTGCTCCTTCTCCACCTCCTCGACGAGGCTGGCGACGGTGGCGCCGATCGACTCCACCTCGTTATGGGCCGGCATGACGATCGAGAGCTTCATCGCGCGGCCAACCACAGTTCGCCGTTCTGCGCGTGAATCTCGCGCAGCACCGCTCTGACGTCATAGGTGATCCCCCAGCCGCGGTAGTCCCGCTTGAAGGGCTCGAGATCGGAGATCCACCAGCGGTGATCGCCGATCCGGTTCGCTTCGGCGAGCTCCCAGTTCAGCTCGCGCTCAGCGATCTCCTCGCACATCGCGATCGCCTCGAGCATGGAGCAGTTGCTCTCTCGGCCCCCGCCGATGTTGTAGACCGCCGCGGTTCGCGGGGCACGATGGAAGGCGTCGAAGGCGGCGACCAGATCGGCCGAGTGGATGTTGTCCCGTACCTGCTTGCCGCCATAGCCAAAGATCGTGTAAGGATCACCGGTCATCGTGCAGCGCATCAGGTAGGAGAGGAAGCCGTGCAACTTCGTCCCTGCGTGGTTGGGTCCGGTGAGGCATCCGCCGCGGAAGCAGACCGTCGGCATGTCGAAGTAGCGACCGAACTCCTGGACGAGGAGGTCGGCGGCGGCCTTGGAGACGCCGAACAGGGAGTGCGTTGAGGCATCGATCGACATCGACGTGTCGATGCCGCGAAAGTAGCGGTGATCCTGCGGCAGCTCGAGCCGCTGCTGCTGCTCGATCAGCGGCAGGTGGTTGGGCAGATCTCCGTAGACCTTGTTGGTCGAGCAAAAGATGAACGTGGCCGAAGGCGTATGGCGGCGGGTGGCGTCAAGAAGGTTCAGCGTGCCGTTGGCGTTCACGCTGAAATCGGTCTGTGGATCAGAGGCCGCCCAGTCGTGCGACGGCTGCGCAGCAGTGTGCACGATCAGCTCCAGCGAGCCGGAGACCTCGGCGAAGATCCGCTCGATCGCGTCCCGGTCGCGGATGTCGATCTCGAGCGAGCGGAACGAATTGCCGAGGGTGTTCTTGAGGCGCTCGGTCGTGCGTGCGGTTGACGCCGACTCGCCGAAGAAACGCGCCCGCATGTCGTTCTCGAGCCCGACGACATCAAAGCCGGCCTCGGTGAAGTGCTGGGCCGCCTCAGAGCCGATCAGACCGCCGGATCCCGTGATGATGGCCGTGGGCATGCAGCCCCGAGGGTATCCGAAGCCTGCCGCTAACCGAGCGCAGCTTTGACCGCGGTCTCGTGCTCCCTGACCCAATCGCAGATGTCCGCGAGGATCTCAGTCGCGGCCCTTTTGGGGCGCCAGTTCGTGAGGCCCTCCAGCCTACGGCAATCTGAGAGGTAGATCGGTACATCGCCGGGACGCGTCTCCGTGCTGCGGGCGACATCGAGCCGGTTGCCGGTTATCTCCTGGCACAGGGCCGTTGTCTCCCGCAGGGAGAGGCTGCACGCTCGGCCGCCGCCCACGTTGGCCGTGACGCCATCCCAGCCGTCAGGTTCCTCGAGTTGGATGGCCAGCAGGTCTACGAGATCGGCCACGTGCAGTAGATCCCTGACCTGTTTCCCGGAGCCGGCAAAGCCGATGTATTCGAGCGGGCGATTGAAGAGATGGGCGAGCATCCAGTACGTGAATACCCCCTGGTCGACCTTGCCCATCTGCCACGGGCCCGCGATCACCCCACAGCGGTTGACCACAGCCCGCAGTCCGTAGGCAGCTCGGTACTCCTCGATCAGGAGCTCGGCCGAAAGCTTGGTCGCGCCGTAGATCGTGCGCGCCCCGGTGAGAGGGAAGCTCTCGGCTATGCCCACCCGGGTGGCCCCTGGAACCACCTGCGCATCGGCGAGCTCAAAGCGAGTGTCGGTCTCCTCGAGGGCCAGCGACTCGATCGTGGCGACCGGGTACACGCGGCTGGTCGAGAGGAAGATCAGGTAGGCGTCTCGGCGGCGGGCGGCCTCGAGGCAGTTGTAAGCACCGACCAGATTCGACTGGACCACATAATCGGGGCTTCCGTCGAGCCCGGCCAGTGCCGAAGGCTCGGCCGAACATTCGATCAGCGCGTCGAACTCGCCAGCCCCCATGACGTCCTCGAGAACTCGAACGTCGCCGTGCTGGAAGGACACTGAGGCCTGTCGCAGGCGCGGAAGGTTCAGCTCGGCGCCACGGCGGCGCAGGTTATCGAGCGCGGTGACCTCCCATTCGGGATGACGGGCGGCGAACCCGATGGCGACGTTCGCGCCGATGAAGCCCGCGCCACCGGTGACAAGGACGCGCACGAAGCTAAAGCGGCGGCTTGACGCCGCGCATCAGGTCGGGATGATGCTCGATCATGGCGGCGTACATCGTCTTGGGCGAGAGATTCGTGAGTGAGAGCATCGAGGTTGGCGAAACGCGATACCGGGCGACCATTTCGCGCACGAATACCCCCTCGTGGCCGGCGTCGGCCATCGTGGCCCACAGGTCCCAATCCTCGACGCCATAGAGTCGGCGATCCGTCTTGAAGCCTCCGATTTCGTGTAGCGCTCGAGTGCGGATCAGGGCCAGCGCGTCGATGTAGTTCTCTCGCCGGAGTCGTCTGGGTTCCCAGTCGAACGCCGACAGCAGATAGCTGGGGCCGCGGGTGTCGAACGCAATCAGAATTCCGTAGGCGAAGGACGCCTGGGGTCGATGGTCGAGAGCGTTTAGGAGACGCTCCAGGCAACGCGGGAGGAGTTCGTTGTCCGCGTCGAGGATCAGCGAGAACTCTCCGCGTGCGAAGTCGAGGCACGTGTTGCGAGCGCTCGGCAGTCCGCGGTTCACGGGGTGCGAAATGATCACCGCGGGAACGTCGTCGTGACGCGCCATCCATTCCCTCACGGCGTCCCGCGAGCGATCCGTGGAGCCGTCGTCGACGATGACGAACTCCAGGTCTCGAAACCAACCGTTCAGGGCTGAGTCCAGTGCTCCCGCGATGTGCTCCGCATGGTTGTAGAGCGGTGTGAGAATGCTGACCCTGGGACGATCGCTGCCAACGTACGCGGACGTCGCGGCGTCGATGCGCACGGTGGGAGGCCGTCCGTCGCGCAGCATCTGATTGATCCGTGCGATATCCCGCTTGAGATCCATGAGCTGAAGCTGCGTGTCCTTCAGCGCCCTTCTCAGCTCTGACGCATCCTGGCTGCCCGTCGCGGACGGAGGCGGCGGGTCGTCGAGGTTCGGCAGATACTGCGGGTTGACCGGGCGGCGCGGATTTGTGCCTCGGCCGTCGACCGATAGTCGCGCCGCCCGCTCGACAGCCTCCGCCAGGCGCGCTATTCCCGCCCGCATCGGAAGCTGGTCCCGGAGGAATTCGTAAGCCGACGTTCGGGTGGCGTCCATTGACGAGGGGTCATCAAGCACGCTCTGTGTGATGAACCCTAGGCTTTCGGGGCGCCCCACAATCAGGTGCTCACCCGGCTCAAGCGGCGCGTAGTCGGTCGAAGCCTCGCTGACAACCACGCAGCCGGCGTGCATCGCCTCAACGACACGAAGCCACTCGAAGTACGGCTCGTCGCCCTGATGAACGTTTAGCAACGTTTTCGCACGTGTCAGGAGCGTCCACTTGTCCTCGTCGGCGAGGAACGACGCCGACCGGGCCGTGTTCGGCGTCGAGTTGTCGGACAGGTGAAGCTCGCAGTTGTAGCGCCACAGAGCATCCGCGAGGCCCCCCAAGATACGTCCCCGCCGCCGCGTGTAGGCACCCATAAACGCCACGTCTATCGGGCGATCCCGGTTGTTTGCGACGTCATAGTGGTCCCAGTGCTTCGTGTAGCCGATTCTGAGGTGCTCAGCCGAGACCCCCTCGCCTCGGAAGGCGCGAACCGACCGCCGGTTGATATCGAACACTGCTGCCGCGCCGCGAGCGAACTGGAGGTTCTGGCTGAAGTGCGAGGACTCCGGCTGCTCGCAGCAGATCAAGATCGTCCGGCCGAACGTGACCGAATCGGGGGGCGTAGCGTGGCCCTCGAGTGCGTAGTACTCGTGTGGCGGGAGCAGGATCGTGGCCGTCCCGAGCCGCGGCTCGGGGAAGCCCTCGGTGCTGATTGAACTTCCGACGCCGAGCTCCCCCAACTCGTAACGGATAGCTTCCGCGAGCTCGAAGAAGAACTGGTTCTGAGTGGATGCGAGCACGAAGACTGCCTCGGTCACGCGGCGAAGCGTAGACGGTCGCCCGCGTCCGTTCGGCCGCGACGCGGATCGCTGGGGGGACCGCTAACTTGAGCGTGGTGAAGGACAAGGCGAGTCTCGCGAATTACGTGCAGGACGTGCCGGAGCGCTACGTACCCGGTGTCATGAAGGGGGAACTTGCGGAGGCCGAGCACCTTTGCCGGTATCTATGGGCGTCCGCATGTGCGCAGGGGCGACGCGTGCTTGACGCGGGCTGCGGGATGGCGTACGGAAGCGCAATTCTCGCCCGTGCCGGTGCGTCCGAGGTGATCGGCGTGGACATCGCCCCGACGATCATCGAGGCGGCAGGGCCCGAGATGCCGGCCAACGTAAGTCTCGAGGTCGCAGATCTGCGCAGTCTCTCGTTTCCGGACGGGCGGTTTGACCTCGTCGTGTGCTTCGAGGTGATCGAGCATGTCGCGGATCCCGAGCTCATCCTGGACGAGCTCGCTCGTGTCACCGCTCCCGACGGCATCCTCTTGGTCTCATCGCCCAACCGCGACGTCTACCCTGCGGGCAACCCACATCACCTGCACGAATTCACGCCTCCGGAGCTGGAGGTCGCACTCCGGCGGCGCTTTGAGCGCGTCGCAGTCCTACGTCAGCATCCCTGGACGGCGACGCTGATCACGGCGGACGCGTCGGTCGTAGAGGGCGCGCAGCCCGTTGAGCTCGGTCGCGCGTTGCGCACAACGGGCATCGAGACATCGGCCGAGGCCTATTCCGTCGCGATCGCTTCGAACGGCGAGCTTCCACGCATGGATGACGTACTCGTGCTGGGAGGAGATCTTGAGTTCCGCCATTGGATCGAGCTCTTCGATGGACAACGCCGAGCGATCGAGGAGCTTGAATTCCAGGTTACGGAGGGAAAGGCTGTGGCCTCCGAGATGACGCAGGTCGGCCGCGAGCTCCTCGCCGCCGAACAGCTGCTCGCTGAGCTCCCCGAGCTACGCGATCAGGTCGCTGCCAGCGAGAAGCACGCGCGCGAGCTCGATCGCCAAGTGGCCAAGCTCACAGATGAGCTGCGGGACGCGCGACGCATCGCCGAGCGCGCTAGCGGCGTCGTCGCGGACATGAAGGCATCCGTTTCGTGGAGGATCACAAGGCCAATCCGTGACATCAAGCGAGCGCTTCGGCCCAAGCGGCCCTAGGCAGGCCGCCTGACCGCGTAGTCTCGCCCCGATGTGAAGATCGGGAGGCTGGGTTAGGCGCGGAGGCGCGCCGCCAGACGCCGCAGCGGCGCGGTTATCTTCCAACTGTGTGAATTCAGGATCGTCGTGAGCCTTCGTTCCAAATCGGTGGTGTGCGCGCGCAGGTCGGCCACCTCGACCGAAGGAGTGCCATCGTCCGCCGGTCTCTCCAGTGTCGTGCGGTACTCGGCAAGGACTGTGGTGATCGGATAGGCCAGGTCGGTGAGTGGGTGCGGGCGGTAATCGGTGGTTGTTGACTCGTCCACGATCAGTAGTCCCAGGCCCCCCCAGATCTCGTGATGAAACGTGTCTGCCTTCACGAGGTAGCCCGGCACGAAGTCAAGATCGAGGGATCGGACCTTCGGCCAAGCGCCGTAGTCGACGGCCTCGAGCCCGGCCCTGACAGTCTCGTTGGCCGTGTCGTGGATCAAGACGATCGTTCTGGAGACCGCCGGCGAGCCAAGGAGATCCTCGATATCACGCTTGACTCCCGGCGCGGTGTGGTCTCCGTCCACGAGCGCGAAGTCGACGTTCGTGCCAGCCTCACCAAGGGTGCTCAGAAGCTCAGGGAGCTTTTGATGCGAGTCACCGGTGTGAACAGAGACGTGTGGCAGGGCCTCCAGGGACAGCGCCGGCTCGACGAGATCGAACGAGTGGACTTCAGCGGCGTGCGCTGCGATGCAGGCGAGGCTACCTCCCTCCGCGGTCCCGATCTCGATAGCTACGGTTGGCTTCAGCTGGCTGAGTATCCCCTCAAGTGCAGAGCGCTCGCCCGTCGTCATCTGCCAGCTCGCCGCCTGCAGGATGTTGATCACGAATCGAAGTCCGTTCTGTCGTCGAGAACCGCGACGGGGAGGCCCGGTCGCGGCGGATCAGCATAGCCTCTCCAATCGTCCCTGAGGGTGCCCCAACGCCGTCCGCGCCTCCGAAGCTGACGCGCGGGGCCATGCGTCTCTTCGCACAAACACTGGCCGCGAGCCGGCGCCGGCGAGCTCGTTCGCCTGACCACGGCGCGGTTGACGCGGTCGCCCGCTAACTTCGTTTTGGTGGAGGAAAGTGCGAGGCTCGCCACCCCCGGCGCCGATAAGCCGACTACCACTCAAGAACCGGGTACTCGGGAGCGCCGTTCCGACGGGATAGATATCGATCGCCCGGTGGCGGATCGCAAGCTTCGCAGGCGCCTCAATCAGTGGGCTGCGCAGCGCGAACTCGGCTACCGGCCCTTTCTAGCGTTGCTCGCCCTGGGCGTGCTCGTCCGCCTAGCGGTTGTCCTGATGTATTGGCCAGGCTGGCTTCAGAGCGTCGACTCGCCCCGCTTCGCTCGAATCTATCCCCAAGCGATTTTCGGCGATTACTGGATGCCAGCCGGATACGCGGTGTTCGCGAAGTCCTTGCGCGAGATCGTTCCCGTGCTGGGGGTGACCATCATCATTCAGCACATCATCGGGTTGTCGGTTGGAGTAGCTCTCTACCTTGCCATGCGCCGGGTAGGAGCCGTCAGATGGCTCGCATGCATACCGGCTGGCGTGGCTTTTCTTTCCGGGGACCATGTCTGGCTGGAGCACCAGATCATGGCCGACTGGTTCATGACCGTGTTGGTCGCGCTTGGGCTTGCGTGCGCCGTCCGCGGCTTGGTGCCCGTGGTCAGTGGGCGATGGCTTGGGGCGGGCTCAGCGCTGCTTATGGGTGCGGCCCTGACCCGCAGTGTCGCGCTCCCGCTCGTGCCCCTGTTAGTAATTGTCACCGCAGCCTGGGTAGGTGGGACGCTCCGCTCGCGCGCACGGGCCATACTTTTCGCACTCTTGCCGGCGCTTGTCGTGTTCGGTGCTTACTTCGGTGCGTTCGAGTTAAAGCACGGACGGTATCTCGGTCTCGGTGATATGGCAGGGTGGAATCTGTACTCGCGCGTCGCTCCCTTCGCCGACTGCTCGAAGTTCACGCCGCCACATGGAACCAGGGTTTTGTGCGAACCCACGCCGCCCTCCCAGAGGATTGGATCGCTCGGGTACGAATGGGATGCAGCTTCATTCGGAAGGCGCCGGTTCCAGCTTGGGCCGCAGACTTCCAGCACGATGGAGCGATTTGCGTTAGAGGTGATCATGCATCAACCCGGGAGCTACGTCAGCACGGTCCTGACGGATCTGGCGCGTTTCGTCGATCCAAGCGTCGGGCCCCAACGCGCATACGGTGGACAGCCGCGTGAGACGCTCTCATTCGGGCTCCGCGATCCTGCCACCCTCAAACTCGTTGAAGGAGCCTTATCCAAGGGGTACACGGACACGAAGGTTCACGTCGTTGGACGCCAGATCCTCACGAGCTACCAGAACCTGTTTCGGGTCGGGGGGCTGGCCCTTGCCGTATTCGTTGCGTTGACCTTCCTCGGGATGTTCATCGCTCGTGGATCAGTGAGGCTCGGCATCTTCTTGTTCGGCTTTGCGGGGCTCATTCTCTATCTCTCGCCCGTGATGACGCTCTCCTATGACTTCAGATACGGCATTCCGCCGGAAACGTTTATCGTCGTCTCGGGGACGCTCGGCGGGGCCGTGCTGCTCGCTCGCAGAACTGGCGTTCGGGTCTTCACCTCAGCC
Source organism: uncultured Solirubrobacteraceae bacterium (assembly GCA_963725515.1). Classification (GTDB taxonomy): domain Bacteria; phylum Actinomycetota; class Thermoleophilia; order Solirubrobacterales; family Solirubrobacteraceae; genus Palsa-465. Next base: position 208,025 of record CAVRZB010000001.1, on the reverse strand, counting down.
CTCGAGCAGGCTTCCCGACCGGTTGAGGATTGATGCGGCTCGCAAATGGCTACTTTGCAACGATCGCTGTCGGAGCGATCGCATCCATCCGGAGCAATCGTCGGCGCGTGAGGCCGAGGGCGCGTGGAGCAGCCTGCAGCCCGCCGTGTCCGGCCGCGAATGGGCGGTAGAGCCGGGGGTCTGCGTGCGGGACGGACCCGGGTCCGGCATCCTTGTGTATCCGTGCGTGCCCGCCTGACCGTAAATCCCGACCAGTACCGCCGCGTCGCCCTGTTGGCGCTCGCGGCGCTCACGCTGATCGTGCTGACCGGCGCCGCCGTGCGGCTGACCGGCTCGGGGCTGGGCTGCCCGGACTGGCCCAAGTGCTACGGGAAGACCCTGCCCCCGCTCAACACCCACGCGGTGATCGAGTACAGCAACCGCATCCTCTCCGGGCTCGTCGGGATCTCAACCATCCTCGCCGCGGTGCTCGCGTTCACCCGTCGCCCGTTTCGGCGGGATCTGGCCGTGCTCGGCGTCGTGCTCCCACTCGGGGTCGTGGCGCAGGCCGTGCTCGGCGGCTTCACCGTCCGCGAGCATCTGGCGCCCGGGTTCGTCATGGGCCACTACGGGCTCTCGATGCTCGTGCTCGTGGCCGCTGTGGCGCTGGCCTGGCGGGCCTCGTATGAGCCCGGTGAGCGGCCGCGGTCCGCCGATCGTCTCGGCGTCTGGTCCGTCCGTGCCCTGACCGTGCTCGGTGGGATCACGATCTTCGCGGGCACGGCGGCGACCGCCGCCGGTCCACACGCCGGCGGCTCGCCCGGCCAGCGCATCCACCGTCTGCACTTCAAGGGGGCGGCCACGCTCACCTGGGTCATCCACCGTCACGCCACGCTGGCCGCGATCCTGGGGATCGCCGTGGTCGCCGTCTGGTTCCTCTACCGCCGCCGTCATGGATCGCCGCAGGTGATCGAGTCGCTGACCCTACTGGGTATCCTGATCGCCGCCCAGGGACTCGTCGGCAGCGTCCAGTACGAGCTGCACCTGCCCTCGGACATGGTCTGGGTCCATGTCACCCTGGCCACCGTCTCCTGGGTCGTGCTGCTCTGGAGCGTGGCCGCGGCCGGCAGGCTCGTGCCGCGAACGATCCCCGCCCGGTCCACGGTGTCCCAACCCGGGGCCGTCGAACTCGAGGTCGCCGGTCACGCCACGCCGCGTGGAGCCTGAAGCCGTGGCCAGCGAACGTCCCGTCGCGGCGACCTCATCCGCTCCGCCGATCCGCAGCGGCGATGCTTCGCTCAGCATTCTCGTCGTCGACGACGAGTCGGATCTGCGCGAGATGCTGACGCGCTCTTTCTCCCGCGAGGGGCACCGCGTGATGGCCGTCGCCGACGGGCGTGCGGCCATCGATCGCGCGAGCACGGAGAGTTTCGACATCGTCCTGCTCGATGTGGCCCTCGGCGCTGGCCCGGATGGCTACGAGGTGTGCCGAACGCTGCGCGGGCGGCGCAACGTCGTCCCGATCATCATGCTGACCGCGCTCGACTCCGAGGCCGACGCGGTGCTCGGCCTCGAGGCCGGCGCCGACGACTATGTGACCAAGCCCTTCGGGCTCGCGGAACTGCGCAGCCGGATCCGCGCCGTGCTGCGCCGCGCTGGAACCCGCGCGATGGGCGACGAGGTGCTGGTCGTCGGACCGATCGCGCTCGATCGGGCTCAGCGCGAGGTCACGATGGACGGCGAACCCGTCCGTCTGACCTTCTCGGAGTTCGAGCTCCTCGATGCGCTGATGGCTGATCCGGGGCGCCTCCTGAACCGCCAAGAGCTCCTCCGCGCGATCTGGGGTGACAGCGCCTATCGTGATCCCCGGGCGATCGACGTCCACATCCGCCACCTGCGCGAGAAGCTCGAACCGGAGCCCGAGAAGCCGCGCTACATCGTCACGGTACGCGGCGCCGGGTACCGGCTCCGGGCGCCCTGATGCCGACCTGGCCGCGGCGTGGCGTCCTCGGCCTGCGGGGCCGCATCGTCGGCGCGCTGCTGGTCACGACGGTGGCCACGCTCGGGGTCGCCGCCGTGGCCCTGCTCGGCCCACTGGAACAGGAGCTGCGCTCCGCCGCCGTCAAGACGCTCCACAACGACGTCCGGGGGGCGACTTCGGGCTTCAAGAAGCTCGAGCTCGCGCAGATCGCCGATTCGAGCCCTGTGGGTGCAGCGCAGCGGCATGCGCTCGACCTCCAGCAGCAGGCGCTGGCCGTGCGGCTGCGCATCGCGCCGACCAACGTCAGCCTGCTCGGCTTCCCCGATGTCTCGGGACAGATGCACCCCCTGTTCATACCGCGCGATGCCGCGGCCGTGCTCAGTGATCCCTATGACGACGCCACCACGGCCTTCCTGACGGGCCGCACCGTGCAGAGCTTCGGCTCGGTGGAGGGCACCGACGCGGCGCGCGTTGCCGTCCCGGTCTCGATCGACGGGCAGCGCTACGTGCTCGCCGTACGGCGCCCCATCGAGGAGATTCCCGGTGCGGTCCGCGTCGTGCGGACCGCCTTCATAACCGCGGCGCTCGCCGGTGTCGGGCTGACGCTCGTCCTGGGTATCGCGCTCGCGGCGACGCTGGTGCGGCGGCTGCGCCGTCTGCGACAGGCGGCACTTCACCTGGCCAGCGGCGGCACGCCCGAGCCGCTCCCCGCCGACCGCGCTCGGGACGAGGTCGGCGACCTGACGCGCGCCTTCGCGATCATGCAACAGCGCCTCCAGCACCAGGAGGAGGCCCGCCGGGCCTTTGTGGCCACGGCCTCGCATGAGCTGCGTACGCCGCTCACCTCGCTGGACGGGATGCTCGAGCTGCTCGATGATGATCTGCGCAGCGGCAGCCCGGATCTCGGCGATGCGCAGCAGCTGCTGCAACGCGCCCGGGCCCAGTCGCGCCGGCTCGGCCGGCTGGCCGCCGACCTGCTCGATCTCTCGCGGCTCGACGCCGACGTCGCGCTGCGCTCAGAGCCGATCGAGCTCGGCGAGTTGAGCCGCGCCGTGATGGCTGAGTTTGAGCTTGGGACGAGCGAGCGGGGGATCACCCCGGTGCTCGACGACCCGGGCGCTCCGGTGTGGGCCCTGGGCGATCCGGGCAGCGTCGCGCGCATCGTCCGGATCCTGCTCGACAACGCGATCCGGGCCTCGCCGGCGGGCGCCGAGATCACCGTCGCGCTGCGGCGCGGCGATGTCGTCGAGCTCAGCGTGCAGGACACCGGCCCGGGCGTTCCGCCCCAGGAGCGCGAGCTCATCTTCGAGCGTTTCCAGCGTGGGCAGGCCCGCGGCACCGAGGCGGGCTTCGGTCTCGGCTTGGCCATCGGGCGCGAGCTCGCCGAACGGATGGGCGGCGAGCTGATCCTGGAGGACACCGATAGCCCCGGCGCCCGCTTCACGCTGCGGATGCGGGCGGCCCGCGCGCCCGAGAAGGACAACATCATGGTGCGATGATCCGGCGCGGACGTCAGGCCGCCGGTCCGGGGTCCCGATGCGACGAGCCGGCGGCATCGCGCACTAACTGACAGCATCACCGCGATGGACAAGGGAATCATGAAGATGATGCTCGCGGTCGATGAGCAGCACTGGTGGTACCGGGGCCGTCGGCGCATCATTCGCTCCGAGCTCGAGAAGTTGCCGCTGCCCGCCGCAGCGCAGGTCCTCGACGCCGGTTGCGGTTCGGGGCGCACGCTCCAGGAGCTCGCGTCTTTCGGGACCGTGCGCGGGCTCGAGCTCGATCCCGATGCGGCTGAGGTCGCCAAGGCGCGCGGTAACGGCGAGATCCATGTGGGCCGCCTCGAGGAGCTGCCGTGGGCGGACGAAACCTTTGACCTGATCACCTGTCTCGATGTGATCGAGCACACGCCGGACGATCGCGTGACCCTGTGCGAGTTGCGCCGCGTCACGAAGCCCGGCGGCTGGCTGCTCGTCACCGTGCCGGCGTATCAGGCGCTGTGGTCCAGCCACGACGAGGCGAACCATCACTACCGCCGCTATGAGCGCGACACGCTGCAGGCGGCAGCCGTCGAATCGGGCTGGATAGTCGAGCGCATGACGTCCTTCAACAGCGTGTTGCTGGCCCCGGCCGCGGCCGTGCGGATCGCCCAGCGCCGGCTGAGCCGGCAGTCGGGCACGGCCAAACACGACCCCGGGCTACGGCTCGGCCCCGAATGGCTGAACGACGCGATGGAGCAACCGCTGCGACTCGAGGCGCGCTGGCTGGCGCGAGGACACACGTTGCCGGTCGGCCTTTCGCTGCTGGCGGTGCTCGCGAACCCGCGCGCGCTCGGGTGAGCAGACTAGCCATCGGGCTGTCGCTGGCGCTGCTCGCGTCGGTGACGCTCAATGTCAGCTATCTGTTCCAGCATGCGGGCGCCAGCACCGCGCCGCAGATCGACATCCGCACCCCATTGCGCACGATGAAGGCGTTGATCTCCTCGCGGATGTGGCTGGCCGGCGGCCTGCTCGGCACACTGGGCTGGGCCATGCATGTGGCGGCCCTCACCCGGGCGCCACTGTCGCTCGTGCAGGCCTTCCTCGTGGGCGGGACCGCCCTGATTGCGCCGGTCGCCGTGCACGTGCTCGGACACCGTCTGACTCCGGGTGAGCTGACCGGCATCGGGCTGATGGCGCTGGCTCTTCTGGCCCTCACGCTCGGGCGCGGCCGGGTCGGGGTCCACAGCCGCTTCTCCGATTGGCAGCTCGGGTTATACCTGGCCTGCTCCTCGGCGGCCGCGGGCGTGCTGCTGCTCGGCGAGCGGCGCCGCGCCCAGGGCCTCGGCCTGGCCGGCGGGATGCTGTACGGCGCGTCAGACGTGGCCATCAAGGCCCTGACCGGGATCGCCAGCCGACACGGGATCGGCGCCGTCTTTAGGTCCCCCTGGCTGCTGGCCGCCATCGTGCTCAACGTGACCGCTTTCTTCTGCTTCCAGCGCGGCCTCCAAATGGGCAAAGCGGTGCCGGTGATCGCCCTCATGACCGCCGGGACGATCGTCGTCTCGGTGCTCGGGGGACTGATCGTCTTTGGCGATCCACTCGGTCGGCGGCCCGCGCTGATCGTGCTGCACCTGGCCGCATTCGTGGGCGTGGGGATCGCGGCCTGGTTGCTGGCCCCGGCTCAGGCCGCGGTGACCGCCGGGGAGGAGGCGTGACCGACGAGCTCGGCATCGCGGCCATCTTCGGCCTCTCGAGCAGCCTGGGCTACCTGCTGCCCGCGGTCGTTGGGCTCGAGTCGATGGGCGTTCCGTCACCGGGCGAGACGGCGCTCATCCTGGCCGCCGTGCTGGCCAACCAGGGCAAGCTCCAGATCGAGCTGGTGATCCTGATCGCCGCGGCGTCGGCGATCATCGGTGACAACATCGCCTATTTCATCGGCCGCAGCGTGGGGCGCGACGTCCTCTCGCGCCCCGGGCCCTTCTTTCACCGGCGCCGGCAGCTGCTCGACGTCGGTGACCGGTTCTTCGACAAGCATGGGTCGAAGGCCGTCTTCTTTGGCCGTTGGGTCGCCCTGCTGCGCGTGGCCGCGGCGTGGATCGCCGGGATCAACGAGATGCCCTTTCCGCGGTTCTTCATGTGGAACGCGCTCGGCGGGATCACCTGGGCGATCGCCGTCGGCCTGGCCGGCTACTTCGCCGGCCACGCCGCCGGGAAGATCATCGCCAAGGTCGGCGTCTACGGCGCGATCGCGATCGGTGTGCTGATCGTGGGCTTCCTCGTGTGGCGCCGCGTGAAGGAGCGGCGCGAGCTGCGTGAGCTGGGAGAGCAGAGCGAAGGCGAGTAACGGTGGGCGGTCAGGGCCCGGGATCAGGCCCGGGCCCCGGATACGCCGGGCCTACTCGCCGGGGCCGCCGCCCGCGCCGGTCTCGGCCGTCACCGGCTCGAGGTCGAGCGCGCAGGAGTTGATGCAGTAGCGCAGCCCCGTCGGGGCCGGGCCGTCGTCGAACACGTGGCCAAGATGGCCACCGCAGCGCCGGCAGACGACCTCGGTGCGAACCATCATCAGGCTGCGGTCCTTGCGCAGTTCGACGTTCTCCGCCACCGCCGGCTCGTAGAAGCTCGGCCATCCGGTGCCCGAATCGAACTTGGTGTCGGAGCTGAAGAGCTCCGCGCCGCAGCCGGCGCAGTGGTACATGCCATCGTCCTTGATGTGGACATACTCGCCCGTGAACGGCCGCTCCGTGCCATGACCGCGAAGGATCTCGTACTGCTCGGGAGTGAGGCGCTCGCGCCACTCCTCATCTGTGAGCTGAATCTCGTTGTTCTCCATGTTCAAAACGGTACCGCGGTAGGGTGAATAAACCATGAAATTCGGCATCGGACTCTTCGCCACCGAGAACACGCCGCCGCCCGGCGAGCTGGGCCGGCTCGTCGAGGACTACGGCTTCGAGTCGCTATTCCTCCCGGAGCACACGCACATCCCGGCCAGTCGTGAGACCCCCTACCCGGCGGGCGGCGAGCTGCCGCCCGAATACAGCCACACCTACGACCCGTTCCTGGCGCTCACCGCCGCGGCTGCGGCCACGACCGAGCTGCGCATCGGAACCGGCATCTGCCTGGTCATCGAGCGCGACCCGATAATCACGGCCAAGGAAGTCGCCACGCTCGATCACCTTTCCGGCGGTCGGTTTCTGTTCGGCGTCGGAGCCGGCTGGAACGTCGAGGAGATGCGTAACCACGGCACGGATGCCCGCACTCGTTTCGGTCTGCTGCGCGAACGGGTGCAGGCGATGAAGGAGATCTGGACCCAAGACGAGGCCAGCTACGCGGGGCGGCAGGTGAGCTTCGAGCGCATCTGGTCGTGGCCGAAGCCACTCCAGCGGCCGCACCCGCCGATCCTGATCGGCGGGAACGGCCCCACGGTCCTCGAGCGCGTCATCGAGCTCGGTGACGAATGGCTGCCCAACCGGATCGGGGACGACGACGGCATGATCGCGCGCTTCGAGGAACTGGCCAGGCGCGCCCAGCAGACCGATCGTGAGCCGGTTCCGATCACCGTCGCCGGGCTGATGCGCGATCCGGCCCGGATCGAGCGCTTCGAGCGGGCGGGCGTGCACCGCGGTTTCTTCTGGATCCGTTCGGTCGGACGCGCGGAGATCGAACCGGTGCTCGAGAAATACGCCACCGCGGTCAACCAGTACGCCCGCGCTGGGGCCTAGCCGAGCAGCCAGCCGAGCGCCATGACGACCCCGGCGTCACCGCCGGAGGAGCCGGTGTGGGCGCCCGGGCTGAGCGAGGAGATGATCAAGGCGATCAGCGTGCCCAGGCCGAGGACGATGCAGATCGCCAGCAGGATCGCCGCCTGAGGATTCTCCTTGAGGAACTCGATGGCCTCACGCATTGGCGTCCCCGTTGCCGCTCATCACGTCCTCGGTGGCACCCAGATAGCTCTGAGCGACGCCCGCGCGCGGATTGGTCATCTCGAGGATCAGCGTCGACCAGGCGAAGTCCCGGGCTCCCATGCCCCGGCCGTCGTATGGCCCGTGGTACTCGTTCAACCCCTCTGCCGCCACCGCGTTGGCCAGGCGGAGGGTCAGCTCACTGGCGTGCTCGTCGTACCCGAGCCGCACGAGCCCGAGCCACAGCAGCCAGGCGGCGTTGATCCAGGTCGGCCCCCGCCAGTAGCGCCGCGCGCCGAGAAGCACACGGTCGCGCAGCGAGAAGGTCGGATCGCTCCGGGCCACCGACGGCGGCGCCACAGGAAGCCAGAAGCGCGAGGGGTCAAGCAGATGCTCCTCGATCAACCGCCGCCCGATGTCCTCGGGCAGATCCGGCAGGGCCAGGGGCGCGAGCGCCGCCCAGGTGAGCGGAACCGGCCGCCGGGGGGCTGGACGCGAGCGGGGCCAGAACAGTCCGGTCTCGGGGTCGTACAGGCGCTCGATGATCGTCGGCGTGAGCGAGGAGCGCCCGAGCGCGAGCCGGGACAGGTTGTGCAGCACGTTGGTCATGACCTCGCAGCACACGGGGGCCCCGGCGTTGACGATCCGGCGCAGGTCGTAGTTCAGACGACGGTTGCGGCGTACGAGTCTCACGAACCCGGGCAGGCCGTGAGCCTCGCGGCCCCAGATCGGATCGAACTGAGGCGAGGCGTCGAGGCCGGACTCGTCCGGCTGGACGATCCAGATCAGACCGTCGCCGTCGAGATCACGATGAGATTGCACCCAATCGTGATACCGGACGATTGCCGGCTCCTGCGCCGGATCCCCGACGGCGATCTGCCAGGCCCAGGCCAGGATCGGTGGCTGGATGCTCGAGGTCATGCGCGCGTGGGGTGAGGTGACGTTGTAGGTGAATCGACGCGGGCCGCGCAGTGGCAGATCCCAGAAGATCGTGTGGCCGATGAAGCCGTCCTCGCGCTGCGCCGAGAGCAGCGATCGGAGCTCCCGCTCGGCTCGTGAGGGGTCGAGCCGGTCCCAGACGATCGAGGCGAAGCACGAGTCCCAGAACCATTGCCACGGGTAGTGGCGCGGGCTGGGACGCGTGTAGGAGAAGTGGGCGCCATCGGACTGGCGCACGCCCTCCCGCCAGTTCTCGCGCAGGGTGGCTTCGCATAATGCGGTGAGAGCGGCGCTGTCGGGTCTCGAGCCGGCCATCGGGTGATTGGAGCCTAGTGGAGCGTCCGACCCTCCCTGTCCGAACGGGGTATAAGAGGGGGCATGACGAGACCTGCTCAACCTTCGCGCATCCCCTCATGAGCTGGGCCGACACGTATGTCCCCAGGCCGGAGCGCTATGAGACCATGGAGTACCGGCGCTGCGGGCGCAGCGGAATTCACCTGCCTGCCCTGTCGCTCGGGCTGTGGCAGAACTTCGGCGACGACCGCCCGGTCGAGACGCAGCGCGCGACGCTGCGCCGCGCCTTCGATCTCGGCATCACCCACTTTGATCTGGCCAACAACTACGGCCCGCCGTACGGGTCGGCCGAGCTCAACTTTGGACGCGTGCTGGCCGAGGACTTCCGCGCGCACCGTGACGAGCTGATCATCTCGACCAAGGCCGGTTACGACATGTGGCCCGGTCCCTACGGCGATCATGGCTCGCGCAAGTACCTGCTGGCCAGCCTCGACCAGAGCCTCCAGCGCATGGGGCTCGACTACGTGGACATCTTCTATTCGCACCGATTCGACCCCGACACGCCACTCGAGGAGACGCTCGGTGCGCTCCACACGGCGGTCAGGCAGGGCAAGGCGCTCTACGTGGGCATCAGCTCCTACTCGGCCGCGCGCACGGTCGAGGCGGTCCGGATCCTGAACACGCTCGGCATCAAACCGCTGATCCACCAGCCGTCGTACTCGCTGCTCAACCGCTGGATCGAGGGCGAGCTGCTCGATGTGCTGGAGCGCGAGGGTCTCGGCTGCATCGTCTTCTCGCCGCTGGCGCAGGGTCTGCTGACCGACAAGTACCTGGATGGCGTACCCGACTCCTCGCGCGTGCGCCGTGGTGCCTACTTCTCCGATGATCTGCTGACCGACGAGAACCTCGAGCGTGTGCGCGCGCTCAACGAGATCGCCAAGCGCCGCGGTCAGAGCCTGGCTCAGATGGCGATCGCCTGGGTCCTCCGTGACCCGCGTGTGACCTCAGCGCTGGTGGGCGCGAGCAGCGTCGAGCAGCTCGAGCAGAACGTGGCGTCGCTCGAGCAGCTCGACTTCGATCCGGCCGAGCTCGAGGAGATCGACCGCCACGCCCAGGACGGCGGCGTCAACATCTGGGCGCAATCGAGCAGCGGCTGAGCGCAGGCCTCCCGGGCGCCTATCCTCCGCAGTGGTGCCCCTGTACGACTTTGAATGCCGCGCATGCGGTGAGCGCTTCGAGGTTCACGTAGCTGAGGCCGCTCGTCCCGCGTGTCCCGCCTGTGGGGCCAGCGATCCGGAGCGGCTGATCTCGCCGTTCGCCGGACCGTTCACCACCGGACTGCGCGGCACGGCGGCTCGGAGGTCGAACGCCACACGCCGCGCGCGCGAGGAGCAGCGGCGCGAGGCCCGTGTGATCACGCGCGAGAAACGCGAGCAGGGATAGCCGACCGCGCGCGGCTCATACACTGCCCCCATGCCGCTCGAACACGTTGACGTGTTGATCGTCGGCGCCGGCCTGTCCGGAGTCGGCGCCGGATACCACCTGCAGGAGAAGTGCCCGGGGAAGCGTTACGCGATCCTCGAAGCCCGGGACTCAATCGGTGGTACCTGGGATCTCTTTCGCTATCCGGGCATTCGCTCGGACTCCGACATGCACACCCTGGGCTACTCGTTCAAGCCCTGGAAGGAGGCCAAGGCGATCGCCGACGGGCCGTCGATCCTCAACTACGTGCGTCAGACCGCCACGGAGAACGGAATCGACCGGCACATTCGCTTCAACCATCGCGTCGAACGTGCCGAGTGGTCGAGCGCCGAGGCGCGCTGGACCGTCGAGGCGCGGCGCACCGATACCGAGGAGGTCGTGCAGCTGACCTGCGGCTTCATCTTCGTGTGCAGCGGCTATTACCGCTACGACGAGGGCTATACGCCGAAGTTCGAGGGGACCGAGCGGTTCGCCGGACAGATCGTCCACCCCCAGCATTGGAGCGACGAGATCGACTACGCCGGGAAGCGCGTCGTCGTGATCGGCAGCGGCGCGACCGCCGTCACGCTCGTCCCGGCTATGGCGCAGAGCGCCGCGCACGTCACCATGCTCCAGCGTTCGCCGAGCTACATCGTCTCGCTGCCGGCCGAGGATCCGATCGCCGGGGTTCTGCGCCACCGGCTGCCGGCGAAGCTGGCCTACTCGCTCGTACGCTGGAAGAACATCGGTTTGACCTCGCTGAGCTTTCAGCTCAGCCGCCGCCGGCCCAATTTCGTCAAGCAGCTGATCCGCAAATCCGTGGCGGAGCAGCTGCCTGACGGCTACGACGTCGATACGCACTTCAATCCGCGTTACAACCCCTGGGATCAGCGTCTGTGCCTGGTACCCGACGGCGATCTGTTCCGCGAGATTCGCCGTGGCCGAGTGTCAGTGGTCACCGACCAGATCCTGAACTTCACCGAGCGCGGTCTGCGGCTTGCCTCGGGGGCCGAGCTCGAGGCGGATCTGATCGTCACGGCGACGGGGCTGAACCTGCTGGCGATGGGCGGTATGCAGCTCGCCGTGGACGGCCGCGACGTCGAGCTTTCGGAGACCATGGGCTACAAGGGCATGATGCTGAGCGACGTCCCCAACCTGGCCAACGCGCTGGGGTACACGAACGCCTCCTGGACGCTCAAATGCGACCTGACTTGTGAGTACCTCTGCCGGGTGCTGAACCACATGGATGAACGGGGCTATCGGCAGTGCACCCCCCGCAACCGCGACCCCTCGGTGATGGCCGAGCCGTTCATCGACTTCTCCTCGAGCTACGTCCTGCGTTCGATCGACCAGTTCCCCAAGCAGGGCTCGCGGGCGCCGTGGCGGCTCTATCAGAACTACGCGCTCGACACGCTGGCGCTCAGATTCGCCAAGCTCGAGGACGGCGTGCTCGAGTTCTCAGCCGCGGGGGGGCCGGCGCCTAGCCCGACCCGGTCATCGCGGCGAGAGCCGCTCCCGGCTACCTGACGCCTGGCAGCCGGACCTGGATGCGGCTGAAGCTGACCGAGCCACCCAGGGGATGCACGTTGTAGGCCGTGCTCTGGGCGACGATTTGGAGCGTGAAGTGGCCGCCGGGTGACGCGCTCGCGGCAATGATCTCGAGCGGCTCCGTTACGGTGTGCGTGCGGCCGTTGAGGTTCACGGGAATCGGGGTGATCTGGTTGCCGAGCACCTTGCCGGTGGCGTCGTCGATGATCTGGGCGAGGACGTGGGTGGCGGCGCGCGGGGCCGTGCCGCCGTAGGTGAGCGTGAGCTTTGGCGCGCCGACGAGGAGCTTGGTCCGGGCGCCGTTTCGAATGCGCACGTTCACGGCGTTCGCCGCTTGGGCCGGGGCAATGCCGTCGGCCGCAGCTCCCAGAGCCCCGCCGCTCGGATTCGGGTTTACGAGCGGACCCGAGCCACCCACCGCGGACAGCGTCAGCCGGCCGCTGCCTGCCGCCGTCAGCGGCGCCGCCGAGGGGAGCGGCCAACTCGCGGCGTGGAAGCTGTGTCCGCGCTGGTCCACCCACTCAAAACCAGGGCCCGTGGCGACCTTGCGGTCGCGCTTCAGGTAGCGCGCGAACCAGGCCAGCGTGTCGCGCTGAATACGGCCCGTGTCGCCGGCCGGGAAATCGCAGTCGCCGTGCCCGCCACAGAACCAGAGCATCTTGGTCGGTACGCGCCCGTGCAGGAGCCCGTAGTTGTCGACCGCCTCCTGGAGTGTGAAGAGGTCGTCGACCGTGCCCTCGATGAGCAGTGTGGGCACGTGGATGCGCGCGACCAGGGCGCCCGGTCCGCGCGCGACGAAGAAGCCCACGTTGGCCGCGCTGAGCGGAGCCCCGGCCTGCGACTGCGCCTGGGCAGAGATGATGTGCGGATCCAGGCGGTGCGAGGCGCCGACCAGATACAGCAATCCCGACCAGCCCGTCTTCGGGGCGCCGTTCTTGTCGAGACTCGTGAGGAGCGAGTGCCAGGCGATGTCGGGCGCGATCGCGTCGATGCGGCGATCACCCGCCGCGGCGACGAGCTGGATCCCGCCGCCGTAGGAGCCCCCGGCCATACCGACGCGCGGATCTCCGGGCCGGTCGAGCAGCGCCTCGTGCTGGCGCGCCACGAAGTCGATCAGGGCCGACACGTCGCGACCCTCGAACTGCGGGCTGTCTATCTCGACGGTTCCCTGAGACTTGCCGAACCCGCGGGGATCCCAGGTGACCACGCTGTAGCCCGCGCGGTGCAGTGGGCCGAGTCCGACGACGCCGGCGGCGGTGGAGGTGGGGCCGTTGAGATTCGTGTCGCCGGGCGAGCCCCAGCCTGGACCGACGAGGACGGTCGGAGCCTTGTGCCCGGCCGCCAGATTGGCCGCCGGGAAGAAATGCACGACGAGCTGCGTGCCGTCGAACGACTTCACGATCGCGTCGCGCGCAGAGGCCATCGGCACCGCGGCCAGCGCACCGGCCACGACCGTCGCGATCACCGCTCCACGCTGGCGCCAGTTCCTCCTCACGCCGTCATTATCTATATCTCGCGACGCCGGTGAGCCGATGGGCTGTCCCGGCCAGTTGGAGCCGGCTTGCCGTCGGCGGGTTTGAGGTCGCTCGCCGCGGGGCGCTCCCGGCGGCGCTGATCAGCCTTCCGCGGCCTCGGTCGCGGGGATGCGCTGCGCGGCGGGATTCTGATCGCGGGCACGGAAGAACCCGGCGCCCTCGATGCTGAAGGGAGGCGTGATGCGGTCAAGCCACTTCGGCATCCACCAGTTCGTCCGGCCCATCAGCAGCATCACGCTGGGCACCAGCAGGCAACGCACGACGGTCGCGTCGAGGATCACCGCGACGGCGAGGCCGACGCCGAACTGCTTGATCGTCGGATCGCCGTTGAGGACGAAGCTGCCGAAGACGAACACCATGATCAGCGCTGCGGCGGTGATCACGCGCGCGCTCGTGACCAGTCCGGAGACGACCGAGCTGCGGTTGTCCTCCCCGGCGTGGACGTGCTCCTGGATCTGACTGACGAGAAACACCTCGTAGTCCATGGAGAGGCCGAAGAGGATCGCGAACATGAAGAGCGGCACGTAGGACACCACCGGTACGGGGCCGCTGAGGCCGATCAGGCTGCTGAGCCAGCCGTACTGGAAGATGGCCGTCAGGACGCCGTAGGAAGCTGCGATCGACAGCAGGTTCATGGCCGCCGCCTGTGCGGGAATGACCACGGTGCGGAAGGCCAGGATCAGCAGAACGAAGCTGAGGGCGATGACCACCAGGATCTGGAGCGGCAGCTTGCTCGAGATCTTGGCGGCGAGGTCGTCGTAACCGGCCGTGCTACCGCCCACGTATGACGTCAGGTCGGTGCCCTTCACGGCGCCCGGGATCACGGTCGAGCGCAGCTGGTGCACCAGATCGGTGGTGGCATTGTCCGACGGTCCGTACTTGGAGATCGCGTTGAAGTAGGCGGTCGTTCCGGCCTTGTCGATCTGCATCGGCGTGACCCCAGCGACCCCCGCGGTGGCCGACACGTCCTTCTGCAACGTGGCCAGGCGCGGATCGGTGGTGCGCGGGTCGCTCTGCGAGCTGCTCGAGGAACTCGACGTACCGCCCGAGGAGGAGGCCTGCGCGGGCGATTTGAGCGACGCGGTGATCAGCAACGGCCCGTTCGCTCCCGGTCCGAAGTTCTTGGAGATCAGGTCATAGGCCCGCCGCGCGGTCGTCGAGGTGGAGAGCGCGCCGACGTCCTGCTGGCCCAGGTTCAGCGACAGCACCGGGATCATCAGCGGAACCAGAATCGCCAGCGCGGCCAGGCCGGCGAGGACCGGATACTTGGCGATCTCCCCGGCCCACCTTGCCCAGAGGCCCCGCCTGGCCTGTTCGTCAGACGGTGGCCTACGAACCCGGAGCGAGTGGATGCGCGGCCCGACGATGGCCAGCAAGGCCGGCAGCAGCGTGAGCGCGGCCAGCACGGCCACGACCACGGCGATGGCCGCCATGAACCCCATCGTGGTCACCAGCGGGATCTGGGCCACGGCGAGCGAGACCAGCGCGATCGTCACCGTGCAGCCGGCGAAGAACACCGCGCCGCCCGAGGTCGCCGTCGCCCGCGCGATCGATTCGTGGAAGCCGAGCCCGTCGTCCAGCCCGCGCAGATGCCGCGTGACGATGAACAGGGCGTAGTCGATTCCGACTCCCAGCCCGATCATCGTGGCCAGCGTCGGCGCCACGGTGGGCACCGTCGCCACGTGACCGAGGATCCGGATGATGGCCAGCGTCAGGGCCAGGGCGAAGATCGCGTTGAGGATCGGCAAGAGCATCGCCACCACCGTCCCGAAGGTCAGCGTGAGGATCACCATGGCCGCAAGAATCCCGACCAGCTCGCTCGATTCGGTCGAGGGCTTGGAGACCTTCTGGCCGAGTTGGCCGCCCGTCTCCACCTCCAGGCCGGCGGCCTTGGCGGCATGCGCGCCGTCGATGATCCGCTGGGCATCGTCGACCGTCAGCGAGCCGGGTGGCTTGGACAGCGTGACCGAGAGGTACCCGGTCGACTGATCCTTGCTCAGCGCAGCCGCGCCCTGCGGCGTCAACGGATTGACCACCGAGGCCACGCCGGGCTCCTTGGCCACGTCGGCCGCGGCCTGGTTGACCGCACCCGAATACTGCGAATCGGTCAGCTTGCCGTTCTTGGCGTGCAGAACGATCGGGCTCGTGCCGTTGGCCTGATCGGGGAACGACTTGGTCAGGGCGTTGGTGGCGTTCTGGCTGCCGGTCCCGGGCAACGACAGGTTGTCGTTGGTCTTGTCGCCCAGGCCCTGGGAGACCACCACCATCACGACGGTGACCACGAACCACACGGCCAACACCACGAAGCGGCGCCGTACGCAGAACTGCGCCAGTCCGTAGAGCATCGCGGTCACAGGTCGCTAAGTCTCCGTGTGCGGCAACTGCACAAGCATGTGCGGTCGCGACTCCCTCTTTGGGCGATGGCCCCCAAACGGCCGCGAGCATACCACGCCCCCCGCGCGTCTAAGCGGGGCTGGCGGGGGCTTGACAGTTCGCTATTTGAGGGGTTGAGTCACCCCTATGGGGTCGCGAAGTGGCCGGCCGGTTGCGGGCGCATATATGCCATGTGGCAGATGTACGGGCATCGCGGTGGGCGTAGGTTGGCGTCGTGATCGATTTTGGGAAGCCGTTGATGTGGGGTGAGCCCGAGGCATCGGCCGAGTCGGCCAGCGCGGGCCGGTTCCAGCTACCGGCCGGGACGGTGACATTCCTCTTGTCCGACATCGAGGGCTCGACGCGCCTGTGGGAGCAGTCGCCCGAGGGGATGGCCGCGGCCGTGGCCGATTGCTACGCAATCCTGGACGGCGCCATCGCGCGTCACGGCGGCGTTCGCCCGCTTGAGCAGGGCGAGGGCGACAGCGTTGTCGGGGCGTTCTCCCGCGCATCGGACGCGGTCGGTGCGGCGCTTGAAGCTCAGCGCCGGCTGCACGTGCACTCGTGGCCGGAGGGAGTCGCGCTGCGAGTGCGGCTGGCGCTGCACACCGCCGACGCACAGCTGCGCGATGAGGGCAATTACTTCGGTGTCGCACTGTCGCGGTGTGCGCGGCTGCGGGGAATCGCCCACGGCGGGCAGACCGTGCTGTCGCACGCGACGCACGATCTGGTCGTCGACCGCCTGCCTGAGGGGGCGGAGCTGGTCGATTGCGGTGTGCACCGGTTGCGCGATCTGGGCCGACCTGAGCACGTGTACGCGCTGCTGCATTCCGAGCTGCCCGCGGAGCGCGCGCCGCTGCGGTCGCTCGATGCCTTTCCCAACAGCCTCCCCGATCAGTTGACGAGCTTTGTGGGGCGTAACCGCGAGCTCGAAGAGATCCATGGAGCGCTCGAGGAGACTCGTCTGTTGACGCTCACCGGCGCCGGCGGAGTGGGCAAGACTCGCCTGGCTCTGCAGAGTGCCGCTGACGCGCTCGAGCGCTTTCCGGATGGGGCGTGGTGGGTCGAGCTGGCTGCGCTGACGGAGCCCGAGCTGGTGGGCGAGGAATTGGTGGCGGCGATCGGGGTGCGGCCGCTCCCCGGGATGACGGCGATCGAGGCAAGCTGCCTGCATCTGGCCGAGCGTCGGGCGCTGGTCATACTCGACAACTGCGAGCACCTGCTCGACACCTGCGCCAAGGCGGCCGAGGCGCTGCTCCAGGCGTGCCCGCAGGTCAGCGTGCTGGCCACGAGCCGGACGCCGCTTGGGGTGGCGGGCGAGAGCGAATGGCGGGTTCCCTCCCTTTCGCTGCCGGCGCCGGAGCCGACTCGAGAGCCGGTCGAGGCGCTTGGCCAGTCCGACGCGGTGCGGTTGTTCATCGAGCGAGCGCGCAAGGCACGTCCCAACTTCGCGGTCAACAATGACAACGCCCCCGCGGTCGCGGAGATTTGCCATGCGCTTGACGGCGTGCCGCTGGCGATCGAGCTCGCCGCGGCTCGGGTGCGGATGCTGTCCGTGGACCAGATCGCCGCCGCCCTGACCGATCGCTTCCATCTGTTGACGCGCGGGGCCCGAACGGCGCTGCCGCGCCATCAGACGCTGCACGCCTCGGTGGACTGGAGCCATGAGCTGCTGTCCGACGATGAGCGCACGCTGTTTCGTCGGCTGTGCGTCTTTGCAGGGGGCTTCACGCTGGATGCCGTCGAGGAGGTGTGTTCGGGTGACGGCCTCGAGCGCGTGGCGATCCTGGATCTGCTCAGCTCGCTGGTCGACAAATCGCTAGTGGTCGCGGAGGAGCACGGCCCGGCGGTCCGCTATCGGCTGCTCGAGACGATCCGTCAGTACGCAGCCGAGCGGCTCCTCGCGGCCGGCGAACAGAAGTCCGTACGGGATCGGCATCGGGACGCATATGTCGCGCTGGCGGAGCGGGCGGCGCCGCTGCTCGCCGGCTCGCGCGAATGGCTCGAGGTCATCGACGCCGAGGCCAACAACGTCGACGCGGCGCTCGACTGGGCGGTGCAGACAGATGCGGAGCGGGCGCTTCGGCTGTCCGTGGCGGTCAGCGATTGGTGGCGTCTGCGCGGTCTGTACGGCCCGGCCGAGCGCGGCTTTGAGCGGGCGCTCGCGGCGGGCGACCCGGCTGCCTCGCTGCTGCGCGCGCAGGCGCTCTGCGCTCACGGCTATCTCCTGCTGCTCGGGGGCAAGTACGAGGCGGCGATTGAGATCGCGCAGCGGGCGCTCGCCATGGCGGAGGAGGTGGACAACCAGTCGGCTCAGGCACGCGCCCTCGACACGCTCAGCTTCATCCAGCTCTTCCCCGACCCGGTCGGATCCCGGCCTGGGTTCGAGCGCGCGTGCGAGCTCGCGCGGGCGAGCGGCGACGACTGGTGCTTCATTGATGCCCTCGGCAACCTCTCATGGAGCTACCAGCAGATGTGCGACGAGCATGATGAGGGTGAACGGGTGCGCGCGGGGATGCTTGAGCTCGCCGAACGGAACGGCTACCGCGACTACGTCTCCTGGTACTGGCTTATGGAGTCCTGGAGACCGGCGATTCGCGGGGAGATCGCTCGCTTCCACGAGATCATCGAACGGGCGCTCGCCGCCGTCGGGGAGGTCGAGGAGCCAACGACGAGGGCCACCGCTGAGATGTGGATCGCGTCGCTCGAAGTTGAGCAGGGACATGCAGCGGCTGCGCTCGCACGGACCGAGGCCGTGCGTGAACGGTTGATCGCGGTTGGCGCGGGCATGATGCTTCCCGTACGTCGAGCTCAGCATCGCGGAGGCGCAGGCGGGGCTCGGCGATCTCGACCGGGCACGCGTCAGCCTGGAGGCGCTGATCGCCACCGGCATTGACTTCGGCTGGGGCCTGGCCCGCGCGGTGGTCAAGCTCGCCGACGTGCTTCGGGTCGCCGGCGACGCAGCCGGGTCAGAGGCGCGCGCACGCGAGGCACTCGCGACCAGCGAGCGCATCAGCTCTCGCCAGGGGATCGCCTCGAGCAAGGAGATCCTCGCCCTCCTGTACGCGGAGCGCCACGAGTACGGTGAGGCGGACGCGCTTCTGCACGAGGCGCTTTCACAGCGAGTCGAGTATGAGCTGTTGGTGAGCTTGCCGAGGACGTTCGACACGCTCGCGGAAGTGGCGGCGGGTCTCGGCAGCCACGAGGAGTCCGCGCGGATCCTCGGCGTCGCGCAGCGCACGCGGACCGATCGCGGGCTGGCGCGCTGGGCGCCGGACAATGCGCGGATGGAGGAGCTCGAGCGCTTGCTGCGCGCGACGCTCGGTGAGCACGGGTTCGACGCCGCGCGCGACGAAGGCGCAGGCCTGGCGCTGGACGACGCGATCGCCTGGATCCGCCGCGCGCGTGGTGAGCGCAAGCGCCCCGCCCGGGGCTGGGAGAGTCTGACCCCCACCGAGCTGAAGGTCATCGAGTTCGTCGCCGAGGGTCTCACCAACCCGCTGATCGGAGAGCGCATGTTCATCTCGCGCGGCACGGTGAAGGTTCACCTCTCCCACATCTTCGCCAAGCTCGGCATATCGACCCGGGCCGAGCTCGCTGCCGAGGCCACTCGGCGTGCTGCCGGCACCACCTCGCCCAACGCGGGCTAGAGACCTGGGGCGCGCCCGTTCCGGGCGCCTGACCGATGTCTGGCCAGAGGGCAGCGCGGATCTATGCCACCTGGCAGATGTAGTACGGGCGACGTCCTCCTAGCTTGGCTATGCCAGCGATCGCACCGGGCGATCAGGCAACAACCAGGGGAGGACCGCATGACGTTCCACCGCATCACACCCGCCGTCGCGCTGAGCCTCGCGCTCGCCGCATCCGCCGCTCCCACGGCGTCGGCGGACCCACAGCCGCTCCCACCGGCCCAAGCCGTGATCACGACCCACCTCGGCGGCCCTCAGGCGAACCGCGGCCCGTGCTCAGACGCTTGTTCGGGCGGAGGGCTGGGCGCGGCCAGCCTGCCGGCATCAAGCCCGGTCATAAGAACAACATGCCGGAATATCTGCACCGGCCGCGGAACCCGCTCGGTCAGCACGCCCGCAACGCTCGCTCGTGTAGATGCGCCGGGCCGGGGATTTGACTGGGGCGACGCGGGGATTGGCGCCGCCGGCTTGCTCACGCTGACGATCATCGCCACGGGCGGCCTGGTGGCCGCGGGCAGGAGCGGCAGCCGTCACACGCATACCAGCCAACGTGCAACTCCGCGCAGCTGACCGGGCTGATCACGACTGACGCAGCGAGATCACCGGCCACGACAAGTGCGTAGGAGGGACGCGCGTGTACGGAACCAAGAAATGCCGGTTCAGCGTCTCGGGCACGCCACACACCCGGCCGGACGGAATCGCGAAGACCGGGATCATCGGAAAGTTCGGTCGCTGATCCTGTCGCTGGTGTCGATGCCGTGCCGACTCACACGCGCCGGGACGGAGCCCCGCCATCCAGGCGGGGCTCCGTGACGACGCGCGGAGAGTTCACGATGTCGGGCCCAAAGAACCGAAACCCGGCAGTTTGAGGATCGCCGTGATGGGAAGAAGGAAAAGATCGTGCACATGTTTTCGGCGTCCAGGTTGTGCAAGCTGGGTGGCGGAGGTTTGAAGCGTCTCGCCGTTTCGGGCGCGCTCGCTATTTCCGTGCCGTTGGTATGTGCAGATCAGGCCTCGGCGTCCTTGCCAGGTCTGGGCACGGCCGGGGCTGGGACGCCGGCGCAAACGGCCGCAGGCAGAACTCTGGCGACCGTGACGCAGGTCACGAACACCGCCGCGCCGGTTACGCCGCCGGCGAACGTCGTCGCGCCCGTGGCGCCGCAGACGGCCAGCGCCCCCGCGCCGGTCACGCCGCCAGCGAGCAGCACCCGCGCACCGGTCACGCCGCCAGCTCCGAGGGTCAGTGCGCCTGTTGTCCAGCAGGTTGCACATACGGTCGCGCCGGTCATACCGCCGGCGGCGAAGGTCGTCCTGCCCGTGGCGCCGCCCGCGGCCAGCGTCCCCGCGCCGGTCACGCCGCCAGCGAGCAGCACCCGCGCACCGGTCACGCCGCCAGCTCCGAGGGTCAGTGCGCCTGTTGTCCAGCAGGTTGCACATACGGTCGCGCCGGTCATACCGCCGGCGGCGAAGGTCGTCCTGCCCGTGGCGCCGCCCGCGGCCGGCATCCCCGCGCCGGTCACGCCGCCAGCTCCGAGGGTCAGCGCGCCTGTTCTCCAGCAACCGATCAAGCCGGCCGCGCCTGTCCTCACGCAGCAAGTCCCGAAGACGATCGCGATGGGCACCCAAACGATCAAGCGCACCGTGTCCGGGGTGCAGCAGACGATCAACACCGTGGGGCCGTCGGCGACGAAGCTCACGGCGCCGACGCTGCAGTCCAGCGTGCCCGCGCTGCCGCCGGTCGCCCGGACGCTCGGGTCGGCCAGCGTCATCACGGCACCCGTGGCGCGGCAATTGGCCAACGCGGTCACCACCACAGTCGCTCCGGTGATGCGGCCGCTGCTGAGCGCGCTTGCTCCGGTGGCGCGGCAACTGGCCAACGCGGTCACCACCACAGTCGTTCCGGTGACGCGGCCGCTGGTGAGTGCGCTTGTTCCGGTGGCGCGGCCGCTGGTGAGTGCGCTTGTTCCGGTGGCGCGGCCGCTGGTGAGTGCGCTTGTTCCGGTGGCGCGGCCGCTGGTGAGTGCGCTTGTTCCGGTGGCGCGGCCGCTCGCGTCCGTCACTCGAGCGCTTGCTCCGGTGGTCGTCGGCTGGCTCTCGCCTCCGCTCGTTCACATTCTGGGGCCGGCAACGCAGCCGCGCGGCGGCGCGCTCCCGGCGCCGACCGTGATGGGGCGACCCCGGTCCAACCCAATCGCGGTGGGGGTCGTTCCGGCCTCAGGGCCCGTGGTGCCAGTGATCCAGCCGCCGGCGACCGCCGCGGCGCCGAGCGGCCCGTCGTCAGGGTGGACTCATGTCGCGCCGTCATGGGCTGGGCATTCGGCACCGAGGGCACGCACACCCGCTGAGTTGGTGGCCGGCTTGCAGCGGCGGGCTCAGAGTCTGGCTCGTGACGGGGTGCCTCGTTTCGTGTCTGGGACCACCGACGCCTCTGCGCCTCCCACCGGGCTCGTTCATCGTCCGGCGACGGTTGATCAACCGGCGCCTGAGCCTGGGACAGAGGTGTTCGGATCTGGTCTTGGGGCTTCTGCAGGCGGGGGTTCGGGCTCCTTCTTCTTTGCCGTGGCGGCCCTCTCGGCGCTGCTGATGTGGACGCTGCCGGGGCTCCGATGCCGCTTGCGCGACCTGAAGGAGTTGAGCGCGCCGGTTCCGTTCGTCCTGTTGCTTGATCGCCCGGGCTAGCCCGGGCCGCTTCCTCAAGTTGTCGCAGGCCGGGTCTGACGCCCGGGTGCGTTCCTTCAGCAAGCAACAGGAGATTCTTAATGTCACGCTCTTTATGGGCGGCGGCGGGTGCCTGGTCTCCCGCGACCGCCGGGCGCGGCGCTGTCAGCCAACAACGACTCGAGGACGGACGCCTCGAACGCGGACGGCTGCTCAGCGTGGCTCACTTGAGCAGAGCTCTGCTCTCTGTGGCTGCAGCTACCGTGCTGGCGCTGGCGTTGGAGCCCGCGTCCGCCCGGGCACAGCGTGTCGCCGTCACCAACCTGGCCCTCGCGGGCACCCACGCCAAGCCGGGTGCGCGCGCTCGGGTCGCAAAATCTGTGCCTGCGAACCGGACCGGCGGCGCGCTGTTGGCGCCGGGTGATGGTGAACAGAGTCCGTTCGGCTCCGGGCGCGTACGCGCGCTTCAGCGTCAACTGGCGCGAGCCGGTGAGTGGCCCGGCCCGGTCGACGGGCGCTACGGCCCGCTGACCGAACAGGCTGTCCGCCATTTTCAGGGCACACGTGGCCTGCAGATCGACGGTATCGCCGGCCCCCGTACGTTGGCAGCACTCAGCGCACCGACCCCTCTGTTCCCGGGGGCCGGATACCAGCCAGGCGGTTCTGGGCGGGTACGCGCGCTGCAGCGCAATTTGGCGAGGCTGGGCGACGCGCCCGGCCCGATCGACGGGCGCTATGGCCCGCTCACCGAACAGGCGATCCGTCGCTTTCAGGGCAACACCGGCCTGCGGGCTGACGGGATCGCCGGCCCGCTGACACTCACCCGCCTACATGCGAAGACCCCTGTCCACGTGCACGGCCGAGCACGCTCGCATCCGCGATCGGTTCCCCGTTCTGCACACCCGAAGGCCCCGCTCCGGCGCGCCGCGACCGCTCGGCCCGCGAAGCACGACAGTCGTGCAGGCCATTCAAGCGGCCAGCCGTCGCAACGCTGGCTGCTGCCCCTGGGAGCTCTCGTGCTCGGGCTGCTGCTCTTCTTGGGGTGGTACGCGCGCGCGCGACGAATCCACAACCGAAGCGACCGAATCGTCCCCGCACGGCCAGCCGGAGGCACGGCAGCAACGGCCGCCAGGCTCGAGCGTCCCGGCGGCGATCGACTTTCCGAGGCGCTGACGGCCCTGGCCACCAATGAGCGGAGAACCGCGAACCGGCCCGGTCGGAGATCTCCGGCGGCCGGCGCTCAACAGAACAGCGCGCACGTCGTCGGCTACGCCCGCGTCTCCAAACGCGGAGGCGCCGGCCGTCGCGAGCTCGAACAACAAACCGATGCGATCGACCGCGAATGCGAACGGCTGGGTCTCGAGCTAGTCGAGGTAATCGGCGAGCACGGCCCAGCCAATGGCAGACAGCCCAGCCGTCCAGGGCTCGCCTACGCTCTCAAGCGGATCTCGAGACGTGAGGCCCAGGGACTGGTCGTCTCTGAGCTCTCACGACTCAGCGATTCGGCCGCCGAGCTCGACACGATCATGGAAACGCTCGACGACTGCAACGCGCAGCTCTTCTCCGCCGCTCACCCGCCCGAAGCCACCTCGGATCGTCGCTCCGTGGGCGCCCAGGCGTCCACCAACCGCCCACGACGCCCAACCGCCCTGCGCCATTCCCGCCAACGACGTGGCAGCGGCGAGGAGCGCGGCATGTAGACGTCTGAGCACAGCAGCTGGCACCTGGCCACCCGTCTGCCGGGGCTCCGTCACGGGTTTCACGAGGTACGAGGGACCTTGCGGTGATCCGACCCCGGAACCACCACCACGACCCTCCTCAATCAACGTGCTCGCGGACCTGGCCCTGCGCGGAAACATCGCCGGCTTAGCTTTCTTGGGATGCCCGGCGTGCCCGCAGGGCATAGTCGCCTCGCACGACGCCAACCTCGCCGTCTGGTCGAGCCACAAGCCAGTCGCCAGGACCAGCCGCTAGATCGCTCTCGCGCCCGTGGATGATGAACAGGTGATCGCCAGCCAGATCGTAATCGACCGCATACTGAATGAAGAACGCAAGGATCTCAGGATCGTTGTACTGGTGGATCTGGAGCCGGTGGATCCGGAGCCGAGAAGGCAAGCACGGCAGACCATCAAGGCGCTGCTTGTGTTCCACTGAAGCCACGGCTCGCTCCTTCCAACCAGCAATTGTCGGTCAGGCAGCTTCGGGGCACCAGCGTGAAAGCTGCCGAACGCTTTCGGTAGTTGGCCGTAAGCGGGCTGCGACGGATGGACCGACGGAGCCCCGCCATCCTGCGGGGGCCCCATGCGTCATGACCTATGGGGAGTCATCCCGGCGACCCAACCGAGCCACCACGACCCTTCAGATCTTCAATCAACTGTGGAGGTCATCGGATTGTCCAAAGTTGGTCATTCCATTGTCCGCAGTCCGGTGCGCGGAAATCAAGGGCCGAGACGGGACTCACGCGCTGCTGGGGAGAAGCCATTCGTCGGAGCTGGCCCTCCCGTTGGACCACGCCGACCCGATGACGCCTGCTTCCGTCGCAAACCAGACGCCCGCGGTCTCCGTTGGCGACACTCGCTCTTGGGCGAACCCAGGCGTCCCGTTCTCGCTTTACTGCTTGGGGTAGGGGAACGTGGACGAGCGGGACTGGAAGCTGAGGATCTTGGGGTTCTGCACCACGCCGGCGCGGATCTCGATCGCGCGGCGGACGGTCAAGTCCGCATCCCAGGCGTCCCCACCGGACATGACGGTCGCGAGAAAGGGGATCAGTGCCTCGCTGATCTCCCACGTCGCTGAGTTCCATAGGTACGACGGGCTGTGGTCGACGGCGTAGTAGCGCGCGCCGCCGGCCAGCGTGAACATCGGATCGGCGAACGACGTCGGACGCGCCCATTCAAAGCCCATCCCCTCATCGCAGGAGACGTCGATAAACAGGCTCCCGGATCGAAAGAGGCCGAGCTCGTCGCCGCTGACGAAGATGAGCGGCTCGTCGGTGTCCTGCAGGATGCAGTTAACGACGATGTCATGTTCGGCGAGGGTCTCGGCGACGGACCTGCTGCCGGACCTGTTCAGCGCCAGCGCGCGGCCGGGGCGCTCGGGATCACGCTCGTAATGGACTAACCGAGCGGGCGCCATCGGCGAGGCGACCGCCGCGACCCCACGATGGGTCAGCACGGTCACGTCGTGCACGCCGAGCGCGAAGAGCGCGGTCACGGCGCCACGCCCCGTGGCGCCGAAGCTGATCACCGCAGCCCGCAGACGCCGGCCGTAGGCACCCGTCGTGCCCATCAGCTGCAACGCGTGCACGACCGAGCAGTATCCAGCGAGCTCGTTGTTCTTGTGAAAGACGTGCAGGCTGAAGTTGCCTTCGTCGGTCCAGTAGTGCATGGCCTCCCAGGCGATTAGCGTCAGACGGCGGTCGATCGCGACCTGCGTGATGACCTCATCCTGGACGCAGTGTGGCCATCCCCACAGGACCTTGCCGGGGGCCAACGCGTTCAGGTCCTCCGCCAGCGGCTTCGGAAGCAGCACCACGTCACACTCGTCGATGAGCTGCTCGCGCGAGCGCAGGCCGCCGACCTGCGCAGCAAGCCGGTCGTCCGAAATGCCGAAGCGCTGCCCATAGCCGCGCTCGAGGAAGACGCGGCGCCGCAGGTCGGCGTCGATCCGTCCCAGGTGCTCGGGGTGGATGGCGAGCCGGTACTCGTCACGCTTGCGCGACATGGCGACGACACCCAAGCTCAGCTGCTCCATTCGTGCTCCTGTCCGGGGGCTGACATTCTCCCCCGCCTCCGACTTCGCCGCGCCTCAGCGCTTACGCGGCATCCGACGCTGGGCGAAGCGGTCGTTGAACTCGAACACGGCGACGCGTCTATCCGCGGCAGTGCGAGGGTCCTGCCGATTGCGCCTAGACAGCTCGCCGCCACGGCGGCCCAAGCCGCGGCGGCTTGTGCTTCCCGTTGAGGCTGTCGCGTAACTCTCGGCTGGTCGAGGCGGTTCTGGCGCTTCGGCGGGAGCGTCGCTTGGTCGGTTGATGCGATGGTTCGGGAATGCTGCGGTGTTTCACGCCGGCATGGCTGCCAGCTGGTGCTTGTGGAGCTTCATCAGGTTGTGGGTGGCGGTGATCAGGCGCCATTCGGTCCGGCAGGCGGCTCTTCCTCGGCGGTGGAACCGATGGATCTGTCGGTTGTGTTTGGTGTTGCCGAACACGGGCTCGATCAGCTGGGCTCTGAGCTTGTAGAGCGCGCTCCCGTCCTCGCTCGCGATCACCGCTCGCATGAAGGCGTAGAGCCCGCCATCCCACCCTGGTCGTCTCGGTCCCTTTCGGAGGCCGCCGTCGGGGGTGACCAGCGCCGTGACACCGTCGGCCATCGCGCGCTCCATCTGCTCCTGATGCCAGTAGCCGGCGTCCGCAACGACAACCGCCGGCTGGTCCGTCACCCCAGCCTGGGCCAGCTCGGCACGGGTAGCGTTGAGCATCGGCTCCAGGTGCCCAAAGTCTGGGGAGGCGACCATCACGTCCGCGGCGAGGACGACCTGATGCTCGTTGACTGCGGCCTGAGCGTTGTACCCCTGGATCCATCCCTGGGTCACCTTCTGAATCCGGGAATCCAGATCGGTCGTGTTGATCCTTTCCTCGGGAGTATCTGGCGGTGCGTATGGCTTTGGTCGGGCGCCGAGCCGCCGGCCCAACGAATCGCGACCCACGACGCGCTGACGCTCGAAGGCCGCGTTCGCGCGCTGCTCGACCCAAAGCTGCTCCTCCAGCCGCCGCTTGGCTTCCTTGAGCCGCTTCGGCCGCGGCCCCGGGATCGGCCGAGCCTCCCTGGAGCGCTGCTCATCAAGTTCGCGCTGCGCCTCACGCAACCATCCGCGCCGCCCTGCGCGTGTCGCGATCTCCGGCGGTAGCTCATCGCCGCGCCGCTCGCCGTAGAGCTCATCCTCGGCCGCGTCAGTCTGCTTGGCCTCCTCGATGATCTCCCGGGCGATCTGCTCGTAGTCCATCACCGCGTGCCGGTTCGCGTTCGCCGCGATCTTCGTCCCGTCGATCGCGACGACTCCGGCCTCCGCCAGCCCGGCCTTCGCGCACAGCGTGAGCACCGACCCGAACAGCTCCCCGAGCACGAGCTCGTGACGCTCAACGAACCGCGCGATCGTCGCGTGATCGGGCTTCTCCATCATCGCGATCACCCGATAAGCGATGTCTTCCTGGCATGCCCGCTCGATCTTCCGCGCGGATCGCGTGCCGCGCGCGTACGCGTAGAGCAACAGGGCAACCATCATCGCCGGGTCATACGCTTTCCGACCCATCCCGTCACGCCGGTACGCGTCATAGAACGCCGCCAAATTCATGCCCGCCACAGCGTCAAGGACGAACCACGCGAAGTGCCCTTCCGGCAGCCAGTCCCTGATATCCGGCGGCATCAAGAACGACTGCTCACGATCACTACCGATGAAGTTCTGCGCCATCTCGCAATCGTCTTAAACCGCCCGGACGGCATCACGAGTTACGCGACAGCCTCCGCGTGATTCCGAGCGTCCGACGCCGAACGTCGAACGGGGCAAAGCGAGCGTCAACGCTTGTCGGCGCTGGCGCTCCAGTCCGTGGCAATGCATGCGCGCCGTCACGGCGTCGCCGGTGCTCGGTGTTGGGCGATCCGCAAGTGCCGTGCGGCGCGAGGCCAGCCGGACCGGGACGATTGCAGCGTCGCCGAAGGAGTCGTCCGCTCCGGCCGTCCGGGCCGCGAGAGCAGTCGTCCGCGATGCACGCGCTTTCCGCCTTGACCTCAACCGGTCAGTGCACCACCCTTGACGTCCGTATCGTCTCATCCGATCCGAGGGTTGTCGAGCGAAGGCCGTAGGCCGAAGCGAGTCAGCGCTCGGGGCCGCCCGTGTGGAGCCCGTCGATCAGCTCGGTGAGTTTCTCTGCGGGGGTTCGGAAGCCGAGCGTCTGACGGGGCCGGTCGTTGAGCTTGCGGGCGACCTCGTCGAGTTCTGCTTGGGTCACCCCGGCGAGGCTCTTGCCCTTCGGGAAGTACTGGCGCAGGAGGCCGTTGGTGTTCTCGTTCGACCCTCGCTGCCAGGGACTTCGGGGATCGCAGAAATAGACCTCGACGCCGGTCGCGATGCTGAACCGTCGGTGCTCTGCCATCTCCTTTCCCTGGTCCCAGGTGAGCGAGCGGCGCAGCTGGGCGGGCAGCGTTGTGATGCTCGCCTTGAGTGCCTCGCCGACCGGCTCGGCGTTGGTTCCCGCGGGCAGCGCGACGAGCTGGCAGTAGCGGGTCTGGCGCTCGACCAGGGTCGCGATCGCCGAGTCGCGGGTTCCCATCAGCAGGTCGCCCTCCCAGTGCCCGGGGACGGCTCGGTCGCAGACCTCCGGCGGGCGCTCGGAGATCATCACCATCCCGGCGATCCGGCCGGGACCCTGGCCACGGTTGGAGTGTGATCGGGCGAAGCGCTTCTGACGCCCGGTTCTGAGATGCCGGGTGAGCTCGCGGCGCAGCGACCCGCGCGCCTGGACGTACAGCGCCCGGTAGATCGTCTCGTGCGAGACCTGCATCTCGTCATTGTCGGGGTATGAGAGTCGCAGCCAGCCCGAGATCTGCTGCGGGGAGTGATCCTGCCCGAGCCGCTCGATGACAAGCTCACGCAGCTCGGGACAGAGCTCGAGCTTCGTCGGCCGAGGACGTCGCGCCCGACGCCAGGCCACCCGCTCGGCCGCGTGGGCGCGGTAGCGCCGACGGCCGCCGCAACGGTTGATCTCGCGCGAGATCGAGGTGTGGGAACGGCCGAGCGAGCGACCGATAGCCCGAGCCGACTGTCCTCGCGCTATCCCGCGCGAGATCTCCTCACGCTCGGCGAGGGTCAGACAACGCTCAGGCCGACGGCCGGTCCTCGGCCGGATCCCTCCCATCCTCTGCAGGTACTTACTCACCGTCCGCTTCGGCAGGCCGAGCCGCCGGCCGATCTCGGCCTCGCTCACACCCTCCGCTCGCAGCACCCAGATCGCGTCCTTCACAGCCTCGGTCAGATAGTGACCCCTCGGCATCTCCGCACCTCACCTCGTTGGTCAGCGAATCGCTGACTCTCTCGAGTGGTGCGGCGATGGCCTGAGACCGCCGCGCTGAGCGGGTCTCCGGCCGGCGGCGACGAAATGCTCATGCTTGAGCAAAGGAGGAGCCGCGAGACTCGGTGGTTCGGACTGCCGCCTGTGCTCAGACCCCGGGTTACGCGGGCGGCCGGCGTCCGACACGCGCGGCGAGCAGGGGTAAGGCAACTTCCAGGGCGGCGCGGTGCTGTACCACGCTGTGATGGGATGGCGAGGTGCGATTTGCCATCGGACTGCCGAACGTCGGCGCCTACGGCGACCCCGGGCTGCTGGTCGAGCTTGGCAGCATGGCCGAGCAGTGGGGCTGGGACGGCGTCTTCATCTGGGACCATGTCGCCTACCGTGAGCCGGGTTGGCCTGTCGCCGACCCTCAGGTGGCCGTGGCCGCGCTTGCCGCAAGCACGAAGCACGTTCGTCTCGGCGTGCTGATGGTCGCGCTGCCACGCCGGCGGCCGTGGAAGGTTGCCCGCGAGCTCGCTTCCCTGGATGTCCTATCCGGAGGGCGCGCGGCCTTCGGTGCGGGGCTCGGATCCCAGGCCCTCCAGGAGTACGAGGCCTTTGGCGAGCAGGGCGATGCCAAGGTCAGGGCCGAACGCCTTGATGAGGCACTTGAGGTCGTTGTCGGTCTCTGGTCAGGCGCGCCATTCACATACCAGGGCAAGCACTACACCGTCACGAACGGCCAGTTTCTGCCGAGCCCGGTGCAGCAACCCAGGATCCCCGTATGGATCGCCGGTCGCTGGCCGGCACGACGACCATTCGCCCGCGCTGCGCGCTGGGATGGCGTATTCCCGACTCACGTTGACGTCGGACACGCGCAGACGATGAGCCCCGTTCAGCTTGAGCAGATCGTGACCTACACCTTCTCGCAGCGGAATCCTTCGGCCGATCCGTTCGACGTAATCATCGAGGGCCACACGGACGCGGCGGACAGCTCATCAGAGGCCCGCCGAATCGCCGATTACGAGGATGTCGGACTCACCTGGTGGGTCGAGAAGCTGGGATGGTTTCGCGGCTCGGTGGACGATATGCGCCAGCGCATACAAGCTGGTCCGCCGCGGAGGTGAGGCAGCGACAACGGACCACTCCCGTGCGACGAGCCACACGCAGCCCTATCGGCTGCGAGCAGACGCACCGGGCTCGACTCGGTGCTGCTGCCGGGATGGTGCATCAGGCCGATGGCAGAAACTTCTACCGCCTGGCTTGGCGAGCAGCTCGTCAGGTTGAACGGTCGCCCGATGGGTCGATGACGTACTTCGTCCCGGTGCTGCGGCGCGCGAAGACGGCGAGGACCTCGGGCTGCAGGACCTCACGCAGCCCGATGGTCTGCGCGTACCCCGACGCGAACGTCGTCTTGGCCTCGGCCAGAACGCGGGCGCGCATCCGGCCGATAACCTCGCCGCCCAAGCGGGCCAGCGCGTTCGTCAGGAGGTATCCACCGACACTCCAGGTCAGACCGAACTTGCGGTCAATGACGGTGGGCGAGAAGTCGAGCGAGCCGTAGATGTAGACCTGCTTGTGCACCGCGGTTCCGTAGGGCGTGTACGACGTGAGCGGCGGCTGCGCGCGTTCCATCGCTGTGAGGATGTCGCCAGCCAGCGAGCCGCCGCCGATCGCGTCGAAGGCAATGGTCGCGCCGGTTGCGCGGGTAGCCTCAGTCAGCCGGTCGGCAAAGTCCGGCTGTGAGGAGTCGACGACATGAACTGCGCCGAGGTCACGCAACAGCTCGGCCTGCTCGGCGCGGCGGACGATGTTCACCAGGCTGATGCCGTCGGCGGCGCAGATCCGCACGAGCATCTGCCCGAGGTTGGAGGCGGCGGCGGTGTGGACGACGGCGTTGTGGCCCTCGGAGCGCATCGTCTCGACCATCGACAGCGCGGTGAGCGGGTTGATGAACAGCGCAGCGCCCTCGGCCGTGCTGACGTCGTCGGGGAGTTCGACGACGGCGGCTGCGTCGGCGACGCGGTAGTCAGCCCACATCGACCCGCCGAACAGCGCGACGCGACGGCCGATCAGCGTGGCCGCTTCCGGGCCCGCCGCGATCACGGTGCCGGCGCCCTCGTTGCCGACTGGCAGTGGCTTGTCAAGCCGGTCGCGATACAGTGGCAGCGCGGCCTCTGGAACGATCCCCACGAGGTCTGGCCCGTCGGGCTGCAGCGTGCCAGGGGCGACCGCACCCAGCAGCACGCCGAGATCCGAGGGATTGATCGGCGAGGCTTCGACGGCCACCACCACCTCGCTGCCGCCAGGCTCGGGAACGTCACGCTCGGCTAGTTCCAGCCGTAGCTCGCCGCTGGACGAGATGGTTGATCGCAGGCTGCGGCCGCGATTGGGAGTCGCGTCGGGAAGCGTCATGAGGGGCCTTTCGAGTCGGAGATCGCAGCCTACCGAGCGAGGGGGCAGGTTCTTGGTTGTCGCCAAGGCGATCGCCGCTCGGCGCTCGGCGGAAGGTGAAAGCGGTCGCCGGCGAGCGACGTCCTGGACTCCTGGCCGTGTCGCTCCCCAAATGCGTTAGCCGCAGTGGAGTGCACGGTCTGCGTAGGCTGCGATCAGGCTGCTGACAGAAAACGCATACGAGGAGCAGAACACCGTGACCGAGCACACGCCCTTCATCGACTACGAGAACCTGCCCGCCCCGACCAAGGGCTTCCTCGTCACCCAGTTCATCACCGTACGAAGCGTTGCACGGTCCCGCGCGTTCTACTCCGAGGTCCTCGGCGGTCAGGTGGTGCTGGAGGAGAACCCGTGCATGATCAAGCTCTCCAATTCGTGGTTGATCATGAACCCCGGGGGTGGCCCCACCCCCGACAAGCCCAACGTCTCGGTGGTCAACTACGAGCCCGGGGACACCGTGTCGAGCTTCATGAACCTGCGCGTCGCCGACATCCAGGCGTGCTATGAGGAGTGGAGTTCAAAGGGGGCCGAGTTCGTGACGCCGCCGATCGATCGTGGTGCTGAGATTCGCTGTTACATGCGGGACCCCGACGGCTACATGATCGAAGTCGGCCAGTCCACCGGACTGCTCCACGGCAGACTCGCCAAGAAGCGGCCCGACGACCTGCCCGGCTAAGACGACGAGACAGGGCGTGTCACCGCGGTTGCCCTGAAGCGTCTGGCCGCGTCTGGCATCCGCCTGTCAAGACCTTCCCCCGAGGTGCTCGACACCGACTCTGCGGGAGTGCGACTGGCACCCTTAGTCGTAGCGCCCCGCATCCCGCAGCAGGAGTCGTCATAGACGTGAACCCAGGCGACTCCTCGGTCGCCGAAGCGCTCGTGAGCTCCGGAACCGCTCAAGAGGCGAAAGGGATCGCCGGCGAGTTGCGCGGTTTCCGCGCTGAGCAGGGCCCGTGAAGTCGCCGACGAGATGCCCGTACGACAACGAACGCAGGTCTGTGTCGGCCGTCGCGAGCATGGCTCCTCCACGCCTAGTCGGGTCACGCCGGCGTGCTGGCCGCTTCGCACCAATAGGAGCGACGCTCGATGTGTGCGACGGCCTGGCTGTTTCTCGATGAATGCCGTGGTCTTCGGCTGACCGGTGGGTGATATCCCCTTTTCGCCTCCGTGGAGAGCAGCTGTCTGTCGTGGGCGTCGTCCGCAACTGGAAGCGAACGTGGCAGCGACCAGGCACTGCGGCTTCGTGCATGCCAGCGCTCCCTACTCCCACCATGAGCGCATCAATGTGCGCGGGAACGCGTCGTGCGCAGCGGCCAGAGGCATCCTCAACGCAACGGCGTCGAGCCGTCCGTTCAATGGCTACGGGCCACGAACGCGGCCACGGCTTGGATCTCGGCATCGCTCAGCTTGCCGGCGAAGGCGGGCATCGAACCGCCACCCTGACGCACCTGGTTGGCCACCTGCGTAGCGGTCAGCGACACCTGGTCGAGGTTCGGCCCAATCTGGCCAGTGGTGCCGGCGGCCGCCAGCGTGTGGCACGAGCCGCAGTTGCTGGTGAACACCTGGTTGCCATCGACCGCGGTGGCACCAGGGGCGGGGGCGGTGGCGGGGGCACCGTACGGTGATGCGCCGGAGGCGGCGTTGGCCCGGTCGTGCGCGATGAGGCCAGGGCCAAACAGCAGCATTACGACCACGACGGCGGCCGCCAACCAGGTGACCGCCGCGAAGACTTTGTCGACTCGCTCGAGCATGGTTCAGAGACTCGGAAACCCTTGGTTCTGTACGAACCACAGCGCGCTGAGGCACCAGACCAGCACGAGCAGAGTGAACACGAGCCCACCGGCTACCGGGAGCGCCCACCCCGGCATGCCGCGCGAGCGGACGATCGTCACCTTGGCCGCGAAAGCGCCGTAGAACGCGCAACCGAAGAGCGAATGGAGCAGTACACGAGTGTTCGTGCTTTGGAAGCCCAGGGACCACAGGCAGTGGTACG
Organism: uncultured Solirubrobacteraceae bacterium; assembly: GCA_963725515.1. Taxonomy (GTDB): domain Bacteria; phylum Actinomycetota; class Thermoleophilia; order Solirubrobacterales; family Solirubrobacteraceae; genus Palsa-465. The sequence goes on along the minus strand of CAVRZB010000001.1, from coordinate 174,693 downwards.
CAACCGGCAGCGAGACCAAGAACGCAATCCGCCCGGACAGCCGGTGGGCTGTCCCAAGCCATGACCGCGCCGGCCACGGCAGCTTCCCGTAGAGCCATAGCGCCATGACCACCTGCGCGATCGCGAACGCGAGCACGACGGTCGACAGCCAGACCTTCATCGCGATCGTCGAAGAGAGCCCCAACGTGAAGACCAGCTGTTGGCTCGGGGTGTGCACGCGCCCATACACACCCAACGCAAACGCGATCGCCGCACCTACTCCCGCCGCCACCAGCAGTCTCGGCGTCGCCGGCCGTGGGAGGCTCGTCGCACTCACCGCGGCCGCCCCGCCCGAGACGCTCACCCCGACCGGCGTCTCGACTGCGCCCGGCGTCTCGACTGCGCCCGGGGTCTCGACTGCGCGCGCCGCACCCGGTTGCTCTCGCTCGGGCGAGCGGAAGGTGATCGTCGTGGTGCCAAATCGCAGGGTGTCGCCATCGTTCAGGCGGCGCCTGTCGCTCAGGCGCTCGCCATTGACGAACGTGCCGTTACTCGAGAGGTCATCGTCGACGACCTCCCAATTGGCGCCGACCAGCTCGAACCGTGCGTGGAGGCGCGAGACCTGATTGTCCCACTCGAGCAAGAGATCCGACGGCGGCTGCCGTCCGACCGACGCGCCTGCCGAGCCGGGCTCGAAAAAGAAGAGCTGCTGCCTGCCATCACCGTCCTTGAAGACGAGGAATGGCCGGCCCGTGCGCTCGGCCTCGACGCGAGCTTTCAAGTCGGAGACGGACTGGGCATCGGTGGGAGGGTTCGCTGACAGGCCGCTGATTATCGACGGGGAACCCGGTGGCGTCGAGTGCTTGTCATCCCACCGCCGCCGCATGTGTCAGATACCGCAGGAGTCGCGTACGCCGGGCTCGGCCCACGCCGCGCCACTGGATGAAGCGACCCGCCGTAGCCGGCACCACCTACGTGTTCTCCGCCAGCAAACCCGGCGTTTGCATCCTGGTCGCCGACAACGCAGCCGTCACGGTCGTCACGGTCGTCACGGTCGTCACGGTCGTCACGCGCGAACTCGCGCGAACGACGCCGGCCGGCATGCCGATCACCGGCCGCGGACGGGGGCGACCCGAACCGCCGCCGATCCCGGTCTACCTCGACGACGAGCTGGTGGCCTGATGAGCTCGACATGGCAGATCCACGTCTTCCACCTACGTGCCTATGGCCCGAACGCGGTGTGGGTAGGCGTCAGCTACTGGAGCCCCGAACAGCGCTTGCACCAGCACCTAACGGGCATCCACGCATCCCGAACAGTCCGCGGCGGGCGCCCGCAACTAGCACCAGAGCACGATGACGGCCTGCAGATCTATTACGACCGCGACGAAGCCGAGCACGCCGCCGATGACCTCGTCATCAATCTCCGCGCCGACGCCACGCGCTGGGAGGCCAACTGCCGCCTCGAGCGCCGGAACCGGCCGCGGGAATTGCTCGACCTTCGCATGCAAAGCACATCCGTCCGAAGCGCGGCAAGGCCTCTGGCCGCTACAGCTCATCGCCGGATGTTCTTGCCATGCGATCAGTCAGCTACGCACGAGCAGACCGTGAGCCCGCCTACGAGGCACACCAGCCGTGGTGCAGTTGGAGCACTCAATCAGCTGGATCCGCAGCGACGAAGCCCCGCCATCCAGGCGGGGCTCCGCGACAACTTCATGACCTACGAGGGACATTTCGGTGACCCAACTGGGACACCGGAATGACTTTCAACAATCATCAACCGCAGCCGGTGTTGAACCCGCAGCTCGAGCACGTGTAACAGCTGCCCGTGCGCTGCATCATGCCGCCACACTGCTGGCAGGCCGGCCCGAGGTCGAGCCCGGTGCGGACGACGGGGATGACCGGCGGATCGTCGGTGAGCGCCGCTGTCGCCGGCTGGGCCGACGCCGGGGCAGGCGCGCTCGCCGCCGGTCCCGCCGTGTCGCCGGCGTGTGAGCTCGCCGCGTCCTGCGCCGCCTTGCGCGCCCGGACCTCCTTGGTGAGGATTCCGAGCTCCTCTTGGAGGTCGACGTCCATGAAGCGCGACGCGAGCCAGCGCATGATGTAGTCGGGCATCGACTTGGCGAACGGGATCTCCGGATTCGACGTCATGCCCTCGGGCTCGAAGCGCATGTAGCTGAACTTGCGCACGAGCGTCTCGAGCGGCACGCCGTACTGGAGGGAGATCGAGATCGCGGTCGCGAACGAGTTCATCATGCCGCGGAGGGTGGAGCCCTCCTTGCCGATATCGGTGAGGAAGATCTCGCCGACGCTCCCGTCGTCGTACATGCCGGCCGTGATGTAGCCCTCATGGCCTCCGATCGAGAACTTGTGCGTGATCGACTGCCGCTCGCGCGGCATACGACGGCGCTTCGGGGGCGCCTTGGCCAGCGCCTCCTTGACCGCCGCGGCGATCACGTCCTCGCTGGCGGCCGAAGCGGGCTGCTCCTTCTCCTTCTGCGCGTCGGTGCGCAGCGCCTGCGCGGTCTTGGAGCCGTCACGGTAGATCGCCAGCGCCTTGACGCCCACGCGCCAAGCTTGGAGATAGGCGTCGGCGATGTCCTCGACGGTCGCCGTCTGGGGCAGGTTGACCGTCTTTGAGATGGCCCCCGAGATGAACGGCTGCACCGCACCCATCATCTTGATGTGGCCCATGTGAGAGATCGCGCGCTCACCGACCGCTACGTCGAACACCGCCAGGTGCAATTCGTCGAGGCCCGGCGCCCCGATGATCGTGCCGTGCTCGTTGATGTGCGCCTCGATCTGCTCGATCTGCTCATCCGCGTAGCCGAGCGTCTGCAGTGCGAGCGGCACCGTGCGGTTGACGATCGTCATCTGACCGCCGCCGACGAGCTCCTTGAACTTGACGAGTGAGAAGTCGGGCTCCACGCCGGTCGTATCGCAGTCCATCAGGAACGAGATCGTCCCGGTCGGCGCGAGCACGGTGGCCTGCGCGTTGCGGTAGCCGTGGGCCTCGCCGGCGGCGACCGCCATGTCCCAGGACGTCCGTGCTGCCTCGAGGAGGTGCTCGTCGCGGCAGGTCAGATCGGGGATCGAGTAGGACGCGTCTCGATGCATGCGCATCACCGCGTTGTGAGGCTCTCGGTTCTCCGCGTAGCGGTCATAGGGACCGATCGCTGCGGCAACGCGCGCGGAGGCGAGATAGGCCCGACCGGTCATCAGCGCGGTGATCGCCGCCGCCGTGCCCCGGCCCTCGTCGGAGTCGTAGGGGAGCCCGTCGGCCATCAGGTAGGCGCCGAGGTTCGCGTAGCCGAGGCCAAGCTGACGGAACGCCCTGGCGTTGTCGCCGATCTTCTCGGTCGGATAGCTGGACGGCGAGACGATGATCTCCTGTGCCAGCAGGACGATGTCGACGGCGTGGCCGAAGGACTCGACGTCGAACGTGCCGTCCAGCCGGCGGAACTTCATCAGGTTCAGCGAGGCCAGGTTGCACGCGCTGTCATCGACGTGCATGTACTCCGAGCACGGGTTAGATGCGTTGATGCGGCCCGAAGCGGGGCACGTGTGCCACTGGTTGATGGTCGTGTCGTACTGGACGCCCGGGTCGGCGCAGCGCCAGGCGGCCTCGGAGATCTCCCTCAGCAGTTCACGTGCCGGAATGGGATCGCCCACCGGCTCCCCGGTGGTGCGAGCGAGCAGATGCCAGTCCTCGTCGTTCTCGGCCGCACGCATGAACTCGTCGGTGACGCGGACCGAGTTGTTGGCGTTCTGATACTGGATCGAGTGGAACCCGTCGCCGTCGATCGACATGTCGAAGCCGGCCTCGCGCAGGGCCAGGGCCTTGTCCTCCTCCTTGGCCTTGCACCAGATGAAGTCGCGGATGTCGGGGTGATCGATGTCGAGGACGACCATCTTCGCCGCGCGCCGCGTGCCGCCGCCCGACTTGATGGAGCCGGCCCACGAATCGGCGCCGCGCATGAAGGAGACCGGGCCCGACGCGGTGCCGCCACGGCTGAGGCTCTCCATCGAGCCGCGGATCTTCGACAGGTTGATGCCCGAGCCCGAGCCCCCGCGGAAGATGATCCCCTCCTTGGTGTTCCACTCGAGGATCGACTCCATGTTGTCCTCGACGCTCAGGATGAAGCAGGCCGACGCCTGCATCTTCGGGCTGCCCTCGGGGTGCCAGCCCACGTTGAACCAGACCGGCGAGTTGAAGGCGGCCATCTGGTGCAGGAGGATGTGCGTCAGCTCGGCCTCGAAGGACTCGCTGTCCTCGTCACTCGCGAAGTAGCCACGCTCACGGCCCCACCGCGTGATCGTGCCGGCGACGCGGCCGATCATCTGCTTGACCGAGCGCTCGCGCGCCGGGGTGTCGGGCTGGCCGCGGAAGTACTTCTGAGCCACGATGTTGGTCGCGTTCTGCGACCAGATCTTCGGAAACTCGACGTCGCGCTGTTCGAAGGACACCTTGTCGCCGTGTCCGATGCGCGCGTCGCGCACCTCCCACTCGACGGCGTCGAAGGGGTGCTCCTCGGGCGTCGTGTAATAGCGGCGGATCGAGAGACCCTCCCCCACACGGGCATCGGGGGTGAGTGAATTCTGGGTCTGCGGCACTGGTTCCATCTCGACCTGCTCCTCTCGTTCTTCCGCTCGCTTCGGGCTGTCTCCACCCGGCTCCGTTGCGGCCGAGGGGCAGGGGATCATGGCGTCCGTGCCGGACGGAAGAGCGGTGCCTCGAACTCTCCTGAGCGCCCGGCTGAAAAGGGGTAACTCAGCCTCCAATTTTAGCGACCCGGAGCCCTCGGCTGAGCCGCCCGAGCGCCCCGAACCCCGGTGACCACGCTATCTGCGCTGCTTTTCGGAGCACCTCGGCGGCCTCGCCGCAATGACCACGGCCGAGCTATGTCGCGGGCGAAGACACGCGGGCGATTTGGGCGCGAGGCCGGTGGCGCGGCGGTCTGTTTATATCCCGCGCACTCTGATGAGTGGGGCACGGTTGATATGAAGCTCCTTGTAACCGGGGGCGCGGGCTATATCGGCTCGATCGTCGCCAGCCAGCTGCTCGAGAACGGCCACGACGTGGTCGTGCTGGACAACCTTTCGCGTGGCCATCGCGACGCCGTTCCGCAAGGCGCAAACCTGGTCGTGGCCGACCTGCTCGATCAGCACGTCCTGGCCGAGACGCTCGACGACGGGTTTGACGGCGTGCTGCATTTCGCAGCGCTGGCCCTGGTGCCCGAATCGGTTTCGCAACCCGAGCTGTACTACCGCACCAATGTGGTCGGCACGCTCAACCTGCTCGACGCGATGCGCGCGGTCGGGGTACGGCGCCTGGTGTTCTCCTCGACCTGTGCCGTCTACGGACAGCCGGATGAGGTTCCGATCGCGGAGACGGCGCCGCCGCGGCCGGCGAACGCCTACGGCGCCTCGAAGCTCGCCGTGGATCAGATGATCGGCACGGAGTGCCTGGCGCACGAGCTCGGCGCGGTCAGCCTGCGGTACTTCAACGTCGCCGGCGCAAGCTCCGGACTGGGGGAGGACCACCACCCCGAGACACATCTGATTCCCAATGTGCTGCGCGCCGCCCGCGGGCTCAATCCGTACGTCGAGATCTTCGGCACCGACTACCCCACGCCGGACGGGACCGCGATCCGCGATTACATCCATATCGAGGATCTCTCCGCGGCCCATCTGCTCGCGCTGGAGGGTGCGCGGCCGGGCGAGCACCGCATCTTCAACCTCGGCAACGGCAACGGCTTCTCGGTGCGCGATGTGATCTCAACAGCGGAAGCGGTGACCGGGTGCACGGTGCCGACGCGCGAGGCCCCGCGTCGGGCGGGGGATCCGCCGATGCTCGTCGCCGCCGGCGCGCTGATCCGCTCCGAGCTCGGTTGGGAGCCGCGCAAGCCGGCGCTCGCCGACATGGTGGCCGACGCGTGGGAGTTCGCCCAGCGCCATCCTGACGGGTACTCAGACTCGGGGAAGTAGATCCTCGACCGCGGCGAGCGCGGACACGAGCACCTCGGCCGGCGGCCGGCGGGCGTCGAGCACCCGGATCCGGTCGGGATGGGCGCGCGCCAGCGCGTCGTACGCCCCGACGATGCGGGTGAAGAACTCGTCTCGCTCGCTCTCCAACCGGTCGGCGGTCGTGTCGCGCTCCCGCGCGCGAGCGCGACCGGTGCCTGGATCGATGACCAGCAGCAGCGTCCGGTCCGGCTGCAGGCCTCCGGTGGCGAACTCGTTGATCTCGCGCACGGCGGCCATCCCGAGCTGCCGTCCGGCACCCTGATAGGCGAGCGAGGAGTCGACGAACCGGTCCAGTAGCACCCACGTGCCATCGCTCAGCAGGGGCTTGAGCGCTTCCTCGACAAGCTGGGCGCGCGCGGCCGCGTAGAGCAGCGCCTCGGCGCGCGCGCCGATGCGCAGCGACGGGTCCTTGACCAGCGTGCGAACCCGCTCTGAGACCTGAACGCCTCCGGGCTCGCGGAGCAGGCAAACGGTCACGCCGCGCGCCCCGAGTGCGTCCGCCAGCCCCTGCGCGAGCGTTGTTTTGCCCGCGCCGTCTATGCCCTCGATCGTGATCAGCCGTGCCGTGCTCATGTCGTTGAGGCTGCGACGTTATCGGCGGCGGCGATCACTAGCATCGAGACCAATGCTCGCCGAGCTCGATCGTCATCCTCACGCCCAGGCCGTTCTGGGTCCCGCGCTCTCCGCCGGTGGTCGGCCGTCGCACGCCTATCTGTTCCACGGGCCCGGCGGCGCGGGCAAGCGATCGGTTGCGCGGGCGGTGGCGGCGGAGCTGCTCTCCGACGGCGCCGCGGACCCCGACGGGGCGCGCGGCCGAGTGCTCTCCGGGGCGCACACCGACCTGACATGGGTGGCGCCGAGCGGCGCACACGAGATCCTGGTGGGGGACATCGATGGGCCGGTCGTGGCCGCCGCGACGCGCACACCATTCGAGGCCTCCAGGCGCGTCTTCGTGATCGAGCGGGTCGATGAGCTCGGAGAGGAGGCGGCCAACCGGATGCTCAAGACGCTCGAGGAGCCGGCGTCGTACGTGCACCTGATCCTGCTGACCGATCGCCTCGCCGAGGTGCTGCCGACGATTCGCTCGCGTTGCCAGCTCGTGCGGTTCGACGCACCGGCGGAAGTGGAGCTCGCGGGTCGCATCGAAGCCCGAGGCGTGAGCGCGGACACAGCGCTCGCGTGTGTCAGGCTGGCGCTCGGCGACGCCGAGCAGGCGGCGACGCTGGCCGGGGAGGAGGGGACGATCCTGCGCGCCGGGGCAGAGGCGTTCGCTCGCTCGGCGCTCGCCGGCGAGGCGGCGAGCGCCAGGCCGTGGACGGACATGCTCGCGGCGGTGAGAGCGCAGGGCGAGCTCGTGAGGGCGAACCTCGAGCAACGTGCGGCCGAGGAGATGGAGCTGTATCCGCGCAAGGAGCACAAGCGGATCGAGAACGAGTGGTCTGAGCGCATCAGGCGCGTGCGGCGCCGGACCGAGACGACCGCCCTGGACCTGGCTCTGCAGATCGTCTCGCTCTGGTTTCGCGACCTGGCCTGTCTGGCCTGGGGGGCGGAAGATCTCGCCCACCACCGCGACCGGGCCGTAGAGCTCGCGGCTGACGCCGGCCACGATCCGGGGCGCCTGCGAGCCGCGGTGGAGCTCGTCGAGGACACCCGGCAGCGCTTCCAGCTGAACGTCTCCGAGGAACTGGCCTGCGAGGCGCTGGCCTATCGACTCGAAGCGGTGCTCGCGTGATCGCGACCCGGACCGGCGTGCTCATCCGCTCGCCGCGACTGACCGACCGGCAGGAGTTCACCGCCCTGATGCGGGCCAGCAAGTCGTTCCACCGGCCATGGGCGACGGCGCCGGTCGACGCCCAGGCCTTCAACGCGTATCTGGCGGACTCGCGCCGACCGGACTTTGAGGCCATGCTCCTGTGCCGCGGAGAGGATGGCGCGATTATGGGCTTCTTCAACCTCTCCCAGATCTTCCGGGGCCGGCTGCAGAGCGCATACCTGGGCTACGCCGTGGGCAAGCCCTACGCTGGACAGGGATATATGCGCCATGGCATCGAGCTGGTCCTGCGCCACGCCTTCCTCGGGCTACGTCTGCATCGCGTCGAGGCCAACATCCAGCCGGGCAACAGCGCCTCGCTCGCGCTCGCCCGCGGCGCGGGGTTCCGCCGCGAGGGATTCTCCCCGCGCTACCTGAAGATCGGGGGGCGCTGGCGCGACCACGAGCGCTACGCGATCCTCGCCGAGGAGTGGCGCGAGCGCCTCAGCGGGACTCCGGACCCGGCCCCGCGACGACGTTAGACTCCGCCTCGCGCCGACGTAGCTCAGCTGGTAGAGCACTTCACTCGTAATGAAGGGGTCCCCGGTTCGAGTCCGGGCGTCGGCTTCAATTATTTGCAGGGATTTTGCGGGTGTGACCGGCGGGCTAGGGGCGATGGGGCCACCTAGGGGGCAACCCGAGCTTTCGGCTCAGCCCTAGAAATCACCGCGGGCGTGCCTCGAGCACCGCACGCAACACAGCCCTACCCAAATGCTCGAGATACGCGAGCTCATCCGCGTCGAGCTCGACCCCGAGCAGCGTCCTGAGCCCATCCGTCACCTGCGCCGGCGAGTGAACATCGGCTGCCGCGTCCATAACCTTGCCGATCAGGGACGGGGGCGGCATCCCGCCTCCCCTGCCCGACAGCGTGCACGGGCTGCCACCAAAGTTGCCTGCGCCGCTGCTAGAGAAGCTGACCGTCCCCGTCGGCGTCGACTGACCGGTGCCCGCCGTGTCCGTGACCGTCGCCTTGCAAACAGTCGCATCACCCGCAGCGAATGCGCTCGGCGAACAACTGACGCTCGTCGATGTCGGGTCTGGCGCGTCGAACACGACGGCGCGACCGTTCAAGGCTGAATCGGAAACGGCAGGTGGGGCTGAACAGTCGATCGGGTTACCGGGAATATTGCCCACCACCAGCAGGTCCGACCCGGAGCCGCCGTTGTCCACCAACGTGACGACACCGTAGCCTCCGGTCAAATCGATGTCGTGGAACCCGATGACCGCCGTGTTACCGGCGACCTTCAGACACGTGACAGGACCTCCGACGGTGACGGCCACAAGTTTGCCATCGAAATCAAAGAAGAAGCCAAGCGAGACGCTGCCCCCGGGGCTCTCTCCCGAGAGCCCGCTGTGCGCGTCGACGCTGATATTGAAGAAGCCGCCGGTCCCGTCGGTGCTACCTGTCGCCGTCGCCGTGTCCAGTTGTGTCGCGCCGGCTGCGCTCGGCGCGAACACCAAGGCCATCAACGCAAGCCCCAGCACCACCTGCAGCCGTCGCAGCGACGCATAACGAAACAATCCAGACATCACGCTCCTCCTCCCCCTCGCTACCGGCTTGCCCGGTTGACGCACCGACGCAGCGCGAGAACGTGGTAACGACCTAGCCCGTACTTGTTGCGGAACGCCACCAGTCCGATCTTCGCCCGCTCAGCCAGACACTTCTGCCGCGCTTGCTTCACGACGAAGGCCACGCACTGCCCTTGGTTCTTGAACTGCGGGTAGTTCCGCCAGCGACCGTTCTTGCACTGGTCCTTGCTGGTCGGGGTGCGCAGCGGAGTGACGAAGATCTGGTAGGGAGCGCCTTCAGCGGGAACGGTTGCCGGTGACCTGGGGCTCAGAGCTCCATCGGCGCCAACCGAGTACTGCGAGATCGCAGCACTGCCTTCGTCGGCTGCGTAGACGTTCTTGCCGTCGCCGCTGATAGCGATCCCGAACGGCGCGAAACCCGCGGCAACGGCGGGCGGCGACTTCGGCGCAAGCGTCCCGTCCATGCCTACGCTGTACTGCACCACCGTACCGGGCATCGTATTCGGAGGGTTGAGGTTGGTGGCGTAGACGTTTCTACCGTCGGGGCTGACCACCAAATCCTCCAGGTGCCCGGCCGCCACCACGGAAGGAGGCGACTTCGGGCTAAGCGTTCCGCCCGCACCTACGCTGAACTGCGAGATGCTTCCATTGAGGTTGATGAATGCCTCGAAGTTCGCAACGTAAACGCTGTTGCCGTTTGGACTCACTGCCACTCCGAACGGCTCAGCGGACTCATCGCCGCTCCCCGTGGGCACCGTCGCTGGAGACTTCGGGCTGAGGGTCCCGTCGGCAGCCGCGGTGTACTGGGACACCGTCCCGCCGTCGTTCGTGACGTACACGCTCCGGCTGTCGGGACTGACCGCCACGTCTTCCGGCGAAAAACCGGTGGGGGCTACGCCGGGGGGTGACTTGGGTGTCAGCGATCCGTCCGCTTGCACCGTGTATTGGAGCAGCAAGTCGGAGCCGGACCTATTGACGACATACAGGCTCTGACCGTTCGGGCTGGCCGCCAGCGACTCGGGGTAAGCCACAGCGGGCGCGCCGGTGGTCGAGCTTAAGGGCGAGCGCACCATTGGGCCCGACCGTGTACTGCAGGATCACTCTGGCAGCACTGGAACTAGAAATGCCCACGTAGACGTTACGACCGTCGGGAGTGCCCGCGAGCCCGAGTGGCTGGTTTCCCTGCGTGCTCACGGTGGCTGGCGCGAGGGGCGTAAGCGCCCCGCCTGCCGCGTTGTATTGCAGGACATTGGGGTTGCCGACATTCGTCGCGTAGACGAAAGGCGCGGCCTGCGCCGAGGCCGCCCCCCCCAACCCGACGAACGCAAGCCCCAGCACCACCTGTAGCCGTCGCAGGGACGCGCAACTAAGCAATGCAGACATCGAACTCCTCCTCCCTCACCGTGCGCCGGCGAGGACTCTTGGGCTTGAGCAGCCTGCACCTGGACGACAGCCCGTGTGCGCCCCTCATCAACAGCCAACCCTTCCCGCGTGCAAAGGGGCACGCCATCCGCAGGGGCGAGCGCCTTGGGGTGGGCGAACTACTGCCTGTGCCGGGCATGTGTGGCGAAGTTCTGTAGGCGGCGTTCGAGCTGTCTGAGGCTCTCGCTGATGGGATGCGGGATGGGTCGGTGCGAGGGGTTGAGTCTCGGCGGACGCCGGGTGTGGTGAGCTGCGCTTAGCGGGTGGCTCGGGCTGGGGCTGCTCCAGCGGAACGCTCGCGCGACGCTCGCGCTGGCCGTGGAGCCGGTCGTGAAGACCCAGCTGGTCGGGTTGGCCAGCGTGCGTCCGGACTGGTCTGTCGCTGTCCCGGCGATCGTCGCCGTGTACGCGGTATTGGGGGCCAGCGCGCTGGAAGGGATGAAGATCGGCACCCCGTAGTACCAGATGACGCTACCCGCCACCGGGCTGTTATCGCTCGTGCGCTTGAGCGTGAACGCCGCCTGGGTCGACGCGTGATCCATCGCCTCGCTGAAGATCGCCACAACAGGACTGCTTGTCGCGACGCCGGTTGCGCCCGCCGCTGGGTAAACGCTGTCGATGATCGGCTGATTGATCGTCGTGAACTGCCAGCTCACAGGCGCCGCCAGCGGCGTCCCCTTCTGGTCCTTGGCGGCGGTGGAGATCGTCGCCGTGTACTGCACGCCGGTGCCAAGATCGCCGCTGGGCACAAAGATCGGCACCCCGTAGTACCAAACGACCTTGCCCGCCACCGGGGTGTTATCGCTCGTGCGCTTGAGCGTGAACGCGGCCGCTGTAGACGCTTGGTCCATCGCCGTGCTGAAGACCGCCAGAACGGGCACGTTCGGATAAACGCCGCTCGCCCCAGCGGATGGGTACATGAAGGTGGCCGTCGGCGCCGGCTCTGTGTTAAACGACCACGTCTTAGGACTGCCCAGGTTGAAGCCGTTCTGATCCGTGGCCGCAGTCGAGATCGTCGCCGTGTACTGCGTGCTCGGCGCGAGCGGACTGGACGGCACAAAGATCGGCACCCCGTAGTACCAACCGACCTTGCCCGCAACCGGGCTGTTATCGCTCGTGCGCTTGAGCGTGAACGCCGCCGCGGTCGACGCGTGATCCATCGGTGCGTCGAAGACCGCGAGGACCGGGGTTCCGGCCCCCACGCCCGTCGCGCCATCAGCCGGAAATACCGTCGTCACCGACAGCGCGTCAAAGACCGTAACGCGACTACCATCTCTCATGGTCTCGGGGGTGCCGTTTGCGATCCGCGAACAATCCGTAGGAGCACGGCCAAAATCAGTGCTTATTGTGCCGTTGCCTCCGTTATCGACCAAAGCGAGCGTCCAGATTTCGGAAGTCGCCTGGTCCCGCAGGTTAACAACCGCGGTGTGTCCGTTCACGTTCAGGCAGGTCACCGCTCCTGCGATGAGGACCGGGGAAAAGACGGGCGGCAGGGCGAGTATGAAGCCTGCCGTCCCGCTGGGATTCTCACCCGAGGGCCCGCTTTGCGCGCTGACGTTCAGCTCAGCAAAGTGCAAGCCGCTACCAAACGCGGTCACCGTGTCTAGCGGCGCTGCCGCCCCCGATGCGCTCGGCGCGAACACCAACCCCACCAACGCAAGCCCCAGCACCAACCGTAGCCGCGCAAGCGACGCATAACGAATCAATGCAGACATCGCAATCCCCTCCCTCGCCGTGTGCAGGCAGGGCTTGGAGCACCACATCCCCCGCGACTAGCCGCCGTCTTGTCCACCGCCTTGGGTCTGGTTGGCGTTGGCGTCGCGGTGACGATGGTTTGATTGGCGGAGGTGGATGTCGAGGTCGCCGTGGCCGATCTGCCGCGGGCCGGAGTCATAGCCGTTGCTCAGCCGGATGCGGTAGGTGTCCTGGCCGCGCTCCCAGGCCGTCAGCTGGATGTCGATCCGGTACTCGACCGACCCCGTGCCGTTGACCCTGGCCTTGCCGAACACGCTCGCGCGCGACGCGTCCGCGCTGCACGTCACAGCGTCGACTCTCGTTGAGAGCAGCCGGAATGGTTTGGCGGGCCCGTTGTCCCGATACCACTCCGCGCCGCGCGGCGGCTTGGCGAACGCCAGGCCACGGAAGCTGGCCTGATCGCCGTTGGCCGCCGTGATCCGGCCATGCCCGAACACCAAACATCCGCTGGTGCTCGCCGGCACGGCCACCGACACCAGGGTGGCACCGGTACTAGTGGAGTGCTCGCTATCGCCGGTGTAGCTGGCGATGATCGCCTGCCCGCCACGCGGGAACGAGCTGAAGAACACCCAGCAGCTCGCCGACACTCCACTGCCCGACAGCGTGCACGGGCTGCCATATAGGCTCCCCGACCCACTATGGGTGAAGCCGACCGTCCCCGTCGGCGTCGACTGGCCGCTGCCCGCCGTGTCCGTGACCGTCGCCCTGCAGACCGTCGAATCACCAGGGGCAAACCGGCTCGGCGCACAACGGACGCTCGTCGACGTCGCGCGTTTGGCGAGGGGCAGGGGTCCTACGGCGATGCCGAACGGACCGTCGCCCGCCGTGACAATCGCTGGAGTCTTGGGCGACAGCGCGCCGGTCACGGCATCGACGTTGTACTGCGAGACCATGTTGAAGCCTTCATCGGTGACGTAGGCGCTCTTGCCGTCCGGGGTCACGACGACGCCCTCCGGTAGATCGCCCGCCGCTATGGTGGCGGGGAACTTGGGCGACAGCACGCCGCTCAACGGGTCGACGCTGTATTGCGCGACCCCGGCGGGATTGGTGACGTAGGCGCTCGTGCCGTCAGGCGTCACTGCCACAGACAGGGGGTTGCTGCCGGTCGCTACGGTGGCGGGGAACTTGGGCCTCAGCACGCCGCTCAACGGGTCGACGTTGTACTGGGACACGGCGCCGCCGAAGTCGTTGGCGACATACACGCTCTTGCCATCGGGAGCTAACGCGACGCCCAGGGGTCCGGCGCCTGTGGGTACGGTGGCGGGAGTCTTGGGCGTCAGCACGCCGGTCGCCGGATCGATGCTGTACTGCGAGATCGTGTCGGTCGCGAGCGGATTCGGGGGGTTTAGGCCAAAGTTGGTCACATAGACGCTCTTGCCGTCGGGGGTCACGGCCACACCATGGGGTGATGTGCCCGTCGCAAGCGTCGCGGGAGTTTTGGGCGACAGCACTCCGGACACCAGGTCAATCGTGAACTGCGCGACGGTATTGCCGGACGCATTTGTCACGTACGCGCTCTTGCCGTCCGGGGTCACGGCAACGCCTGCCGGGCCGGTTTGACTTGGGCCGGTGGCGACGGTTGCGGGCACCTTCGGCGACAGCGCGCCGGTCGACGGGTCGACGGTGTACTGCGAGACCGTATTGCGACCGGCGTTCGTGACGTAAACGCTTCTGCCGTCCGGAGTTACCGCGACCGCGAGAGGTTCGCTGTCAGCGGCGACCGTTGCGGGGCTCAACGGCGACAGCAAGCCCCCGGCGCCGATCGCGAACTGCGAAACAGTGCTACCGCCGGAGCGGGCGTTGGCGACGTACACGCTCCCAGCCGCGTGCGCGGCCACAGGCAAGATAACCAACGCGAGCACACCCACCCACAGCGCCAGCGCGAACACCATTGACCCCGACCGCGCGACGGTCCGTGTACTCCTCATAAGCATCGAGCCTCGCGCGGGCGTGCGGGCACGCCATCCGTAAGAGCAAGCGCTTTGGGTTGGGCGAACTACGTACTGGGAGCCGGGCTTGCTGGCTCCATGCCGCTTCTTGCGGAGCTTCATGGCGGCCGTTTTCGCCGATGCGGCGGCGGGTAGACCAAGGTCGTTCCTCGTTTGAGGAATGGGCCGGTCCGTTTGACATCAAGACCGGTTCGCGAGTCGCTCTAGCCCGTGGGGCACGGATGAGCGGCTCGCTCTAACCGTGGACTAGGGCATCGGCGGTCCCTGTCCCTTCCGTCGACGGGCCGCAGTCGTTGCGCATTCCGCGGAACATGCGAAGCCCGACCGCTCCCGTGCAGCGCTGCGGCCGAGCCTCGCACCTGACTTATCGGAGCCGGACCCTTGGCAGCATGAGTCACTGCAACGGGCCGCCCGGCGGTGACAACAACGGACCGCGGCCCGGCTCGGCCAAACGACGGACCCGCGGACGCGGCCAGCCCAGGCCACGCTCCAAGTCGTGGGCGATGGCCGCGGGGACCGGTTCTCGTGCCGCCTGCGGCGTGCTCGACGGCTCCGGCGACGCCTCCGGGGCGTCCCCGCGCGGCGTTGCGGCAGCGCGGGGCGCGTCCAGATTCCAAGGCCGCCCTTGGGGACTCGTTAGCTTCCGCTGACACGCTGGGGGCGATACTGAGGCGTACCATCTTGTCCATGTGCGCCGGATGTGTGATGGCTGCCGCCGCAGGCGCCAGCGGAGCCCGGTCGTGGCTCCAAGCGCGGCACATGACCTGGCTGACCCCGAAGCGGATGCGCGCCGCCACGCTGGCTTTGTTCGTGGCTGCGTTCGGCATCTCGTCGTTCGGTCTACGCGGCTCTACGCCCGCCGCTCATGGCACGCCCGCTCAGCACGCATCGACTCGTTAGAGGCCCCAGGCACCCGCGCCCACCTTGCCTCCTCACACCCGGATGCCTACGCTCAAACGTATGACGTTCAGCAAGGGCGATCGGGTGGTCTGCGTCGAGACTGATTTCGGCGTGGGCACCGTCGTCGAGGTCCGCAACGCGCCTCCCGGTGACCATGTACGTCGTCCAGTGGCCCATGCCCCGGCAGCGCAGCATTGGGCGCGGGCCCCGGCCCTCAGGCGAGTAGCCGGGGCCCGCTGCATCCGATATCGCCTTCGCACACGGTCGCCTTGATTGTCGCCACGCGGTCTGCGACGCGTAGTAACTACGCGCTCGTTGCCGTCGTTCGTTCGGATTCGCTCAGATCGCGTCTGGGTAATCCTGCCGCGATGGACGCGGTGATCACCGAGTGGCTGTGCTGCCCGGTCTGCGGCGACAGACTCGGTATCTATGAGCCCATCGTCGTGCGGCACAACGGGACCCTCGGCATAAGCTCGCTGCTGCGCGACCCGCAACTCGGGCGAGACGGCGAACAGTGCTACCACGACGCCTGCTACCAGTACGTCGCCGACTGCGGAAGCCCACCACGGCGCCGGACGCACCATCGGAGAGCCAGACACGGCCGCCGACCGTAGGCTGCCTGTGCTGCGGTCGTGTGAGCCGCGAGCTGACTCCTTGGCGGTCCCCACTCAGCAGCCCGGCCTTGTAAGCCGGGCCGCAGGCCCAGAACGATCCACCGTGCCTCGTTGTGGGAGGTTCGCCTGACAGGGAAGACGAGAACGCTCGGCGAGGCCGGGACCCTATTTCCCGGCCTCGCGTTATTCCTAACGGCTTGCCTGGTTGACGCAGCGACGCATCGCAAGAACGTGGTAACGGCCTAGGCCGTACTTATTGCGGAACGCCAGCAGTCCGATCTTCGCCCGCTCGGTCAGACATTTCTGCCGGGCTTGCTTCACGACCAAGGCCACGCACTGACCCTGGTTCTTGAACATGGTGCCGAAGTTCCGCCAACCGCCGTTCTTGCACTGGTCCTTCGAGGTGGGCACGCGCGGACGCGGCGTGACGGCGATGCCAACGGGGAACTGGCCCGTGGCAACCGTCGCCGGGATCTTCGAGGAGAGCGCGCCGCTCAGCGGGTTGATGTCGTACTCGGACACTGTGGCGTTGTCGAACGCAAAGTCGGTGACGTAGGCGCTCCGGCCATCGGGAGTAACAGCAAGGCCCGCCGGACCGGACCCCGCGGCGACGGCCGGGGGTGTCTTGGGCGACAGGGCGCCGGTCACGGGGTCGATGCTGTACTGCGAGACGTCGTCGCCAGCGAAGTTGGCGACGAAGACGCTCTTCCCGTCCGGAGTCACCGCAACCGCGCCCGGGTCCCCGCCCGCGGCAACCGTTGCAGGGATCTTGGGCGACAGCGCGCCGGTCACGGGGTCGATGCTGTACTGCGAGACTGTGCTGTCGTCGTCATTAGCGACGTAGGCGCTTTTTCCAGCGGGGGTAACGGCGATGGCATCAGGACCCGTACCCGTCGCCACCGTCGCGGGAGTCTTGGGCGAAAGCGCGCCGGTCACGGGGTCGATGCTGTACTGCGAGACGGTGCCGGGTCTGATGTTGTCGCCGACGTTGGTCACGTAAGCGCTCTTGCCATCGGGGGCCACGGCAACACCAAAGGGGATCGTGCCAGCGGTCACGGTCGCCGGGCTCTTGGGCGATAAGGCACCGGTCGCCGGGGCGACGTTGAACTGCGAGACCGAGCAGCAGTTAGTGACGTAGGCACTTTTGCCGTCTGGAGTGACGGCCACTTCGATGGCTCCTATGCCCGTGGCAACAGTCGCGGGAGCTTTGGGCGACAGCGCGCCGGTCACTGGGTCGATGCTGTACTGCGAGACCGTGCCGACTACGTCGTTGTTAGCGACATAAACGCTCTTGCCGTCGGGGCTGACGGCAATGCCGCTGGGGAACGCGCCCGCGGCGACCGTCGCGGGGCTTAGAGGCGAGAGCTGTCCCCCGGCAGCGATTGCGTACTGCGATACGCCGCTAAGCGCGCCCTCGTGGGCGACATAGCCGCTTCCGGCCGCTCGTGCGACCGCGGGCATCACAAGCACCGCGAGGACGGCCAGCGACCGCGCCGACGAGGAGACCACCAATCCCAACCGCCGACGCCTCCACCACCAGCCTCCACGTCCGTTTCGATGTACCAGCCTCATCGTCACCCGCCCGTTCTGGCAATACCGCGCCCGCTCGCCCGGGGGGGAGAGAGAGAGAACGTCCCATCGGGAGGGCGCAAACGGCCGTCCGCGCCGGTCACGCTCGCCAGGTAGATCCATCTCAAGCCAAGGCGAGCTATCACACGCGACGCTACGCCCACCCGCCATGCAAGTCAACCCGCTCCGCCCGAGTTAGCTAGGACCAGCCGAGGGTATGTGGTATGTAGCCTAAGCGTCGCTTCATAGGCAAGCCCCGGACGCTCGCGGCGAAGGAGGGCTCTCCCCGCCAGTCTCGGCCACCGTTTGGACCGGACGCGCGCCAGCGGCTTGAAGCACGGTCGTAGAAGGCTTAGGGTCGATCAAACACGACCGAGGAGGTGAGCATGGCGACCTTCGTTGTGCTGATCGATTGGACGCAACAGGGCGTCGGTAGCTTCAGGGACTCCATCGACCGATACGAGGCGGCGCGAGGCAGTTTCGAGAAACTGGGCGTCACGTTCAAAGACACCTACTGGACGCTCGGCGGGCACGACCTGGTGTCCATCCTCGATGCCCCTGACGAGGAGACGCTGGCGGCGGCGTTACTGATGCTCTCCGCCCAGGGCAATCTGCGTACCAGCACGCTGCGCGCATTCAGCGCCGACGAGATGAGAACGATCATCGCCAAGACCGGGTAAGCGCCCGACCCCAGCCGCAGCAGCGTGCCGACGACCAGCGGCTCGTCCACTACTAGCTGAGCCGAAACCAGGTCACGCCGCGCGAGCGATCACCTGTCTCCTCCTCGCCAAGAGCAAGAGCAAGAGCAGGACCCAGCCTAACCCCTTTCGGGCCTAATAGCAGGCGGGCGCTGGTATAGGGCGAAAGCGTCGCTTGATAGGAAAGACCAGAACGCTCGGCGGGGCGGGACCCCTATTTCCCGGCCTCGCGTTCTCTTCTACCGGCTTGCCCGGTTGACGCAGCGACGCAGCGCACGAACGTGGTAACGGCCTAGCCCGTACTTGTTGCGGAACGCCACCAGTCCAATCCTCGCCCGCTCAGCCACACATTTCTGCCGGGCTTGCTTCACGACGAAGGCCACGCACTGACCCTGGTTCTTGAACTGCGAGTAGTTCCGCCAGCCACCGTTCTTGCACTGGGCCTTGGAGGTGGGCACCACTGGGATCCGACCGATCTTGTCGCCGTTCTGCTCGGTGAACCACAGCGCCCCGGCAGGTCCAGCGGTTATCCCGAAGGGGGCGCTAGCCGGCGTAGGGGTCGGATACTCCGTGAACGCCCCCGATGTTGTAACCCGCCCGACCTTATTGCTCGCCCGCTCGGCGAACCACAGCGCCCCGTCAGGTCCAGCGGCGATTCCCTCGGGGTCGCTTCCCTGCGTCGGGATTGTGAACTCGCTGGTGCTCCCCGACGTCGTGATTCGCCCAATCGTGTTGTTCGACTCGAGGCCCTGGGTGAACCACAGCGCCGCGTCAGGTCCAGCGGCGATCTGGGCAGGGAATCTCGGGGCCGTCGAAATCCGGTACTCGCTGATATTCCCCGAAGTCGTAATCCGCCCGATCTGGTACTTCGCGGAACTCTCGGCGAACCACAGCGCCCCATCGGGGCCCGATGCGATCCCCGTCGGGTTACTGTTAGGGGTTGGGATCGGGTACTCGGTGAAAGTCCCCGAGGTCGTAATCCGCCCGATCTGGTTTGCGGCGAACTCGGTGAACCACAGCGCCCCGTCGGGCCCGGCAGCGATTCCCTCGGGATGACTTTCGGGCGTCGGGAGTGCGAACTCGCGGACGCTACCGGAGGTCGTCGCGCGCCCGATGTTGTTGCCGAGCTCCTCGGTGAACCACAGCGCCCCATCAGGTCCAGTGGCGATCTCAAAGGGCCACGCCCGCGGCGTCGGCACCGGATACTCCGCGAACGTCCCAGAGGCTGTGACTCGCCCAACCTTGTTGCCGTAGACCTCCGTAAACCACACGGCTCCGTCGGGTCCGGCTGCAATTCCAAAGGGGGCACTCCCGGGCGTCGGAACCGGATACTCGATGATCGTCGCGGCACGCGCGGTGCTGACTACCGGTGCGATTCCCAAGACCGACATGGACAAGAACAATGCCATCAACCCCAGGCCCACCCGGACGCCTACACGCATCGGCAACGTAGTTGAGGTAGCCGGGCGGATGTCCACAGACATTGCGATCTTTCTTCCCCTCGCCCTATACGACAGCGTTGAGGCTCTCAACGTTGAGCAGCGCAGTTCCGAAACGAACCGCGCACACTCCCGATAGACGACCGAGCCTCTCGCTGTTGCGCGGGCACGCCATCCGTAGGAACAAGCCTTGTGGGCTAGGGGCGAACTACGGATTCCTCCCGGCGCTGGCAGGCGGACGCGGTGGCGCACACCCACGGTCCGAAGGTTGAGTTGTTCCTCCCGTTGGCCGCGGTCGCCGCTTCATCGTTGGCCGAGAACCCGCTTGGACATCGGCGCCGAGTTTTGTGTGGGTGTGCTCGTCGGCTGCTCGATCAGTCGGCGGAGTTGTTCGGGTTCCGGCGCCGGGGACGTGGGCACAGCGAAGCGAACTTCGAAAACGCGGCCTTGCTGAGGGAATCGCGCGAGCACGGCCTAGACTGCCCTTTCCCGAGTCGGTTCAAGGGTCTGACGTGGTACCGATGGGCCAGTGGAATGGCCAGCGCTGTCAAGGCCGTTTGAATTCGCACCCCTTTGCGCCGGTCGAAAATGCACCCCCTCGTTGGGTGGGTGCCGGTTGAAATCTGGCTCCTTTGGGCGGCGGGCTGCGATGGAGGCGAGCCCGTAGGGCGAGCTAGAGTCGCGGCCTGCCGCGGCGCGACTTCGCGCTCAGGGGTCGCAGCTTCAAAACCCGCCCGCTACTGCGCAGGTGCTTGCACGGTTGCGTGTACCCATCTCATCCCGCCCGGCGGTAGCAGATGTGCGTCGCCAGTGGGGAACGGAGGACCTCGTCGGGCTCGAAATCGAACTCGGCGACGCCGTTGAATATCGCCTCGCCGGACCCGAGTAGAACGGGGACGATGTCGAGCCAGAGCTCGTCGATGACGCCCGCTAGCAGCGCTTGGCGGACGGTCGAGGCGCCACCCGCGATGTCGATGCCGTCTGCGCCGGCAGTCTCGCGGGCCTGGGCGTAGGCGGCGTCGAAGCCATCGGTGACGAATTGAAACGTCGTCCCGCCCTCCATCTCGATCGGCGCGTGAGTGTGATGGGTTAGGACGAACACGGGTGCGTGGTAGGGCGGCTCGGGCCCCCACCAGCCCGACCACTCCTCGTCCCACTCGCCGCGGATCGGGCCAAACATGTTGCGGCCCATGACGTAGGCGCCGCGGGGGCGCAGCAGACGGCGCTCGGCGGTGGCGTCCGCCTCGTTCGCGCGCTCGTCGCCAAGGTGCCAGCCGTGAAGCTCGCGGCCCCGCTTGCCGAGCGGGTCTTCGCGGCTTTGATCCGGCCCGGCGACGAAGCCGT
The DNA here is from genome assembly GCA_963725515.1 of uncultured Solirubrobacteraceae bacterium. Lineage (GTDB taxonomy): Bacteria > Actinomycetota > Thermoleophilia > Solirubrobacterales > Solirubrobacteraceae > Palsa-465. The sequence continues at coordinate 153,660 of CAVRZB010000001.1, read as the reverse complement.
CGAGGGAGATCGACATGTGGCAGGTTGTGTCGGCCATTATGGATGCAGAGCTTTCGCTCACCGCCCGCTACCTCCGCACGCCCGGCCTCGACCGCACATCACACGGGCTCACCCAACACTAGCCACACCACGCCGCCCCAAAAACCGAGCGACACCAACACCACCACCACATAAACGCTTATCCGCAGCCAATCCACACCTGCGGGCTCGTCCACCAGCTCCTGCACCAGGGGCGGAAGACGAAACTCATGCGCATGACCCGAAACAGCCACCGGCCGCGACAGTACACCCCGACCACGCCAACAAAACCAGGCACCCCGCAAACAGGCAAGAAAACGTACCGCCGGGGTGGCCTGGCCGGGGGGAGGGGCACAGACTGGCGAACTGAACAGTTCTACTTGCCAGCGGAGAACGGGCTCCCGTAGTTAGCGATTGCGCTCCCGAACTTCCGTGCTCACTGTCGGCGACTTGCGAGACCGGGTGGGCTGGTCTCGCAGCTCCTGCTTTTGGTGCCGGAGGGCGTTGCGGGCGCTTCGGGTGCTGCGGCCTGGTGACCTTGCGGGCGATCGCGGGGCTGTGGATGCCCCCGGCGCGCTTTAGGGACGCTGTTCGGCGTTCTGGAGCTCTGTCTGCCCTGGCGTCGCTGCCCGGCTCCCGAGGAGCACCCGTTCCGACGGACCTGCGGGTTCGGCAGCCGCGTCGCCGTCGATGACTTTTGTGGCGTGTCGTCGAGCGGATCGAGCGGCTCGGCGGGCATCCAGGCCGCGACTACGTCAAGACGCTCGAGGAGATGATGGCCGACGAGCACACGACGGTGTGACCGTTCAGTACTCGAAGGTGAACAGCTTGTCGGTGCCGGTTATTTCGAAGACGCGATGCACGGCGTCGGGTCCGGGGCGGAGTGTGAGCTGGTGCCCGTTGGTGCTGGCTCGTTTGTGGGCCGTGAGCAGGGGTCCGGAGGCCGGCGCTGTCCTTGAACTCGAGACGGCTTAGATCGACGGTGATCTTGGCAGCCGATTGCGCGTCGCGAAGCCGGTGATCGAGTAGCGGCACGTTGCGATGTCGAGTTCGCCGTAAGCGAGATGGTCACGCGGTTAGCTTCGCGCTGAGTTTCGACCATGAGCTGGTCGGGCCAGGGCGGTGGCGCTCCACAAGGTTCGCCCGACTCGAAGTTCGCGGGCCGCAGCCGCGGCTCTTGCTTCGCATCGATTTGCACGATTTCATCACCCCCCTTGCGTTGTGGGCCTTGGGATGGTTCGGCGCTGACCGTTGTCGATCGGCATCGTGCCCAGCTATGTAAATGCTCCCGCGGGCCGACGACAGTCGAGTCCGGTGTTGGCTCAAAACCGGGCTGCTGTCATGGCCTGGGGTCGCGTTATTTCCTACCGGCTTGCCTGGTTGACGCAGCGACGCATCGCACGTACGTGGTGCGGGCCCAGTCCGTACTTGTTGCGGAACGCCAGGACTCCGATCTTCGCCCGCTCAGCCAGGCATTTCTTCTGGGCTTGCTTCACGACGAAGGCTACGCACTGCCCCTGGTTCTTGAACTGCGGGTAGTTCCGCCAGCCGCCGTTCTTGCACTGGGACTTGAACGTTGGCAGAACGGGCGCGTCAAACACAACGGCACGCCCATCTGTCAGCGCGGCATTCAGGACGAAGTTTGCCGGGTGGGAGCAATCGGTCGGAGTTCGACCAAACTGTTGCGCGCTCATAACGTCGGCGCCATTGCCTCCGTTGTCCACCAACTCCACTGTGACCACGCCACCGAGGATCGTCGTCGGCGCTGCGTTGATGATGGCGATCGTTGGCGACACGGCGCTGCCGCCGCCTCTGTCGGGCCCTGTGACTCTCAAGCACGTCACGGGCCCGGAGACGTATAGGCTGCCGATCGAGAAGGTCACTGTCCCACCGGGGCTTTCGCCCGAGGTCCCGCTCACTGCGTGGATGCTGACGTTTGACCAGTATCCACCGTTACCGGTTGCGTTCGCGGTATCGAGTGGTGCCGCACCCCTAGCGCTCGGTGCGACGGCCAGTCCCATCAACGCAAGCCCCAGCACCACCTGTAGTCGTCGTGGCAATGCATACCGTCGCAATGCGAACATGACGATCCTCCTCCCTCACCGTGCGCTCGGCGAGAACTCTGGGGCTTGAGCAGCACGTCCCGCGAACGGCCAGGGTGCTCCTCGTGAATATCCAAGGCTCTCGCTGGTGCGCGGGGACGCCATCCGGGCGAACTCCGCATTCATCCCCGGCTGCCTCGGCAGGCGGGACGCGGTGGCGCACACCCACGGTCCGAAGGTTGACGACAGTCGAGGTCCGGTCTTGGCTCAAAACAGGGTTGCTGTCATGGCCTGGGGGTCCTCGCGTTATTTCCTACCTGCTTGTCTGGTTGACGCAGCGACGCATCGCACGAACGTGGTAAGGGCCTAGCCCGTACTTGTTGCGGAACGCCACCAGTCCGATCTTCGCCCGCTCAGCCACACATTTCTGCCGGGCTTGCTTCACGACGAAGGCCATGCACTGGCCCTGCTTCTTGAACTGCGGGTAGTTCCGCCAGCCGCCGTTCTTGCACTGGGCCTTTGACGTTGGCAACGCCGGCGCGTCAAAGACCGCGAAGTTCCCCGAGGTGAGCGGTGCCGGTGGCGCCGGAAGTCCGGCTGGGCACACAAGAGGAACCGCCGGGACCATCGCCATGACGAGCGTGTCGGGACCCGCCGCGCCGTTGTCCACGATCACGGCGACCACGCCGATCAACCCGCCGAAGGGACTCGTCGCCTGGCCACCGACCACGGCCCGGTTACCCGTCACCGAGAGGCACGTGACCGGGCCCTGAAGCCCGATGAAGCCATCGCCGTACATGTACGTACCGGAGGGCGATTCGCCGGACGGGCCGCTGTGAGCGTCGACGATGAATTGCCGACTCACGGCGACACCGGTCCCCACGACACTGTCCCCCGTCGGCGCCTGGGCGCCGGAAACGCTCGGCGATGCCAAGGCCGCCGCGACGGCTGCCGCGACGAAAATGATGCTTCGCTTCATCGGGTGCTCCTTCCGGGCCGCGTGCTCCGCATGAACGTCGAAGCCTCTCGCTGATGCGCGGGCACGCCATCCGTAGGAACAAGCCCTGTGGGCTGGGGGGAACTACGCAACGACTCGCCCTTGTCCTCTGGCAGACACCCCCACCTCTTCAGATTGTGCATCGCCAGTACGCGCAGTACAAGCGTGAAGCGACCTGACCTTCCCCGACAACCAACCAAGGGGCTGGGACGCGCTTCCCGCCCTCGCGTCCTCTCCTACCTGCTTGTCTGGTTGACGCAGCGACGCATCGCACGAACGTGGTAGGGGCCTAGCCCGTACTTCGTTCGGAACGTAAGCAGTCCGATCTTCGCCCGCTCGCCCAGACATTTTTGCCGCGCTTGCTTCACGACGAAGGCCACGCACTGCCCCTGGCTCTTGAACTGCGGGTAGTTACGCCAGCCGCCCTTCTTGCACTGCTCCTTGCTCGTCGGCACGCGCGGCAGCGGTCCCACGGCAATGCCGCCACCGAACTGGCCCGCGGCGAGACTCGGCGGGGTCTTGGGCGAAAGCCCGCCGGTGAGCGGGTTGATGTCGTACTGAAGCACGATACCGCCGTCACCCAAGATGGTGCTGGAGACGTAGGCGCTCGCGCCGTCGGGGGACACAGCGATGCCAGCGAGGTCCCTCCCCGTGGCGACGCTCGCCGGAGCCTTCGGCGACAGCGCACCGGTCGCCGGGTCGATGCTGTACTGCGAGACGTCGCCGCCGCCCACGTGACAGATGGGACATGGGTTTGTGACGTAGGCACTCTTGCCATCAGGGGTCACGGCCACTGCCAACGGGAATGAGCCCCCGGGGACGCTCGCCGGCGTCTTTGGCGACAGCGCACCGCTCAGCGAATCGATGCTGTACTGCGACAATGTGTCGCCGCCGAAGTTGGAGACGTAGGCGCTCTTGCCATCGGGGGTCACGGCCACCGCGAGGGGGACTGAGCCGGCAACGACACTCGCCGGAGCCTTCGGCGACAGCGCGCCGCTCACCTGATCGATGCTGTACTGGGACACGGTGCTCGCAGCCGTGTTGGTGACATAGACGCTCTTGCCATCGGGGGTCACGGCCACGCCCTGAGGCGCCCTGCCCGTAGGGACGCTCGCCGGGGTCTTCGGCGACAGCGCACCGGTGAGCGGGTCGATGCTGTACTGCGACACGGTGCCGTTGAGCTGGATCCCCGGGTCGTTGACTACGTACGCGCTCCTGCCGTCATGGGTCACGGCCACGCCGCTCGGGGATGAGCCGGCGGCGACGCTCGCCGGGGTCTTCGGCGACAGCGCACCGGTGAGTGGATCGATGCTGTATTGCGACACCGTGGCGGAGGCGACGTTGGTGACGTACGCGCTCCTGCCGTCATGGGTCACCGCAACGCCGCTCGGGGATGAGCCGGCGGCGACGCTCGCCGGAGTCAGCGGCGAGAGCAAGCCGCCAGCGCCGATCGCATACTGCGAAACGGCGCCATCGATTACATAGACGCTGCCAGCCGCTCCGGCGGCAACGGGCCACGCAAACAACGCCAACGCCAAGCACGAAACCGACGCTGCTACCAAACCGCCAAAGCGTCGCATGTTGCTCCTCTCGCTCAACCAAACCTCACCGGCTCACCCTCACCCAACGCTTTCCGGCGAAGGGCCTGCGTGCTCCTCATGGACATCCAAGCCTCTCGCTGGCGTGCGGGCGATGCATCCGCAAAAACATCCCAACCGGACAGGGCGGTCGCCATTTCTCGTGTTCGCCGCCCCACCGTCGCTCCGATCGTCCGCGCTCAGGCTCCGCGGGCCGACGACAGCCGAGTCCGGTCTTGGCTCAAACCGGGTTGCTGTCATGGCCAGGGTCGCGTTATTTCTTACCGGCTTGCCTGGTTGACGCAGCGACGCATGGCACGAACGTGGTAGGGGCCTAGCCCGTACTTGTTGCGGAACGCCAGCAGTCCGATCTTCGCCCGCTCGCCCAGACATTTTTGCCGCGCTTGCTTCACGACGAAGGCCACGCACTGCCCTTGGTTCTTGAACTTGCTGCCGTAGTTGCGCCAGCCGCCGTTCTTGCACTGGGCCTTTGAGGTCGGCAGCTGAGGCTGGGCATCGTGGACGAGGACGTCGGCGTTGTACGTGGGCAACTGGGGATCGGGGGGTGGAATGGAGGAACAGTTGGTCGGCCCGGGCGAGGGGAGCAGCTGAAAGACAAAGGTGTCCGGGAAGGGATCGGGACTGGCAACGTCCGTGATGCGAAGCGCGGCGGCAAAGGTTCCCGGGGGGAAACCGGTGGCACTGAACGTGCCGGCGAAACCGACCACGGCTTGGTTGCCGTGGACTGCGAGACAGGTCGCGGTTCCGGCGTAGGTCGGCCCGAGAGAGCCGCCGAAGTGGATCGACACGGGTCCCGTGGGGTTCTCGCCGGAAGGTCCGCTCTGGGCATTGAGCGCGAAGAAGAAGTTAGGGGCGCACATCGGAGGACGCTGGCCCGCGAGGCATTGGAAGAACTCGCTGCTCTGGCCAACCGTGACCGAGTCCATGTCCGGAGCCTGCCCGCTGGCCATACCGGGCAGCGCGAGAGCCGCCCCCACCGCGAGCCCCGCAATGGCCACCGAAACCCTCGCCCTCATTGGACCTACATTCAAGGCCGCTGCTACGGCTGCAAGGATGCTTCGCCTCATTCGATCCTACCTTCCGGTCCACCTGGCCTTACAACTCCGAGTGCGCTTCGCTCTCACGCAGAGCAACGCGTTCCGGCGATGGCCCACGCGCTGAACGATCAAGTTTTTCTCCGGCACGCGGGCACGCCATCCGTAGGAGCAAGTGCCTTGGGGTGGGCGAACTACTTAGTCGGGTGCGGCGGCGTGGCGGAGGTTCGAGGGTGGCTACCCGCCGTCTGGTTGGGCGCCTTGGGTCTGGTTGGCGTTGGCGTCGTGGTGACGATGGTCTGAATGGGCGAGGTGGATGTTGAGATCGCCGTGACGGATCTGGCGGGGCCCAGAGTCATAGCCGTTGCTCAAACGGATGCGATACGTGTCCCGGCCGCGCTCCCAGGCCGCCAGCTGGATATCGACCCGGTACTCCACCGACCCCGTGCCGTTGAGCTTCGCCGTGCCGAACACGCTCGCACGGCTCGCATCCGGGCTGCACGTGACCGCGTTGACGCTGGTTGAGACCAGCCGGAACGGGTTCGCGGGCCCGCTGTCCCGATACCACTCCGCGCCTAGCGGCGGCCTGGCAAACGCCAGCCCACGGAAGCTCGCCTGATCCCCGTTGGCCGCGGTGATCCGGCCGTGGCCGAACACCCGGCACCCGTTCGTGCTCGCCGGTAGGACGACCGCCACCAAGGTTCTGCCGATACTCGCGCTGTGGGTCGCGTCGCCGCCGTAGCTGGCGGTGATCGCCTGCCCGCCACGCGGGAATGACGTGAAGACCACCGCGCAGCTCGCCGACCCGCCGCTCCCCTTCATGGCGCACGGGCTGCCGTACAGGCTCCCCGACCCACTATGGGTGAAGCCGACCGTCCCTGTCGGCGTCGACTGGCCGCTGCCCGCCGTGTCCGTGACCGTCGCCCTGCAGACCGTCGCGTCACCAGGAGCGAAGACGGGCGGCGAACAGCTCACGCTGATGGCCGTCGGGTGCACGCGCGGCAGCGGGGTAAAAGCGATATCACCGGGGCCAATGCCAGTCGGCGCAGCGCCCGCCAGCGACAGCTCGCCGGTCAGCGGGTCGATGGCGTATTGCAAGATAAAGCCCGGTGAAGGGGAGAAGGTGTCAGCGACGTAGGCGCTCTTGCCGTCGGGACCAACCGTAACACCGACGGGTTCCCCCATCGTGCCAATGGTCGCGGGGGTCTTCGGCGACAGCGTGCCGGTCACGGGATCAATCGAGTACTGAGACACGACGTTGGTGACGTTGGTGACGTAAGCGCTCTTGCCGTCGGGGGTCACGGCGACGCCGTTAGGTCCCCCGCCCGCGACGACAGTCGCAGGGGTCTTCGGCGACAGTGCGCCGGTCACGGGATCAATCGAGTACTGCGCGACGGCGTCATCATCTAGATTGGTGATGTAGGCGCTCTTGCCGTCGGGGGTCACGGCGATGCCGAAGACGAGCGTCCCGGTGGCGACCGTCGCGGGGGCCTTCGGTGACAGCGCGCCGGTCGCCGGGTTGATCGTGTACTGCGAGACCGTGCCGCCATTTTCGTTGGTGACGTAGGCGCTCTTGCCGTCGGGGGTCACGGCGACGGCGTTGGCGAACCTAGCCGTGCCCACGCTCGCGGGCGTCTTGGGCGACAATGCGCCGCTTACCGGGCCGACGTTGTATTGCGAGACGGTGCCGTCGTTCGCGTTGGTGACGTAGGCGCTCTTGCCGTCGGGTGTCACGGCGACAGCTTCGGGTCCCGCGCCCGCGGGCACCGTCGCGGGGGTCTTCGGCGAGAGAGCGCCCGTCACGGGGTCAACGGAGAACTGAGACACGCTGTAACCGAGAAAGTCTGTGACGTAGACGCTCTTGCCGTCCAGGGTCACGGCAACACCGGCGGGTTCCGCACCAGCGAACACGGTCGCGGGGGTCAAGGGCGATAGCCTGTCGCCAGCGGCGATCGCGTACTGCGATACGTTGGCCGACTGCGAGACGTTGAAGAAGCCAGCGTTGGCGACATATGCGTTCCCCGCTGCTTGAGCGCCTGCGGGCAAGACAAGCAACGCGAGCGCAACCAGCCACAGCGCGACCGGAACCGACCTCCAGCGGCGCCGCCAGCAAGCTCGCCTCGCGTCTCCACCCACGGTCGACCTCACTGCGTCCTCCTCCGCTCGCCGACTCTCAGGCTGAGCATCATGTCCCGCCGAGGGTCCGTGTGCTCCTCAGACGACCACTCTCTCGATGGCGTCCGGGCACGCCATCCGTAGGACCATGCTTCGCGGACGGGGCGAACTACGTACTAGGAGCCGGGCTTGCTGGCTCCATGCCGCTTCTTGCGCAGGGCTCGCCGCGGGATTGGGCGGCGCGGACGGCGGGAGGAACCGGCGGCCGGTCACCCGCCTCGCACTCGACTTCTTGACCTGGCGTCGCCTCACGCATGAGGGCCTCGACGACGGCGAGGCCGCGACGCTCATGGCAGCGGCCGTCGGGAGCGCGGACAAGTGAGCTCGCCGACGATCCACGGCGCCGTCACTCCAGGCTTCGAGCCCGTGCGCGACGCTTTCGCCGCCGCTTTCACCGAGCTCGGCGAGGCCGGCGCCGCTTTCACCGCAATCGCCGGCGGCGAGACCATCGTCGAGCTCTGGGGTGGAAACGGGTTCGCCCGCCACGCACTTGTCCACGTGTACTCCGTACGAAGCCCTTCGCGGCATTCTGCGTGCTCGTGCTCGTCGACCGGGGACAGATCGACCTCGACGCGCCGGTCGCGCAGTGTTGGCCCGGGTTCGCCGCCGCCGGGAAGGCAGCGGTGACCGTCCGGCAGGTGCTAAGCCATCAGGCCGGGTTGATCGCGCTTCGCGAGCGGCAGCCCGTCGATTTGCTCTACGACTGGGACGCTACCTGCGCCGCGCTCGCCGCCGAGGCGCCGTGGTTCGCGCCCGGGACTGCCATCGGCGAGCAGGCGCTGTTCTACGGCCACCTCTGCGGAGAGCTCGTCCGCCGCGTGGACGGCCGCTCGCTGGGCCGCTTCTGGCGCGAGGCGATCGCCGGACCGTGGGCGCTCGACATCCACATTGGGCTCCGTGCGGCCGAGCGGGCACGGGCTGTCGATCTCACTGGCGGGTTTCCGCACACGGACTCAGAGCTGTTCGCGCTCGCAACTTCGAACCCGGCCGGCCTGCTCGACCTCGAGGTCGTCAACGGCCAGGAGTGGCGCAGCGCGGAGATCCCCGGCGGTCAACGCTCACGCCACCGCGACAGGCGTCGCACGCTTCTACCTCGCCCTCCTGCGTGGCGGCTAGCTCGACGGCACCCGTCTGCTCTCGCCGACGCTTGTCCAGGCGATGGTCGCCGGCGAGCGGACCGGCGTCGACGTCCTCCTCGATTCCGAATGCACCTGGGGCCTGGGCTGCACGCGTGGGCACGCGGCGACGGGTTCGGCATGGGAGGGATCGGCGGCTCACTCGGCTGGGCCGACCCGGACCTCGAGCTCGCCGAGGCTTACATCACGCGACAGATGGCCTCCCACGCCCGCGCCGAAGCGCTCGACGCCGCCGTCCGCGCCTTCCTCCTGACCGGCTGAGGGGCCCGGCCAACCCCCGCGCGCGCCGCGCCACACCCAAGAACCAATCGGCGGCGCGAGCTTGGTCTCTCACCTTTGCGCGCACCCACTCGGCCGAGGCGACTCCCGCATTCGTTTGGGGCTCGGCCGCCGTCGATGGTCGACGCGGGTTTGGCGATTTGCGCCACCGGCGACGCTCTCGCGGTCGAGACCTGCAATGGCCGTTCCACGGGTGCGCACCGCAGCAACGATGCTTGGCTGCATCCTCCACGGGCAGGAGCGTGGCCTGGACGATCGAGGCCAGCTGCGGCTGCTGGATCTGTGTGCGCGCTGGAGGCCAGCGAGCGGCTGGTCCAACAGGCGCTCCAGCTCGGACAGGAGGCAGGTCAATCCGACACCGCGATGATCTACGGAGGCACGATCGCCGTGAGCCGCATGTTCCAGGGCAAAGGCGCGGAGGTGATCGCGCTGATCGAGCGGATGGTGCCGAATACCCGGGCGTGCCGGCCTGGGAGGCGGCGCTCGCCTACACGTGCTGCCTCATCGACCGCCGCCCCGAAGGCGCGGTGATACTTGCGCGCGCCGCCGCCCAGCACTTCGAACGCCTCCGCTATGACCAGAATCGCATGACCGGGCTGGCCCTGTACGCGGACACCGCCCCGGCAACGCGTTCGGTCGAAGCCGCGGCGATGCTGCACGGGCTCATCAAGCCCTACGCCGACCAGTTCATCTGGAACGGCGGCGTCAGCTTCGGACACGCGCGCACGTACTTGGCGATGCTCGCCGCGACGCTGGGCCGCCACGAGCATGCCGACGCGGACTTCGCGTTCGCCTGCGAGTTTCATCACCGGCACGGCCTGCGCGTGTGGGAGGCCCGGTCCGAGCTCGGCTGGGCGGAGGCGCTTGCTGAGCGAGGCGAGCTCGATCGCGCCCGCGAGCACGCCTCCCGCGCGCTCGAGCTCTCACGCGATCACGGTTACGGCGCGTTCGAACCACGCGCAGCCGCGATCGTGGCGACCCACGCGGCGATTCAGCCCTGACCCACCGCGCTGGCTACGCCCGGCGCCTGGGGTGGCCGATTAGTTTTCAACACCGCGGGGGTCAATATGGCATGACGACGATGCATACGCTGCGAGCCACCGAGGCCGACATCGCCTACGACGTTCACGGGCCGCTGCCGACCGCCGCGGGGCGCCCACCGCTGTTCATGATCGGTCAGCCGATGACAGCCACCGGGTTCGCGACGTTGGCGTCCCAGTTCCCCGAGCGCACCGTGGTCACCTATGACCCGCGCGGCCTCGGCCGCAGCATCCGCAGAGACGGCCGGGTCGACCATGCGCCCACGGTCCAGGCCCACGACGTCCACGCCGTTATCGAGGCGCTCGGTGCCGGCCCGGTCGAGATGTTCGCCAGCAGCGGGGGCGCGGTCACCGCACTCGCGCTCGTGGCCACGTGCCCCGGCGATGTGATCACGCTGGTGGCACACGAGCCGCCGCTCATCCCGGTGCTGCCCGACGCCGCCGCGGCCCAGCGCGCCCTCGCCGGCGTTCGCGACGCGTACGAGTCCAGGGGGTCGAATGCCGGCATGGCGGCGTTCATCGCGATGACGTCGTGGCGAGGCGAGTTCACCGACGAGTACTTCACCCGGCCCATACCGGACCCGGCCGCGTTCGGGATGCCGACCGAGGATGACGGCTCCCGGGACGACCCGCTGCTATCAGACCGGTCCTGGGCGGTCAGCAGCTATCGCCTCGACGCAGACGCGCTGGCCGCGGCGTCAACGCGAGTCGTGATCGCCGTGGGCGAGGAATCGATGAACACCTTCACGGGACGCACGGCGGTCGCGACCGCCGTGCGGCTCGGCCAACAGGCGACCGTGTTCCCGAGCCATCACGGCGGCTTCCTTGGTGGCGAGTCCGGACACCCCGGTCAACCCGAAGCCTTCGCGCGCAGACTGCGCGAGGTTCTCGCCGACGAAAGCTGAGACGCTCGCGCGAGCAAGAGCTCTGCGGCCGTCCATCGGTTGCGGTTCGCCAGACTACGCCGCCCTCAGCGGGATCGGACCCGCCCCGGCCGGTCGTGCGCGGCGCCGCCGCAAAGCAGCACGCCACGACAAGCCCACAACCCCAAAAGGGTCCCGAAAAGCTAGATGACACGATTCCGCGCTCGACGTCGGCCCTCATCGACCTCGACCGGCTGACCCCCCGAGGGCCCTCGGCACGAGGGGCGTCCCGGCGTGGCTTCAGGAAAGCACGTCGCTGCCGAGCCTGTTTGCAACGGCCGATTCGCAGATCGCGCGACCGCAGCCGAGCGCGCGCGCATGGCGTGGTCGCTGTTGACTTGAACGGCACTATCGTCCACCTCGAGCACGTAAGTCAGTCCACGAAAGGATCAGCCCGAATGACCGACCCCATGCCGCACACGACTGACGCCCGCGACGCTGAGGGCGCGTCTGTCGCGGCCGATCTGAGCGAGCGGCGCCTTGCGGTCGTGCGCGAGCACATGGAATCCGAGAACACGCATGATTTCGACGTGACGATGGCCACCTTCGACCATCCGCGGTACGAGATCGTCGGGACCGGCGAGATCTTCGACGGACGCGAGGAGGTCGCGGCCTATCACGCGACAACCCGTAACGCGTTTCCTGACCAACGAAACGAGAAGGCCATCCTCCGTGTGGCCGACGACTCGATCATCGCCGAGTTCGACCTGCTCGGCACGCATCGCGGGGAGCTGCGCGGCATCCCCGCAACGGGACGGAGCTTTCGCTGCCGCATGTGCGCGATCTTCGAGTTCGCGCCCGGCAGCGACCGCATCATCTGCGAACGCGTCTATTTCGACACGGCCACCATCGCGCAGCAGTTGCTCACCGACGACACCTGATTGACGTCGCCCCGCTGCCACGTGACCGCGGGTGCCGGGCATCGTAATTCATCGCATCGTGTTAGTTCCTATCGGATGGCGTGGTTGGTGCACCGACGCGGCGCGTGGCTGTGATGACGCCCAACTCCATGCTTGTTGCGGAAAGCCTGAAGCCCGATCTTCGCCCCGTTCGGCCAGACAATTCTGCGGGGCTTGCTTCATGCCCGCGCACCGCCCCTGGTTCCTGAACTGCGTGTAGTTCCGCCAGTCGCCGTGCTTGCACTGTGCTGTGGAGGTGGGTACCGCCGCGTCGGCGATGCGCACCATCGGCGTGCCGGTGGGGTCGATCGATCGCGACCCGCTCGGGCGCCACGGCCCACTACGAACGGAGGCTTATGGGCTCGTGCGCGGACAATCGCCCGAGCGTGGAACGCTCCACAAACGGTCCGATTTCCACGAAGAGATTCCGCCCACAGTGTGTGGCCCTGTAGACGAAACGCTTTTCGGCTCCGCTATTGCCTCGTCTGCGCTTAAGTCGCCGCCGGAGGCGTGTTCTTGCTTGGGCGCTGGCGTGATGGCCCACAGGGCCAGACAGACGACTTTACTCCGAAATCGAGGACGGTTTGTTAAGCCGCGGGCTTATCGGCGTCGCGCTCCTTCACGCCTGCGACCCACGACTCGCGGATCTGGACGTCCGAACAGACCACGGCGAAGCAGCCGGGCGCAGGCACGTCAGGCTAGCCCTGACGAGCCTCGGTCACTAGCTTGCGTGATCGCACGCGCAAACATGACGATTGAGGAGGGGATGTCGATGGCAGCGCATATCGGCAGTCATCATCGCGACACGATCGAGAAGATCTTCAGCGAGCCGCCGAACCGGAACATCGAGTGGCGTCAGGTCGTCTCGATGCTGGACGCGGTCGGAACCGTGAAGCATGAGCACAACGGCAAGCTCAAGGTCACGCTGGGGCCCGAGACGGAGGTGCTGCCCGCTCCGCACGCCAAGGATGTGGACATCCAGATCGTGCACGACCTGCGGCGGATGTTGAAGCAGGCGGGCCTGGCGCCGGACGGCTCGCCGGGCAGTCCCGACGTACGCTCGCGCGATCACGGCGACGGCCAGTGGGGCGAGCCGAAATAGATTGAGCCAATTGCCCAAGACCCGCTGCCGGCGGGCCGAGTAGGCTAAAAGTAGTCCGGACTTTGTCCGGCAGCGCCGGGAAGTTGCGCCCCCTTCTTCCCGGAAAGGGGGGTGGGGCACGGAAGGAATCCAGCCCCACCCCCATTACTACTTGGGACGGTCCCGTCCTGGCAGATATCAAGTCGTCCCTGCCCGACGTCGATACGCGCGGTGCGGGCCCCGGTTATTCGCCTAAGGGCCGGGGCCCGCGGTGGCCCGCTGCCGGATGGCGGCCGGGTCTCTCCCGCAGCTCGGTGAGACGGTCCGCTAGTAGGGTCTCTGCGTCCCTGAGGTGTGGTCGGCGTACTTCCAGGTGATTCTCTATGGCACGCGAACGCCCCGCACCTGTGCAGAGGGGTCATTGCGTAGTCCGGGCCGCCCCGCGCCCGCCGACAATGTTCCGGGCAGCCGCGGCCAACGGTATGACGACCAGCGCGCTGAGAGCGGCGGTCAGGAACGACGCCGTCCAGCCGGCGTGGTAGACGAGCACGCCGGTGAGCGTGGCGCCGGCCAGCAGCTGGCCGCCGGAGAGCAGCAGGAACGTGGTCGCGACAGCGCTCGCAACCCTGCCCGGGGCCAGTCGCGACGCCCCAGGAGATCGCTGATCGAGCCGGCCGACCCGGACGCGGTGACGGCTCTTCTTGAGCGCATCGCGGGCCGCGGCTGAGAGGGGCCGCCACCGTGGTCGCGCGGGGCTACCGGGCGAGGCTCTCCGCGACCATCCGAGCGAAGCGCTCGAGGCTCTGAGCGCCGTCCTCGGCGTGGTCGGGGTTCAACTCCGTGATCGTCAGCGCGGCCAGCCGAGGCGAGCTGAGCAGGTGGTCGAGAGCGCGCAGTGCGTGGTCGTAGGCGAGGCCCTCGTTGCGCCCCCAGTTCTCGGACAGCGGGACGTCGGTGAAGTCGATCACGTCGACGTCGAAGTGCACCAGCAACCGGTCGCAGCGTTGGCTCATCAGTTCGAGGGCGCGCGCGGCCGCCTGCTCGGGAGCGGCCGCGACGTCCTGCACAGTCAGCACGGAGATCCCACGCCGATCGATCGCCTCGCGTTCGTAGGTCGTCGCCTGCTCAGGGCCCCAGGCGAACAGGAGGACCTGCTCGGGGATGAGCAGAGGCGCGCCGGCGCCAACGTTTACCAACTCCGGGGCGGCGCCCGGCTCGCCGAGCATATGGGCCATACCCATCCAGTCGAGGGCGCCCTCGCGGACGCTCGCGGGCACGTTCAGATCGGCATGCGAATCGAAGTAGATCAGCCCAACCCGACCGGCCGTGCGCGTGTGGCCCACCACCGTTCCGATCCCGACCGTGCAGTCGCCGCCCAGCACGAGCGTGGTCTCGCCGGCCGCAGCGGAATCGCCCACACGCCTGGCCGTGTCCTCGACGATCTCCACGATCGCCGCGAGGTTCTGGGCCCGCGGATGTGCACGATCGGGACGCCAGCGCCAGACCGCGCGATCCCCGTGGTCGCGGACGTCGGCTCCGCGTTCGCGGAGTAGCTTCAGGAGGCCTGCGTCTCGGAGCGCCTGCGGAGCCTGCTCCTGTCCGGGTGCGAATGCCCCGGCGCTGGTTGGCACGCCAATCACACCCAGGGTTCGGCTCACAGCGGATCCCTCATGAGCGCGATCGTATTGGCGTGGTCGAGGCGCGGAGCGAACCCCGTGCGCCACGTCCGCAACGGAGCGGAAGCTTCAGAAGGGTATGACTCGTGAGGACGCCGGCAGGCAGTCGATAAGCAGCCCGGGCAGGAACCGATCGAACACGTAGGCATCGAAGTGATGCAGCGAGATACCAGCGAATCCGGTCACGGTGATCTGCCAGTAGCCCTTGCTGTGCCCAGCGTACGCGCCGGTGAGGACGGTTCCCATCGGCCGCCGGCCCGTGTCGAAGAGCGTCACCCGCCGACCGTTCTGAGGCACGCGCGGATTGACCGAGGTCACCTTGCCGGTGAAGGCGAAGCCGTCCCTGGTGCCCCGCGGCGCATTGATTGAGATCGCCGAGCGGACCTGGGTCACGGTGCCCGCCATGGCGGGCGCGGCGACGAATAGAGACAAAGTGGCGACGGCGAAAGTGATGAGCCTGGTCATGATCGACGGTCACCCTCGAAGCTGGCACTCCTTTCGCCCGCGCGCATCCGTCCTCGCCCGCGTCCAGGCGGGGCGAACTACTTAGGGGCTGAGCTATGCGGCGAACCCTTGCCGCCAGCTCGAGTGCCGGGGGGTCCAGCCGAGCTCGCGCTTGGCCTTGGCGTTGGAGGCTCCGCGCACCTCGGTCATCATGACCGCGCCCGCCTCGCCGGCGAACAGGCGTCCGACGAAGCGGGGGACCCGCCAGGGCCGCGGCGCGCCGGCCCGCTCGGCCAGCGTCGGCAGCCAGTCGGCCACCGGGGCCGGATCGTCGTCGACCACGTTGTAGATCCCGCGCTCGCCCCGCTCGACGGCGGCCACGGTCGCTTCGGCTGCATCGGCGATGTGGATGAACGACCAGACTCCGGCGCCGTTGCCGACCACCGGGAACTTCCGCTTGCGGACCATCTCGAACTGCTCGCCACCCGGGGAGAGCGAGGTGCCCGGACCATAGAAGGCCCCGTAGCGCAGCACGATCCCCTCGGTCCAATCGGCGCCGGTGACCGCTTGCTCAAGGTGGCGGATTGCCGCCAGGGACTCGGTCATCTCGCGCGCGGGCGCCGGATCGAGCGGATCCTTTTCACTCTTCACCGGTCCGCCCGTGCGCGCGTAGGGCCAGCTCGTGTAGCTCTGGGCCACGAACCGTCGCACGCCGACCGCGCGTCCGGCCGAGAGCAGATGATCTGTGCCCTCGGTGCGCAGACGGTTGGTCAAGGCGAAATCGCGGTCGAAGTGGCGCATGTCGATGGCCGAGATGGCGGTGAGCTGATGGACGATCACATCGGGCTGGTCCTGAGCCACGGCGTCGGCCACCTGGTCGGGATCGAGTGCGTCAGCCACCACCGGGCGGGCGCCGAGATCCCACAGGGCCGCCTGTTTGGACTCGCTGCGTGTCATGCCCACGACCTCGTGGCCGGCGGCCAGCAGTCGCGGCACGAGCTGCTTTCCCATCACGCCGGTTGCTCCGGCGACGAACACCTTCATCGGCTGCTCCTTTCGAGATCTGTTCCCACTTGACGGGGCAGGTGCCGGTGCTGTGACAGCGCGGCGCGCACCATCGCCCTAGACCGCCAGTCTGCATTGGGCGACGACGAGTCCGGAGCCGGTCAGTGGCCGGCTGGCGAACACGTCCACTAGATAGAAGGGCACCGTGTCCTTCATCGTCCGGCTGATCTTCGCAGGCACGACCGCTCCACCCATCTCACGGCAAGGCATGTGTGGCGTGCTCGTATCGGCCGATCAACGCCATGTCCGGCAGCTCGCGACGATCAGGGCGCCCAGCGCGCACAGACCCGCGGAGACGAGCGCCGCCTCGTCCCAGCCGTGAATCAGCCCGTTCGGGCCGGCACTCGAGGCGAGACTGACGACGAGCGCGACCCCGGCCGCGCCGCCCAGGTAGCGGGCGGTGTTGTTGGCGCCGCTGCCCATCCCGACGCGGTCGTGGGGCACTGATTCGACGGCCAGGCGGCCCAAGGCAGCGTTGGCGAAGCCGCTGCCGATGCCGGCCACGATCAGACCCGGTACGAGCCTGGCCCAGCTGGTGCCCGTTCCCAGGCCGGTCAGCGCCACCTCGCCGGCCGCCGCCAGGGCCAGCCCGATCGCCAGTCTCGTCTGGGCGCGCAGCCGGCCCGGCAGCGCCCGCGCCGCCAGCGCGAAGACCATGCTCGTGGCCGACCAGGCGGCGAGTAGCAGCGCGCTGCCGAGAGCGCTCATGTGCAGGACCCGCTGCATCATCGCGGGGGAGTAACTCATGAGGCCGATGACCGCAAGCCCAGTGAAGAGCGCTCCGGTCACCGATGCGAGAAATTGCGGCTCGGCGAACAGGCGCGGATCGAGCATCGGGCGGCGCCTGGCCAACTCGACGGTTGCGAAGGTGCCCAACAGCAGCGCGCCCGCACCGAGCAGCACGATCGTCGTAGTGCCGGACCAGTCGTGGCGGCCCTGGACGAGAGCTCCGGTGAGGAGCGCCATGCCGGCGGCGAGGGTCACGATGCCCGGCAGGTCGAGGGCGCGCCTCGCGGTCGTCGCGGATTCGTCAAGCGTTGCGGCCGCCCCCATCAGCGCAGCTGCCAGGGCGGCCTCGACCCAGAACCCGCTGCGCCAGCCGAGGGCAGCCGCCAGCCCGGCGCCCGTCAGCGGGCCCACGGCGATGCCTGCGCCGACCGCGGCTCCCCAGACGGCGGTCGCATGCGTGCGCGCCCTCCCGCTGGGAAACGCGCGGCCGATGGAGCCGAGGCCGGCGGCGAGCACGCCGCCACCCGCCAGGCCCTGGAGAACCCGGGCGGCGACCAGCGCGGCCATGCTGGGGGCGAGTGCCCCTACGGCGCTGGCCGCCGCGAGCAGCCCGGCGCTCCATGCGAGCACCCGCCGATGCCCGAGGTCGTCGGCCAGCGTGCCGGCGGTCAGCAGCGCGGCGGCGAGCCCGAGGCTCATCCCGCTGAGCGCCCATGTCTCACCGGCAACCCCGGCGTGCAGCGAGCGCGCGCTGTCACCGACGTTGATCACGAACGCGCTGAACACGGCCAGCACGAGCAACGTTCCCGACGCGGCGACGGAGAGCGTCCGAGTCGGGTTCGCGTACCCGATCGGCGCGGCGTCGATCGGCGCGGCGTGCGGCAACGAGGTCGCGGCCGCGAGGGGTCGCTCTGTGGGGTGCGTCTCGATCGTCGTCACGACTGTGCCTCCTCGCTTGCGGTTCAATGATCGAACTCACGCCCCCGGAGCCTAGCACATAGGTTCAATGATCGAACTCGAGGTCGCTATACTCTGGACCGATGCTCGGCAAGGACTACGAACAGCAGGACTGCTCGCTGGCGCGAGCGCTGGAGACGATCGGCGAGCGCTGGACCCTCCTGATCGTGCGTGATGCCTTCTGGGGAGTGCAGCGTTTCAGCGACTTCCAAGCGCATCTCGACGTGCCCAGAGCGGTGCTCGCAGATCGCCTGAGCGGACTGGTGCAGGACGGCATCCTCGAGCGGCGTCCCGATCCCGAACACGCCGGGCGCCACCTCTACGGCCTGACCGCGGCCGGCCGCGATCTATGGCCCGCGCTCTATGCCCTGCTCATGTGGGGTGAGCGCCACCGGCAGCCCGGCAGCCGTGTGCTCAAGCACGCGGCATGCGGCACCAAGCTCGATGCCGCCGGCGCCTGCCCGACGTGCGGGATCGTGCCCGCCCCGAGTGACATCCTGACGATCCCCCGCCGCGGCCGAGCCAGCTCGCGCGATGACCCGGTCACCGTGGCGCTGCGCACTCCGCACCGTCTGCTCGAGCCGATCGAGACGCACTGACGGTGGCTCTCCGGGCGGTGCCTCAAAGTGAGCTCAGCCTCCCGATGCCGTAGGCCGTCAGACCGACGCCGACGACCGCCGCGAGCGGTCCGACGATCATCGGCCAGCGGGTGAACATCCACTGCACGACCGGCCGCAGCGCCGCCTCGGCGCGGTCCCCGAGGATCAGGCAGACCACGGCGATCGCGATCAGGGGAAGCGTGTACACGACGCAGTAGAGGACGAGCAACCAGGCCTTCCCCGCAGTCGAGGCGCTCGAGCCGACGATCATGGCGATCGCAGCAAAGTAGGGGAAGGCGGTCAGCAGCTCAAGCCCGGCGATGCCGCCCCCCAGCAGGATCGGCGATCCGTGCGAGCGATGCGCAGCATCATGGGACGGCTCCGCGTGCCCCAGCGTCCGGCGACGCACCCAAACAACGGTGCCGCCGACGACGAGCACGACGCCAGCCAGGGTGAAGAGCGCGTATTTGACCGTGGCTCCCGGTTTCGGCAGTGCCGAGAGGATCAGGTCGCCCAGCCCGAGCGCGAGCACCAGGCCGAGGAGGAACGTGACCGTCCACGCGGCCAAGGTGAAGATCAGGGTTCGCCGACCCGGATGCTGGCCGGCGGCGAGGAACAACTCGGCGGCGATCAACGACGGATTGAGACTGTCGGGTAGCGCAATCGCAACGACGGCGATGGTCAGGCTGAGCACGACTCAAACCCCATCTCACCTGGCTGCGGCCGGCGTCGTACGAAGCGGGTGATCCGTCGCGGCCTGGACCGGAGCGGGGCGAGCACGGACCAAAGGCCTCAACTGTGCCCGTGGTGTTGCCGATATTGCTCGCGTCGAGGGTCGAAGTGTGGGATTCTGGAGCGGATCCGTGCCGGGCGAGCGGTCCGGCGTCAGCTTCGCGGCCTCGACCTCCCATAGGCGAACCGAGGATTGAGGTCTGTGACAGGCGTGCGCAACAAGAATCTGGTGCTGGCGGCGATGGTCTTCGCCGTGGCCATGACGTTTATCGATCAGACGATCGTGGCCATCGCGGTGCCGAACCTGGAGAAGGATCTATCGCTCTCGGCGACCGGGGCCCAGTGGATCATCAACGGCTACCTGCTGTCGCTCTCGGCCCTGTTCGCCCTCGGCGGGAAGCTCGGGGACATGCTCGGGCGCCGGCGGATGGTCGTCGTCGGCGTGATCGGCTTCGCCGTCGCCTCGGCCTGCTGCGGTGCCACGCCGACCGGCAGCATCGCCGAACCCTGGATGATCACCTTCCGCGTCATTCAGGGCGCGGCGGCGGCCCTGATGTTTCCGGCCGCCGTGGGCATCGTCGTGGCGTCGTTCCCGCTGCGCGAGCGCGGCAAGGCGATGGCGATCTTCTTCGGGATCTCGGGCGGCCTGACCGCGATCGGCCCGCTCGCCGGCGGGTATCTGACCCAGTGGACCTGGCGGGCGATCTTCTGGATCAATATTCCCGTGGCGATCATCGCCCTGCTGCTGATCTGGAAGTCCCGGCCGGACAACGAGACCCGACCGACCAAGCTCGACTATCGCGGCACGGTGCTGATCACCGGAGCGATGGGACTGACCGTGCTCGGGCTGCAGCAATCGGCGACCTGGGGCTGGGGCAGCCCCACGACCTGGGCGTGCGTCGTGGTCGGGGTGCTCCTGATGGTCGCGTTCGTGGCCTGGGAGCTGCACACGCCCGAACCGCTGCTGCAGCTGCGCATCTTCCGCGACCGTGGGTTCTCGGTGGAGAACGCCGTCCTGGCCCTGATGTCGGTCGTGTTCGTGCCCTTCTTCTTCTTCGCCAGCGTCTACGCCCAGCTGTCGCTGGGACAGAGCGCGAGCAACGCCGGCTTCTACATCATGTACTTCTTCCTCGGGTTCGTCATCCTGGCCCAGGTCGGTGGGCGGATGCTCGATCAAAGGGGGGCCCGCCCGGCGGTGGTGCTGGGCAGCGTGATCTCCGCGGTCGGCTTCTTCCTGCTGGCCGGCAAGCTCACGGACCTGTCGCTGAGCCATCAGTGGATATACGTGATGATTGCCGGCGGCGGGATCGGGCTGATGCTCGGTCCGGCCAGCACCGACGCGGTCAACCGAGCGCCCAGCTCGAGCTACAGCGAGGTCACGGGCATCACCCAGACCGCCCGCAACTTCGGCGCCAGTCTGGGGCTAGCTGTCCTCGGGGCGATCCTGATCCTCCGCAACAAGGCCAACATCACGGCGGCGCTGGTCAAGGACGGGGTACCCAAATCGGTTGCTCAGCATCTGGCCACCTCGTACCGCTCGCATGCCTCGGCCGGCGCCCCGCGGTCGCTCGGGCACGATGTCCAGCTCGCGTTCGCCCACTCCACCCAGACCGTGTTCTACATCATGGCCGGGGTGATGGCCGCGACGTTCCTCGTAGCGTTGCGCTGGCTGCCCGGCGGACGCGTCGAGGTGCCCGCCGAGTCGGTCGAGGAGCCCCCGGTCGCCGCACCGGTGGGCGCCGGCACCGCCGGCTGATAGACGGCTTGCCGACCGAGTTTGAGGAGCGCGTGAGGGAGGGGTTGCGCGGGTTGTCAGGATTAAGCCGACGCGATAGTTCTCAGGCGAGAGGGAGGGCAGATGAGCACGATCTCAGGCGTTTCTGCGGAGGCGCGTGAGCGGGCCGGGCGCGCCGATGCGCTCGGTCGTCACTGCGAGGCTCTGGCCGGCGAGGCGACCGACGACGCGACCCGTGCGACGCTCGCGCGGGCGGCCGGGCGGCTCACCGCCTCCGTCGTTCGCCCGCTGAGCGCGGCGCTCGGAGGTACCGTGGAGCGCGCCCCGGATCCGAGCATCGAGGGTGAGGCAGCGCTTGCCGAGGCGCTGCACGAACTTGCGCTCGACGCCACGCGCCTGCGCATGCGGGCGACGGGCGCGCCGGCGCTCCAGGAGGCGACAGCGGCCCTTCAGGACCTGACCTGCCAGGCGGTGGCCGGCGACGAGGAACGTCTGCAGTCCCGGCGGACTGAGCTCTTCGCGTTGCTCGAGGGGCTGCCGCCGACGATCCAGACGGCGCCGGACGGCCCCTACCTGGTCACCAACGTGACCGCGCTCACCGATTGGCTGGGCGTGGCGATCAGCCCCGCGCCCCAGATGGCCCTGTGTCGTTGCGGTGCCTCGGAGATCAAGCCGTGGTGCGACGGCTCCCATGCCCAGATCGGCTTTCACGCCGCCAAGGCCGACGATCGGGTACCCGACCGGCTTGCGCGCTACCGCGGGATTCACGTCGTCGTGGGTGACAACCGTGGCACGTGTGCGCACTCGGGCTTCTGCACGGACCGCCTTCCGTCCGTGTTTCGATCCGACCAGGAGCCGTTCGTGGCGCCAGCGGGCGGGCGTGTTGACGAGATCGTCCGGGCGGCCTGGGACTGCCCCTCGGGCGCGCTCAGCGCGAGCACCGACGGCGAGGACCCGACCGGGCACTCCGACCAGCAGCGCGCGCCGGCGATCGAGGTCTCGCGCGACGGCCCCTATCGCGTTACCGGCGGCGTGACCCTGCTCGACGGTGACGGCAACCCGGAACCGCGCAACGAGGGCGCTTCGCTCGAGCACTACAGCCTCTGTCGCTGCGGCAACTCCCAGAACAAGCCGTTCTGCAAGCGGCATGCACCGGTACTCCGACTTCCACGATCCGCCGCAGGCCGATCAGGCGACGCTGTTTCAGTGGGCGGGTGGGTTCCCGGCCCTGCTGCGCCTGACGCGCCGCTTCTATGAGCGCCACATTCCCGAGGAGCCGCTGCTGGCCGGACTGTTCTCGCAGATGTCGCCCGATCACCCGGAACGAGTGGCCGCCTGGCTCGGCCAGGTGTTCGGCGGGCCGCCGGCCTACAGCGACCGGTACGGCGAGTACGACCGCATGATCAGCCAGCACTTCGACAAGCGGCTGACGCTCGAACAGCGGGGCCGCTGGGTGGCGCTGCTCAGCCGCTCGGCGGACGAGGTCGGACTTCCGGCCGACGCCGAATTCCGCGCCGCGTTCACGGCCTATCTGGAGTGGGGATCGAGAATCGCGATGGAGAACTCGCAGCCCGGAGTACACCCACCCCCGCACATGCCCGTGCCGCGGTGGTGGTGGGTATGCGACGCGTACCCATGGTCGCGGGTGCACGCCACCGCCGACCCCGTCGCCGAGGAGCTGCCGCCCGAGCTGCCCGGACCCGATGAGCCGGTCTCGTACGCCGCGCACATCCAGCCCATGTTTCGCCAGCGCGATCGCGACTCGATGAGCTTCGCCTTCGATCTGTGGTCGCACGACGACGTGAGCAGCCATGCGGAGGTGATCCTCGAGCGCCTGCGTGCCGGGACCATGCCCTGCGATGGAGCTTGGCCACCCGACAGATCGAGGTTCTGGAGCGCTGGGTGGCCAATGGAGCTCCGGCGTAGCCACTCTGGTACGCCGGCCTTCTAGGCTCCAATCCGATGCCAGAGCTACCGGAGGCCGAACGCGCGCGCCAGACCCTCGAGACCGTCCTTCACCGGCGGATCGCGCGTGTCGACGACCGCGACACCTATGTGTGCCGGCCCCACCCGCCCGGCGAGATAGCCGAAGCGCTGATCGGCCATGAGCTGGCCAGCGCCCATCGCCGGGGCAAGTTCCTCTGGCTGGAGACCGTGGAAGGTCCCACGCTCGGGCTGCACCTCGGGATGGCTGGACGAATCGTTCTCGAGCAGGAGGATGGTCCGGCCCGCTGGGACCGCTTTGCCGTCGAATTCGAGGACGGGACCCGGTTTGCCCTGCGCGACAAGCGTCGTCTCGGTCGCGCGGTGTTGAACCCCGACTTCAGCCACGTTGGGCCCGACGCAGCGCTCGTCGACCGGGATGACTTTCGGCGTCTGATCGGCGTCGGCCACGCGCCGATCAAGGCGCGGCTGCTCGACCAGCGGGCGGTTTCCGGCGTGGGCAACCTGCTCGCCGATCAGATCCTGTGGCAGGCCCGCATCCTTCCCGGTCGCTCGGTCGCCGAGCTGTCTCCCGAGGACCTCGACCGGCTGCGGCGCGAGCTCCGTGCGGCCGTGCGCTCCGCCGTCGCCAAGGGCGGCGCGCATACCGGCAGATTCGTTCCCGAGCGGGGCCCCGACGGGGCATGCCCGCGCTGCGGCCACGCTCTCAGCCGAGGCCGGTTCGGCGGCCGGACGACGTACTGGTGCCCCGTCTGCCAGATGTGATGTACAGGGTCCGTGGCCTCAGCCCGCAGCCGGGTACTCGATCCGGTGCGGAACCTTGCCGCTCGCCGTGAGCATCAAGCGTAGGCATTTGTGCCCGCCGTCGGAGGTGGCACCGAACATGTTCGGGCAGCCGCCGGGAATCACGCTGATCCCTCGCTCGTGGCAGAGCCGCACAGCCTCTTCGGAGCTGCTGCCCACACCGATGCCGCGATGCAGCCAGACGCGTGGGACTTGGGCAGCGTGGCAGTCCTCGACGATGCCGACTGCTTGGTCCGAGGGCGTGACGATGACCACTCCGTCCACGCCGTCGGGGACCGCGCCGACGTTCGCGTAGCAGGGGTCGTCCTCCACGGTCTCGGCGCGCGGGTTGATCGCAAAGACCTGATGGCCGGTCTGCCTGAGCCGGCGATAGATCAGGTTGGCCGGCTGCTTGGCGTCGCGCGAGACACCGGCCACCGCGATGCGGTGCTGGGCGAGGAACTCGTCAGCAGCTTCACGAAGCGTGGTCATGGTAACTCCATCCCCGGGTCGTCTGTCCTTGCGGCTCATTGTCTTCGTGCCCGTCGCCACGGCCATCCGGATTCCCTACGACCGGTGCTCAGTAGTCCGGTGACGGCCCTGGTGTTACGGACAAAAGGAATCTTCTTGACAAATCTTCTTGTCGGCGAGACGATGGGGCCATGCTCGACGTCACCGTCATCGAAGATCCCGCCGCGGCCGAGGCGTCGCTGGACCCGATCCGCACTCGGCTCCTGGCCGAGCTGGCCCAGCCCGGTTCAGCCAGCGCATTGGCCGCCAGGCTCGGGCTCCCGCGGCAGAAGGTCAACTACCACCTCCGCGCGCTCGAGCGTCATGGCCTCGTGGAGCTCATCGAGGAGCGCCGCAAGGGCAATATGACCGAACGGGTGATGCGCGCGAGCGCGAACTCGTACGTGATCTCCCCGGCGGCGCTGTCCGCGGTCGAGCCGGACCCCGGCCGCTCGCCGGACCAGCTCTCGGCTCTGTGGCTGCTCGCGCTGGCCGCGCGGCTGGTCAGGGAGATCGGCGAGCTGAGCGAGCGGGCCAGGCGGGCGCGGCGCCCGCTGGCAACGTTCGCGATCGACACCGAGGTGCGCTTCGCCTCGGCCCAGGACCGCGCGGCGTTCGCGGCTGAGCTCTCGGATGCCGCGGAGGGCCTGGTGGCCAAGTACCACGACGAATTCGCCACCGGCGGGCGCGAGCACCGCCTGGTCGTTGCACTTCACCCGAAGATCACGCGTCCGGAATCCGGGCCGGGCCAACCCGCCCTCGCAGAGGGGAACCAACCACCAACACAGGAGAGCTGAAGATGCCCCCCGAGTTCGAATGCCGCCGCGAGATCGTCCTGCCGGCCACTCCCGAGGAGGTCTGGGAGGCCGTCGCCACAACCGCCGGCAACGCCGCGTGGCTGTTTCCAAATGAGATCGATCCGAACGACCCGGGCGCAACCGTCTGGGATCCGCCCAACCACTTCGCCGTCCGGACGGAGCAGGGGGACTGGTTCAACGCGCTCGAGTTCGTGATCGAGGGTCGCGAAGGGGGCACGAGCCTGTTGCGCTACGCCCACAGTGGGATCTTCGTCGATGACTGGGACACGCAGTACGACGCCGTCCAGCAGCACACTGACTTCTATCTCCACACCCTGAGCCAATACCTGGAGCACTTCCGCGGTCGTGCGGCCACGTACATCGGCGAGGTCCCACAGGGCGTTCAGGGGCCACCGAGCTCAGCCGCGCCCGACGGATTCCGGCGTCTACTGGAGGCGCTCGGGCTGCCGGCGCAGGCCAGTGAAGGCGATTCGGTGCGGCTGACGCCGGACGGGCTCGGCCCGATCGAGGGAACGGTCGATTACCGTCGCCCGAACTTCCTCGGTATCCGCACCGATGACGCGCTGTATTGCTTCTTCGGCCGCAACGCTTTCGGCGGACCGGTCGGGATGAGCATTCACGCCTTCGCTCCGGTCGAACCGGAGCAGGCCGCGGGCCAGTGGCAGCAGTGGCTCGGCGCGGCGCTGGCCTGACGGGCGCCCTGCCAGAGAGTGGACAGCTAGCCGCCCATGCCGCCGAAGATGGCGAACGGGTTAGACGGGGTCTCGGCCTCGACGGCTTGCAGAGTTCCCTCGACCGTGACGCGGGCGCCCTCGGGCGCCTCGCGTCGTACCCGCTCAGCGAGGGCCTGGGCGCTGTCCTCATCGGGGACGCCGATCAGCAGATAACGCCAACGGCGAACGCTCGGTGTGCCCTCATCGCTCAATTGGTCGGCGAAGTGCTTGGCATCGTGATGGCTGGCGAACTCGACCCTGACCTCGTACTCCGGGTAGCCGCGTTGCTCGGACTCCTCGCGCTCCCTGGCGACCAGGGTCGCGTGCTCGGCGGCGTCGTCGAGCGCCTTGTCCGGATCCTCCCACTCCTCCTCGGTGGGATGCCAGTGCCGGAGCTCGGTCTCGAGCTCCCACCCGTGTTCGGCGGCCAGCGAGCGGACGAGCTGCTCGACCTTCTCGGCCTGCTCTCGGGTGCCGGTGTAGCAGAAGAGCTCGGAGTTGTCCCGCGAGAGCGTCACGCGGTCCGCGAAGGATGTCTCGAGGTCGTGTTCGAGCGCCTCGGCGGTGAGCCGTTCCGACAGCGCGCCGCTGTGCTCCTGCTCCTGCAGATCGATTCGAAGTCGCCAGTCGTCACTCATGGTCAGCCAGCCTACCTTGCGTACCGTCGACTCGCGCCCCGAATCCACGGTCGCCAATAGGATCTCGCCCATGCCGGACACGCAATTCCTGGCTGGTGCGTCAGCCGCGGTGACCGGCGGTGGCCAGGGAATCGGTCGCGCGATCGCCGTCGCGCTGGCGCGCGAAGGCGCGCGCGTGGCCGTCGGCGATATAGATGCCGCGGCTGCTCAGGCCGCGGCCGCAGGGATCGGTGACCAGGCTCTGGCGGTGCAGCTCGACGTCGCCGACGCTGAGCGGTTCGCCGCATTCGTGCAGGCCGCCGAGCGACGGCACGGGCCGTTGGACGTAATGGTCAACAACGCCGGAGTCGACTGGGTCGGACCCTTTGACCAGGAGCCCGACGACGTCTCGCGGCGTGAGCTCGACATCAACCTGTACGGCACGGTGCTGGGCTCCAAGCTGGCGCTCGCGAGCATGCTTCCACGGCGAACCGGACATCTGGTCAACATCGCCTCGGGGGTCGGCCGCCTACCGCTCCCGGGCAGCGCGACCTACGCCGCCAGCAAGCACGGCATAGTGGGACTGACCGAGTCGCTGCGCATGGAGTATCGCCACAGCGGCGTCCTCTTCAGCGTCGTACAGCCCTCTCAGGTCAAGACCGCGATGATCGACGGCCAGGCGCGGCCCCGGCTGTTGCCCCAGATCACCCCGGAGGACGTCGCCGAGGCCGTGCTCGACGCTCTGCGGCGCCGCCGTTTTGAGGTCTGGGTTCCCCGCTCACAGGGGGCATCGGCCAAGCTCGCCGCGGTCCTGCCCCGCTCGACGCGGGAGATGCTGATGCGCCGACTCGGCGTCACGCGGATCGCCGGGGATACCAACATGGCGGCCCGGGAGGCCTACCACCGCCGCGCCTTCGGCGGCGGGTCTCAGCCACCCGCCTAGCGCCTGAGCGTGAAGGCGCGCGTTGTCGTGATCAGCACGCCGCGGGCGGCCCGCAGCGTGCCGCGCGTGGTCAAACGGAGGTGCCGGGCGGTGCGCAGGAGACGCCTGCCCGCGGAGGTGAGGCGCAGGCGGAGTGTCTGCACGCGGTGCTTGACGAAACTCTGCTCCGCGGCGGCGACACGCACGGAGCCGTGCCGCGCTCCGGCGGCAGTCGCGTAGTACCAGGAGATCGCGATCCGCCCCGGTGTCGGCGCCTTGAACGCGTAGGCGTAGCCGTCCTGCTTGAGCAGGGCGGCGATGCTCGAAGCTCTCCCGGCGGGGGCCAGCTGGCCGAGCAGATGAGCTCGCAGCAGGCTGACGGTGGCGCCGACGATGACCTTGCCGTTACCTTCGACGACCAGGCACATCGACACGGACGGACACGACACGTCGCTGGCGTCAGAGAAGCCGATCTCCGCCCGCTGCCAGCTCCGAGCCGGACCCGCCGGGTTCCTCGACACCCACAGATCGCCGGCCAGGCACAGCGAAACCGAGCGACACCAGACGCCGAACAGCCCGCTTGTGGGGTCGACGGCCACGTCGGTCGGCTTCGAAGCCGACCGCGAGGGGTTCCAGGTCACGACCTGGCCCCTGGCGCCGGCGGCGACGCAGAGCGAGACCGACGGGCATGAGACTCCGGTGAACGCCGCCGACAACGGGACGCTCGAGCCGGGCGATGCCCCGGCCCAGGCCGCCGCGCCGCCGGTCGGGTCGTGCGAGGTGATCGCGTTGCCCGCGTTGTCGACGGCCACGCAGAGTGACGGCGAGGGGCACGAAACACTCTCCAGGCTCGGTTGGCAGTCGGGGCCGGTCGTTCGCTGGCGATAACAGTCGTAGCTGAGGCCGTTGTCGACGTGCGTGACCGTCCAAGGGGCCGGTCCTGCGGGATCGCGGCTCGTGACCACATTCCCGGCCGCATCGGTCGCCACGCACAGACGCGCGCCATGGCATGAGACATCCTGGAGCAGCACCCCGGCCGTCGCGGGGCTGAGCGCGCTGTCGACGTGGCGGACCTGCCACGCCGCCGCCCCGCCGGTCGGGCGCACCGAGGTGGCGACGTTGCCCGCGTCGTCGATCGCCACGCAGAGCGAGACAGACGCACAGGACACGCTGGACAGGCTGTTGCCGGGGTCCACCACGGCCGCCTGCCAGGCGCCGCCACCGCCAGGATCGGTGGTCGTGAGCGCCGTGCCCTGGTTGTCAACGGCCACGCACAGAGTCGCCGAAGGGCACGACAGGCCGCCGAGCGAGTCGACGTCGATCTTCTGCGCCGGAGCCCAGACAAACGGATCGGCGGCCCTGGCCGCGCCGGCGAGGCCGAGCACGAGACCGGCAGTCGCGAGCACGACGAGGAACCAGGCCGAACGCCTCCCCATGCCCGCACTAACGATCGGTGCGCCCCACAGTTGCGGCCGCCTCACGGCGCGCGCGGCGCGCGCAGTTTCAGTCCGCGGTGAAGCCGAGGATGAGCTGGGCGGTCTCGAGCGGGACATCGAGCTGGGGGCTGTGACCGACGCCGTCCATGACTACCCAGTCCGCGTGTGGAAGCCAGTCGTTCTGGTAGCGCGCGGCGGCGGAGGGCCACGGGAGGAGCTGGTCCTCTGTTCCCCAGACGATCCGCACCGGACAGCGGACCCGCTCGGCATCGAGGTGCCAGCCCTCTCGCAGCGCGAAATCGGTCATCGGTCCCACGGCCGGGCACTGGGCGACGCCATGAAGCTGGTGGACGATCAGGTCGGGTGGGATGTGCTCGTAATGGGTGGCGATCAACTCCGTCGCGCGGCGCCGACCGTCGGGCGTAGCGACGATCGCCTCGACGTGGGGTAGGGCGGTCTGGACGAGTTTCTGCATGGTCCTGAAGTGGGCCATGGTTTCGCGCAAGGACTCGTCGCCCGCGGCCCATCCACCGGCCGGCGCCAAGGCCACGAGCGACTCCGCGCGGCCACGCGCGGCGAGCTGCAGGGCGAGGTAGCCGCCGAGTGAGTTGCCGACGATGTGTGCCGTCTCGAAGCCGGCCTCGTCCATCGCCCGTTCGATGGCATCAGCCACGGCGTCGTCGCTGACCTTGCCGTCCAACGCCGGGCCGCCGGCATGACCGAGCAGGGTTGGGGCCAGGACGTCGTGTTGGCGCTCGAGCGCGGGCAGCACGAGATCCCATGTGCGCCACGTGTCGGTGAAACCGTGCAGCAGGACCATGGGCGTGCCGACGCCGCCGCGGTGCGCGGCGGTGAAGCTGGAGAGCATCTTCGGAAGGTTATTGCCGTCTTGCAGGGAGACCGGCGATAGGCTGCGCGGCGCTAGTGATGCTCGTGAGGATCCGAAGCGCGGCGGTCTGCGGAATGGCGTGTGCAGCCGCGCTGGCGTCGATATGCGGCACCGCGCTGGGGCGGAGCACGACTGTCGAGGTCGTCCAGACCAGCGCGGACCTCGTGCAGCATCTGACCCGCCTCGGGGACCGGCAGTTCGTGGCCCTGCCGACACCTCATGGCCCGGCGGCGATTCACGTCAACGATCGCGCTCGCTATCAGCACGTTGGCGGATTCGGCGCCGCGATGACCGATTCGTCGGCATGGCTGCTGCAGGCTCAGCTTCCGCCGGCCGCCGGACGCTTCGTGATGGATGAGCTGTTCGGTGCCGGCGGCATTCACCTCACCTTCGTCCGCGTCCCGATCGGGGCGTCGGACTTCACCAAGGACGGCCGGCCCTACACGTATGACGACATGCCCCGCGGGCAATCCGATCCCCGCCTGACGCACTTCTCGATCGCGCACGATGACGCCTACATCCTGCCGGCCCTTCGCCAGGCCAGGCTCAGCAACCCAGCCGTCCGGATGCTGGCGAGCCCGTGGAGTCCGCCGGCATGGATGAAGAGCAACAACGCCCTGAACAACGTTGGACACCGGGGCACCCTGCGACCCTCGGCGGCCGGCCCATGGGCTCGATACTTCGTCGCCTTCCTGCGCGCCTATGCGCTGGCCGGCATCCCGATATCGGCATTGACATTGCAGAACGAGCCGTCGCAGGCCACCACCTACCCGGGGCTCGAACTGCCGGAATCCACCGAGGAGAGCTGGCTCGTGCGCAATCTCGGCCCGGCCCTGCGAGCGGCGCGGCTGCGCCCGCGCATCTACGGCTCTGACCTGGGCTGGGGGCCGTTCGGCAGCGCCTACGCCAAGACGCTGGCCTCGGGCCACGTCGCCCGCGCGCTCACGGGGATCGCCTCGCACTGTTACTTCGGCAGTCCGGAGGAGATCACCGCCTTCCACCGCCAGGCCCCCCGGCTCGATGAGATCGTCGACGAGTGCTCGCCGGGCCTGTCTCCGCTGCCCACGTCCGAGATGGTGATCTCGGCCATGCGCGAGTGGGCCACGACGGTGGCGGTATGGAATATCGCGCTCGACCCGAGCGGGGGTCCGGTTCAGGTTCCCAACACCGGCTGCCGGGCCTGCTCAGCCCTGGTGACGGTCGGCGCCCCTGCCGGTGGCGTGACGTTTGGTCTGAATTTCTTCCAGCTGGGCCAGGCCAGCGCCTTCGTGGCCCCCGGCGCGATCAGGGTGGCTGCGGAGCATTTCGTGAGCTATCGATACGTCAGGAGCGGGATCAGCCCGGTCTCGTCCGGGCTCGACGACGTGGCCTTCCTGAACCCCGACGGGAGCCGTGTGCTCGTCGCGTACAACAACTCCTCGGCAGCCGTGGCGTTCGCCGTGGACTGGCACAACCGCTCGTTCACCTACTCACTTCCCGCGCGCGCGATGGTCACGTTCATCTGGAACCGTCCGTGAGGAACGGCTGGCGGCATGAGAAGTCCAGAGAGGCGCGTCCGCCGACCGCCTAGGCTGCCGACTCGATGTGCTTCTCACCCGAGGCTGACTTCGCGGCCGGAGCGGTCATCACGGCCGTGGGGGTGCAGACGCTTCGTCGCGTGCGCACCCCCCGCGAGCTGGTCATCGGTTCGCTGCCGCTCCTGTTCGGGCTCCACCAGCTCGTGGAGGGCTTCGTGTGGCTCGGTCTACGAGGGCAGGTCTCCGGCGGGGTCGGAAACGCCGCCAAGGACGTCTACATCGTGTACGCCCACGCCGTGCTGCCGGCGCTCGTGCCGCTGGGCTTTCTGCTGCTCGAGCCCGATCGCCACCGGGCTCGCCTGCTCTGGCCGCTGGTCGGCCTGGGCGCGCTGCTGGGGAGCTACATGCTGTGGCAGGTCACCGCCTATCCGGTGGGCGCGCAGGAACTGGCCCACTGCATCAACTACACGACGCACACCCCCAACGACTATCTGATCGCGGTCCTCTACGTGACCGTGACGTGCGTCCCGGCGCTGCTCTCCAGCCGGCCCTATCTGCGGTGGTTCGGCCTGCTCAGCCTGGTCGGGGTCCTAGCCACGGCCGTTGTGCGGGTCGATGAGCTGACCTCGCTCTGGTGTGTGTACGTCGCCCTGATCAGCGTGCTCATCTTCGAGCACTTCCGTCGAGAGCGAGCGTCCGAGGACGCGGCGAGGTTCCTCGCACAGGTGGTGCGTGGTTAGGCGCGGGTCACGAGCCGCCCTCATGCGGAAGTGGCCCGTTGGAGGCGACCGGAGGGGGCGGCGCGACCGCGGCGATCGCGCCGGCGGTCTCCTCTCGGATTCCCCCGGCGGCCTCCTCGCCGATCGCGCCGGCGGTCTCCTCTCGGATTCCCCCGGCGGCCTCCTCGCCGATCGCGCCGGTGAGTTTCTGGAGCAGGTTGAGGGGGAACGGGAAGACGATCGTCGAGTTCTCGTTGCCGCCGATCTCACGCAGCGTCTGCAGGTAGCGCAGTTGGATGGTCACGGGGTTGCGGCTGATCAGATCGGCGGCATCGAGGAGCTTCGCCGCGGCCTGGAACTCGCCCTCGGCATCGATGATCTTGGCGCGGCGCTCACGCTCGGCCTCGGCCTGCCGGGCCATCGCATGCTGCATCCCGGCGGGGATCTCGACGTCCTTGATCTCGACCGTCGTGACCTTGATGCCCCACGGCTCGGTCTGGTCGTCGATGATGTGTTGGAGGTTCTCGTTGAGCTGCTCGCGCTCGGAGAGCAGCGTGTCGAGCTCGGCCTTGCCGAGCACCGAGCGCAGCGTCGTCTGGGCGATCTGTGAGGTGGCGGAGAGCACGTCCTGGATCTCGACGATCGACTTGTCGGGATCCACGACGCGGAAATAGGCCACTGCGGTGACGCGCGCGGGCACGTTGTCGCGCGTGATTACCTCCTGTGGCGGCACCTGTAGGGTCACGGTGCGCAGACTCACCCGCACGAGCCGGTCCACGAAGGGCGCCAGCAGGACGATGCCAGGGCCTTTGAGTTCGCTCAGCCGGCCGAGGCGAAACACAACGCCGCGCTCGTATTCGCGCAGCACCCGGACCGACATCGCGGCCAGCAGCACGCCGACCACGATGATCACGGCAAGGGCGATCACAACAGCGGTCAGGATCATGGATTCAGCTCCCATTCTTCGGCCTTGCGCACGCACAAGGTCAAACCGTTGACGCGTTCGACGACCACGCGATCGCCGTCGTGCAGCACGCGTCCTTCCTCGAGCACGCTCGGCTGAGCGCGCCAGAGCCCTCCGTCGACGAACACCCGCGCCGCGGAGGCACCCACGCGCATGACGCCGACGTGTCCGACCATCCCTTCGGTGCCTGAGCGCGGCCGCAGTTGCCGGACCGAGCTGAAAGTGCGCCTGAGCAAAAGCACACCGACCGCGGACGCCACGCAGACGCCCGCGGCGGCCACCACGACGGCGATCGCGCTTGCTCCGGAGCCGGCGCCGAGGACGGCTACACCTCCGACAAGCGCCACAGACGCGCCGATGGCGACGATGCCGCCCGTGCTCAGGTGTGCCTCGGCCAACAACAACACAAAGGCGATCGCGACGAGAACAAAACCTAGAGTGGACGTACTTTCATCGTACTCCCCGCCGAGGGTCCGACCCGCGATTCAGGTGGCTCGGCCCGATGGCTGCCCCGGCCGCTCCTCCATGAACCGACGGGTTCTTCGTCCAAGGGGTGGACGGAAATCCAGACAGCCCGCGGGCGCTTCTGCTCAGTCCGGGAGCAGTGGCACGGTCACCCCCTGACCTCGTCCGATCAGCGCAGCGCGCGTGATCGCCGCGGAACCGAACCGCTCGCGTACGTTGTCGAGCGCCGTGTCGAGGGCGATGGGGTCGCGGCGATCGAGCGGGAGCGCGAGCTGGACGGCGCCGGAGTCGCCGAGGTTGCTGAGCGCGACCCCGATCAAGGTGATACCGCGACGCTCGATCATGTCCGTTGCCGTACAGAGCAAGTCGAGGGCGGCGGCGAGGATCGTGCGTGTCTTCGCCGTGGCCTCGAACAACGTGTGCGAGCGGGTGACGCGTGAGAAGTCGGCGAACCTAAGACGCAGGACGATCGTCCGGCAGACCCGGTGGGCGGCCCGCAGCCGCCGGGTGACGCGGTCGATCAGGCCGCCGAGGATGGCCCGCAGCTCCTCGCCTGTCCGGGCGCGTCGGCCAAGGGCGCGCTGCGCGCCGATCGAACGGCGCCGCCGGCGGAGCTGGACGGGACGCGGGTCACGGTTGTGGGAGAGCGCGTAGAGGTGCCGGCCCGCCGCGCGACCGAGGATCTCCACGAGTGCCGGCGCTCCGAGGCGCGCGACCTGCCCGACGGTGCGGATGCCCTCCTCGCGCAGCTTGACGGCCGTGACCGCGCCGACGCCCCACAGCCGCTCGACGCGCAGTGGATGCAGGAACCCGAGCTCGCCGTCAGGCGGCACGACGAGGAGGCCGTCGGGCTTGGCGACCCCGCTGGCGACCTTGGCCAGGAACTTGGTTCGCGCCACGCCGACCGTGATCGGCAGTCCGACCTCGTCGAGGACGCGGCGTCGCAGACGGGCCGCGATCACCGCGGGCGCCCCGGAGATGTGTTCGAGCCCGCGCACGTCGAGAAACGCCTCGTCGATCGAGAGCGCCTCGACGATCGGCGCCGTGTCCTCAAAGACCGCGAACACCGCCCGGCTGGCCTCCGTGTAGGCCGACATCCTCGGGTCGACGACGATGGCCTGCGGGCAGAGCCGACGCGCCCGGGCACCGCCCATGGCCGTCCGCACGCCATAGGCCTTGGCCTCGTAGCTCGCGGCGAGAACGACTCCCGCGCCGACGATCACGGGTTGGCCCCGCAGATGCGGTGCGTCGCGCTGCTCGACCGATGCGTAGAACGAGTCGAGATCGGCATGGAGGATCGTGGCGTCCCCGGGCACGAACGCATGTTCGCATCAGGTGCGGACGGAGGCCGCGCCTCAGCCGGGGACGGACCGCGAGTCCGCAACGGATTTCCCAAGGTCCGGCGTGACATTCGGCCTCGCGGTCGTGTCTTACTCGCAAATGTCCCCAGAATCCGGGCCGTTGCGGCCCGGTACAGGAGGAAGTCAATGCGTCGTACGAGCTTGGTAGCGATGGCCACAGCGGCTCTCGCGCTCGCAGTTCCAGGGGCGGCGCTTGCGCATGGACGCAGCCACCACCCCAAGAAGTCCCACCGTGTCCGGCACAGCCATCGCGTCAGGTCGCACACCCGGCGCTTCGTGGCAGCCAATCCAACCGCTCCGCCGACCACCACCATCCCGAGCGACAACGCCGGCATGGTGGCCTCGTTCACCGGCGGCGTGCTCACGCTGACGCTCAACGACGGTTCGACGGTCAGCGGCAAGGTCACGAGCGACACCGAGATCGAGTGCCGGTCGGCCGCCGTGGTCACGAGCGACGCTCGTGGCCGCAGCGCGGACAACGGCCCAGGTGGCGGCCAGGGCGGTAGCCAGGGTGATCAGAACGGCGGCGGCGACCAGGGTGACAACGACGGCGGCGACAACAACGGCAACAACGACGGCGGCGACGGCAACGGCGGAAACGGCGCGACCTGCGACAGCACGGCGCTGACGACCGGCGCGGTTGTGCACGAGGCCGATCTCAAGATCGACTCGTCCGGTGCGACGTTCCGCAAGGTCGAGATCGTCCAATAGACACAGCAAATGCACGAGTTTGGGCACACCGGGCGCTCAACTGTGCGCGGGCGGCGGCCTGGGGTCGCCGCCCGTTTCTATTATCGGGCCGCCTTCACCGGGAAGGTCTGGTCGCGCAACGACGTCGCAGCGGCTGAGGGACCGGCCTCCACGCGCCCACGCACGCCATGAGTTCGTTCATCTCGCTTCGCTTCCTCCAGAGCCAGACCGACGCCAGGCTGTTGACGCTGGCGGCGGAGGGGCATGAGCGGGCGTTCGAAGCGCTGGTCCGACGTCACCGTCGCGCGTTGCTCGCGTATGGCCGGCGGCTGCTCGGCTCGAGCTCGCGGGCCGAGGACGCCGTGCAGCAGGCGTTGCTGCAGGCCTGGATCGCGTTGCAACACGGAACCGAGGTCCGCGACGCCAAGTCGTGGTTCTACAGAATCGTGCGCAATGCCGCCCTTAACATGCAGAGGGGCGCGGCGGGGCAGGAGTTCGCCGAGCTCAGCAACGCCTCGAAGGCCGACGGAGCGGGAGACGTCGATGGGTGGATGGACATCAGGGATGTCTTCACCGAGCTGGCTGCGCTCCCGCCGCTGCAGCGCCAGGCACTGCTGCGCACCTCCCTGGACGGCGAGAGTCACGATGAGGTGGCGAGTGCACTCGGGGTGACGACGAAGGCCGTGCGGGGCCTGGTCTACCGCGCACGGGCCACGATGCGCGCCGCCGTGAGTGCACTGATCCCACCGCCCCTGGTCCACTGGGCGCTGAGCGGGAGGTCGGGTGTCTCCGGGTCGGATCGGATAGCCGAGGTCGTCGCCGGTGGCAGCGGCATCAGCGTCGGCGCGATCGCCCTCAACAGTGGTGCGGCGATGGTCTCCGTGGGTGCGCTCGCAGCCGGCGTGGCGGTGGCTCCTCACGGCCACCGGGCCAAACCGCAGCGCCACCGCCATACCCAGGTTGCCGCGGCCGCCGCAACCGCTTCGGGCGCCGGCCCGGCGGCGGGCAGCGGCACAATCGTGTTCACGGGCGCGGCGGACGCGGGGCACGCTGCGTCGGCCTTCGGGGGACGGGTGGATGTGGCGAAAAGCGCCGTCGGGACGTCTGGCCGAGGTGGCTCGGCGGGCTCCGGAGGTCACGGATCAGGCGGATCCGGCGGGCGCGGCGGCCCGGGCGGGGGGTCCAGTTTCGGTTCCGGGTCCGGTTCCGGGCGACACGATCGCTCGGGCTCAGGCGACGGTTCGGGCTCGCTCACCGGTTCACCGAGCGGCTCCGGCGACGGTTCGGGTTCGGGTTCGGGTTCGGGCCACGGTGACGGTCAGCCCGGGTCGGGTGGCGGCGACTCGAGCGGATCCGGGTCCGACGTCCACGGCTCGACCCCCGCCGGCTTCGGCGGGTCGAGCGGGTCCGGAGACGGCGGCTCGGGCTCGGGCTCCCCGGGTGGTGGTGGCGACGGTGGCGGCTCGGGGTCAATCGGCTCGAGCGACGGCGGCGGCGGAACCGTTACCCCGGCCGTGGCCGCCGGCACGAAGGGCGACGCCGGCACGGTCCAGGGCGACTGAGACGCCTAGCGTCGATCACGGAGGTGGCCGACTTGACCCGCCGCTGCGGCGTAATGTCGACCACACTGGGGCCGGCGGCGTTGTGCATGGCCCGGTACTCAGGTTCGCAGCCGCACCGTTCCGACATACGCGAATGATTTGCGTATACTGGAGAGATGGGGCGCAACGCGATCGAATACCGGCGACCCGTCGACGGGCGGTCCGCCGAAACCTCGCCGTCCGCCGAGACCGCCGAGACCACCGAAACCACCGAGACCACCGCGTCCGCCTCGGCGGCCGAGACCGCCGCGGCCGCCGAGACCGCCGCGGCCGCCGAGACCGCCGCCGGCCTCATGATCGTCGCGACGATTACCGACGAGGGCGGCCCTGGACGCGAGGCGCTCGGTGGAGCGCTCGAGCGGCTTGCCGCCGGCGAGGCCGAGGTCCTGCTCACCCCGACGCTCCGCTCGGTTGCCGGGTCGTTGCCCGAGGTGCTCGCGCTGATCGATTGGCTGTTTGCCGCGGGGGCCGATCTTGTGGCTCTCGACGTCGGCCTGGACACGGGCTCCGAGGCGGGCCAGGGCCACGTGGCGCTGCTGCGCGAGATCGAGGGCTGGAACCGCGCGCCCGAGGGTGGGCGCTCACCGCGCGGCCGTCCCGGTCTGGTCGGGCACCGGCCGGAGCTCGCCGAGCGGATCGTCGCGCTACGCGAAGAGGGGCTCAGCCTCCAGCGAATCGCCGATCTGCTGAACGCCGAGGCGGTGCCGACGCCGCGCGGGGGTGCCGAGTGGCGTCCGTCGAGCGTGCAGGCGGCACTTGGTTACCGTCGCCCGCGACCGCCGGTCCCCGGCGCACCGCCGCCGGGCCGCGGACCGAAGCCGCACGCCGACCGCGGACCGAAGCCGGCCCCGACGCACACCCCTAAGCCGCACGCCGACCACGGACCCAAGCCGCCGCCGCGCGACGGACCCAAGCCGCGTCCCGGGCCGAAACCGTGACCGAGCTCATCACGCGCTTCGGCGCGCTCGGGGTGTTTCTGCTGATGGTTCCTGAGAGCGCGTGCATTCCCGTGCCGAGCGAGGCGACGCTGCTGTTCTCCGGGTTCGCCGTCGGGCAGGGCTGGATGAGCTTCCCCGTGGCCGTGCTGGCCGCGACCGCCGGCAATGTGGTCGGCTCGCTGCTGGCCTATGGCCTCGGCGCCTCACGCCTGCTCGAGCGCCTGCCCGGCGGGGCGCAACTGCTCCGCCAGTCCGAGTCGCTGCTCGATCAGCACGGCACGCGCGCCGTGCTGATCGCCAGACTGCTGCCGCTGGCGCGCACGTTCGTGTCGCTCCCGGCGGGTGCGCGGCGTGTGCCGGTGGCGCCGTTCGTCGCTCTGACGACGCTCGGCTGCGCGCTCTGGGCGGCCGCCTTCGTGCTCGCCGGGATGCTGGCGGGCAACGCGTGGGCCTCGCTCAGCTCTACGCTCGGGCGGGTGCTGCTCGGCGTCGGGATCGCCACGGTCGCGGTCGCGGTCGTTCGCAACCGAAAGCGCAACCGCAGCACCTAGCCGGCTCAGGAGAGCTGGATGTGGTCGGCCTCGGCGGGCCCGGCGAACGGCCGCGTGAGGCCGAACTGGGCCAGCGTCGATTCCGAGACCCCCTCGACGCCGGGGGTATCCGAGGCCTCACCGCGCGTGTGCGGGTCGTCGGCGAAGCCCCCGACCTCGACGGAGTGCTGTGGCGAGCGGTACCCCGAGAGGCCGATCAGGTGCAGATGCAGGGCCTTGCCGAGGGCATCGAGGCGGGCGGCGATCTGCGGTTCCGAGCCGACGCTGTAGTCCGTCCCGGCGGCCGGGAAGAAGCCGTAGTCACCGCCGTGGACGGCAAATCCGCCGCCGGCATAGCCGCCGGCGGTCGGCGTGGGGGCGGCGAAGGATGCGCTCTGGGCCGCTGCGGCCTGGGCCTGCAGGACGGCCAGCTGGTGACGCACCTTCTTCAGCTCGGCCTGCTTCTGGGCGCGGGCGCCGGCCACGACGCGCTCGCGCTCGAGCACGCTGAGCTTGATCGACGCGATCTGGTCGCGCTCGACCAGCACCGCGCTCGTGGCGCGCTGCTGCTGCGCCTCGGCCTCGGTCAAGCTGGCGGTGAGGGCGGCGACGTGGGCCTTCTCCTGCTTGACCCGTGTGATCACGGCCGCGTTGTGGGCCGCCAGCAACTTCATCTGATCGACCCGTTCGAGCAGGTCGGCGAAGCCGTGCGCCTCGATGGCCACCCCCACGATGTCCGTGGTCGGGGCTTCGTACTGGGCGACGAGCTGTGCGGCCAGCAGCCGCCGATCGGCGGCGAGCTGAGTGCGCAGCGTGGACAGCTGGGTGCGCGCTGCGGCGAGCTGCGTGCGGATACGCAGGAGCAGCGAGCGCTGCACCGTGAGGCTCGACTCGATCGCCGCAAGCCGACCCTGAAGGTTCTGCAGCTTACCCTCGTAGGTCTGGATCTGACTGCTGTCGCTGCTGATCCCCTGCTGCAGGGATTGAGCGCGCGTGCCGAGGTCGCCGAGGCTGACGGACGTGCCGGCGAGCAGAGCGGTGATGCAGACGAGCGCGGCCGCGAGTGAGCGTCCGCGCCTGGATGAGAAGCAGCCTCGTGCCATGCGTGGGAACGCGGGCCGATGCCTCACCCGCGGCCCGCGACGCTAGCAACCAGCGGCCCAGCCGCGCACCTACGGCAACGGGTCTTGCAGGGTCAGCGTGCGGCCGGGGCCGACTCGCGGCGCTCGCGCTGACGGCGCAGCTCCGTGCGGGCCACCGACAGCTTGTGGACCTCGTCGGGCCCGTCGGCGATGCGCAACGTGCGCAGCCCGGCATACATGGCGGCGAGCGGAAAGTCGTCGCTCACGCCACCGCCGCCGTGGACCTGAATGGCCCGGTCGACGATCTTCAGGCAGATGTTGGGAACTGCGAACTTGATCCCGGCGATCTCGATCCGGGCGTGCTGGTTGCCGACGGTGTCCATCAGCCAGGCCGTCTTCATGACCAGCAGGCGGGCCATCTCGAGCTCGATCCGCGACTCGGCGATCCAGTCGCGGATGTTCGCGTTCTGCGAAACGGGTTTGCCGAACGTGACCCGCTGATCGGCGCGGTCACAGAGCATCTCGAGCGCGCGCTCGGCGGCGCCGATGGCGCGCATGCAGTGGTGGATCCGACCCGGACCGAGCCGCGCCTGGGCGATCAGGAAGCCCATGCCCTCGCCGGCGATGATGCTCTCGGCGGGCACCCGGACATCGGTGAAGGAGACCTCGCCGTGGCCCTCGCTCTCGTGGTAGCCGAACACCGACACGTCACGGACCACCTCCACGCCGGGGGTCTGGAGCGGCACCAGGATCATCGACTGCTGCTGGTAGGTGGAGGCCTGCGGATCGGTCTTGCCCATCACGATGAGAATGCGCAGGTTGGGGTGCATGGCGTTCGTCGTCCACCATTTGCGACCGTTGAGCACATACTGATCTCCGTTGCGCTCGATGCGCAATTGGATATTGGTCGCGTCGGAGGAGGCGACCTCGGGCTCGGTCATGGCGAAGGCCGAGCGGATCTCGCCCTCGAGCAGCGGCTCGAGCCAGCGCTCCTTCTGCTCGGGCGAGCCGAACTGGTGAAGGACCTCCATGTTGCCCGTGTCCGGCGCTGAGCAGTTGCACGCCTCGGAGGCGATCTTGGTGCGGCCCATGATCTCGGCCAGCGGTGCGTACTCGGCGTTGGAGAGCCCGGCGCCGTGCTGCTCGTCGGGTAGGAACAGGTTCCAGAGCCCGCGGCCGCGGGCCTCGGCCTTCAGTTCCTCGATGATCGGGGCGTGAATGTGCGGCGTGCCCGCATCCCGCAACTGCTCGACCCAGAC
Organism: uncultured Solirubrobacteraceae bacterium; assembly: GCA_963725515.1. GTDB lineage: Bacteria > Actinomycetota > Thermoleophilia > Solirubrobacterales > Solirubrobacteraceae > Palsa-465. The sequence goes on along the minus strand of CAVRZB010000001.1, from coordinate 112,743 downwards.
GGGCTCCGCTGGGTACACGCATTCGTCCATGAACTGCTGCAGGCGACCGCGGAATTCCTCAGCTCGTTCCGACAGCTCGAAGTTCATGGTGTGGCTCCCTCGACGGTGTGGGTGGCGCGGGCATCGGCGGAGGCGGCGTGGTCGGCGATCGCGTCGATGATCCGCGGCCAGGCCTGAGGGGGCAGGTCGTGGCCCATGCCCGCGACCAGCATGAGCCGCGCGCCCGGAATCGCGCGTGCGGTCGCGCGCCCACCCGACGGCGAGATCATCCGGTCGCGCGTGCCGTGGATGACGAGCGTCGGGACGCGGATGCCGTGCAGCGCACGCGTGCGGTCGCCCGAGCCGACGATCGCCCCGAGCTGTCGCGCGACGCCCAGCGGGTCGGGGTCACGGTCGATGCTCCTGGAGACGAGTTCGCGCACGCGGCCCGTATCCTGCGGGTAGGCGGGCGAGCCGATCAGCCTGAAGATGCGCTCCGCGCGCGCGAGCGCCACCTCGCGGTCGGACGTGGGGCGCGCCAGCAGCAGCGGGTAGATCCGCAGCGCGGGCTGGCCGCGCCAGCGATTACCCGTGTTCGACATGATCGAGACTAGCGACCGGACGGCGTCGGGGTGCTCGGCGGCCATCGTCTGGGCGATCATGCCGCCCATCGAGACGCCGACCACGTGGGCCGGCGCCAGCTCGAGGCGGCGCAGCAGCTCGACGGCATCCGTCGCCATGTCCGAGAGCAGGTAGCGTCCCGGCGGCATCCGGCGGCTGAGCAGCTGGCGGATGGTGGGCAGGGGATCGTTCGTGTGCGTGGACAGACCCTGGTCCCGGTTGTCGAACCTGATCACGTAGTACCCGCGGCTGGCAAGCTGCGCGCAGAAGTCGTCGTCCCACGCGATCATCTGCATTCCGAGCCCCATGACGAGCAGCAGCGGCGGGTTCTCCGCTTCGCCGAAGGTCTCGTAGCAGAGCCGGATACCGCGGCCGACGTCGCAGAACTGCTCGCTCATCGCGACCCGTACATGGCGTCGAAGACATCGGCATAGCGCTCGTTGATCACGTTGCGCTTGACCTTCAGCGTCGGTGTGAGCTCGCCGGTCTCCTGCGAGAGATCGTGGTCGAGGATCGTGAACTTCTTGATCTGCTCGACCTGTGCGTACTTGGTGTTCGCGCTGTCGAGCTCGGCCTGGATCAGCTCGCGGATCTGCTCGTGTGCGGCCAGTGTGGGCAGGTCCTCCGGAAGACCGTGCTCGCGGGCCCAGGGCACGACCTCCTCGGCGTCGAGCGTGACGATCGCCACGGGGTAGGGACGGCGGTCGCCGTGCATAACGGCCTGTGAGATCCAGCGGGAAGCCTTGAGGTCGTTCTCGAGGTTGGCCGGGGCCAGGTTCTTGCCACCCGCGGTGATGATGATGTCCTTCTTGCGACCGGTGATGGAGAGGAAGCCTTCCTCATCGAGATGCCCAAGATCGCCCGTGTGCAGCCAGCCGTCGACGAGCGTCTCAGCGGTCGCCTCGGGGTTGCGCCAGTACTCGCGGAACACGTTCGGACCGCGGGTCAGAATCTCGCCGTCCTCGGCGATGCGGACCTCGACGCCGGGCAGCGGCTGGCCGACGGTGCCGATCTTCTGATGCTCGAGCGTATTGACGGTGCCCACGGCCGTTGTCTCGGTCATGCCCCAGCCTTCGAGTACGCGCACGCCGCAGGCGTCGAAGAAGCGCAGGATGTCGGCCGAGATCGGGGCAGCGCCGGTGACGGCCTGGCGCAGGCGCCCGCCGAAGGCCGCTCTGACCTTGGAGAACAGGAGCTCCTCGGCGAGCTCGAACCCCTGGCGCAGCTCGTCGGGCACCGGACGGCCGGCGCGCTCGAGCTCGCGCACCTTCTCGCCCACGGCCACCGCCTGGGCGAGCTGGTCGGGGTCCGCGCCCCCGGTGACCGCCGTGTAGAGCTTCTCGAAAATGCGAGGCACCGACGGCAGGTAGGTTGGCTTGGCCTCCGCGAGCTCGGGGATGATCTTGCGCGTGTCGCCGCCGAAGTAGATGACACCCGTTCCCACATCGAGCGAGGCGAGCATCGTGGAGAGCGCGAAGACATGCGCCAGCGGCAGGAACAGATAGGACAGGTCGTCCTCCGAGATGAAGCCGAGGTGCTCGACCATCTGGCCGACCGACATGGCGTTGCGGTGGGTGAGCACGCACCCCTTGGGTGGCCCGGTCGTGCCCGAGGTGTAGATGAAGATGTACGCGTCGTCGAGCTCGACGGCCTCCTGGCGCTCGCGGAGCTCCTCATGGGCAGAGGAGTCGCGCCCCCGGGCGGCCAGCTCGTCGAGCGTGGTCTCGCCGCCGCCGGCCTCGATCCCGATCGCGTAACGCAGCTCGGGCAGATTCGCGCGCACCTGCTCGATCTTCTGAAGCTGTGCGGCGTTCTCGGCGATGACCGCGCTGGCGCCGGAGTTGCCCGCCACCCACTCGCACTCCTCGGGCGAGTTGGTCGGGTAGATGGGTACGACGACCGCCCCGGCGGCCGAGACGGCGAGGCTGGCGATCGACCATTCGGGTCGCGTGTCGGCGAGTATGCACACGCGCTCGCCAGGCTTGATGCCCAGCTCCGTCAGCCCGAGGGCGAGCTCCTGCACGCGCCCGGCGTGCTCGGCGAAGCTGAGCTCCTGCCATTCCCCATCGCGCAGGAAGCGCGCGGCGACCCGATCGCTAAATGCCTCTCCGGCAACGGACGCCAGCTGCGCGACCGTTCGCGCGCCGGAGGTCTGTGTGCTGCTCGTGTCATCCGTCACGTCGAACCTCCCTCGAGTTCAAAACGATCCAGTGCCGTTAACTCTCCCACGTACGCGCTTCGTACCCCTTGGGTACGCGTACGGTATCTGTAGGATACCGGCGAGATGCCGTCGCTGATCACCGATCACCCGTCGGTCGGTCCGCTGCTGACCGAGCGCGTTCAGCGGGCCAAGCTGCTCGACGGCATGGTGCGGGCCGTGGCCGAGAAGGGCTATGCCGCGGCCACCGTCGCGGACGCGGTGCGCCTCGCGCGCGTGTCGCGCGGGACGTTCTACGAGCTCTTCGAGTCCAAGGAGGCGTGCCTGGCGGCGGCCTACCGGCTCGGCTGCGAGGTGCTCGAGGAGCGCGTCAGCGACGCGGTCCGCGACGCGGTCGACTGGCGCGACGAGCTGCGGCTGGGGATCCGCACCTACCTCCGCACGCTCGAGGAGGAGCCGGTGCTTTGCGCGCGTCTACCTGCTCGAGTGGCCCGCGGTCGGCGGGGAGCGCGACGCGGCCCTGCGGCCGCTTCGCCGCTCGCTACGGCAAGACGTTCGCGCGCTCGGGCCGGCCGGTGCCGCCCGACGACGCGCTGTTCGTGCTGGCGGTCGGCATCCACGAGCTGGCCTGCAGCCGGGTGCGCGCCGGCCGCGACGGTGATCGATCTCGAGGACACGTTGGTGGGTTGCGCGGTGCGACTCGTCGCCGAAAAGGAGGATCCATGGACCTGACGTTCAATGAGCGCGAAGCGGCCTTCCGCGACGAGCTTGCGCGCCTGGTTCGCCGCCAACGACCCGGGCACGCCCCCGAAGGGCGACGACGCCGGCTATGCCTGGCGGCGCGACTTCCAGCGGCGGATGGCCGACGACGGTCTGCGCCGCCGTGCACTGGCCGGTCGAGTTCGGCGGCCGCGGCGCGACGCTGACCGAGTCGGCGATCTTCTTCGAGGAGCTCGGCCGCTCGGGCGCGCCGCTGCCGGCCAACGTGCTCGGACTCCTGCTCGCCGGCCCGACGATCATGACCTGGGGCACGCCGGAGCAGAAGGAGCGCTACCTCGCGCCGATCCTGACCGCCGACGAGATCTGGTGCCAGGGCTTCTCCGAGCCCGACGCCGGCTCGGACCTCGCCTCGGTCAAGACGCGCGCGGTACGCGACGGCGACGAGTGGGTGGTCACGGGCCAGAAGGTGTGGACGAGCGGCGCCCAGTACTCCAAGTGGTGCATGCTCGTCGCGCGCACCGACCCCGACGCGCCGAAGCACAAGGGCCTGACGTACTTCCTCATGGACATGGAGCAGCCCGGCGTGCAGGTCGTGCCGCTGCGCCAGATCACCGGCGAGCCGGAGTTCAACGAGCTGTTCATCGACGGCGCCCGGATTCCCGGACGCCAACGTGCTCGGCGGCGTCGGCAACGGCTGGAAGGTGGCGCTGACGACGCTCATGAACGAGCGCGCCGGCCTCGGCTTCTCGCTCCAGGTCCGCCTGCGCCAGCAGCTCGACCGGCTGATCGAGGAGGTCGGCCGGCGCGGGCTGCTCGATGACCCGGTCGTCGCCGACCGGCTCGGGGATCTGCACCTCAGGACCGAGGTGCTGCGGCTCACCGCCTATCGAGGCCTGACGGCGATCGAGAAGTACGGCCAGCCGGGCCCCGAGGGATCGCTGCCTGAAGTGGATGTGGTCGGACACCAACCAGCAGCTGACCCAGCTGGCGGCCGACCTGCTCGGTCCCAGCGCGCTGCGCGCCGGGGACCCCTGGGCCTACGAGCTGCTGCGCGCGCGCGGCAACTCGATCGAGGGCGGCACCACCGAGGTGCTCAAGAACATCGTCGCCGAGCGCGTGCTCGGCCTGCCGAAGGCGCGCTGAGGAGACCATGGACTTCGATCTGACCCCGGACCAGAAGGACATCAAGAACGTCGCGCGCGAGCTGCTCGGTGCCCGCTCGCCGTTCGCCAAGGTGCGCGAGGCCGCCGAGCTCGGGCGCCTACGACCCGCAGCTGTGGTCCGAGCTCGTCGAGCTCGGCTGGCCGGCGATCGCCGTCGCCGAGCCGTACGGCGGCCAGGGCCTCGGCGCGGTCGAGCTGGCGGTCCTGCTCGAGGAGCTCGGCTACGCCTGCGCCGCGACGCCGTTGCTCTCGCAGCGCGACGGCAGCGGCCGTGATCCAGGCCGCCGGCAGCGATGACCAGCGCGAGCGCTGGCTGCCCGCGCTCGCCTCGGGCGAGAGCACGGCCGGGCTCGGCACGCGCGAGCTGGCTGCCGACGCCGCCGATGCCGCGGTGATCGTGTTGCTCGACGGCGACGAGGTCGTGGTGGTCGATCGCGCGACCGCGGACGTCGACGCGATCACGACGATCGATGCGACGCGGCGCTTCGCCACCGTCCAGGGCGACGGCGAGCCGCTCGGCGCGGGCGCGGCGGCCCGCATCCGGGCGGCGGTCGCCGCCGAAGTCGTCGGCGTCTGCCAGCGCGCGCTCGACATGACGCTCGACTACGTCAAGGACCGCAAGCAGTTCGGCGTGCCGGTCGGCTCGTTCCAGGCCGTCTCGCATCGCTGCGCGCAGATGCTGCTGGGCACCGAGAGCGCCCGCTCGACGGCCTACTTCGCCGCCTGGGCGGCCGACGCCGACCCCGAGCGGCTCCCGGAGGCGGCCGCGCTGGCCGCCGCCGCGGCGGCGGACGCCGGCCGCGACGTCACCGCGAGCGCGATCCAGGCCCACGGCGGCATCGGCTTCACCTGGGAGGCCGACGTCCACTGGCTCTACAAGCGCGCCCAGCTCGACGCCGCGCTGCTCGGCGGCAGCGGCCGCCACCGGGCGGCGCTGACGCGGATCGCCGGAGCGCGCGTGAGCGTGACCGCCTGAACCGCCGCATGAGCGGCTCGGAGTGCGAGGGATAATTCGTGCGTGTCCGCGCTCCGAGCCCGCCGGCGACCGTCGTTGTTCCGGGCGCCGCTCCACAGCCGGCTGTCGCTCGGCGCGGCGCTCCGCTGCCTGCACGACACCGATCGGCCGTTCGCCCTCACCGGCGCCTGGGCCGGGGGAGGGGCCCTGCTCGGGCATTCGCCGCTGCGCGTCGCCGGCGAGGACGAGGACCCGTTCGGCCTGCTGGCCGAGACGCCGCAGGACCCCGGCGCCGGCACGTTCGTGGGTGGTGGCTGGATCGGGTACCTGGGCTACCCGTTGCGGGCGCGTCTCGAGCGGGTCGATCCGTCCCCGCCCGCGACCCATTCGATGCCCACCTTCGCGCTGGCCTACTACGACCACGTCGTGCGGCGCGATGCCGACGGCGGTTGGTGGTTCGAGGCGCTGTGGAGCGCTGAGCGCGCGCGGGAGCTGGATGCCCGGCGCTCCTGGTGGTCGCGCCGGCTGGCCGAGCCACCCCCGGAACGGACCGCCCGAGTGGGCGACTGGCACGCTACGCCCAGCTCCGAGGGACACGCCGCGCTCGTCGCCGCGTGCCGCGAGAGGATCCACGCCGGCGACCTGTTTCAGGCCAATGTGTGCGCGCAGCTGACCGCCCGCTTCGAGGGCTCGCCGCTCGAGCTCTTCATCCGCGGCGTGCGGGCGCTCGCGCCGGACCGTGCCGCGTACCTGAGCGGGGCGTGGGGGGCGGTGGTGAGCCTGTCGCCCGAGTTGTTCCTGGAGCGTCACGGGCGCCGGGTGCGCAGCGCGCCGATCAAGGGGACCCGGCGCCGGCCCGCCGATCAGCGCTGGGCGGCAGCGGAGCGCGCCGCGCTCGAGAGCTCGACCAAGGACCGCGCCGAGAACGTGATGATCGTCGATCTGATGCGCAACGATCTCGGTCGCGTCTGCCGGCCGGGCACCGTCGCCGCCGGGCCGTTGGCCCAGGTGCGCGGGCACGCCGGGCGTCTGGCACCTGGTCTCCGAGGTGGCCGGGGAGCTGCGCCCCGGCGTCGACGACGGAGACCTGTTGCGCGCAGCGTTCCCGCCGGGTTCGGTCACCGGCGCTCCGAAGGTGGCGGCGATGAACGTGATCGCCGAGCTCGAATCAACGTGAGCGCCAGGTGTACACGGGGGCGATCGGAATCGCAGGTCCGTACGCCGGACTCGAGCTGAACGTGGCGATCCGGACGTTGGAATTGACGGGCACGGAGATCCGGCTCGGGATCGGCGGCGGGGTCGTCGCCGACTCAGAACCCGACGCCGAGGCGGGCGAACTGGCCGTCAAGGCCGCGCCAGCTGCTGGAGGCGATCGGCGCACCGGTGCCGCGCTCGAGCGGCTACCGGTATGCGCCGCGCGTGCGGCGCCTCGGTCCGTTCCCGGTTCCCCGGCCGGACCCCCGCGCGGGGATCTTCGAAACGGTGCTCGTCCGGGACGGCCACGTGCTCCGGATCGAGTCCCATCTGGCGCGCCTGCGCGACAGCGTGGCCGGGCTCTACGGCGACGAACTGCCGGAGCATCTGCGCGAGGACATCACCGCGGCCACCGCCGGCGTCGAGGGCTTCGCGCGCCTTCGGGTGGATGCGGTGCCGCAGGCCAGCCGGAGGCCGGTGGTCACCCTGAGCGTACGGGCACTCGGGCCCACCGCGGCCGTGGCCCTGCGCAGCTGGACGATCCCGGGCGGACTGGGAGCGCACAAGTGGATCGACCGGCGCTTGATCGACGCGCTCGAGGCGGCCGAACCGGCCGCGCTGCCGCTGTTTGTCGACGCCGACGGTCGGGTGCTCGAGGCCAGCCGGGCCAGCGTGTTCGCGTTGGGCGAGGACGGGATCCTGCATACGCCGCCAAACGACGGGCGCATCCTCCCGGGCGTGGCGCGCGCGCGGGTGCTCGAGTACGCGGCCGAACTCGGCCTGCGGGCCGAGGAACGGCCGCTGACGCTCGCCGAACTGCGGCAGGCTGACGGAGTGATCCTCACGAGCGCGGTGCGCTGCACCCCCGTGCACGCGCTCGACGCCCGGCCGCTGCCGAGTGGCGAACGGTTGCTGGAACTCGGGCGCTCGGCGCTGGCCGCCGACGGATTACGTGCCGCAGTCTCGTAGCCGCGCCAGCAGGTCGTCGATCTCGGCTAGCCACTCGTTCTCGTCCGGATCCTCGACGCCGTCGGCCCAGAACTCGCTCAGGTCGCTCTCGGCGCGGATCCGGCGCACGGCGTCGGTGGCCTCACCGAGCTCGTCGGAGGCCGGCTGGTGGGGGTGCGCCTGCACCCAGCGCAGCACCCGGTCGGGCAGCCGGGGCGGGAGGTGTCCGGCACACGCAGCCACGAGCTCGGCCGCGGCGACGGCCTGTGAGCTGGAGTCGACTCCGAGACGCTCGGCGTTGCTCAGCGCCTCGTCGAGCGCCGCCGCCATCACGGCCCCGGGGTCGTCGGCCTCCTCCATCTCGTAGAACCACTCACTGGCGCTCTCGTTGTCAAAGCTCGCCGGGCCCCAGGTCTCCACGGTTCGATCGTAGCCGGGTCGGTTTGCGCGCTACAAGCGTGTCGAACAGGCGGTCGAGCGTGAGCCCCGGATCGTCGGTGATCCCGGTGTGGGTCGGCGAGGGCTGGATCACGGTCGAGGAAGGTGAGGCCAGCCAGCCGAAACGCTCCGAGGGCGGGAGCGCGGCCAGTGGTCCGGCGCGCTCGTCGCCGGCGGCCACGGCGCACAGGGCATCCAGGTGGGGTTGGACGTCCGCGGGCGTGAGCTCGGGGGCGATCGCGCGCAGCGCCGACTCGTCGATCCGCGCGCGGGCGGCCAGGAAGTCACGCTGGCGGCAGTAGAGGACGACCCCGACATTGAGGCGCTCGCCGCGCTCGACGGAGGGAACCAGGCGCAGGATCGTGTATTGGAACTCGTTACCGGCGGGCATTCTCGGCCTCCTGCACGAAAGCTCGCGGAGCCTCTAGGCGCTGAGCGAAGAACCCAAGCAGGTCCTCCCGACGCCTGCCGGGCTCGGGGCCGAGCCAGTCGGCCGGGACGAGATCCACCGCGTCCTCGAAAGCGCGTTCCGCCCGGTCGGCGAGGCGTTCGTCGGCCTGCTCGAGGTCGCCGGCCGCGTGGAGGAGGACGTGGTCGGCAACCCCCGCGAAGGGGTCGTGCGCGGTGGAGGCCAGCGGCCGCGATCCGTGCTGGCGGAACAGGGCCGCGCCGTGGTCGATGATCCACGTCCGGCGATGCCAGACCAGCAGGTTGGGGTTACGCGGCGTCCGGTCGACGTTCGTACAGAGCGCATCCAGCCAGACGATGTCAGCGGCCGGCTCGGGGTCGATTGCGGCGACGGCGGCGGGCGTGTACGGGAGCGCCCCGGGAAGGAAGTCGACGCCCAGGTTGGTGCCCGTGCTCGCGGCCATCAGATCCTGAATCTCCGGATCGGGCTCTGCACGTCCCAGGTCGACGGGCAGCTCAAGGGCCACGAGTTCGGGCACCGCGAGACCGATCCGGCGGGCCAGCTCACCGACGACGACCTCGGCCACGAGTGCGGCCGTGCCCTGACCGGCGCCGCGGAACTTGGCCACGTAGAGCCCGTCGTCGTCCGCCTCCACCAGGCCGGGCAGCGACCCGCCCTCGCGCAGCGGCTCGACGTAGCGCGTCGCCATGACCGATCTCAGGGTCACGCGCCGGGATCGGATCGAGGGTGGCCGGTGGCCGGCGGTCGCGCGGCGATCGGTCCGAGCCGGGCGCCGGTGAGCGCTGCGAGCTCTGCGCCGCGAAGCGGGAACACCGCGTGGGGCGTTCCTGCGGCCGCCCACAGCTCGGGCTCGGAGACGAGCGAGGGATCGGCGATCGTGAGGATCGGCTGGGCGTGGGCGATCGGGGGGATCCCACCGATCGCGAAACCGGTCACCTGGCGGACCCAGTCGGCATCGGCTCGCTGGACGCGCTCGCCGATCTCCTGCGCGAGCCGCTCGGTATCAACGCGGCTCGTGCCCCCGATCAGCGCGAGGACCGGTCGGCCGGAGTCACGACCCTGGAAGACGAGCGACTTGACGATCGCGCGCTGCTCGACGCCGAGCGCCGCGGCGGCCTCGCCGGCGCTGCGCGCCGAGTCGGGCAGGATCCGCACGGCGCCATGGTGTCCGCGGGCCTCCAGTGCGGAGGCCACGCGCTGCGCCGCGCGCGGCAGAGACGGTTGCTCGTCGGTCCGCGGGTCGTCGGTCATGACCCCGCGCATACCACCACACTGGGCTCGCCTGCGGGCGCCGGTGCGCTCCGCGTCTCGTGACTCGCGTTTCAGCTGCGGACCGAGAGCACACCCGCGGCGCGGGCGAACTCGAGGCACATGCGGCGTCCGGAGACTCCGAGGGCGGAGAACACGACTCGGCCGCCGGCCGACATCAGGGCCCAGCCGTCGCCCGTCGCGCGCAGCGAGAGCGATGTGTCGCTCAGTGTGCGCTCGCGACCGCTCGACAGGCCCTTGACCTGGAAGGCGGGAATCTCGTTTGTGTGGGCTATTGCGCTCATCCGCGTCCTACTCTCCCGCTCGGGCGTAAGAGGCGAGTGAGGAGTTGTTCAGAATCTCATAAACATTGGAACTTGCTCATCGTGCCGCGGCCGGGGACCGCCCGGCCGGGCATACTGTCGAGTGTGTCTCGCGACCTGCCGACAGCCCCGATTTGCGCCGCCGGACTCGTGGGGGGCTATGCGGTGGCGAGCGCGAGCGGCTCCCGTCCGCTCGGGGGTGTGGTACTGGCGGCCTGCGGACTGCTGTGCATCTCGCTCTGGGTGCGCCGGGACGGCCGGGGAACGGCGGCGCTGCTCACCGGGTTAGGGCTCCTCGCCTTCGCTCTCGCGCATGTGCTCGGGCAGCTGATCGGTGCCTGGCCCGCGGTCCTGCTCATGGCACTGGCGGCCGGCGGCGTCTGCTGGTCGGTATCCGACACGCGTCGCATCACCACGCCGCGCAGCGTCTGACCGCGCTGAGGGCCGGTGTCAGCGCCCGAGCTCGCCGGCGCGTGCCGTGGCCGGCATCGGCGCGGTGGAGAAGCGCTCGCTCAGCCAGACCACGCCGGCCAGTAGCGACATGCCGCCACCCAGGGCGCAGACCGCGCCCCAGTGGCCGCTCTGCCAGGCCAGGACCGCCGCCGCAGAGCCCAGCGCGCCGCACAGGAAGTTGCCCGTCATGTACGCCGTGGTGAGCCGGCTGCGCGCGTCCGGGCGCAGCTCGTAGATGATCGTCTGGTTGAGAATGTGCTGCCCCTGAACGCCGAGGTCGAGCAGCACGATGCCGAGCAGCAGGACGCTCACGGTGCGACTGCCGAGCGCGAGCAGCCCCCACCCGAGGGCGATCGCAGCCAGGAAGAGACCGGTCGCGACCCGTGCGCCGCCGCGATCGGCGGCGCGGCCGGCGAGCTGAGCCGCTCCGGCGCCGGCCAGGCCGGCCAGGCCGAAGAGCCCGATCACCGCCTCGCCGTAGGAGAAGGGTGGGCGCGAGAGCAGCAGCGCGAGCGAGGTCCAGAGCACGGTGAAGCTGCCCATCCCAAGGCCGCCGTAGACCATGCGCCGCCGGAGCAGGGGCTCCTCGCGGATCAAGGTGAGGACCGAGGCGAGCAGCTTGGGGTAGGGCGGGCCGCCGACGGGCTCGACACGCGGCAGTGCGCGGTACAGCGCAACCGCCACGACGAGCATCGCCACCGAGGCCAACACGAACACGGTTCGCCATCCGGCGACCGCAGCCACGAGGCCGCTGAAGGTCCGCGCGAGCAGGATCCCGATCAGCAGGCCGCTCATGACCTGCCCGACGACGCGCCCGCGCTCCTCGTCGGAGGCCAGCGAGCTGGCGAACGGAACCAGCACCTGGGCGACCACCGAGGTGATTCCGACGATGGCGATGGCCAGCGTGAGCACGGCGAGGCCCGGTGCGGCGGCGGCGCCGGCCAGGCCGACCGCGGCCACGATCAGCATGCGTGAGACCAGGCGCCGGCGGTCGACCAGATCGCCCAGCGGCACGAGCAACACCAGGCCGGCCGCGTATCCGATCTGCGACGCCGTGACGAGCAGGGCGGCGCTCGAGGCGGAGGTCCCCAGGCTCGCCGCGATCGCATGGAGCAGCGGCTGGGCGTAGTACAGATTGGCCACGGCGGCGCCCGATGCGACGGCCAGCAGAAGCACGAGCCGCTTGGACATCCGACGCCCGCCTGCCGGGGTCGAGGCGGACATGACTCAAAGCTTAGGACCCGCCGATCCAATGCTTCGACCCCGCCGCGCGGACGGCCGACCCAAGGACCGGGCATGATCCGCGCGTGCCTCCGACCGGACAGCGTGCGCCACGTCTGGCTCCCGCCGAGCGACGCCGGCAGATCATCGAGGCCACGCGGCGGGTGGCCGAGGTCAAGGGCTTCGGCGCGCTCAGCATCGACGCCGTCGCCCGCGAGGCGGGAATCACGCGCCCGGTCGTCTACGACCTCTTCGGTGATCTGCGCGGCCTGCTGGCGGCGACGCTCGCCGACGCCGAGCGGCGGGCGCTGGCAACGGTCCAGGATGTGCTGCCCGAGCCGCGGGGGGAACGCGCGCCGGAAGTCGTGCTCGCCGACGCCTTCAGGCGGTTTCTCGAAGCCGTGCGATCCGACCCGATGACGTGGCGCCTGATCCTGCTCGCGCCCCAGGGCGCGCCGCCCCAGATCCGCGAGAGCGTGCGCCGGAACCGGGCGGCGGTGGCCGAGCGCGTCACCGAGCTTCTCGACTGGGGCCTCGGACTCATCCACGCCTCACCGCACATCGACCGCGCGATCCTGGCGCGGCTGCTGATCGCGGCCGGGGAGGACATGGCCCGCCTGGTGCTCGAGCAGCCGAGGCGCTACACGCCGTCCAGAGTCGCCAGGGCGGTCCAGGGGATCGCGCTGCTGTTGCCCGATCAAAGCGGCCGGGCCGGCCGAGGCCCGCGATGAGCCTGCGTGTCAATCGCCGGGAGCGCTCGCAGCAGCTGCTCGACGTGACCCTGGCCCTGATCGCCGAGCGGGGGTACGAGGCGATCTCGGTTCAGGACATCGCCGATGCCGCCCGCGTCTCCAAGCCGATCATCTACCGCATCTACCCGAGCCAGCATGCCCTCCTGCTCGCCCTGTTCCGCCGTGAGCAGCAGCGCGCCGAAGCGGTACTCGAGCGGATCGTCCCCCCGGGACCAGACGACCGCCACCCCGCCGAGCTGCTGCTCGACAGCCTCAGGGGGATCCTCGACGCCGTGTCGAGCAATCCACTCACCTGGCGCCTGGTCCTGTTCCCCAGCGAGGGCACGCCGGAGCCCGTCCGAGTGCTGGTCGAACGCCGACGGGCCACGGTGCGCAGGCGGGCGCGAGCGCTCGTGCGCTGGGGCCTGCCATACCTGAGCGCACCGCTGCCCGAAGATGAGGACCTGCTCGCCCGCATCCTGGTCAGCTGGGCGCAGGAGTACGCCCGCATCCTGCTCGAGGACCCGGGTGCCGATCGAGATCATCTGTTGGCCTCGGCGCGCGCGCTGTTGGATTCGCTTGATTGGCGCGAGCCCGTCGTGAGGGGCTGAGCGCGATCACATCAGCTCGGCCAGTCGCGGCCCCAGGCGGCTGTGCCGGCGCCCGATGTCAGGTGTGCGCGCCGCGCGCGCCACGACCTCGAGACTGCCCACGACGACGGTCGCCAGCTGGGCGCGCGTGATCGCCGTGTAGAGCATCTCGCGGCGCAGGAAGAAGGCTCCCGCCGCCGGGTGGGCGACGATCACCGCGACCGGCAGCTCGATCCCCTGCCCGCGGTGCACCGAGCAGGCATAGGCCAGCGCGAGCCGCTCGGAGTCGCGTGGCGGGAGGCGGAAGACCGAGTCCTCGGCGCCGAGGATGAGCGCGGCGTCGTCATCCCCATCCTCGGGCCGGACTTCATCGAGCAGCCGCAACGTCGTGCCGTTCATCAAGCCGAGCTCGTGCAGGTTGCGGCCCGTGAGCATCACCTTGTCGCCCAGCCGCAGGCGGCCGCCGCGCACCGCCGGTGCATCGGGGTTGAGAGCCTCGCGCAGCGCCGCGTTGAGACGGTCGATGCCAAGCTCCCCCTTGTAGACCGGCGCGAACACCTGGATGTCGAGCACCGGATCGATGCCGTAGTGCTCGGGCAGCCGGCGGCTGACGAGTGAAACGATCTCCTCCCGCGCGGCGCGCGGGTCGGCCCGCTCGATCAGAAAGAGGTCGCGCCGCATGCCCGCCGACGGCGTGAAGGCGGGCGCCTCGCCGCGGCGAACGGCATGCGCGCCCTGGACGATCATGCTGCCGGCCGCCTGACGGAAGATGTGCGTGAGTCGGGCGGTCGGAACGAGCCCGGAGGCAACGAGCTCGGCGAAGGGCTTGCCTGCGCCCACGGGCGCGAGCTGGTCGGCGTCGCCGACCAGCACCACGTTCGCGCGCCGGTCGATCGCGCGCAGCAGCGTGACCAGCAGCTCCAGATTGGCCATCGAGCACTCGTCGACGATCAGCAGGTCGCACGGGAGCGGGTCCTCGGCGTCGTGGGTCGGGCCCTCGCCGGGAATCCAGCCGAGCGCCGAATGAACCGTCCTCGCCCGCAGTCCGGTCGCCTCGCTCATGCGTACCGCGGCCCGCCCCGTCGGCGCCAGCAGCATCACCCGCGCGCCCTGCGCGGCGCCCAGCGCGCCGATCGTCCGGATCGATGCCGTCTTGCCGGTGCCCGGGCCGCCGGTGATCAGCGAGAGCCTGAGCGCGAACGCGGCCTGCACTCCTGCGCGCTGCTCGGGTGTGAGCTCGGGCCCCGTGCTCTCGATGGCCGCCTCATCCGGGTCCTTGAGCCGTCCCGACGGGGTCGACGCGAGCAGCCCGGACACCTGTTCGGCGAGCTCGGCCTCGAGCCGGGCGGTGGCTGTCCGGTATATCCACTCGCCCACGCGCTCGAGATCCCCGGCCGCCACGAGCTCGTCGAGAAGGCGCTCGGAGATCCCGGCCTGATCGGAGCCGAGCAGCTCGTGCAGCGAGACGAGCAACGGCTCGAGTCCCATGCACGTGCTGCCGCCCCGCTCGGCCTCGGCGAGCAGGTGCAGCACCCCGGCGCGCGCGCGCTCGTGGCCGGCCGGCGCCTCGCCTGCGGTGGCACGGGCGATTCGGTCGGCCAGTTGGAACCCGACACCGAACACGCTCGTGAGCTCGTACGGGTTCTCGCCCACGACACGATGCGCGCCGTCACCGTAGGCCTCCTGGATGCGGGGCACCAGGTAGCCGAGCCCGTGGGGCGCGAGCAGCAGATGCAGGCGGCGGGTGACGCGCAGGGCGTCCCAGGCGTCGCTTGCCTGCTCGGCCGCGGCACCCCGGATGCCGACGGATGAGAAGGCCGCGCGCGGGTCACGGTCGATCTCCTCGAGCACCTGGTTTGCGCCATAGCGCTCGACGAGCCGTTCGGCGCGCTTCGCGCCCACATGCCGGACGCGACGCAGGTAGGCAACGAGCGCCTGGTCGTCGCTCGGCGGCAGTGGTATCGCCTCGGCGACTCTCACCTGAGGTCCGAAACGGGCATCGTCGACCCACTCGCCGACGACGTGCACACGCTCTCGATCCTCGAGGTGCGTCAGCGGGCCTACGAGCACCAGCGGGGCGCCGTCCGCAGCGGCCGCTTCGACGACCGCCCAGCCACTCTGTTCGTTGGCGAAGCGGGTTCTGCGCACGGTGACCTCGGCGTCGAAGGCTGACATCGCCACGACGTTAGCCGTCACCGGCGGCGGGACGATAGGGTGATCCAAAGATGTCACGGAGTGGCAGAGGCGACGCTCGCCCGCGGCTCCGCGGTCGCGCACTGTGGTGGCTGGTGCGTCGCGGCGCGGACCGGACGGGGCACGATCTCGTCGCGCGCGACTATTACAGCCCGCTGCCCGACGTGGATCTGCTGCGCGCCCGCGGCTGGGGCGCGGCCGGACCGGCGCTCGGCCTCGATCTGCGGATCGCAGAGGCGGTCTGCCTGCTCGACGAGCTGCGCGCGTGGCTCGCTGAGTTCGGGCCACGGGTGCAGGAGGAGGCCGGCTTTCCGCTCGACAACGGCGCCTACGGCTCGGTCGACGCCGAACTGCTGTACGCCCTCGTGCGCCGCGGCCGGCCGGCGCGCGTCGTCGAGCTCGGCTCTGGCGCGTCGAGCCACGTGATCGCGGCCGCCCAGCGCGCCAACGCGGCGGACGGCGCGGGGTTCGAGCACCGCATCTTCGATCCGTATCCGTTCCAGGCCAACCCACTCGGCCCGGTCCCCGGCCCCACCGTAGCCCGCGTGCCCGCCGAGGACGTCGGTGCATCGGAGATCACCGCGCTCCGCCGCGACGACGTTCTGTTCGTCGATACGACCCACACGGTGAAGAGCGGCGGAGACGTGACCCGGATCGTGCTCGATCTGCTCCCGCTCGTCGCGCCGGGTGTGCTGGTCCACTTCCACGACATCTTCCTGCCCTACGACTACCCGTCCGCCTGGGTTCTCGAGGAGCGCCGCGCCTGGGCCGAGCAGTATCTGCTGCAGGCGTTCCTGGCCTTCAACGCGGCCTTCGAGGTCGTCTTCCCGGCCTACGCTGTGGTGCGCGCCGCGCCCGACGCGGTCGCGGCGGCGATCCCGTCGTTTTCAGCCGCGGTGATGCCGGGAGCGTTCTGGATCCGGCGGGTCGGGTAAGGGTCAAACGCGGCCGAGAGCTCGAGGGCGGCAGCTCGTCCGCGCTTTCATGCGTGACCGTGTCGCTGCTCGGCCAGGCGTACGGCGGCTTCGATCCCCTCACTGGCGATCAGGTGCTGCGAGGCGGCCACCAGCGGACGCACAGCCAGCAGGCCGATGCGCCCGTCACGGTCGACTGCCGACACACGGGCTTCGCTGCGCAGCGCGGCCTCGCCGGAATCGGCCGGCTCGACCCAGCTCGCGAACACGACGCGTGCCGTGCCCGGTTCCGACCAGGCCCTGAACTCGGCGTCGCCCGACAGCGTCGGATAATCGCCACGTAGCGTCCAGATGCGCCCGACGAGCCCGGAGACGAGCATGCCCTCGCCGTCGCTCAGCACGGTGAACGGCGGTGAGCGGAAGAGCTCGTCGAAGGAGATCTCACGCGGTACGCCGGGAATTCGCCACCGGATAAGGCGGCCGAGCACGCGCGTGTCCCGTAGGCGCACCTCACGCGCCGAGCTCCAGAGGTCGGCTGCGCCGACCGACGCGCTGCGGCGGTGCGACACGCGCAGCGAGGGGTCGGGGAGCCAATCGTCGAGGTCGGGCTTCACCAGCCGCACAGGGTAGAGGCGGGTGGCCAGGGATATCGACGCCGCTACCCGCGATCATCTGGGCGTGCTCAGGCATCTGCTCGCGCCCGTCGTGCCGTCGCTCGCCGACTCACTGCGCGTTCCGCGCCGGCTCCCCCACGCCGCAGGCGTGGCCCTGACCTTCGACGACGGCCCGCACCCGGTGGGCACCCCCGCGGTCATGGCGGTCCTCGCGCGCGCGGGGGCGCGGGCAACCTTCTTCGTGATCGGCGAGCAGGTGCGCCGCCGGCCGGCGCTGGCGGCGGAGATCGTGGCCGCCGGCCACGTGATCGCGCTGCACGGCGACCGGCATCGCAACCAGCTGCGGTTGACGGCCGCCGAAGTCCGCGAGGACCTCCGGCGGGGTGCGGCGGCGATCGAGGACGCCACGGGCGGGAGGCCGACTTGGCACCGGCCGCCCTACGGCATCTACAGCCGAGCGGGGTTGGCCGCCGCCAGGGAGGCCGGTCTGCGCCCGCTGCTCTGGTCCCGCTGGGGCAAGGACTGGCGTAGGTTCACCACTCCGGCGCGCATCGCCGCCCGGGCCACGCGAAGCCTGGCCTCCGGCGACGTGATCCTGCTGCATGACGCCGACTTCTACAGCTCAAAGCGGTCCCACGAGCGCACCGTCGCGGCGCTGGAGATCATCATGAGCCAGCTCAAAGGGCACGAACACGCTACCGTCCTGCCCATCTGAGACGCTTGTCAGGGTGCACGACGCCTGAGACGATGGCGAACTGCAGCGCGGGGCTGCGCACAGGAGGCCGATGAGCTCTGGAGCTGCCCGTCTCACTTGCCGCCGAAAAAATGACCACTGCTTCCACGCCCGATTACGCTCGCTTCGCGATCGGCTTTGACAATCGCGATCGTGAGCGCTTCCACGCGCTGATCGACGAGGTAATCGACTCGAACCGCTGGTCCGAGGGCGAGCTCGTCGGCCGCTTCGAGACGGCGTGGCAGAAGCTCAACGACCTTCCCTCGGTGGCCTGCTCGAGCTGGGCGGGGGGCGCACTGGCGGCGCTCGACTTCGCGCGCGTGGCCGGGGAGACAGTGCTGTGCCCGTCCAACACGTTCATGGCCACGCCGCTGGCCGCCGTCCACGCCGGCGCCCAGGTCCAGTTCGTGGACTGCAACCGGGACGACCTGTGCATGTCGTTCGCCGACTTCGAGGCCAAGGCCGTGCAGCACCGCCCGCGCGCCGCCTTTCTCGTGCACATCGGCGGCCACATCGCGTTCGAGGTCGAGGCGATCGCGGACTACTGCCGGGCCAACGGCATCTTCCTGATCGAAGACTGCGCCCACGCGCACGGCGCGAGCTGGAACGGGCGCATGCCGGGCAGCTGGGGGGACGCGGGCGTCTACTCGCTGTACGCGACCAAGACCGTCTCGACGGGCGAGGGTGGCGTGCTGGTCAGCGGCCGGCCGGAAGTGCTCGATCACGCCCGCGCCTTTCGCAACTACGGCAAGCCGACCTACGAGGTGGCCGGGCTCAACTACCGCATGAGCGAGTTCACCGCGGCGCTCGGGCTCGTGCAGGCGGAGCGGCTGCCCGAGATCGTCGAGTGGAAGAACGAGGTCGCCCGCGAGCAGCTCGATCCGGCCCACCCCAACCGGCTGGAGCTGCCGGCGGGCATGGTCTCGGGGCTCTACAAGTACATCGTGTTCGACTGGCTCGAACGCTCGACGGGTCGCGTGTATGACGAGCCGTGTCATCGCATCATGGGTGACGACGTCGAACTCCCGAACACCGATTGGGTCGCACAGAACCACTCCTGCGTGCCGCTCTACTACCGGCCGGGAAGCGGAGCATGAGGGTCCTCGTCACCGGCGGGTCCGGCTTCATCGGCTCGCACGTCGTCGACAAGCTTCGCCTGCGCGGCTACGAGCCGGTCATCTACGATCTCCGTCCCTCGCCGTGGCACGCGGACGGCACGGTCGAGACGGTGCTCGGCTCAATCACCGACCGCGAGGCTCTGGAGCGTGCGCTGCAGAACGTCGAGGCCGTGGCGCATCTCGCGGCCGTCGCCGACGTCAACGACGTCCACGCCGAGCCCGAGGACGCCGAGCGGGTCAACGCGCGCGGGACGGTGACCGTGCTCGAAGCCGCGCGTCGAGCCGGCGTCAAGCGAATCGTCTACGCCAGCACGATCTGGGTCTACTCCGATTGCGTCGAGGACGACGTCAACGAGGACACCCTGCTGCCGCCGCCGAGCCACCTCTACACGAGCACGAAGCTCGCCGGCGAGCTGTATTGCAAGGCCTATCAGGAGCTCTACGGGATCGATTACACGATCCTGCGCTTCGGAATCCCCTACGGCCCGCGGGCCCGCGAGGCAGCGGTGATCCCCGCGTTCGTGAACAAGGCCTTCAAGGGCGAGCCGCTGACGCTGGCGGGCGACGGCAGCCAGTCGCGACGCTTCGTCTACGTGGAAGACCTCGCCGACGGCGTCGCCGCCGGACTCGATTCCGTCGCGATCAATCGCGTCTACAACCTGGCCAGCAACGACACGGTCACGATCAAGCGGATCGCCGAGACCGTCAAGGAGCTAGTTGGCGACACGGAGATCGTGTACACGCCCGCGCGTCCGGGCGACTTCGGGGGCAAGGTGGTCTCCAGCGAGCGGGCCGAGCGCGAGCTCGGGTGGACGGCCGCAACCCCATTCGAGGAGGGGGTCAAGCGCTACGTCCAGTGGCGCCGCGAGCAGGCTGCCCTGCAGGCCGAAGCCGCGGCGGCGCCGCCGATCCCGATCGAGGAACCGGACACCGAGGCGCCTCCCCGCCAGATCCTGATCATCTCGGCCGACATCGGCGAGGGCCATGACCTGCCCGCGCGGGCGCTCGCGCGGGAGTTCCAGGACGAGGACCCGGACGCGCGCGTGTCGATTGTCAACGGCCTGCCCGCGATGGGCCCGATCCTGACCAAGACGCTGCGCGAGAACTCGATGTTCATGTTTCGCTGGGTGCCGTGGCTGTTCGACATCCAGTACTGGCTCTTCATGTATTTCCCGCCCACCCGCTGGCTGGCCAAGCGCCTGCTGACCGCGCTCGGCCGCCGAGGCCTGATGCGGCTGATCCGCGCCCACAACCCGGACCTGATCGTCTCGACTTATCCCGGGGTGACCGCGATCCTCGGCGAGCTCCGGCGCAAGGGCCGCCTGAAGGTCCCCTGCTACTCGGCGATCACCGACCTGGCCGGTCTGCGCTTCTGGTCGCACCCCGGCATCGACCTGCACTTCGTGACCCACCCGGAGTCGATCGAAGAGGTTGAGCACATCGCCGGCCAGGGAAGCGTGCGCTGGGCCAAGCCGCCAACCTCGCCGGCCTTCCTCGCGCCCCGCCCCCGCGATGAGGCTCGCAAGGCGCTCGGCCTGCCCGTCGAGGGGCGGCTGATCGCGGTCTCGGGCGGCGGCTGGGGGGTCGGCGACCTGACCGGGGCGGTCAGGGCCGCGCTCTCGGTGCCCGACGCCACCGTCCTCTGCCTGTGCGGCCGCAACGACAAGCTGCGCGCGCGGCTGGCCAACCGCTTCCCGTCCGAGCCCCGCCTGCGCCTGATGGGCTTCACCGATCGCATGGGCGACGTGCTCGGCGCGGCCGATGCGCTCGTGCATTCGAGCGCCGGGCTGACCGTGCTCGAGGCAATCATCCGCGGCTGCCCGGTCGTCTCCTATGGTTTCGGCGTCGGCCATGTGCGGGCCAGCAACGCCGCCCTCGAGCGGTTCGGGCTTGCCCAGGTCGCGCGCAAGGAGAGCGACCTCGGTCCGGCCATCCAGCGCGCGCTCGAGCAGCGGACCCAGCCCGACGACTCGTTCGCGCAGCGGCCGTCGACGGCCTCGCTGATCTTCACCGACGAGCGCCGCATCCGGCCGGTGCCGCGCTGGCGCCTGCGCGCCGCGCGCGCCACGACCGCGCTGGTGGCCGCGACCGCGGTCACCGCCTGGATGCTGACCACGGGGGCGTCCTACTCGCTCGTCTCGCATTTCGCCCACATCCGGCCGACCACGACGGTGGCCACGACGCGGCCCGAGGTCGGCGTGCTCGTGGACGCTCCCCCCAGCGAGCTTCCCGTGCTCGCCAACACGCTCGCCGCCGAGGGCCTTCACGCCTCCTTCGCGCTCGACCACGCGCTCGCGCCGGGCGACTCCACGGTCCTCGCCAACGGCGACCAGGCCGTCCCGCGCCTGCCGACCGGCGGCCTCGTGCGCTGGCTCGGCACCCGCGGCCAGCTGCGGCGGCTCACCAACTCGATGGGCTTCCGACGGCATTTTCTGTACGTCACCCAGGGCCCGAGCATCGGGCAGTGGCTGCTGGCTCACGGCGCCGGTGGCCGGCCGATCGCCGGCGCGGTCAGGCTCGAGCGCGACGACACGGTCGGGCGACTGCGCGCGGGTGAGGTAATCGAGCTCAACGTGTCGAGCCTTGGAGACCTGAACCCGCTCATGACCCAATTGCGTAGCGAGCTCAACGCGCAGCACCTGCGGGCTGTGCCGGTCGGGAAGCTGATGCGCGATGCCGGCGCTCAGGCCTAGCCCGGCGACGTCGCATCGCGACCCGCTGTGCGGCTAGCCTGGCCGTCGTGTCAGAAACTGGATCGGTGTTGCCCCTGACCGGCGGCTGCGGTTGTGGAGCCGTGCGCTTCGAGGTGACCGCGCCGCTGCAGTCGGCCGCGTACTGTCACTGCCGGCGCTGCCAGCGGCGCACGGGCACGGCGGCGTCGGCCAACGGGCGGGTCGCCCCGGGCGCGCTGCGCATCGTCGCCGGTGGGGAGCTCATGCGGGCGTGGCGACCCGATGGCGGATGGGAGAAATGGTTCTGCGGCGCGTGCGGCTCGGCACTGTTCAGTCGCGATCCCGAGAACCCGGATGCCTGCGGGGTGCGGCTCGGCGCCATCGAAGGCGACCCCGGCGTCCGTCCCGAAGCCCATCAGTTTGTGGCCTACGCCGCGGTCTGGGAGCCGCTGCCCGATGACGGGCTGCCGCGCCACCCCGAGGGCAGCCACGGAGGACGCGGGATCGACTAGGCTCGTGCCCGTGGACGCGACCGAGCTAGCGTTCTCCGGGATCGGGCGCCAGGCGCAGCTCATCCGCGGGGGTGAGGTCTCGCCTCGTGAGCTCGTAGAGGCGTTGCTCGAGCGTATCGAGCGCATCGATCCACACCTGAACGCCTTCCGCGTCGTGCTCGCCGAGGAGGCGCTGCAGGAGGCCGAACGGGCCGCTTCCGCGCTCACCGGGCCCGACGCGCCGCCGCTGCTGGGGGTGCCGATCGCCATCAAGGACGACACCGACGTCGCGGGCCAGGTCACCCCGCACGGCAGCAGCGCCTACGGAGCGCCGGCGCAGGCCGACGCCGAGGTCGTTCGCCGGGTCCGTGCGGCGGGCGCGATCGTGATCGGCAAGACCAATGTTCCCGAGCTGGAGATCTTTCCGTTCACCGAGAGCCTTCGCTGGGGCGTGACCCGGAATCCCTGGGACCTCTCGCGCACCCCGGGCGGTTCGAGCGGGGGCTCCGCGGCGGCGGTCGCCGCCGGCCTGGTTGGCGGCGCGCTCGGCTCGGATGGGGGTGGCTCGGTGCGGATCCCCGCCGCCGCGTGTGGCATCTTCGGTCTCAAGACGCAACGCGGGCGAATCCCGAAGCATCCGAACTGGAACGGGTTGTCGGTCTACGGGCCGCTCACCCGCGGGGTGCGCGATGCGGCGCTGCTGCTCGAGGTGCTGTCGGGGGATTCAGGCTTCGTGGCGGCGAGCGAACGAGCTCCCGGCAAGCTCCGCGTCGCCGTCTCGACCAAGGTGCCACCCGGCACGATCGCACCGCTCGCGCCCGAGATGCGAGGGGCCGTCGACGACGCCGCGGCGCTCCTCGGCGCGATCGGACACACGGTCTCGCCCCGCGATCCGGACTACGGGATGCTGACGTCCAACTTCCTGGCGCGCTACCTGCGCGGGATCCGCGAGGAGGCGGCCGCGATGGCCCATCCCGATCGGCTCGAGTCCCGCACCAAGGGCATGGCGAGGCTGGGCGGGCTCTTCCCGCAGGCCGTCCTCAAGCGCGCGAACGACGCCTCCGAGCGAGACGCGGCCCGCGTCGGGGCGATCTTCGAGGATCACGACGTGCTGCTCACGCCGGTGCTCGCGACGTTGCCGCCGAAGGTCGGCAGATGGGAGGGCAGGGGCGCGCTGTGGACGTTCAACGGTGTCGCGCGCTTCGTGCCGTTCACACCGGCGTGGAACCACGTGGGCTTCCCGGCCGCCTCGATCCCGGTTGGCGCGACCGCCGAGGGTGTACCGCTCTGCGTGCAGCTCATCGGGCGGCCCGGCGGCGAGGCCACGCTGCTCTCGCTGGCTGCGCAGATGGAGGCTGAGCGATCCTGGGCCGACCGGCGCCCGGCGCTGGCCGAGCAGCGCCCCGCAACCGCCGTCTGATCAGCGTCCGGTGGCCGCCGCGGCGTGCTCCGCGGCTTCGAGCTGCTCCTCGACGAGTTTCAGCCCGGCGCTCCAGAAGCCCGCGTCGGTGAGGTCGATGCCGACCATCGCGGCGAGCTCCTCGGGACTGCGCGAACCGCCGGCCGTGAGCAGCTCGATGTACTGCGGCACGAAGCTCTCGCCCATGTCGAGGTAGCGACGGTAGATCGACAGGGCGAGCAGCTGACCGTAGGCGTAGGCGTAGACATAGCCTGGCGTGTTGATGAAGTGAGGCACGTAGGACCACCACATGCCGTAGCCCTCGCTGAGCTCGACGGAGTCTCCCAGCAGGTCCGCCTGGGTCTGGATCCACAGCTCGTTGATGCGGTCCGTCGACAGCTCGCCCTCCGTGCGCCGGCCTGTGTGCACCAGGTCCTCGAAGGAGTACATGGCGATCTGGCGGAAGACCGTCGCGATCGCGCCGTCGAGCCGGTCGGCGAGCAGCCCGAGCCTGAGCTGCGGATCGGATTCGGCCTCGAGCATGCGCCCGAAGACGAGCGCCTCGCCGAACACCGAGGCGGTCTCGGCCAGGGTAAGCGGCGTGGACTGGTGAAACAGGCCCTGCGGCTGCGCCAGCGCCGCGTGCAATCCGTGTCCGAGCTCATGGGCCATGGTGAGCACGTCACGCCGGCGGGCGGTGAAGTTGAGCAGCACGTAGGGGTGAACGCTCGGGACCGTGTAGGAGCAGAAGGCGCCGCCGCGCTTGCCGGCGCGGGCCGGGGCGTCGATCCAGCGCTGCTCGAAGAACTGCCGTGCGATCGCCCCGGCGGCCGGTGAGAAGGCCTGGTAGGTGTCCAGGACGAGCTCGCGCGCCTGCCCGAAACCGAACGTGACGTCCTCGGCGAGCACGGGCGCGGCCCGATCGTAATCGGCCAGGCGCTCGACACCGAGCAGCCTCGCCTTGAGCGCGTACCAGCGCTGGGCAATGTCGTAGCGACCCCGCACCGCGGTGACCAGCGCGGCCACGGACTCGTCCGAGGCCTCGTTGGCCAGGTTGCGGCTCGAGCTCCAGTGCGGGTAGGAGCGCAGCCGATCCTCGACCGCCTTGTCCTGGACGAGCGTGTTGTAGATGAATCCCCGCGTGCGCAGGCCGAGCCGCAGGGCCGCGGAGATCGCCTCGGCGGTGGCGCGCCGGACCTCGCGCTCTGGCGACTGCAGGCGGCTGAGGGCCAGGTCGAGCGTGGCCTCCTGGTCCTCGAGCGGGATCTTGAGCGCCGCGGTCAGCTCGCCGAAGAGCCGGCTCCAGGCGGCTTGGCTCGAGATCGACTTCTCGGCCAGCACCTTCTCCTCGGGTTCCGAGAGCAGGTGCGGCCGGTAGCGCCGGGCGCTGCGCAGGTAATGCCGGCAGAAGGCCAGCTCATCGGCGCTCAGCAGAGCGTCGGCGCGCTCGTCCTCGACGGCGGCCCACTCGAGCTCGAAGAACAGCAGCTTGGTCTCGGTCTCGGTCGCCCACTCCTGCACGTGGGCGAGCAGCGCGCCCCGCGCGGGGTCGGCGGTGTCGGTGGCGAAGCGCAGCGAGGCATAGGAACCGGCGCGCCCGACCAGATCGAAGATCCGCTCGAGCTCGTGCATCGCCGCGGCCAGCTCACCGGCGTCGAGCTGGGCCACGCGACCCGCGTTGCGCTCGGAGAACTGCGCGGCGCGCTCGGCCGCCCCGGTCAGGAGGCGATCGACGCCGCCGCCCTCGTCGCCGTCCACGAGCGGGGCCAGATCCCACTCCGTCGCCAGGAGCTCGGGATCGTCCAGATGATCGGCGGTGGCGGACACGCTCGAAGAAGATTAGTGACCGGCCGGCGCAGGCTGCCCGGCCCCGGGACAGGCGGATGGCGTGAGCGCTCCACCGAGCGCGAATACGGTGATCGGCTGCGTGGCCGCGCGGCTGGTGAAGACCACGCGCGCCGCGCGGTCGCCGGCCGTCCAGAAGCGCTCGGGCGAGACCAGCAGGCGCGACGGGCGCCAAGGGTCCCGGCCCGGAGTGGTCACGAGATAGCGGAAGTGCCCGCGGTTCACGGCCGAGCGCCATTGCCGGCAGGATGTGATCGATGTGAACGAACCGTGCGCGCCGTGGCGGCCCACATAGCTGACGCGGTTCGAGCCGTCGAGCCCGAACACCGGATAGGAGAAGAAGCCGCCATAGGTGCCGACGAGGCCCACGCGCGCGCCGTGCACGCCGCGGAACCATTGCCACAGGCTGGCCAGTGACGAGACGTGGGGTTCGTAGACGTAGCGGCCGCGGAGGTAGTGGCGCTCGCCCGCGTAGCCGAGCGCCGTGCCCACGGCGATCAGCGCGAGCGCCGGCCCGACCAGCAGCGCGACGCGGATGCGGCCGGTGCCAACCCACCGCCTCCAGGCCATCTGTCCGAGCAGGGCGGCCGCCACCGCGACGCCGCCGATCAGCACACCGGCGAGCGCGTATCCGCTCGGCCAAAGCCGTGCCTGCCCGAGCGTCGCCGCGAGCAGCAGCGCAATCGCCACGACCGCTGCCTCCGCGGCGTGGCGGCCCACGCGCCAGAGCGCCAGCGGGGCCACCGCCAGACCGAGCGTCAGCCCCGGCGCGGCGTAGCGCAGGTTGAAGGCGAACCCGAGCGGATGGCCGCTCGGGCCCGCGGCGCTCTCTGGGGTGAGCAGGTAGGCCAGCAGACAGGCGAGCGACGCGCCGCCGAGCACCCGGGTCGTCCGGTCGGGCCCGCGGGCCACGCAGGCCAGCGGCCCGAGGACCGCGGCGGCCAGCAGGGCCGGCCACAGCGGGCCGAGCCCGTCGGCCAGTCCGGGCTCGAGGAAACGGTTCCAGATGCCTCCCTGGCCGGCGTAGTGGAGCACCGAGAAGGCCGTGTGGGCCTGAAGCGGGGCCGACGGGACGTGCAGCACGCCGAGCGAGATCCAGGGCAGCGGGTTGCCGACCGCGATCAGGTTGCGCACGTACCAGAAGCCGCCGGCCACCGCGATGCCCCCGAGCCAGGCGCCCACCGCCGCCCGGCGGAAACCCGGCCGGGCGAGCATCAGCACGCCGGCGCTCAGGGCCAGCACGGGCGCGAGCAGACTCAACTTGGTGGCGATCGCGAGGCCGGCTGCGAGCGCCGCCAGGGCGAGCGGGGCGATCGCGCCCGAGCCGCCGAGCGCACCGCGCTCGGACCCGCTCGCGGCCTCGGTGGCCCAGACCGTGTTCACCAGCAGCGCGACCGCGGCGATCAGGAAGAAGACGCCGACCACGTCGTTGGCGGCGCTGCCGGCCTGGGAGAAGCGCATCATCGGCGTTCCGAGGGCCAGCGCCGCGCCGCTCATGGTCGCGGCGGCGAAGCCACGCGGGCGCCCGACGCACCACGCCGCGAGCAGTACCAGCGGCAGGAAGACGAGGTTCAGGGCGGGCGAGAGGGCGTCGCGGCCGAGCAGCACGATCCCCGCCCCGTGCACGAGCTCCGCCCCGGCCGGATAGAACGCCGTCAGGTACTCGACGTCGGTGAAGTGCAGACGCGTGACGTGACCCGTCTGGGCGAAGGTCGCGGCCCACGGCATGTGGTACCAGAGCGAGTCAAAGGCCCTCATACCGACGTCGTAGGAGTGAAGCGTCGGCACCGCCCATTCGGCGACCACGAGGCCGGCGAGGACGAGCGCGACGGCGCGGATCAGGGGCCGCTCCGCGCCGGGGCCCGGCACCGGCCCGGGGTCGAGTGCAGGGCGGCCACGGCTCGCCGCCCAGCTCGCACCGACACCGACCAGCAGCGAGCCGAGCACGATCGGGCCGAGCCGAAAGAGGCCGACGGCCCCGAGCAGCTCGAGCACGGCCGTCAGCAGCGCCAGCCCGAGGACCACCTCGGCGAGTAGCGCGGGAGCCCCGGTCCAGCCGGCCAGGTGGCGGCGGCGCAGGGCCAGCGACGCCCAGCCGAGCGATCCGCACACACCCAGCAGGGCAGCTATCCCGAGCAGGTACCGCGCCAGCGTCACGGGCCGCGCCCGGCCGACGGTGAGGCGCAGCTCGAAGCCTCGGCTACGCTTGCGCTCGACCTCATGTCCGGCGGTAGATTAGGAGTTCTGATCGCGCTCGCGATCGCGGGTGTGCTCGCCGGTTGCGGGGCAGACACGCCATCACGGAGTCCCGACCTGCACGCGCTGCCGCTCCCTGCGGGCGTTCAGATCGCCTCGCAGACCCACGTCTGCGACCGCGGCGCGAACGCCTATTGTGCGACCGAGCTCGTGGTGCTCGACCCGCACGCGGCGAGCTCGGCCGCGCTGGTCGTGCGCGAGCACGCGCTGCTCAAGAGCCGCGGCTGGTCAGGCGCGACGGCTGACAACGGCAACGAGCGCGCCGCGGACTCCCCCGGTCACAAGCTGCGTGTCACCTACGCGACCGCGGCCAGTGAGCTCGGGAACATCGATCTCGCCTTCGTCAAGCGCTCGCGTGCCACGGCCTTGGCGCTGTCCCGGGCGCTTTTCGGCCGCGCCTCGGCGATGTCCGTGCTGCTCGAGGTCGGCTCCTCCTAGCGCAGCTCGAGGCGGCCCTGTGGGCCGACGGCCAGGGCGCGACGACCCATCAGCAGATCGCGCAGGTCGGAGCCCACGAGCTCGCTGCGCCAGCCCTCGAGCGTGCGGACGGGCGGCTCGGGATCGCGGCGCCGCGCGGAGGCGACGATCAGGTCGAGCTCCGAGCGCGAGGCGATCAGCTCGTAGGCCAGGCCGGCCTCCATGGCCCGCGCCCGCAGCAGCGCTTCGGCCAGCGCGATCAGCGGTGCGTCACCGGGCTCCGAGATTCCCCGGCGGCCGTCGCGCGGAATCGGCTCGGCCTCCATGCCGCGCGCGATGGCGTCGAGGATCGGCTGCCCGCGGCGCTTGATGCCCGACGGGTGAATGCCCCGGATCTGCTCGAGCGCACGCAGGCTCGCCGGCCGCCGCTTGGCCGCCTCGACGAGCGCGGGGTCGGCCAATACCGAACCGACCGGGCGGTCCTCCGCCGAGGCCGTGCGCTCCCGCCAGGCGGCGAGTGCCTGGGCCAGGGCTCGCGAGCGCGGATCGAGCTGCCCGATGCGCGGCAGGCGCTCCCAAGCGGTCTCGGGGTCGCGCTCGTCGGTCGCCGACTCGAGCCGGCGGCATTCCTCGCGGGCCCAGTCCAGGCGCTCGGTCTCGGTCAGGCGGCGCTTGATCTCGTCCGCGAGCTCGAGCAGGTGCTCGACGTCCTCGGCCGCGTAGCTGAGCTGCTCGGCGGTCAGCGGGCGGCTGTCCCAGCGCGTGTAGCTTGCCGTCTTGCCCACCCGCCTGCCGAGCATCGAGCCGAGCAGGTTCCCGTATCCCGACTGCGCGCTCGAGCCGGCAAACCCGGCCGCGATCTGGGTATCGAAGATGTTGGTGATCTCGGTCGACCAGGCGCGCCGCAGGATGGCGACGTCCTGACGACCCGCGTGCAGCACGATCTCGATCTGCGGGTCGGCGAGCAGCCGCGCGAGCGCCGTCACGTCGACGTCGCCGCGCAGCGGGTCGATGAGCATGATCCGCGCGCCGTCGGATTGGTCGTCGTCGACGGCGACCTGCACGAGGCACAGGAGCGCCCGGTAGCGACCCTCGGACATGAACTCGGTGTCGATCCCGAGCCGCCCCGCGGCGCGGGCGGCCGCGGCGAGTTCGGCGACCTGATCGGAGCGTGCGAGGGTCGGGGTGACTTCGGTGTCCACGGATTCGCCGCCTACCGGGATCGCCTCCCCGATGCGCTCACGCCCGGCCCACGTCGCCCGGTCGCGCTGACGCCCGAGAGCGCCACTCGGACCCCGTCTCGGTAACCGATCACCGGGATCGAGAAGCGGCGCACGCCGATCGGGAACAGCCGCTGCAGACGGCGCCCATCGGTCGTGGTGATGATCGCCAGTGTGCGGACCGCGTTGGCCGGTGGCAGGAAGCTGACCGTGAACGCCCGCCCGCCCGTGCCGACGCGCAGCCTGCGCGTGCGCCCCGGCAGCTGTGGTCCCGGGGCCAGGAACGAAGCCAGGACGGGGCGGCTCACCGGTAGGCCCGCGTTGTCGATCAGGGCGATCACCTGGCGTCGTCCGCCGCGGCCGAGAGCCGGCGTGAAGCGGATCGTGCCCGCGCGCCCGCGCGCCCGGCCGATGACGTGCAGCAGAGACTTGGTCTGCTCGGCGAAGGTCACGCTGACTTTGGGCGGGAGCGAGACGCGGTAGCGCAGCGTCAGCGCCCGTCCGCGGCCGCCGATCGTGGCCTTGACGACCGGTTCGGCCTGGGCGAGCGCGAAGCGAACGCCCGTCACCGGCACCTGGGAGCCCGGCGCCTGAAGCACCTTCCAGAGTCCAGCCTGCGGATGGTCCAGACCGATGTGTGTCACGCCGTGGCGCGGGTCGGCGATCGCGATCGCCTGCTCGCCGCGGGCCAGCGTGGTCGACGGCACGATCTGGCCGCCCGACGGCGCCTGCAGCACGACGGCCGGTGCGCCGGGTGATCCCGTGGCCTCGACGTCCAGGGCCGCGGTGCCGGCCGGCACCTGGAAGGTGTTGACCGCGGCAGCGTGGGCGCGCCGGCCGTCAGACGCGGGTGCCGGCAGGCCTGCGGTGAACTGCGAGGTGACGTCCTTGAAGAACGTGATCTGGGGCGCGCTGTCGGTCCAGCGGTAGGTGACCGACAGGGGCACGGGCGAGACCGAGAGCGGGAAGTAGATCCCAAAGCCCTCCTTGTTGATGGCCAGCGACCCGGAGGAGATCGTGATCGAGCCCTTGCCGAGCAGGCTCGGGTCGGGACTCGGAATGCCGACCTGCGAGAGGTCGATCGTCGTGTCGCCACTCATGCGCGCGCCGTACGTGTTCGTGCGCGGATCGATGATCGCGCTCAGCAGGCCCTGTTCCTTGACAACGCCGAGGTCATATCCGGACGTGCCGGTGAGCGACACGCTGTCGGGGAGCGAGTAGACGAGCCTGGCCTGGGAGATCTGGATCGAACGCAGGAAGCCCGTTGCCGTGACGGTGATCGTGATCGGATCGCCGAAGGCGAAGGACAGGCTGCCGTCGAGGCTGAAGGCGTAGTCGCGGTCGCTCATGTCGATGCCCAGTGGGCTGAACCCGAGACCCACGGTGCCCGACAGGCTGACCGGGCTCAGCCCAAGCCCGAGGCCGCCCTTCTTGAGGTAGAGCTGCGGCGGGGTGTCGTTCAGGTCGAGTGGCACGCCGGGATAGGGGAGCCCGACCTCGAAGCGGCCGCTGCGGAAGGCGCCGTTGTCGAACTCGATCGCCAGCGTGAGCTCGACCAGTCTCCCGCCGGCCGGAACGTTGACCGTGCCCGTCCCCTTCCACACGTTGCCCTCGCGGGTGTAGCTGATGTCGAGGTCCTTGAGCTCGAGCGCACCGATGTTGGCGTCCCCCACCTTGAATTCGAGCGAGTTGAGTGCGAGGCCGCCGTGGAGCGTCGCCTCGAGTGTTGCGCTGCCCGTGACGCCGCCGAAGGCCCCAGGGAGCTTGAGCGAGACCGGCACCTGCACGCCACCGTTGATCAGCTTCACGTTCACGTCGCCCGAGATCGGGAAGCCGGCGATGACCGGAGCCGTGAGCTCGGAGAAGTCGAACCCCGGTTGGTCGATCGGGAGCTTCACGTGCAGCTCGCCGTGCCAGATGGTGATGTCGATGCCCGGTCCGCTGAGGACGACCGAAACGCTGCCCGTGGTGTCGAGCGTGTGGAACTTGGGGTCGATGCCGATGCGAACGCCGGCGTCGGGGATGATCCGCAGCCCGTTCAGGTCAATCTCGCCGAGCGAGACGTCGAGCGAGGGTTCCTGGGGGTCGTGCAGGAAGCAGCCGGCCTTGATCTCGGCCGTGACGACTCCGAACTTGGCCGTCGTGCATGTCGAGGTGGCGAGCTGGTCGCCGGCCGGAGTGCCGATTCCGCCACCCGGCAGCTGGCCCAGGCCGGGCCGGCCGGTGCCGCGCTGGGTGCCGAAAGCCGAGGCCTGGACACGTCCGACACCCTCTGCGCCCGCGGCGTTGGCCACGTAGGCGGAGAAGCCGCCACCGTCGGCCGTCGCCGCCAGCGCGAGGTGGCTTAGCGAGCCGCCCGCGGGTGTCTTGGCCACGAGCTGCGCGGCCGACCAGTGGGTGCCGTCGGTCGAGCTGCGCAGCTCGATGCCGGCGCCATCGATCCACTCCGCCGCGAGCGCGCCCGATGCGTCCTCGGCGATCGTGGCTTCGCTGACGCCTGCCGGCCCGGCCAGGCGCACCGGACTGCCGGCAGGCTGGCCCCCGGCGAAACGGCGCACGAGAACGTTGCCACCGACCAGGCTGTCGCGGTAGAGCACGAACACGCCGCGGGCCCCGGCGGCGATCCGGGGGGAGGAGCCGCGGAAGGATGACTCGGACCAGTTGCGCGCGTCGTTGATGTCGCCGCCGCCCGACCATTCCCGCACGAATGAGTTGCCGGCCGTGTCGTCGAACACGGCGACCGGCCGTGTGCCGTCGGTCGCCAGCCCGCCGTCATAGGCCTGCTCGGGCGTGCCGAGCTGTGCCTTGGCAGTCGTGTACTGACCCGCCGGAACGCCCTGGAAGTACGTTCCACCCGTCTCGGTGCGCGAGATCGTGCCGATCGACGGGCTGGCTGAGCCGCCATAGGCGATCGCCCCGCCACCGATCTGGTTGTCGCCGATCGTCCCCGGCCCGGTGAAGCTGCCGCCGCCGTTGTCGGAGCTCCACAGGAAGACGTTGCTCTCCGACGGCACACCGCCGGGCGTCGGGAACGTGTCGGGGAAGCGCCGGTCGACGAGGAAGAGCTGATTGCCGATCGCCAGCGGCACGGAGCCGTCGAAGTCGTGGTTGCCGCCGGGGAAGTTGCTGATGTAGGGATCCGACTGGCCGCCCGGTGGAGCGACCGGCGCCAGCGACGAGGTGGTGCTCGAGCAGGTCTTCTGCCCACGCAGCAGGCGGCAGTAGGAGATCGTGTCCGGGTTGGAGCTGCCGCCGTCCTGAGAGAACGTCACGTGCCCGGTGCCGGCTCCGTCGACGAGCACGTTCGGGTACTTGCCGGTCCCGAGCACGGTCGGCGGAAAGGGCTTGGCGGTGACGCGCGGCAGGCGCGTGGTGCCCTTGTAGCCCGGCGAGTGGTAGCTCGGCGGGCGGCGGGCCAAGGCCGCTGGGGGGGCCAGGAGCAGAGCCGCGGGCGCGATCGCGAAAACCCATGCAGCGGCTCTGGTTCTGATCACACCCCACCCCTAGGTCGAACGGTCTGCGCGCGAAGGCTATTCGATCCGCGGTGCTCGGTCGACGGATCGGATCTCGGGCGGGGCGGACCGGGCACGCTTCAACCGAGGCGGCCCGGCCTTAACCGACCGCGCTGGTAGGATTTGATCCATGATCTTCTCCTCCAAGGCGGAATACGGTGTGCGGCTGATGGTGGAGCTCGGGCGGCAGTCCCCCGAGCACCCCACGAGCCTCAAGGCGATCGCCCAGGCCGAGGGGCTGCCGCTGGCCTACCTTGAGCAGGTCGTGGCACGGCTCCGCAAGGCCGGCCTCGTGATGAGTGCGCGTGGCGCCCACGGCGGTTATTGGCTCGCGCGTCCCGCCGGCGAGATCGCGATGGACGAGGTTGTGCAGGCGCTCGAAGGCTCGATCGCGCCGATGGAGTGCTTCGTCAACGAACACACCGAGCGCGTGTTGTGTTCACACGAGCCGGACGCGGGCCGCGGTTGCGCGACCAAGCTGCTCTGGACCCGCGTGCAGGGCGGCATCCTGCGGTCGCTGCAGACCACGACGCTCGCCGACCTGGTCGAGTTCTCGACCCGCGGCGAGCGTGCCCACGTCGAAGCGCTCGACGCCGGCGTCCCCGCTTGAAATATCTGTAACTGAGAACGAGAAAGTTGAACATGGCTGAGCTCGAGATTCGAAACCTTCACGTCCAAGCCGGCGACAAGAAGATTCTGCGCGGACTGGATCTGACGGTTGGCCAGGGCGAGATCCACGCCCTGATGGGTCCGAACGGCTCCGGGAAGTCAACGCTGGCCAACGCCATCATGGGCCACCCCAATCTCGAGGTGACCGAGGGCCAGATCATCTGGGACGGCCAGGACATCACCGAGACCGACCCTGACGAGCGGGCCCGCATGGGTCTGTTCATGGCCTTCCAGTATCCGGTCGCCGTGCCGGGGGTGACCGTCACCAAGTATCTGCGCACGGTGCTCAACGCCCACCGCGAGGCCCACGGCAAGGACCCGATTCCGCTCAAGGAATTCCGGGAGACGGTCGAGGCGGCTATGAAGCTGGTCGAGGTCCCGCGTGACTTCTCCACGCGTTACCTCAACGAGGGCTTCTCCGGAGGCGAGAAGAAGCGCATGGAGATCCTGCAGCTCGCGCTCCAGGAGCCGCAGCTGGCGATCCTCGACGAGACCGACTCCGGCCTCGACATCGACGCGCTGCGGGTCGTGGCCAACGGCGTGAACGCCGTCGCCGGCCCTGGGATGGGCGTCCTCATCATCACCCACTACCAGCGCATCCTGCACCTCGTGCAACCGAGCCATGTGCACGTCATCTACCAGGGGAGGATCGTCAAGCAGGGCGGTGCCGAGCTGGTCGACGAGCTCGAGAAGCAGGGCTACGGATGGATTCGCGAGGAGGTGGCGGCCCGCGGCGAGGAGCTCGAGGCGCCGCTCGGCGACGAGGTCGAGACCCCCGCATGAGCACGACCGCGGCCCTCCCGGACCTGACCGCCGAGTTCCCGGTCCTGCGGCGCAAGGTCGCCGGACACCCGCTCGTGTACCTCGACTCGGCGGCCACGTCCCAGACGCCCCAGCCGGTCATCGACGCGATGACGAGCTACTACACCGAGTTCCGCGCGTCCGTGCACCGCGGCGTGTATCCGCTCGCCGTCGAAGCCACCGATCTCTACGAGGGAGCACGGCGCAAGATCGCCGACTGGCTGCGCTCCACGGCACAGGAGACGATCTTCACCTCCAACGCGACCGCGGCGATCAACCTCGTGGCCTACTCATGGGGGCGCCAGAACGTGCAGCGCGGGGACCTCGTGGTGATCACCGAGATGGAGCACCACTCGAACATCGTCCCGTGGCAGCTGCTGTGTCAGGACCGGGAGGCTGAACTGGCCTACGTCCCCGTGCAGGACGACGGCACGCTCGACCTCGACGGGCTCGACGCGCTGCTCGCGCGCGCGCCGAAGATCGTCTCGGTGGCCCATATCTCGAACGTTCTCGGCACGATCAATCCGGTTGCCGAGATCGTCCGCCGCGCCCACGCCGCCGGGTCGGTGGTGCTCGTCGACGGCAGCCAGGCGATCCCTCAGATTCGCGTCGATCTGCGCGAGATCGATGCTGACTTCTATGCCTGGACGGGGCACAAGACCTACGGGCCGACCGGGATCGGCGTGCTCCATGGCAGACGCGCGCTGCTCGAGGAGATGCCGCCCTTCATCGGTGGCGGCCACATGATCCGCACCGTCGCCGCCTCGGACTCGACCTGGACCGACCTGCCGTGGAAGTTCGAGGCCGGCACGTCGCAGATC
This sequence comes from uncultured Solirubrobacteraceae bacterium, assembly GCA_963725515.1. Classification (GTDB taxonomy): domain Bacteria; phylum Actinomycetota; class Thermoleophilia; order Solirubrobacterales; family Solirubrobacteraceae; genus Palsa-465. The sequence goes on along the minus strand of CAVRZB010000001.1, from coordinate 77,896 downwards.
GCCGAGGCGATCGGCCTCGGCGCGGCGGTCGACTGGATCCAGGCGATCGGCATCGAGCGCATCCGGACCCACGAGGAGGCACTCGTCTCCGAGCTGGTTTCGCGCCTGACCTCAGAGGTGCCGGAGCTCGAGATCCACGGGCCGCCGCCCGGTGAGGAGCGGGGCGCGCTGGTGTCGTTCAGCCTGCGCGGCGCCCATCCGCATGACGTCGGCGAGATCCTCGGGCGTCAGGGAATCTGCGTGCGCGCCGGTCACCACTGTGCGCAGCCGCTGATGCGCAGGTTGGGCGTGAACGCGACCTCGCGCGCGAGCCTGGCCGCGCACAACACCCCCGCCGACCTCGAGCGGCTGCTGGAGGGGCTCGGGGACGTGCGCCGTGTCCTGCAGCTGAGCTCCGACTGACAATGGACGAGCTCTACCGCGAGTACATCCTCGAGCACTACAAGCACCCGCAGAACTGGTCGCCACCGCTGCCCGAGCTCGAGCGTCCGGATCTGGAGTTCCACGATCTCAACCCGCTCTGCGGCGACGAGCTCACCGTCCAGCTCGCGGTCGACGATGAGGGGCGGATCGAAGACATCCGCTTCTCCGGACACGGCTGCGCGATCTCGCAGGCCGCGGCGTCGATGACCTCGGCCGAGGTCAAGGGCATGCCGGTGGAGGATCTCCTGCGCCTCGACCGGTCGTTCGTGCTCGACCTGCTTGGAATTGACATCTCGGCGACGAGGATGAAGTGCGCGCTCCTGTCGCTGAAGGTACTCAAGGGCGCCTCGCTGGGCCACGCCGTCGACTGGGACGGCGAATAGCGCGCCAGCTATGATTCAGAAGGTAAATCCGATCAAATTGCTAGGACTTAGGATCACTTGTCTGAGGTAATCGATGTCTGCTCCGTCAACGACCTCCCGCCGGGCAGCAGACGCCTGGTCGAATGGGAGGATCTGGAGATCGGCGTGTTCAACTGTGGCGGGTCTTTCTACGCCATCGAGGACCGCTGCTCGCACGACGACGGCCCGCTGGCCGAGGGGGAGTTCGATCCCGGTACCTGCACCGTCGAGTGCCCGCGTCACGGCTCGCTGTTCGATCTGCGGACCGGCAAGCCCAAGACTTTGCCCGCCTACGTTCCGGTGGACACCTTTCCGGTGATCATCGAGGACGAGACCATCAAGCTGGAGGTGGAGTGATGGCCACTCCCGAGACACAGGTCCTGACCGAGAACGAGCAGCTCGCCGGCATCAACGCCAACTACGAGGAACGCTACGGCTTTCACGACGCCGAGAACTATCTCTACAAGGCGCCGAAGGGGCTGACCCGCGAGCTCGTGGCCAAGATCTCCGAGTTCAAGTCCGAGCCGGAGTGGATGCGCGACTTCCGCATGAAGGCGCTCGATCACTTCCTGGCTCGCCCGATGCCGACCTGGGGCTCACCCATGCTGGCCGAGGTGGACTTCGACGACATCCACTACTTCGTCCGCGCCTCGGAGCGCGCCGAGCGCTCGTGGGACGACGTGCCGGACGACGTGAAGAAGACCTTCGATCGGCTCGGGATCCCCGAGGCCGAGCGCAAGTTCCTCTCCGGCGTCGGCGCCCAGTACGAGAGCGAGGTTGTCTACCACCAGGTGCGCGAGGACCTCGAGCAGCAGGGCGTCATCTTCATGGACATGGACACCGGGCTGCGTGAGCACGAGGACCTCGTGCGCGAGTACTTCGCCACCATCATTCCGCCCAATGACAACAAGCTCGCCGCCCTCAACTCCGCGGTGTGGTCGGGCGGATCGTTCGTCTACGTGCCGCCCGGCGTCCACGTCGAGATGCCGCTGCAGGCCTACTTCCGCATCAATACGGAGAACATGGGCCAGTTCGAGCGCACGCTGATCATCGCCGACGAGGGCTCCTACGTTCACTACGTGGAGGGCTGCACGGCGCCGACGTACAGCTCGGACTCGCTGCACTCGGCGGTCGTCGAGCTGATCGCCAAGCCGGGCGCGCGGATTCGCTACACGACGGTGCAGAACTGGTCGACCAACGTCTACAACCTGGTCACCAAGCGTGCCGTCGCCTACGAGGACGCGACCGTCGAATGGGTGGACTGCAACCTGGGCTCGAAGCTCACGATGAAGTTCCCGAGCGTCTACCTGCTCGGCGAGCGCGCGCACGGCGAGATCCTGTCGATCGCCTTCGCGGGCAAGGGCCAGCACCAGGATGCCGGCGGGAAGATCATCCACGCGGCGCCCAACACAACGTCCAACATCTTCGCCAAGTCGATCTCTAAGGACGGCGGCCGGGGCTCCTATCGCGGGTTGCTCGAGGTTGCCAAGGGCGCCCACGGTGCCCATTCGAAGGTCGTCTGTGACGCCCTGCTGCTCGACGAGCACTCCCGCTCGGACACCTATCCGACGATTCGCATCGGTGAGGACGACGTCAACGTCGGTCACGAGGCGACCGTGTCCAAGGTCGGCGATGACCAGCTGTTCTACCTCCAGTCGCACGGCATCCCGGAGGAGGAGGCCTCCAAGCTGATCGTCAACGGGTTCATCGAGCCGATCACCAAGGAACTCCCGATGGAGTACGCGGTCGAGATGAACCGGCTGATCGAGCTTCAGATGGAGGGTTCGATTGGCTAGCGCGGCGACGGTCGAGCCCGACTTCCTCCTCGCCCGCCGGGAGCGCGGCGTGGCCCTGAGCCAGGCGCTGGAGCTACCGCAGTTCAAGGGCCGCGCGGGGTGGGAGTTCACCGATATCTCGTCGCTCGATCTAGACGCGTTCGAGCCCGCGCCGGCACAGCGCGACGCCACCGACGTGCGGCCGATTGCGCTGTTTCATCCGGGCGGCGCGGTCGAGCTACGGCAGGTCGATGCGGGAGGCGACGAGCGCGCTCAGGGCCTCCCGGACGGCGTCGTCGTCAGCTCGCTCGAGCACGCCGCTCGTGAGCACCCCGAGCTTGTGCAACGGCACCTCGGCACCGTCGTCTCCGCGGACGACGTCTTCGTAGCTCGCAACGATGCAGGCTTTCACGGCGGCGCGTTCGTCTACGTGCCCGCGGGCGTGGCGCTCGAGCATCCGATCCTGCTGACCGCGATTCAGCGCACGCCTGGCACCGAGCTTCACCGCCGCACGCTGGTGGTGATCGAGGACGGCGCCCAGGCCGAGGTGTGGGAGCAGCACCTCTCGGGCGCCGCCGACCTCGAAGGAGTGTTCAACACGGTGGTCGAGCTGGTCGTTGGCGCGAACGCGAACCTTCGCTACGTGTGTGGCCAGGATCTGTCTGAACGCAGCTGGGTGTTCGGAACCCAGCGGGCGGAGGTGGCACGCGACGGGCATCTGGACTGGGTGGCGCTCGGCTTCGGCTCGGCCGGCGGCCGGGTCCGGATGGAGACGCGCCTCGGCGGTCAGGGCGCGGACGCGCGCGTCACGGGCGCCTACGCCAGCCACGCTCGCCAGCACATCGACTTTGACACCACGCAGGAGCACGCCGCCCCCAACACCACGTCCGACCTGGCCTTCCGCGGCGTTCTGCAGGGACGCTCGAGCGCGGTCTGGAAGGGCAACATCATCGTCGATCCGGGGGCCCAGAAGACCGACGCCTTCCAGGAGTCGCGCAACCTGCTGCTCTCGAAGCGTGCCCATGCCGACGCGATCCCGGGGCTCGAGATACAGGCCAACGACGTGCGCTGCACGCACGCTGCGGCGATCGCCCAGGTCGACGCCGAGCAGCTCTTCTATCTGCGCTCGCGCGGGCTGCGGGAACCGGCCGCCAAGCGCCTGGTGATCGAGGGCTTCCTCGCTGCGCTGGTGGAGCGCTTCGAGGCCGGATCGGTGCGCGAGGTGCTCGGCGAGGCCATCGAGCGCCGGCTGAGCGCGATCCTCGACTAGATGTAGCCGATCTCGGCGTGGACCCGCGCCAGCGCGGGCGCGCCGGAGACCCACCCGCGTACGATGCCACCATGAGCCGCTCGACGCCGCCGATGGTGCCGCTCGGATACGGCAAGTTCGTGCGCGCTGATCGCGTGTACGCGCTCGTGCCCCTGGAGGGGCCGGCGCGGGGTGACGGGCGGCGCACGCTGGTCTACGTCGAGGGAATCGACGAGCCCGTCGTGGCCTCCCGGTCTGAGGGGGCGATCGCCGAGGAGCTCGCCGTGGCGCTGGGTGCCGAGACGCCGCGGGGTCGGCGGAGCGGGAGCGCCATGCCGGGACAGGAGCCGCTCTTCTGAGGCGCCGGTCGCCGGATCGTACGCCCGTCGACCGGTGGAGCTCACGCCCCCAGACGCGTTAAGGTGAGCCCATGGAGCTCTCGACCCGCCAGCGGCGCGCCCTGGAGGAGATCTGCGAGACCTTCTGCCCGTCCGCCCCCGGCACGCCCCCACCCGGCACGCTGCGCGTGGCCGACGCCGTGCTCGAGGCCGTGGCCCGCAACCCGCGCGCATCCGAGCGTCGCCAGTTCACTGCCCTGCTGTCGCTGTGGGACAACCAGGTGCTGGGGGCGCTCGCCGGCGCCGGCTTCAAGCGCTTCGGCGATCTGCCGCAGGCTCAGCGGGAGCAGGCACTCCTCTCCTGGGGCGACTCCCGCCTGCCGCAGCGGCGCGCCGTGTTCCAGGCGCTGCGCAAGGCGGCGCTGCTCTTCTACTACATGCTCCCCCGGCCGGACGGCGGGCCCAACCCGGTGTGGGACGCGATCGGCTACGACGGGCCGCTCGGCAAGCTCGAGCACGCGCCGGCCAAGGCCCTCGAACTGACTCCGATCGAGCGCGACACGCGCCTGGATTGCGATGTCGTGATCGTCGGTTCGGGCGCCGGCGGCGGTGCCGCGGCGGGGGTGCTCGCGGCGGCCGGGCTCGACGTGGTCGTGATCGAGTCGGGGGGCTACTACGACGATGAGGACTTCGCGGGCTCCGAGTTCGCGGCGCTGACCGGCTACTACATGGCGGCGCCCGCGGCCAGCCACGATCAGAGCATCTCCCTGCTCGCCGGCTCATGTCTCGGGGGAGGCACGGTGGTCAACTACTCGACCTCGTTCAGGACGCCCGACGACGTGCGCTCCGAGTGGGCATCGCACGGCGTGCCGGCGTTCCTCGGCTCCGACTACACGGCGAGCCTCGATGCGGTCTGCGAACGGATCGGGGTCAACCAGGAGCACAACGAGCCCTCCAGCCGCGAGCGCAAGCTGCAGGAGGGATGCGTCAAGCTCGGCTGGCACGTCGACGCGATGCCGCGCGGCGTTCGGGCCTGCGCGCAGGGGCGGGAGTGCGGGTACTGCGGTCTGGGCTGTCGCATCGGCGCCAAGCAGTCCGTGGTCAAGACCTGGCTCAGCGACGCCAACGGTGCGGGTGCTCGGCTGATCGTGCGCACCAAGGTCGAGCGGGTGCTCGTCGAGGCCGGATCCGCGCGGGGCATCGAGGGCCGTACCGAGGCCGGCCATCGGGTTGCCGTGCGCTCGCGCGCGGTGATCGCGGCCTGCGGCGCCATTCACACGCCCGCCCTGCTCAAGCGCTCCGGTCTGCAGAACCCGAACATAGGCAAGCACCTGAAGCTTCATCCCGCGACCGTCGTCTTCGGCGTCTTCGACGAGCAGCTCAAGCCGTGGGAGGGGACGATGCAGGCGCTCTACTCCGATCAGTTCCGAGACCTTCACGATGGCTATGGTCTGAAGCTCGAGACCGCGGCATTGCATCCGCACCTGTTCATCCCCTTCAGCCCGTGGCGCGGCGCCGGCGAGCACTACTCGCTGATGCAGGGTCTCTCGAACGCGGTCCCGATGGGTGTGCTGCTGCGCGACCGCGACGGCGGCGAGGTGCGGGTCGGTCGCGACGGCGAGCCAATCGTCCGCTACAAGCTCTCACCGTTCGATGCCGGGCACGTGCGCACCGGTCTGGCCGGCGCCGCCCAGCTGCTCGAGGCTGCGGGCGCGCGCCGCATCTTCTCGTCGCACACGAAATGGGTGGGTTACGACCCCGGCACGTCGGGCTCGCGGGAGCAGTTCATGGCCGATGCGGACGGCGCGGGCTACGGCGCGGGCCAGATCGCGCTCGGATCCTTCCACATCATGGGCTCCGCGCGGATGGGCGGCTCGCCCACCACGTCGGCCTGCGATCCGACCGGGCAGACATGGGACGTACGCGACCTCTACGTGCTGGACGGCTCGGCCTTCCCCTCCGCATCAGGTGTCAATCCGCAGGTCTCGATCCAGGCCATCGCCCACATGGGAGCTCGGGGTATGGCCACCCGGCTGGGCGAGCGATGACGGCCGGGAAGTGATACGGCGGGGGCAACGCTCTCGGGGGTTCAGCTATCGCCGGCGCCGGGCTCGATGGCGTAACCCGCTGCTGGTCGCCGTGGCGGCGCTCCTGGTGCTCGCCGCGGTCGCCGTGGGAGCGCTCAGCAGCCACCGATCTCGTGGCGGCGCAGGCCGGGCATCGACGAGCACCGGTGTGGCGGCCGGTTCCGGCGCCACGTCGGGGGCCGGTTCCGGCGACGCGAGCGCGGCCGGGCGGCGGGGTCCGGTCCGTCCCCGCAGCTCGCGAGCGCCCGGGGCGCCGGCCGAGAGCCTGCTCGCCCGGCTCGAGGATCGCGCGATCGATCGCACGCTGCGCTATACGCCGGTCGTGGCCTCGGGATCCGCGCGCCACCGCGACGTGGCGCTCACCTTCGACGACGGGCCGAGCGCGTACACGCCGAAGATCGTGCAGATCCTCGAGCGCGAGCACGCCGCGGCCACGTTCTTCATCGTTGGGGTCCAGCTCAACACCTACGCGTCCGGCCTGCGCGACGAGTTCCGCAGCCCCTTCCCGGTCGGTGATCACACCGAAAGTCACGCCTGGCTCGTGCGACTCGATCCGCGTGCGCAGCTGAGTCAGATAGGTGACGCGGCCGCGCGCGTGCGGGCCGCGGGCGGCCCCTACCCACGCCTGTTCAGGCCGCCCTACGGCGTCTTCAACGCCACCACACTCCGCGTCCTGCATCGCCTGCACATGCTGCTGATCCTCTGGTCGGTCGACCCCGGCGACTGGCGCCGCCCGGGCGTCGGGGCCATCGTCTCCAACGTGCTGCGCAGCACACGCCCGGGCTCGATCGTCCTCATGCACGACGGCGGCGGTTATCGCGACCAGACGGTCAAGGCGCTGCCCGCGATCGTCAACGGCTTGCGCCGCCGCCACTTCCGGCTGATGACGGTGCCGCAACTGTTGCTGGCTGACCCACCACCGGCCCACGCCGCGCGGCCACGGGCGACGGGAGCCTAGTTGTGGCCCGTCCGGGACGGTGGGATACTCGCCGGACAGCCATCAGCTTCACCAGCCGGAGGTGAGAGATGCCCGAGCCGGCCCATGTCCTTCTCGTCGCGCACCAGACGGCGGCGACCGCCGAACTGCTCGACGTCGTCAGGGAGCGCGCGCGACGTGCTCCCGCTACCTTCCACCTCGTGGTCCCGAGCCAGCCCCACGGCATGCACAAGGTCGTCGATCCGGAGGATGCCGGCGGCGACGAGGCCCAGGCCGTGCTCGAGTCCGCCCTGCCGAGGCTATCCGAGGCCGCCGGCGCCGAGGTAACGGGGAGCATCGGGGACGCCGAGCCCCTGATGGCGATCGAAGATGCCATCAACCTGGGCGACTACGACGAGATCATCATCTCGACGCTGCCACGGCGGGTCAGCCGCTGGCTGAAGCTCGACCTGGTGAGCAAAGCCCGGGGCCTCGGCCCGCCCGTCACGCACGTGGAAACCATGACCCGCTCCCAAGCGCCGGTGGCGCAGGTCTAGCGCGGCGTGAAGCTGGCGACGTTTCTCGCGCCCGGCGCCGAGCTTCCGGCCGCCGGGGAGGTCCGTGACGAGCGGGTGCTGGCCCTCGCCGCCGACCTGAGCGTCACCGCTGTGCTGGGCGGCGCGACGCCGCGCCTCGAGGAGGGCGCCGAGTGGGCGCTGGACGAGGTCACGCTGCTCGCACCCTTGCTCGCGCCGAGCGCGATCTACGGGATCGGGCTGAACTACGCGGCGCACGCCGCCGAAACCGGCGCCGAGCCCCCGCCACGGCCGATCGTCTTCACCAAGGTGCTTGGCGCGGCCGCCCCGCCCGGCGGCCCGATCGTCTGTCCCGAGGTCGTGCGGCGACTCGATTACGAGGGCGAGCTCACGGTCGTGATCGGCGCCGGCGGTGCGATCGGCGGCTACTGCGTCGCCGACGACGTCAGCGCCCGCGACCTGCAGGGACGCGAACCGCAATGGACGCGGGCCAAGGGCGCGGACACGTTCTGCCCCTTCGGTCCCTGGGTGACGACGGCCGACGAGGTGCCCGACGCGGACGATCTGCGCCTGCGCACGTGGGTCAACGGCGAGCTACGTCAAGACGCGCGGACCTCGGACCTGATCTTCGACTGCCAGGCGATCGTCGATTTCATCGCCGAGACGTGCACCCTGCGCCCGGGCGATCTGATCCTCACCGGCACGCCGAGCGGTGTCGGGATGGGTTTCGATCCGCCGAAGTTCCTCGCCTCGGGCGATGTCGTGCGCATCGAGATCGAGCGACTCGGCACGATCGAGCACGCCGTCGCCTGAACCGCGGCGCGGCGGCGCGAGTGGTTGATCAGCCGCCGCGGCGGCCCGCACTAGTGCTTGGCGATCACGCGGTCGATGAGGCCGTACTCGACGGCCTCATCGGCCTTGAAGAAGCGGTCGCGCTCCATGTCATCGTGGACCTGGGCGAGCGGCTGGCCCGTGTGGCGCGCGTAGATCTCGTCGATGCGCCCACGAATGGAGAGGATCTCGCGGGCATGGATCTCGATGTCCGTCGACTGACCCTCGAAGCCGGCCGACGGCTGGTGGATCAGGATCCGGCTGTTGGGCAGCGCGAAGCGCTTGCCGTGTGCGCCCGCGGCCAGCAGCAGCGATCCCATCGACATCGCGATACCGACGCAGATCGTCTGCACATCGGGCTTGATGAAGCGCATCGTGTCGTAGATGGCGAGCCCGGAGTAGATCGACCCGCCGGGGCAGTTGACGTATATCGAGATGTCCTTATCCGGGTCCTGCGACTCCAGATGCAGGAGCTGGGCCACGATCAGGTTGGCGATCGTGTCATCGATCGGGCTGCCCAGAAAGATGATCCGCTCGTTGAGCAGGCGGCTGAAGATGTCGAACTCGCGCTCGCCGCGCGCGGTGCGCTCGATGACCATCGGGACCAGTGGCATGTCATGAACCCTACGCGGTCCGGTTTGCGCGTGACCCGACGGGGGTCTGGTAGGCGGCTCGCGGGCTAGGGAATGACCACGGCGGAACCCTCGAACCGGCCCGCCCTGAGGTCGCCGAGGGCCTCCTCGGCCCGCTCCAGCGGATAGGTCGTGACGCGCGTGCGCACCGGCACGCGGGGGGCCACGGCCAGGAACTCCTCACCGTCGCGGCGGGTGAGGTTGGCCACCGAGCGGATCGTGCGCTCGCGCCACAGGTCGTCGTACCGGAACGACGGGATGTCGCTCATGTGAATCCCGGCACAGACGACCGTGCCCCCCGGGGCGAGCGCACGCAGTGCGGTCGGCACGAGCTCGCCGGCGGGCGCAAAGATGAGCGCCGCGTCGAGCGGTTCGGGCGGCGGGGTGTCGCTGTCGCCCGCCCAGCTCGCCCCGAGCTCGCGGGCGAAATTCTGCGCGCCCTGGTCACCGGGCCGCGTGAAGGCGAACACGTGCCGCCCCTGGAAGACGGCGAGCTGACAGATCATGTGCGCCGCCGAGCCGAAGCCGTAGAGCCCGAGCCGCTCGCCGTCGCCGGCCAGGCGCAGCGCGCGGAACCCGATCAGTCCGCCGCAGAGCAGCGGCGCGGCCTGGTCGTCGGGCAGTCCCTCGGGGAGCGCGAAGCAGAAGCGCTCGTCGGCGACGGTGCGCTCGGCGAACCCCCCGTCGATGTCCCGGCCGGTGAACCGGGCGCGTTCGCACAGGTTCTCGCGGCCGCTCATGCAGTAGCGACACACGCCGCAGGTCCAACCGAGCCACGGGACCCCCAGCCGGCGCCCATCGGGTGCGATGCCCACGATCTGATGGCCCAGTACGACGGGCAGGCGGGTGGCTTCGATCTCCGCGTCGCGCAGGTGCAGGTCGGTGCGGCAGACGGCACACGCGGCGACCTCGAGCAGGACCTGCCCGGGTCCCGGCTCCGGATCCGGAAGCGTCACGTTGGCCAGCGGCCGGCCGGGTTGCTCGAGGATCGTCGCGTGCATCGACCCGAGATGATGACCTTCGCCGGCGGGCGGCGCGTCTAGGCCGCGCGGTGCCAGGCCTATGGCAGGGACCGTCCGGGCTGTAGCTTTCTCGCATGGCCCCGCTGAACGTGCCGAACGGACTGACCGTCGTTCGCATCCTGCTCGTCCCCGTGCTGGTGGCCGCGCTGCTCGAGAAGACGAGTGGCGGCGATCTGCTCGCGGCCATCGTCTTCGCGGTGGCCTCGCTGACCGACGCGATCGACGGCTACCTGGCGCGCTCGCGCAACTCGGTCACGACCTTCGGCACGCTGATGGACCCGATCGCCGACAAGCTACTGATCGTTGCCGCGCTGATCGCCCTCGTCTCGCTTGGCCGGCTCGATGCCTGGGTGGCCATGGTCATCATCTCGCGCGAGTTCGCGGTGACTGTGCTGCGCGCGGCGGCCGGCGCGGTCCAGGGTGTGGTCATCCCGGCGAGCCCGCTGGGGAAGCTCAAGACCGCGATCCAGGTGCTCATGGTGATGCTGCTGATCGCCGTCCCCGGCCCGCCGCTGTGGGTCTCGCTCGTCGTCTACGTCGCCGTCTTCATCACGGTGCTCTCCGGCGCCGATTACTTCTTCGGTATCCGCCGCAGCATCGTGGCCGCGCAGCTGGCTACTCAGGACCGAGCGGCCAACGAAGGACACAGCGCCTCGCGGCCGGGCAAGGCGTAGGCCCGCGGCGGCTCAGGCCTGATCGAGCCATGTCCGGCGGCTCGTGTGAGCGGCGGGCACCACGCCGGTCTGCAGCTCGGCGCGGATCTCGCCCAGCGTGCCGAACCGCTCGGCGATCACGTTGTGCTGATGGATCGTCTCGAGGTTGACCTGCCGCGCCGAGACGAAGGCGCGATCGTCCATCGTCGGGAAGGCATCCACGACCCCGCGGATCATCTCGCGCACGCAGTCCTCGACGAAGCGCGGGCGCCGATGCGCCTTCTCCACCACATGGGCCTCGTCGGTGCGCTTCATCAGCTCATAGATCTCCGACGACATCGACCCTTCGACGATCTCGAGCAGCGTGGTCGCGTCGATCTCGTCGTCGCACAGCTCGGTGCATCCGATGTGCAGCGTGCCCAGACCGCGCTGGTTGTGGGTCGCCACCGGAACCGCGTCGAGGATGCGGGCGATCTCCTCAGCGTCGAAGCCCTCGTCTGAGAGCCGTTCCTGGGCGTTGCCGGCGACCAGCTCCTGCGCGCAGGGACAGGCGGTCATGCCCTGCGCGGTGACGCCGATCAGCCGGCGCGTCCCGAGCTCGGTGCAGATCGCCGAGCCATGCAGGGTGTAGAGCTCCTGGGTCTGGATTCCGGACACGGGTGCCGGCTTGTGCTCGGGGAAGCGCGCCTCGATGCTGACCTCGGCGCGGCGAGCTCCCTGGCGATCGCGGACGAGCTGGGCGATGCGCTCGGCCAGAGTCTCGGCCTTGAACGTCGACTCGCCGAGCACGACCTCGCCGATCGTGTCGTTGACCACCTCCTCGAAGCGCGACATGTGGGCGCCCTTCTGGTCCGGGCCCAGGTCGACGACGACCTCGAAGCGTGCGGAGAAGAGCTGCTCGACACCGTTCTGACGTATGCGGATGACCTTCTCGACGTCGGTCACGCCGACGCGCGAGAGGCCGACCTGGATGCTCGGCAGGCGCGCTTGGACGTCGGCTACGGGCAGGTTTGACAGCGGTTCGTGGTTCATCTTCACTGCAACAGGGTAAAGGTATGCGTTTGCCTGAAGGACGCGCAATTGGGGTATCGGGGCAACTTTGTGGTATCAATCCCGCCGCTGGGCAGTTGCGGTATTGAGAATGTTGGAGAGGGAGAGTCCGTCTTTAGGGGCGTTCTTGAAGGTGGAGAGGGAGAGTCGCCTCTAGGGGCGTTCTCGAGGCGCGTCGGGAAGGAGCTCGGGGGCCATGAGCGATAAGGCTATTGCCCTGTTGGACGAGGAGGCTCCGATCGCGGAGCTGGAGGAATTGCGTCCGCTGATCGCCGAGGGGCAGGAGCGCGGGTTCCTGACCTTCGACCAGATCGCCCACTGCCTGGAAGAGGCGGAGGTCACCAAGGAACAGGTCCAGGAGCTGCACGCCTATCTGGACGAGCACGGCATCGACGTTGTGGAGGCCGACGGCCGTCCCGCCAAGTCGGAGGGCGGCAGCATCGAGGCCAGCGCGGTGCGGGCGGTCGAGGGACCGCGCTCGGATCAGGTCAAGAAGGTGGAGGTCGACCTCACGGTCGAGCCGAGCCTCGACTCACTGCGGCTATACCTGCGCGCGATCGGCCGCGTGCACCTGCTGACGGCCGAGCAGGAGGTGGTGCTCGCCCGTCGCATCGAGCGCGGCGACATGCCGGCCAAGCAGCAGATGATCGAGGCCAACCTGCGCCTCGTGGTATCGATCGCCAAGAGCTACCTCGGCCGCGGCCTCACGTTCCTCGACCTGATCCAGGAGGGGTCGCTCGGCCTCATCCGGGCAGTCGAGAAGTTCGACTATCGCCGCGGGTACAAGTTCTCGACCTACGCGACCTGGTGGATCCGCCAAGCCGTGACCCGGGCGATCGCCGACAAGGGGCGCACGATCCGCATTCCCGTGCACATGGTCGAGAAGCTCAACAAGGTGGTGCACGTCGAACGCCAGCTGATCCAGCAGCTCGGCCGCGAGCCGACGCCCGAGGAGATCGCCCGCGAGCTCGAGACGACCACGCGCGAGGTGCGCGACATCCTGCGCATGGCCCAGCAGCCGATCTCGCTCGAGAAGCCGATCGGCGAGGAGGAGGACTCCGAGCTCGGCGATTTCGTCGAGGACGAGACCGCCGAATCGCCGTTCGAGCAGGCCTCCGAGCACTTGCGCCGGGAGAACCTGCGCCGCGCCCTGGCCGCCCTGCCCGAGCGCGAGCGCGAGGTGATCGAGATGCGCTTCGGCCTCGCCGGCGAGCGTCCCTACACGCTCGAGGAGGTCGGGCGCGCGTTCAACGTAACCCGCGAACGAATCCGACAGATCGAGAATCACACGCTCAAGAAGCTCGAGGCGCTGCCCGAGGCGCAGCGGTTGCGCGACGCCTCGTAGGGGCGGAGGGCGGACACGCCGTAGTCGGCGGTCCCTCGAGGCCCATTCCTAAACCGACCGCCGGTAGACTCCGGCCGCCCCGGCGGGGTTCCCGAGCGGTCAAAGGGGACGGGCTGTAAACCCGTTGGCTCAGCCTTCGCAGGTTCGAATCCTGCCCCCGCCATGAGCAGCCGGTCCGTGCCTCGCCGGCGCGCGCGCCGCAGACAACGTCTGAAGAGCCGTTCAGATATTCTGCTGTGCATGGCGCACGGCGTGAACCGCCACGAACCATCCGAGCTTGACGTCGAGTTCGCCCAGGCTGTGGCGGAGACGATGCAGGCTCTCGCCACGCCGAGCCGGCTGCGCATCCTCGGCCGCTTGCACACGGGACCCTGCCCGGTGAACGAGCTGGCCTCGGATGTCGGGATGGAGCCCTCGGCGGTGTCCCACCAACTGCGGGTGCTCCGTCATCTGGGCCTCGTGGTCGGTCGCCGCGATGGCCGGCAGGTCGTCTACGACCTGTACGACGACCACGTGGGAGAGCTGCTCGAGCAGGCCATCTCCCACGTCGAACATCTGCGCCAGGGACGGAGTCGCGCCGGCGGCGTGGTCACGCTCCAGGAGGCGTGAGGTGTCCCACGCTCCCACCGACGCGCGACGGCAGACACCCCAGCACGACCACGTTGGTGCAGATCAACCCGGCCATCAGCACGAGCTGCGCGATCACCACGACGAGCACGGGCACGATCACGGCGATCACGGCCACTCCCACGGGCTCGTCGACGACTCGATCAAACGCTCGCGAGAGGGCGTGCGGGCCGTGCTCGTCTCGTTCGGGGTACTCGGCATCGCTGCGGCCATTCAGACGCTCGATCTTCGTCCTCTCGGGCTCGCGTCGCCCTGCTGGCCGACCTCATCCACAACTTCGGCGATGCGCTCACCGCCGTGCCGCTGGGCATCGCCTTCGTGATGCGCTCGGAGCGGGCCGAGCGCACCGCCGGGCTGTTCGTCGTCGCCGCGATCTTCATCAGCGCCTGCGTTGCCGGGGTCGAGGCCGTGATGCGTCTGATCCATCAGAGCCCACCCACCCATCTGTGGGCGCTGGCGGCCGCCGGGGTGATCGGCTACCTGGGCAACTTCATCGCCGCGCAGGTGCGCACGCGCGCGGGACAGCCGGCTGGACAGCGCCGGCGCTGATCGCCGACGGCAACCACGCTCGCGCCGACGCCTACGTATCACTCGCGGTGATCGCCTCGGCGGTCGTCGTGGCCATCGGCGCGCCGATCGCCGACCCCCTCATCGGTCTCGCGATCACGCTCGTCATCCTGCGCATCACCTGGCAGTCGTGGCGCACCGTTCGTGGCCACGACCATCACCACAGGTAGCGCGAGCGCTCGAGGGACAGCCCGGGCGTGCCGCGCCGGCAGCACCGATTATCCTCGGCGGCAAGCCATGCCGACCGAAGAGTCCGAGCTCCTCGCGGCCGACAAGGACGCGACCAAACGCCTTTCCCGGCTCCGCGCCACGGCGGTGCGGTTCGACAGCAAGCCCGGTCTGCTCGCCGTCGCGCGGCGCCTGCGCCGCCGGCTGCCCGGCGACGAGCACTTCGGCGACGCCCTCTCGACCGCCGATGCCGGGACGCTCGGCGTTGTGGCCAAGCAGGTCTCCGCGCTCGGTCCGGAGCGTGGCAGCCTCACGCAGGAGGTCGGCCTCGCCGGACTGCAGCTCTGGCAGTCGCTCTCCGAGGCGGCCGGCCGCGGTCGCGGAGACGCTGAGCTTGCCGTGCTGTTCACGGATCTCGTGAGCTTCTCGACCTGGGCGCTCAAGGCCGGGGATGGACCCACGCTCGAGCTCCTCCGGGCGGTCGGAACGGCGGAGGAGACGGCCGTCAGCCAGCACCGCGGGCAGATCATTAAACGCCTCGGCGACGGCCTCATGGCCACGTTCCTCGATCCGCGCGATGCCGTCGATGCCGCCCTGGACGCCAACGCAGCGCTGGGCGCGGTCGAGGTCGAGGGCTACACGCCACGGATGCGAGCCGGAATCCACTGGGGACGGCCGCGCAAGCTCGGCGGCGACTATCTCGGTGTCGATGTGAACATCGCCGCGCGTGTCGCCGACGCGGCCAAAGCAGGGGAGGTACTGATCTCCGACGTAGCGCTCGCACGGATAGAGACCTCGGACCTGCGCACCGGAAGGCCGAAACGGCTGCGCGCCGAGGGCGTCCCGCGCCAGCTGCAGACGTTCCGCGTTTCCCGGGCCTGACGGCACTGGCTGGAGCCTCGGCGAAGTGACGCCGGCCGGGTGTCGGGGTCGAGGTCGGCGGCCGCGTCCCTGCCGGTGCAGGTTTCTGTGCATTGATCCCTGACGCAGGCCCCCGCCAAGCCGGCCTGTTACCGTTGGCGACGCTCGAAAAGCCAGTACGAGCGGGGTTTAGGCGACCTGTTGTGTCCGGTCGCCACCCGCGGCGGTAGCAGAATGTCCAGCCTCTCACGGCCAATTCCCCGTGTTCTGGGTGCCCTGGCGGCGGCCCTGATCGCCGCCGTCCTGATCGCGGGCATACCGTCGGCCCACGCCGCCGGAACTGGCCAGCTGCAGCAGCAGATCGGCGCCGGGCAGAGCCGCATCCAGAGCCTTTCGGGCGCTGTCGGGGCTGCGAATGCCCGCCTCGCGCAGCTCGGTGCCAGCATCGCGTCGCTCGAGGCGCGCCTCAGCCGAATCCAGACCACGCTGAGCTCCGACCAGGCCCAGTTGCTGCGGTTGCAGACCCAGCTCACCGCGGCTCGGAACCGTCTGGCGCAGCTCGAGGCCTACCAGCAGAAGGCTGAGGCGGTCCTTTCCGAGCAGCTCGTCGGATCCTACGAATCCGACCATCCGGACATCGTGAGCGTGGTGCTCGAAGCGCGAGGTTTCGCCGACCTGCTCGAACGCCTCAACTTCGCCTCGCGCATCCGCAAGCAGAGCAAGACGATCGTTCAACAAGTCCGCGCGGCTCGACGGGCGACCGCCGCCCAGGCCACGCGGCTGGGTGCGCTCGAGGTGCGCCAGCAAGCCCTGACCCAACAGATCCTCCAACAGCGCAACCAGCTCGACAGCGTGCGTCAGGGCCTCCTGGCCCAGGAGAGCGCCGCGGGTCAGAAGCGCTCGGCGGCGGCCAGCCAGCTCGCGAATGCCAAGCAGCAGGTCGCGTCGCTACAGCAGCAGCTGTCGAAGATCGTGGCCGCCCAGGCTGCCCAGGCCGCCGCGGCCCAGGCGCAGTCTCAGTCCGCGTCTTCGGGGTCCTCCTCGGGAGCTCCCGCGTCCGTCGGCTCCTCGCAGGTGTCCAGCGGCGGCGGCTTCACCTTCCCGATGCCCAAGGGGGCGGCGTCACCTCCTGGAACCTGGTCGCTCGACCAGGGAGTCGACATCTCGGCCCCAGGCAACACTCCGCTACTGGCTGTCGGCAGTGGCACGATCGTGCTGCACGGAATCGGTGGCTTCGGGCCCTCGGCGCCGGTCCTTCATCTTGACAGCGGCCAGTACGTCTACTACGGACATGCCGGGCCGGGCAACATGCTGCCGATCGGCACGCACGTCAGCGCCGGCCAGGTGATCTCGGAAGTCGGCGCCGGGATCGTCGGGATCTCCTCTGGACCCCATCTGGAGATCGGGTTCTGCGACGCCAGCGGCACGCCGCTCGGCGGCGGCACTGCGTCTCAGATGATGTCGTTGCTCCAGGGCTCCTACTGATCAAGCTCTCAGCCCGGTCGGCTCCCGGCGACCTGGCCCCCGGACGCGGTACGCTCAACCGAGCGCCCTCTTAGCTCAGCTGGTAGAGCACTTCCATGGTAAGGAAGGGGTCATCGGTTCGAGTCCGATAGAGGGCTTGGGTTTTTTGGCTGCTGAGATCCATTTATTGGTTTCTGGCGTGTGCGTTCGTGACGCCTCGCGTCCGTCCATCTTCCGTCTTCGGGTCGCGGAAGGGGTTCTGGTCACGACGAGCTTGGCTGCTATTACGTGGATTCGCTCGCTGGTCGACCCCTTCCCGTTTTTGTCCACCTGATCTGCGACCCTTTCTCAAAGACGGACGTCGTCAGACCCGATCGGCGGCCCTGTCGCAACCTGGCCTTGTCCACAGGATGGGAACTACGTTGTCGCTGATCGGGTGCCCCAGGCGGTGTAGTCGATCCACGCGTCTTGGTCCGGTCGGGTCGAGAGGGCGTGTTAGATCACGCCAAGGATGAGCCCCGAACTCGGCGTGAGCGATGCCGACGAGCAGCAGGCTGCCGGCGTGCCGCCTTCCCGCCGCAGCTTGCTCGTCGAGGAACAGCCTCACATTCTGCTAACCGCCGACGACGATCGTGTCGATCGTCGGATAGCGCGGCCAGCAGGGCAGACGGTCCCGGTTGGTTCCAGGCGCGGGCCTGCGACCTCGCGGCAGGCGAATACGAGGGCGCTGCCCAGAACTGTCGGCACACTTGCGTTGTTGGGATCGCGGTACTCAGCGACGATGTGGTCGGCGCGCGTGGATCAATCGGCGTTTTGATCTGCCGCCGCAGGTGGCCGATCACTGACCCAGGTCAGCGTTCGAGGAGCGCCTTCAGTCGCCCAAGATCAGCCACGTTGGCCTTGCGCATCGCTCGAGTCATGACAGGCGCCGTGACTGCAGCGAAACCCGAGGGCTCCCCCCGGTTGCGGAGGGTCATCCTCGTCGCGCCGTCCTCCACGTCGTCCCAGGTGTACGTCGTCTCCATGGGGAAAGGGCCGTTCGCGGTTGCCATGACGAAGCGGCGGCCATGCTCGAGCTCTCGGACTTCGTATGTGTACTCCAACGTCCGGCCGAGGAACTGGGCGCGAAAGCGAACCCGGGAACCGACGACGACCGGCGGAGGGGTGTCCCACTCGACCGTCTTGATGTTCTTGTACCACGCCGTCGCATTCGCGGGATCGGCCGCGAAGGCAGAAACCTCGTCGCGAGGCCGCCTGATCTCGATCTCGCTCATCACGTCAACGGCCATTCAAGAAGTCTGTCACTCGACCGTCTGTCGCCTGTGCCGGACAAAAATCCCGCGGCTCGGGTTCGCTGCGGGTGCGGCGATGGGCAGGCCTGGGGTTCCGGTTTCGCTCGACGGCGAGTCCCTCACGCTCGGCCCGCCTGCGCCCTCCACGGCGCGGACCCGCGTCCGACCGACTGGCGGCCGTATCGCGCTCCCGGATGTCGTGCGGTGAGGTCCGCCCCCGGCCGCGTCAGGTCGCCGAGACGGCTGGTACGGACACTACGCTTCGCTGTGTTGTCTGACACGACCCTCGTCAGTTTCGACGTCATCGCTTTCGTCTCCACGACGAACCCTGCTCGCGCCGAGAAGTTCTACGCTGACGCACTCGGGCTGCAGCTCGTCAACCAGAGTCCCTTCGCGTTGGTGTTCGATGCCCACGGGACGATGCTCCGCGTGACCGTCGTGGAGCAGCTCGATCCGGCCCCGAACACGGTTCTGGGCTGGGCGGTGGCGGACATTTCCGAAGCGATTCGGGCCCTCGTGGCGCGCGGCGTCGTCTTCTTGAACTACGAAGGCATGAGACAGGACGCTCAGGGCGTCTGGGAGTCGCCTAGCGGAGCGATGATCGCCTGGTTCACGGACCCGGACGGAAACGTCCTTTCGCTAACGCAGTTCTGAGTCCCCAAGGAGGGATGCCGGCCGGAGGAGCACCGGACGCGAGCTCTTCAACACCTGCTTTCGAGTTCGCGGCGCACCTTCGCCCGCCGTCACGCGCACACCACCAAGGTGCGGGTACGGGGTGCCCAAAGCTGCGGCGCATCGACATCGGGTTGAGGCGATGTGTGCGCATCGATGCCCAGTCATTAACCGCCGCTGAATTCCGCCCCTGGTGGCGGATCCAAACCCTCACCCTCGGTACGGTGATGGAGTGCCGGTGCTTCTTGCCGATGGCCTCACGAAGACGGTGGGGGTCGGACGGGCTGCTCGCACGGTATTGGCCGGGGTGTCGCTTTCGGTCGATGTTGGCGAGGTCGTGGCGGTTCTCGGCCGGTCTGGGAGCGGCAAGTCAACGTTGCTGCATTTGGTCGGCGGGCTGGACACTCCGGATGCCGGCCAGATCACGGTTGCCGGAGAGCGGCTGACCAGACGAGGGAGCCGAGCGCTGGCGCGAATCCGGCTTCGCCACGTCGGCTTCGTCTTTCAGCAGTTTCAACTGATCGAGGAGTTGACGGGGGCCGAGAACGTGCTGATGCCAACGCGGCTGCCGGGCGCTCCCGGGGGCGGGGCACGGCGTGCCGGCGCGTTGCTCGAGGAGCTGGGGCTGAACGCCGTGGCCGACCACCTGCCGCATGAGCTCTCGGGTGGTGAGCAGCAACGGTTCGCGTTCGCCCGCGCGCTGGTCAACGGACCGCAGCTCGTTCTGGCCGACGAGCCGACCGGAAGTCTGGACCGAGACAGCGGCGCGATTCTGCTCGAGCTGCTCCGAGGACTGACGAATTGCGCGGTGGTGATCGTGACGCACGAGCCAGATGCCGCCGGGATCGCCGACCGCGTACTGCGGTTGGCGGATGGTCGACTCGAGTCGGGCGTTGCCCAGCAGGCCGGTTCATGAGCGCCCTCCGGGCGGCATTTTCGGAGGCTCGGCGCAGCCTCCGGCTCCGGCGACGGCGAACCGTGCTGAGCGCCACGGGAATCGCTTTGGCGGCCGCGATGCTGGCGGCCGCCGTCGTCATCGGGATCGGCTTGGGCCGGGGCTTCGATCGCGCTGCTCGTGCCGCCGACCTGCCGGATCTGATCGTGCGGTTCGACCCACAGTCGTCGCGGCGCGTGGGCGACCGGATCGCGGCATTGCCGGACGTGGCGTCCTATTCGTTGCGCGAGGAGGTGACGAACGTCGGTGTTGCCGCCGGGGGGCTGCGGCGGAGTGACGCGGTGGCCGAGGTGCTCGGGTCGGGTGGGCGGCGCGGCTACGCGGTTGTGGCCGGGCGAGCGCTTTCCGCGCGCCGGCCGGAGGTCCTGCTCGAGCGCGCGTTCGCTCAGTCTTGGGGGGTGCGCGTCGGTAGCCGGTTCTTCGTTCAGGGGCTGGGACCACAGGAGGTGGCCGGTTTCGTCGAGGCGCCGGACAACGTCGGGTTCCCGCTCGCCAAGCCGCGCTTCTATGTGTCCCGCGCGGCAATCGATGCGCAGTTCGGCCCGGAGCCCGATCCGCAGACCAATCTTGCTGAGATCTGGCTGCGGGACCCGCGGTACCTGAACGAGGTGCTGGTCCAGGCCCGCACGACCAGCTTCGGGCTGCGCGATCTGCGGATCGCGACCCGCTCGGGGGTGCGGGTGCTGCTCGATCAGGCCGCCGGCATCGTGATCGACCTGCTCGTCGCGCTGTCGCTGATCGCGCTGCTTACCGCCGGTGTGATGCTCGCCGCCTCCTCTAGGGCGGAGGTACAGCGGCGTCTGGCGGCGATCGGCGTGCGCCGCGCCGTCGGTGCCTCGCGGGGGCACGTGGCGCTGGCCCTCGGGCTCCAGGCGCTGCTCGTTGCTGTGCCGGCGGCGACGGTCGGCTCATTCGCCGGCGTGCTCGCCACGTATGGGCCGGGGAACCGGCTGCTGACGCTGCTCAACGAGCCGCCCCCGGGCAGCGAGCTCGTTCTACCGCTGGCCGCGGGATGGTTGACGAGCATCCTGATCCCGGCACTCGGCGCGGGGTGGCCGGCCTGGCGAGCCGCGGGGCGGCCACCCGTCGAGTTGTTGCGCGGAGCCGAGCTCGGTGGTACGGCGAAGGGAGGCCGACGGAGGGGGCCCGCGTCCCTCTGGGCCGTCGGCGGTCTGCGGATCTTGGGGGCTCGATTGGTCGCCGCTCGGCGCGTGCGGCTGACGGCGACAATCGTCACGCTAGGGCTCTCGACGGCCTTCGTTCTGCTGATGCTGGCCCTGGCCTCAGCGTTGAGCGCGCTGGAAACTGATCCGGGCGCATTAGGCAAGCGCTATCAGCTCACGGCGTCCCTGCCCGTCGCCGCGACCGCGCAGGTCGCGGCCATACCCGGCGTTCGGGCGGCCGCGCCGCGCTACGAGGTACAGGCGGCGGACTCGTTCTCATTGGGAGAGACGATCGACGTGGTCGCCTATCCGCGCGACCACACCGTGTTCGAGGCGCCGCCGCTCTCGGTTGGCCGCCGCCTGCGCGGACCGGGACAGGCTGAGGTCGGAATCGGGCTGGCCGACGCGCTCGGTCTGAATCCCGGCTCCTCGCTCGCGCTGGCCCTCCCGTCCGGGGCCGAGCTCCGGCTGCGTGTGGCCGGGATCGTCAGCTCACTCGACCACGACGGTCGCGTCGCCTACATCCCGGCCGGAGCGCTAGTGAAGGCAGATCCCTCGGCGCCTTACCAGATCGCGGTGCGCTTACAACCGCACGCGAGTCAGGCGACCGTGACGACAGCGCTGTCGGCGCTCGGCGCGCAGCCGGCGCCGGCGAGTGGCGCAACGGCCCGCGGTGCCCCGCTGGTCGACGTGCTGCGGGCGATCCTGCGCGCGGTGGCCATCGTGGACGGGCTCGTCTGCCTGTACGCGCTGATCCAGGCCTGCGCGCTGACCGTGCAGGAGCGCAAGAAGACCGTGGCGGTGCTTCGGGCGTGCGGGGCGGGCCAGGCGGCTGTGCGGCGGCTGCTGCTCGGAGCCGTGCTCTGCATCCTGATACCGGCGGCGGTCGTGGGCATCGTGCTCGAGCGCCTGGTGTTCGGTCCCGCGCTGGCCAATCTGGCCGCGAGCTATGCGACGTTGCCGCTCGAGGCGACCGGGGTCGAGGTCCTGGCCACCCTCGCCGGGCTGGCCCTCACCGCTGGATTCGCCGTCTTCTGGGTGGCACGTCAGGCCGCCCGCGAGTCGGTTGTCGCTGGTCTGGGGTCGCAGTGAGACGCATCACGCGGCGTCAGGCGCTGACCGAGGCGCTCGCGGGAGCAATACTCATCGAAGGCTGCGGGGGAGGCGGTGGCAAGCTGGCGGCTGGTGCCCGGAACGGCTCGACGCTCGAGTCGACGTGGCGCGATCCGAGCGAGGACGGACAGCTTCGGATCGCGCCCGGCGAGCCGCTCCTGGACCGGACCGACCTCGGTCCCCGAGCCGCCGGTGTCACGCCCCTGGCAACCCTGGCGCACGTGACCGACGCCCACGTGCTGGACGCCTCCTCACCGGCCCGTGTCAGCTTCCTGGATCGCCTGGGGAGGCCGTTCCAATCGACGTTCCGCCCCCAGGAAGCGCTCACCGCGCACGTTCTGGCCGGGTCAACCGCGGCCGTCCGTGCGCTGAGACCAGGCCTGGTGATCCAGGGAGGTGACGCGATCGACAACGATCAGAACAACGAGCTGCGCCAGTCGCTGGCCGCGCTCGGAGGGGATCTCGTGCGTCCCGGGAGCGGGCCGGACGGCTATTTCGGTGTCCAGCTCGCCAGCAACCCGGACCCGTTCTACTACCGGCCCGACGTCGACGCCCCGACGTATCCGGGACTTCTGCGCGCCGCCACACGCAGCTTCGTGTCCGCCGGGCTGGGCGCTCACTGCTATCCCGTGCTGGGCGATCACGACGTGCTCGTCGCCGGCGAGATCGCACCGACCGACCTGACTCGGGCGCTGGCCATCGGGCGGCGCGCGGTGTGGGACCTGCCGCACGGGTTGACGCTCCCGCAGCGCCTACGGACGCAAGCCGAAACGTCACCCGATGGGCCGCCGGATCCGGCCAGCGTGGACCTGTTTCTGCGCACCTCCCTGTCGGGCCCGACGGTCAGCGTCCCAGCGGATGGGTCACGGCGCGAGCTGTCGGTGGAAGAGGTCATAAGCCGCCTGAGGAGTGCCGCCGGCCCGGGACTGGCCGCCCCCGCGAGCCCGCCCGCTGCCGGTCCCCGCCTGGACTACACGCTCGATGTTGGGCCGCACCTGCGCCTCGTCGTCCTGGACCTCGTCCGGCGCGGCGGAGGCTCCGGCGGGATGGTGCAAGACGGGCAGGAAACGTGGCTGGCCGGGGCTCTGGCCTCTGCGGGCAGCCGCTGGGTGATCGCCGTCTCCCACCAGCCGCTCACCAGCTCGACGGGCGGAGTGAAGTTAGTCGCGCTGCTGGACCGCTCGCCGAGGGTCATCGCCGCGCTCTCGGGCCACACCCATCGAAACCGCATCCGGGCGCGTCCAACTGCAGCCGGTGGTTACTGGCTGATCAGCACCGCATCGTTGATCGATTACCCCCAGCAGGCGCGAGCGCTGAAGGTGACCGCGACCGACAACGGCGGCGTGGCCATCCAGACGTGGATGCTCGATCACGTCTTCCCGGGCGAGCTCGGCACGATCGCGCGGCAGCTCTCCTACATCGACGCCCAGGGTGGGCGGGCCGATCGCTTCGCCGGCACCCGGCTCGATCGCAACGTCACGCTCTACCGGCGAGCGACCGACTGACCTCGACACGCCTGAGGCGGGCGAACCATCGCCTCCTGTCGCACCATCGCTCACCGACCTCAAAGCCACCGGACCGAGCGACGAGATCAAGATCGCGCACGGAGACGCGCGCCCAGGGAAACCAACTGCTCACGCTGCGGTCCGTCTCGATGCGTACGCTGGTCGAGCTTGTCGGCGCGGTCGGCGAATCCAGCTCCACGAGCAGCTCGCCGTGATCGCAGAGCAGCGCGGCGATGCGCGTGAGCAGCCGCTCGGGTGCGCCGCCGATTCCGATGTTTCCATCGAGCAGCAGGGCGCTTCTCCATTGGCCGTCACCTGGCAGGTCATCAAAGATCGAGGCCACGATCGCCCTCGCCCCCCGGCCCGTGGCCAGCTGAACGGCCACCGGCGACAGGTCGACGCCGAGCGCGAACACCCCTCTTGCAGCCAGCGCGTGGAGATGGCGCCCCGGTCCGCAGCCCACGTCGAGGACGGGCCCGCGGACTCCCTTCAGGAGCTGCTCGTCGATCCGATCCGCGTGCCCCAGATAGCGGTGCAGCGGCAGCGGCACGACGGTCCCGTCCTGCAAGCGGAGCCGATGATCGGTGCCTGGCCCATGACGGTCACGAGCGCCGACCAGGCCCTCGGCGTAGAGGCTGAGCGGATGAATCATGCCGCGGTCGCCGCCAGCACAGCAGCAAAACGCGATCCCGGAGCCTCGCGGGCCACAGCCCGGGCGTCTTCAATCGTGTCCACGTCGCGCAGCGCCGGCTGCTCGTGCACGCGGAAGCCGAGCTCATCGAGGCGTGCTCGCTGCCTGCGGCCCGTGGTGTGGCAGCTCATGGGAACCCCGGCGAACGCGTGGACTCCGCGTCGCTTCAGCCCGACGGACCAATAGCCGCCGTCAAGCGAACGACCGAGCACGGCGTCGATGTCCGGCCGGGCCAACGCCCGCATCCCCTCGAGCAGCAGCCGCGTGGTGAGCTGCGGCGTGTCCATGCCGACCAGCAGGGCGGGGTCGCTCACGTCTTCGAAAGCCGCCGCCAATCGCTCGCCAAGGCCGCCGCCGCGCTGCGGGATGACCTCGAACCCCTCCGGCGACCAGCGCTCCGCGTCACCCTCGAACACGAGCACACGGCGCCTCGCCGGCGTCCGCCGCACGACCTCGAGGGTGTCCAACAGCGCCGCATGAGCGAGCGCCGCGGCCTGAGCCGGAGTGCACGGTGGCGAAAGCCGGGTCTTGGCCCGGCCCGGAAGCGGCTCCTTGGCGATCACCACCAGCGCGATGCGATTCACGCGACCAAACCTAGTCGCTCGCGCACCAGGTTAAATTACGAAACGCGAAAGCCGCGTCCGAGCTGTGAACAGTGCCTTAAAGGCGCCTCCGCCGGGCCTCCGCGGCTCGTTCGTATGTCAGGCTCGATCGCGTGCGCGCACCGCTCATGGATCCGGCCAAGCCCCCGCCGGGTCCGTTCCGGCCCGCTTTCTGGCGCAGCCCGCTGCGCGGTCCCTGGCTCACATCAGTCCTAGGACTCGCGCTCCTGATCGCGATCCCCATCGTCGCGGTCACCGGCTTCCTGTCCAACGACGCTTATTACCCACGGCTGGGTGGGAACTCAGTCGGCCGACCGATCGGGCCGCTCGACTTCTACCTGTTCCCGTTCCCCACGCATCCGAGCTGGCTGTACGCGCTCACCCAGGGCCTGCACGTCACGATCGGCCTGGCCGCATTCCCGATCCTGCTCGCCAAGTTGTGGTCGGTGATCCCCAAGCTGTTCGAGTGGCCGCCGGTGCGCAGCGCGGCCCACGCGCTCGAGCGCCTGTCGCTCGTGCTGCTCATGGGCGGCGCGCTGTTCGAGTTCGCCACGGGAATTCTCAACATCCAGTACGCCTATCTGTTCGGCTTCTTCTTTACGACCGCCCACTACTACGGCGCCTGGGTGCTCACGGCCGCCTTCGCCTTTCATGTCGCCCTGAAGCTCCCCACGATGCGCCGCTCGCTGGCGGCCCGGCGCGGACTGGCCCCACTGCGCGAACGCTTGGCCGATACGGGGCCCGAGCCATCGGAGCCCGTGCACAGCGAGCTGATTCCCAGCGCTCCGGCGCCGCCAACTATGTCGCGGCGTGCGCTGCTGGGTGGCGTTGGCCTGGGATCGCTGTTCCTGCTCGCGCAGGGCGCAGCCCAGTCGATCGGCGGGCCGCTACGCAGCCTGGCCTTTCTCGCTCCCCGCGGCCAGGTCGGGAGCGGGCCGAACGGCTTCCCGGTCAACCGGACGGCCAGCGCCGCGGCAATCACCCCGGCGCAGGTCGGTCCTGCCTGGCGCCTCGAGCTCAGCGCCGGTCCGCGGACGGCCTCGCTCTCGCGCGCCGATCTGCTGCAGATGCCTCAGCACAGCCACGACCTGCCGATCGCCTGCGTGGAGGGTTGGTCGACGACGCAGCGCTGGACGGGGGTGCCGATTCGAGAGCTCGCCAAAGTGGTCGGTGCGCGGGGTGACTTCACCGTCACAACGCGCTCGATCGCCCAGAACGGCGTGTTCGACGCGGCCACGCTGGCTTCCGAGCAGACCAGCGATCAACGCACCCTGCTGGCGCTTTCAGTCAACGGCCGCGACCTGTCGCTGGACCACGGCTTCCCGGCCCGCGTGATTGGCCCGGCCATTCCCGGCGTTCACTGCACAAAATGGGCGCACAAGATGACCTTCGAGCCCGCCTGATGCTCGCCCGCTTCCGTGCCCGGTACGGCGCCGGTCCACTGCACCTGATCGCGTTCGCGGCGAGTGTGCTGATCGCCGGGGCCGCGGTCGCCGGCTGGTTTGACAACACCGCGCCGATCACGACGCGCATCCTGATCTGGTTCCTGGCGCTGATCGTCGCCCACGATCTGGTTCTCGTGCCGATCTACTCGGCCGTGGACCGGATTGCGCTGCGCACGCTGGATGTCCCCCGTGCCGGCCCGGCGCCCGAGCGCTCGCCTGGTTGGGTCTATGTGCGCGTGCCGGCGCTGCTGGCCGGTCTGCTGTTCCTCGTGTTCTTCCCGGAGATCCTGCGGTTGGGCGATCAGACTTTCCACACCGCGAGCGGGATGCACCAGAACGTGTACCTGGCGCGTTACCTCCTGACCTGCGGCGCATTGTTCGCGCTGTCCGGGGTGGCCTACGTCATCAGCGTCGCGCGCTTCCGTATAGCCGCGTCCGCCGAGCCGGACGATCGCGAGCAGGGCCAGTCACCGAGCGAGCCGCTCAGTGGGGACACGGAGGTCCTATGAGGCCGACGATCAGCGCGCCGGCCGGTGTCCGCGTCCGCCCCGCGGCCCCGCCGCTGCTCGGCTCGAAGAATTGACGGCTCGGGCAGGACGTGATCGGTGCGTGGAGCGTCCGCGCCTGCAGGGCACTGATCTGAGCCGCGGTGTGCGTGCGCTCGAGCGCCGCGAGGTAGGGCCGCAGATCGTAGAACCACAGGTCGCCGTCCGAGCTGACCAGCGGCGCCACGCCGAGCACCGACTGGAGCGCGGAGCGCACGCGGCTCGCCTTCTCGGAGGAGAAGGCGGCCGGGTCAACCCACACGCCCGCGAACCCGGCCGCGGCCACGGCTGGGATGACGAACGAGAGAGGCCGGCCGGCCAGATGCGCGGGCCAGTCGGCGGACGTGCCCTTCATCGCACCGTAGCTCCAGCGCAGTGTCGAGGAGTGCAGATAACCGCGCAGCGGCTCGTATTTTGTCGCGTAGGTGGCCAAAGGGCCGCCGACCGGAGTCTGCGGATAACCCTCGGGGAACGGCACGTAGGGAAGCTGGAACACCCTCGCGCCACGGGGCAGGCGCGCTTCGATCTCGGCGACGAACCGGCTGTCGCTGTGCCACTCACGCTCGGTGGCCGAGTACGCCGGGACATACTGGCCACTCGTCTGCTCGTAGACGCCGAGCACGAGCACACCCGCGAGCAGCACCGTGGCGAGCGCCGCGCCCCCAGGTCGTCGCTGTACCCGCTCGACGATCGAGTTGAGGATCAGCGCCGCGGCGAGCAGGGAGAAGAAGGCGATCACCACTGACATGCGGTTCCAGGCGCGGATGTCGGGCGAGACGAACACCTCGACCAGCGCGCCGAGACCGCCCACCGTTCCGAAGGCCAGGGCAATCACCATTCCCACGCTGGCGTGGGCCAGCAACGGGCGGCGGCGCACCCACAGCGCACCGAGGAGGCCGCCGAGCACGCAGGCGACGAGCCAGACGAAGCCGACCGTGCCGACGGCCCCGACGCTGGCGTAGCACGCTTCGCAGTATCCCGGCGCGATCGCGTTGTCGTAGCGCGTGGCGATGCTGCGGAGCGGGCCGATCCGGCTGGCGGGAGCCGGGAGGACGAGGTTCGCGGGCCGCAGCGCCAGGGCCTCGTTGCTCGACTCGTCCGCGACCGCCGTGCGCTCGATCGCCGGATCGGCGCCGTGCTCAGCCCGGTAGATGAGGCTCGGCGCCAGATTCACGGCCAGTACGCCGGCGATGAGGGCCACGACGGTGAGCCCTTCGCGGGCCGCCCGCCAGCGGCGCCGCGCCAAGCCGGTGGTCGTGGCGGCCACGATCAACACCAGGGCGAATATCGCATAGTAGAGGTTGTCGGAGGCGATCACCACGCACATGGCGACTGTCGTCAGTGAGCGCGGGGAGGCCCATGCCGGGATTCGTCGCCTCGCCTGCGGCCGCCGGGAGAAGAGCGGGTCGCGGGCCAGGAGCCGCAGGAACAGGTATCCGGTCAGCGGCACCGAGTAGTAGGCCGAAAGCAGCAGATGAGATTCGCCGCGGAAGAAGTGATAGGGCAGGAGCGAGAACAGCACCGAGCTCACAGCGGCGCCCGGCGCGCCGACCCCGAGCGCTCGCAGGGCCAGATGGCAGGTCATGCTGGTCAGCGCGAACGTGCTCAGCAGAAACAGGTTCACCACCAGCGCCGGATTGGACGAGAACACGGCCAGCCCGCGGATGATGAGGAGATTGAGGTTGTCGGCCCCCTGCGGGTAGGCCAGCAGCTGCTGTCCGAACGGAGCGCCCAAGCTGGGGTTGGAGAGGTACCAACCGTGCTCGATAACCCCCTTGACGAGCGCGAGGTAGAACTTCGTGTCGTCGACCGGCGAGTAGCGGAGCGGAACCGTCAGATCGGCGCGCCACAGCTGGAGCGCCCAGGCCGCGCATAGCAAGCTGATCAGGCCCACGAGCAGAACTTCGACCGACAGCGTCAGCGAGGCCGAGCGCCCCTGTAGCACCGGCGATCGTCGCTGGCTCGGACGCTTCGCCACACCGGGGATGACCGCGGCTCCCGTCGGGGGATGCCCGGTGAGCTCGCGCACGGGTCGCGACTACGCTGCGCGGAGCGGCGCCGTCGCGAACTCGGCCATGCCCGCCTCGAACTCCTCTTGCGAGCGGAAGCCGAGCTTACGCTCCGCCAACTCCGCCGAGGCGAACACGTGACGCACGTCGCCGAGACGGAAGTCGCCCGTGATGATCGGTGCGGGTGCCTCGGGACCCGCCGCCGCGGCCAGCGCATCGGCCATGTCGCCGACGCTGCGCGGCCGTCCGCTGGCGACGTTGAAGGCCCCCCCGGAGGGCTCCTGGCTGGTCAGCGCAATCACGTTCGCGCGCGCGACGTCGCGGACGTGAACGAAGTCGCGTAGCTGCCGGCCGTCCTCGAATACGCGCGGGGGGCGGCCTGAAGCGAGTGCGCTGGCAAAGATCGCCGCCACCCCGGAGTAAGGAGTGTCGCGCGGCATTCGCGGCCCGTAGACATTGTGGTATCGCAGTGCTGTGACCGGCACTCCGGTCTCGCGCGAAAAGGCGAAGCAGAGGTGCTCCTGGTGGACCTTGGTCGCTGCGTAAACGTTCCGCGGGTCGAGCTGGGCGTCCTCCTCGATGGCCACGGGATCGAGCTCGCCGCCGCAGTCAGAACAGCGCGCGGCAAATCGTCCGGCGGCCAGCTCGGCCGCGTCGCGAGGCGCGGGTCGGCGGGGTCCATGTTGCGAGCAGCGATAGCCGCCCTCCCCGTACACGACCATGCTGCTGGCCAGCACGAGGCGCCCGTCGAAGCCGGCCGAGGCCAGCTCGCGCAGCAGGACCGCGGTTCCGAGGTCGTTGTGGCGAACGTAATCGGCGATGTCGCCGACGTCCGCGCCGAGCCCGACCATGGCCGCCTGATGACACACCAAGTCGACGCCGCGGAGCGCCCGGGCGACGGCCGCGCCGTCGGTGAGGTCGGCTTCGATCAGCTCGGCGCACGGGTTCAGGTAGTCGGGTGGCTGTCGATGCGCCCCCGACAGCAGGCAGTCCAGCACGCGCACGGTGTGACCATCGGCGACGAGCGCGTCGACGATGTGTGAGCCGATGAATCCTGCTCCGCCGGTTACGAGGATCATGTGGGCGCACGCTAGGGCATCGGCCGGTGCCCCCCGGCCATCTGCGAGCCGAATTTCGCTCCGCGTAAGCTCTGGCCGCGTAGCCTGCGGCGGGTGATCGAGGTGATTCTCCCGGTGCTCGATGAAGCGGCGGCCATCCCCGGCGTGCTGGCCGCGATGCCGCCCGGGTTTGCTGCGATCGTGGTCGATAACGGCTCGACTGACCGTTCGGGCGAGATCGCTGCCCGCCATGGCGCAACAGTTGTGGGCGAACCCCGTAGAGGCTTTGGCGCCGCATGCTTCACGGGGCTGCAGGCCGCCCGGGCGGAAGTTGTGTGTTTCATGGACTGCGACGGCTCGCTTGATCCGCGCGAGTTGCCGCTCGTTGCGCGGCCTGTGAAGCAGGGGGACGCGGACCTCTGTCTCGGCGCCAGGTCTCCGGAGCCCGGCGCCTGGCCGTGGCACGCGCGCCTCGCCAACCGGGTGCTGGCCTTTGAGGTTCGCCGCCGCTGTGCGCTGGCGCTCACCGATCTGGGCCCCATGCGGGCCGCTCGCCGCGACGCGCTTCTGGCGCTCGACCTGCGTGACCGCGGATTCGCCTGGCCGCTCGAGATGGTCCTGAAGGCCTCAGCCGACAATTGGTCAGTCAGCGAGGTGGGGGTGAGCTACCGCGCTCGGGTCGGTGGCCGGTCAAAGGTCAGCGGCAGCGCGCGCGGCACGCTGCGAGCGGTGCGCGACATGAGCTCGCTGCTGGCCTGATGGGCACGCGATGAGCGCCAGCCAGCCCCGCGGCTCGGTCGTCGTCGCGGATCGTCTCGCCGCGGGTGAGCCGCGTGTCGGGGAACGGCCGGCCGCACACATACTCGCCACGCGGACCGTTGGCGTGATCGCTCTGGCAGCCACAGTTTGCGCGGCGGTTTGGATCGCTGCGGGGGCCGCCGGCGATCGCTACCTGTTGCAGCTCCCGACGAGCGCCAACCCAATATGGATTGACGGGCCGCTCCGGGCGCTCCGAGATGTCCTCGAGCCGCTTGGGCCCGGCTCGCTGAGTGCCGCCCTGATCGTGATGTCCGCCGGCTACGCGATCGCCCTGGCCTGTGCCCGCGCGATCCCGCTCCGGTTCGCGCTTGGCGCTGTCGTGCTCAGCACGGCGGCGTTCACGCTCGGCCCGACGCTCGTCTCCACCGACGTGTTCGGGTACATCGCCTACGCGCGGGAGTTTGCCCGGCACGGACTCAATCCCTACCTGGCGCCGCCCAGCGCCATCGCCCACGACGGGATCCTGCAATTCGTCTACTGGAAGCAGCAAACGAGTCCCTACGGACCCGTGTTCACGCTGGGAAGCTTCCCGCTCGGACTCGTCTCAGCCAGCACCGCGCTGTGGGTCTACAAGCTCGGGGCCGGGGTCCTCAGCATCGCGATCGCCTGGCTCGTGGCGACCCTGGCCCGTGACCGCGGGCTGAACCCCGCGCGCGCGACGATCTTCGTCGGGCTGAACCCGGTGTTGTTGTTCTATGCCACCTCGGGCGCGCACAACGACCTCCTGGGTTCGTTTCTGGTCGTCTGCGCGTTTGGCCTGCTGATCCGCCGCCACGCTTCTGGCGCCGCGGCCGCGGCGGTCGCGGCCGCCGCGGTGAAGCTCACGCTCGGGTTGGCGCTCCCGTTTGTCCTGATCGGCGCGCGGCGGGGACGCGACTCGCTGCGCGGCGCGGGACTGGCGCTGGTGGCGATCGGTGTGCCCACGGTGGTCATATTCGGTCCCCACTTCATCGACCAGCTCGGGCGAATCGTCAGCGACCACCAATTCGATACCGCGTTCAGCGGTCCGGATCTGCTCGCCACCGCGCTCGGCACGTCAATCGACGGGCTCATACGCGCGCTCTGCACCGGTGGCGCAGCGCTGATCGTGGTCATCGCGCTCATCCGAGCGCTGCGCGGAGCCGATCCGATCACCGCGGCCGGCTGGGCGTTCCTGGCGCTGCTCGCCTCGATTGCTTCGCTGGCGCCCTGGTACCTCGTCTGGGTTCTGCCGCTGGCCGCGCTATCGCGCAGCCGGCCCCTGATGCTCGCGACACTGATCGCGACCCTCTATCTCATCGTCGTACACCTCCCCGTGCTCGGAGGGCAGCCGTGGCTGTCCCAAGCTGCGTCGTGAAGCCGGGGGACCGGCCGGTGAGCACGGAGCGGATGCGGGCTCCATGTTGCAGGCGTAACAAACCCCCGGCCGTAAATCCAGTTAGTCGCGTTCGTGCTTCCAGGTGCGGAATGCGGCGAGGAGTTCGTCTCGGGCTTCCGGGACGAGTGACTCTTCGGTGAGCGTTCCGGTGATGCGGATCGTGTCTCGCACCTGCGCGAGGTAGGTGGTGCAGCCGTCGCAGGCGGTGAGGTGTGCGTCGAAGCGGTGCACGTCGGTCTCGGATAGGGCACCTTCGAGGTAGTCGGTCACGAGCCGCACGAGCTCTCTACAGCTGAGCTCGTCAGAGCGGGTTGCCCTCTTGCGAAATCTCGGGAGTCTCATGGGGTCTCGAAGTAGTCCTCGAGCGCGCTTCGCAGGCGCGATCGCGCTCGGTGGAGCAGCACCCGCTGGTTGCCAGGGGTGATTTCGAGCGCCTCGCAGACTTCGTCGGAGCTCCAGCCGTCGATGTCCCGCAAGCCCGACGATCAGCTGCTGCGCCGCCGGTAGTTGTGCGACTGCGTCGCGGAGCTGCTCGACGGTTTCGCGCGCGAGGATCCGCTCGTGTGGCCACGCGCGGGGAGGCGCTGCCCATTGTTGCGGGAACTTGGGATCGTCGATCGGGCGGAATCGCGCCTCGTCGACCTCCGGTTCGCGATCGTCGACCAGCGCAGAGAACGGAAGTTGGCGGTGTTCTCGCTGTGCGCGGGTCTTGGCGCGGTTGGTGAGGATCCGGTAGATCCAGGTCTTCAGCGACGAGCGTGCCTCGAACCGGTCGATGCCTTCGAGCACGGCAAGCCAGGTCTCCTGCACGACCTCCTCGGCGACCGCCCTGTCGCGGACGTACAGCCGGGCGACGCGCAGAAGCGATGAATGGTGACTGTCGACCAGGCGAGCGAACGCGCGCTCGTCACCGCGACGCAAGGCGTCGACGAGCGCGGCGTCCCCAGGTTCAGCGTGCACCGCCACGTTCCGGAACCTAATCGATCTCCAGCTCCCGATGCCGTAACGCGTCGAAGGTGATCGCACGCCCGGCGAGCGTCTCGGGTATCGCGGCAACGTTGCCGAGGGGAGTCATGGGACGAGCGCCCGCAGGCGGGCGTCGGAAGAACGCCAGCGCCGTCTCGCGCTGGTCTGGGGCGTCGAGCAGCTCCGTGTACGGGAGCTCGGCGCCTGAGAATCCGGTCGCCTGCCACAGCTCGTCCGGCTGCTGGTGCGACCCATGGCGCGACGTACAGGTACGGCTCAGGATGGTGTGTCGTCCCCGGGGGACAGTCCATACGCGGCACGGGCACGCGCGGCTTCGCTGCCCAGCTCGACCGCGAGGTCGAAGTGCTCGGGCCACAGCTGCACGCGCGAGGGGTCGACGTCGGCTCCGGCCGACGCGCGCAACTCTTCCAGGACCGAGGCGGCGAACCCGTACCAGTCGCCAAGAAAGGCAGCTGCTGCCGGGTCGACGTCGAGTGGCCCGTGATCGAGCTCGACGTCATCGGGAAGCAGATCGCGGCCGACGTGCTCGGCCGCCGCCGCGAGCGTCGTGATCGGCGCGACTCGCTCGCCGGTCGCGTCCTGCACGACGAGCTCTCGCGCCGCGGACGCGAACCTGGACATCGGCGCCGAAGAACGGGGTGCCGAACCCGCCGCGGGTGTAGCGCAGTCCGATCTTGCCGTTGGCCTTGCGCCGCGCAGGCGAGACCACCTGCTCCGCGAGGCGGTGCAGCGCGATCCGGGTCGGGACGAGCTTCGCCGGCACCGGCCCAAGTCGGCGGTAAGCGCCGAGCCAGCGATCTGCGCACCATTCGGCGAGTTCGGGGTCGGTCGAGGCGAGGTCGTCCCAGCGCAGGTCTCCGGTCCCGACCGGTGACACGACGCTGCGCCCGGCGGGCACCTCGCCACGCGCGGCGGGGTCATCTGCGAACCACGGGCCGCTGGCGACGCGGGCGGGGACGGCTCGAGCACGCGGGTCTCATAGCGCTCCTCGAGGCGCTCGTAGGCCTCGGCGCGCGCGTTCATGCCGTCGCCTCAACCGTGGTCTGGGGTGTCCGGCACAGCGCGCGGTCCTCGGCGCTGAGGATCGCGGCGGCGGGGCTCGGCATGCTGCTCGCGGGCTGTGTTCCGGCGGGGGCGCCGCGTCGAAGCAGGGAGAGTCCGGTGACGGGAAATACGATCACCGAGAGCAGCCCGGCGGCGATCAGCCCTGCGGCCGTCGGCTTGGAGACGACGCCGATCTGCTGGCCGATCATCGTCGCGGTGACGATGAACGGGAGCGAGGTGGACTGCAGCAATCCGGCGATCGCTGCCTGGCGGCGACCGATCTGGGAGCTGTAGAGCAGCGCGGGGATCCCGCGCACAGCGAGCAGCGCGAGCAGGAACAGCGGGACTCGGGCGACGGTCGAGGCGCTCGAGAACAACGCGTTCAGATCGAACCGCAGCCCGCTCGTGATGAAGAACACGGGGATGAACAGCCCGAACCCGGCCGCCTCGAGCTTGAGACGCAGCAATGGATGGGTCATCGCCTCGTCGCGGTCCACGAGCGAGAGCAGCGCACCGGCGGCGAACGCGCCGAGGATCGTCTCGAGGCCGACCTGCTCGGCGAGTGCGACGAACCCGATCAGCAGCACGAACGCGCCGCGGACGCGGATCTGCGCGGTCGTGTCCTGCAACGAGGAGAGCACGCTCGAGAGGCGATCCGAGCGCTCGAAGCCCCTGATCGCGAGGCCGATCACCGCGACCAGCACGGCGAACAGCCCGAGCAGGATCAGCTTGCCTGTGGTGTCGGTCGATCCCTGTCCGGAGAAGAACAGGGACAGCAGGATGATCGCGCCGAAATCGGCGATCGACGCTGCCGCGATCACGAGCTGCCCGAAGCTCGACCCGATGTTGCCAGAGTCCTTCAGCACCGGCACGATCACACCGAGCGAGGTCGAGGAGAGCACGATCGCGATGAACAGCGGCGAGCGGACCAGGCCACCCGCGTGGAAGGCAATCCCCACACCGACGCCGATCACCAGCGAGACCACGAACCCGATGCTCGTGATCCGCAACGTACGGCCGCGCAGTCGCTGCACGTCGATCTCGAGGCCGGCCAGGAACAGCAGGAACGCAAGCCCGATCAGAGCAAGGATCTGAACAGGCTCGTCGATCCGGACCCAGCCGAGGCCGGAGGGTCCGATCGCGATTCCGACGACGATCTCGAGCACCACCGCGGGAAGGCGCAGTCGCGGGGCCAGCCCGAGTGCGAACGGCGCGGCAAACGCGACCACGACGACGATCAACAAGTTCGTGAAATGGGTCTGTGCCATTGCGGGGTAGTCCCGGAGCCCCCGGGTTCGTTACAGCAGCCCGTCGAAAGTCGGCTGTAACGCTTTGCTCGCCTGCGTGACAGAGCGGGCATGACGACAACATCGCCCGAGCAGTTGACCTGGCACCGCGTGCTCTCCCTGGACGAACTACCGGAGGGTCGCGTGAAGACCGTGTCGGCCGGCCCGCACAGCTTTGCCGTGACGCACTACGACGGGCGCTACGCCGCGCTCAGCAACCGCTGCCCGCATCAGGGCGGCCCGCTCGGGGAGGGGTCGATCGAGAAGGGCATGCTCCGCTGCCCGTGGCACGGCTACGACTACTGCCCGCTCGACGGCAGCTCGCCGTTCGGCGACAGCGTGCCGACGTTCCCGATCGAGGTCCGCGACGACGGCGTCTACGTCGGCGTCGAGCCCGAGGCCCGCACGTCCGCACGGTCACCGACGTGATGGCCGAGACGATGGTCAACTGGGGCGTGCGCCACGTGTTCGGGATGGTCGGGCACTCGAACCTCGGCCTCGCCGACGCGCTGCGCCGCCAGGAGGAGGCCGGCAAGCTCACCTACATCGGGATCCGGCACGAGGGCGCCGCCGCGTTCGCGGCCTCGGCCTACGGCAAGCTGACCGGCCGTCCGGCGGCGTGCCTGACGATCGCCGGTCCGGGCGCGACGAACCTGCTGACCGGGCTGTGGGACGCGAACGTCGACCGCTCGCCGGTGCTCGCGCTGACCGGGCAGGTCGACACGCAGGTGCTCGGCCCGGGCGCGTTCCAGGAGGTCGACCTCTCAGCCGCGTTCGGGAAGGTCGCCCGCTGGACCCAGCCGGTGCTCGAGACCTCCAAGCACGCCGAGCTGATGACGCTCGCCTGCAAGCACGCGATCCTCCAGCAGGGCCCCGCGCACCTGATCTTCCCCGACGAGGTGCAGACCCTGCCCGCCGGCGAGCGCGACGCCTCGGGCCCCGAGGGTCGGCTCACGCCGCTCGAGATCAGCCCGCCGGCCGCCTGCGCTCGAGCAGGCGCTCGACCTGCTCGGGACCGCCAAGCGCCCGGTCGATCATCGTCGGCCATGGCGCGCGCTTCCACCGCGATCAGGTGATCGCGCTGGCCGAGCGGATCGGCGCGCCGGTGATCACGACGTTCAAGGCCAAGGGCCAGATCGCCGACGACCACCCGCTCGCCTGCGGCGTGCTCGGCCGCAGCGGCACCCCGGTCGCGAGCTGGTTCATGAACGAGGCCGACCTGCTGCTCGTGCTCGGCGCGTCGTTCTCCAACCACACCGGCATCTATCCCGGGCAAGCCGATCATCCAGGTCGACGTCGACCCGCTGCAGCTCGGCAAGTTCCACCCGGTCGACGTGCCCGTCTGGGGCGAGATCGGCGTCGTCCTCGACCAGCCTCTGCGAGCGGATCTCCGCACCGCCGGCCGACCGCGTCGAC
This sequence comes from uncultured Solirubrobacteraceae bacterium, assembly GCA_963725515.1. Lineage (GTDB taxonomy): Bacteria > Actinomycetota > Thermoleophilia > Solirubrobacterales > Solirubrobacteraceae > Palsa-465. Next base: position 40,992 of record CAVRZB010000001.1, on the reverse strand, counting down.
CAGCGCCCCGAGCTCGCCGAGCGCTGGGCGATCTGGCGAGCCGAGAAGGCCAGCCGCGAGCGCGACGACCGCGGCGCAGGGCGTCAACTCCGCGGCCGTGTTCGCCGCGCTGGGCCGCCACGTGCCCGACAACGCCGTGATCGCCGTCGACGTCGGCAACCACGCCTACTCGTTCGGCCGCTACTTCGAGTGCAAGCCCGGCCAGTCGGTGCTGATGTCCGGCTACCTCGGCTCGATCGGGTTCGGCTACCCGGCGGCGATCGGCGCCTGGGCCGCGGCACCCGACCGGCCGATCTTCGCCGTCACCGGCGACGGCGGCTTCGCGCAGTACATGGCGGAGCTGCTCACCGCGGTCAAGCACAAGATGAAGATCACCCACGTGCTGCTCAACAACGGCCAGCTCGGCAAGATCTCCAAGGAGCAGCGCGCCGGCGACTGGGACGTCTGGCAGACCTCGCTGCACAACCCCGACTTCTCGAAGTACGCCGAGATCTGCGGTGCGCTCGGGATCCGGGTGACCGACGCTTCGCAGCTCGACGACGGCGCTCGACGCCGCCGCCGCGCACGACGGACCGGCGCTGATCGAGGTCGTCACCGACCCCGACCTGATCTGAGCGAGGAGCTGACCGATGACGAACCTGACCGAGAGGCACGAGACCCTGGCCGCGGAGTCGCAGTGGGACTTCTCCGACCTGAGTGCGCTGTTCATCAACTGCACGCTGAAGCGCTCGCCCGAGGTCTCGAACACGCGCGGCCTCGCGGACCTCGCGGTCGCGATCATGGAGCGCAACGGCGTCTCGGTCGAGGTCATCCGGGCCGTCGACCACCAGATCGCGACCGGGGTCTACCCCGACATGACCGAGCACGGCTGGGAGCGAGACGATTGGCCGGAGATCTTCGAGAAGGTGATGGCCGCCGACATCCTCGTGGTGCTCTCGCCGATCTGGCTCGGCGAGAAGTCGTCGGTCTGCACACAGGTGATCGAGCGGCTCTACGGCAACAGCCACCTGCTCAACGACGCCGGCCAGTGGGCGTACTACGGTCGCGTCGGCGGCTGCATGATCACCGGCAACGAGGACGGCGCCAAGCACTGCGCGATGAACATCCTCTACTCGCTCCAGCACCTCGGCTACGTCATCCCGCCGCAGGCCGACTCCGCGTGGCTCGGGGAAGCGGGACCCGGTCCCAGCTATCTCGATCCCGGCTCGGGCGGGCCCGAGAACGACTTCACCAACCGCAACACGACGTTCCTCGCCTGGAACCTGATGCACATGGCGCGGATGATCAAGGACGCCGGCGGGATCCCGGCTCACGGCAACCAGAAGAGCCTGTGGGACGCGGGCTGTCGCTTCGACTTCGCCAACCCCGACTACCGCTGAGCGTGATCCGACCATGACCGATTACACGATCCGCAAGCTCGACGACGTGCCCGACGCGTTCGGCGGCCAGTATCCCGGCACGATGCGCTTCCTGACCGAGTCCCTCGGTAACCAGCAGGTCGCGTTCACCCACCGGGTAATGCCACCCCATACCGGCGGCCAAGGCTCGTCGGCGGCACGGCAGTTCGCGTGCCACCCGAGAGGTGCGTTCGGTCTGGAACGACGGACGCGCCGACCCGGAGCTCTTAATCTTCTCGATCCGCCTTCACGATCCGCGCGCAGACTCGACGGCTCAGTCGACGAGCTCCGCGCCAACGCTGGTGAGGTCAACTACGCCGAGCAGCTCGCAGCGGTCGCCGCGTAGTCGATTCGGTCGGCACCGACGGCCTCTACGAGATCGTCGAGGAGTACACGACCTGATCGACTGGCGTCCCGGGGCTCTGTGTCGAGACCTCGGCGACGCCGACGATCAGCGGGCGGACGAACGGCGGTGTGTGCTTGAGCGTGTCGTGCTCGAGTTCGGTGACCTCGAAGCCGGCGTTGCGGATGCCCTCGAGGGTCGGGCGGTTGCAGTGGCAGCCGTGTGCGATGCGAATGTTGATCGGCATCATGCGGTCCTGGAGGCGCGCGAGCTTCTCGTCGTCTGCGCGGACGTGCTCGATGAACAGCAACCGTCCGCCTGGGCGCAGAACGCGACGCAGTTCGCGCAGGGCGCGGGGCTGGTCGTCGACGGTGCAGAGCACGAGCGTCGCGACGACGGTGTCGAAGCTGTCGTCGTTGAACGGCAGGTCCTCAGCGGGCGCGCGCAGCAGCTTCGCGTCCGGCCGCCGCTCGAGGATCCGCTTCTGCAGGCGCCGAGCCATCGGCTTCTCCGGCTCGGTGAAGCGTGAGCGTCCGCACGCCGTCGCCGTAATAGAGCAGGTTCGTTCCGGTGCCGGCACCGATCTCCAGCACATCACCGGTGGCCGCGGCGAGCAGCGCCTGTCGGTGAGCGCCCAGCCCAGCCTGCTCGGTCTTGGCCGTCATGTGGTCGTAGATCCCGGCGAAGATTCGGCCCCAAACGCTCATCTCGTGTCCTCCTCAAGGAAGTCGTCAATACGGTGCGCTTGACGCTACGCACGTCGCCAACGCGCTCGCATGAGGCGTTCAACCCATCTTTGAATCCGCCCGTCGGCCGCGACTCGACGCCGGCCGGCTACGCGTCGGCGGCCCCGACTGGAGTTGAGGCGACGACGTACTCCTCCTCGGGGAGCAGGCCGTGCTGCATCGCGAACAGACTCGCTCGGGCGCGGGTGGATGCGTCGATCTTGGCGTAGATGTGCTCGACGTGGTTGGCGACCGTCTTGGGTGAGATCACGAGCTGCTCGGCGATCTGCTTGTTCGAGAGCCCGCGCGCGAGCAGCCTCAGCACCTCGACCTCGCGCTGTGTGAGCCCGGCGGGACCTTCGCGTCGGCGGGCGACGCGATGGCCGGCGGCGCCGAGCACCGCCTCGACGGCGTCCGCGTCGTAGCGCCCTGCCTTGACTTCCGCGCGCAACTCGCGCCGCTGCGTCCTGCGGTGAGCGGGCTGGGCGGTACGGTCGCGGCTCGCGCATCGCCTGATACGCGTCCGCGGCGCCGAGGATTCGGGCCGGGCGGGAGATCGCCGCGCCAGTCAGCCCGCGCGGATACCCGGAGCCGTCCAGCCGCTCGCGGTGCTGCACGGCGATCGCGCCGAGCGGCGCGAGCGCCTTCGGACTGGTGGAGCATCCGCTCGGTGATGTGAGGATGGAGGCGAACCCGCTCCCATTCGCCGGCGCCGAGCGGCCCGGGCTTGTCCCAGATCGAGTTGGAGACGCCGAGCCGCCCGAGATCGTGCACGAGGCCGGCACGCCGCAGCGTGCGAACCTCCGAGTCCGACAGTCCGAGCTGGGCGCCGGCGGCCGCCGCCAGGTCGGCGACCGCTCGGGCATGGCCGAGCGTGTACGGCGACTTGAGGTCGACGAAGTTCGCGATCGCCGCGAGCGCGGCGTCGAACCGATCGCCGGACAGCACCACCGCGAGCGCGGGCTCGGCGTCGATCACCGCGTCCCAGGTCGCGACCGTGTCGAGACCGGACAGGATCGTCTCCGCGTCGCTCGCCATCAGATCGGCGAGCGCCGGGTCGAACTGCTTGCCGCCGCGCTTTCGCGCGAGCTCCCGCGCCGCCTGCACGCCGCCGACTCGGAACGCGACCTCGGTGAACTCGGCCAGCTGCGCGACACGCGCCGGCAGCGGGACCTCCTCGCCCTTCAGCTCGCCGGGCCACCCGTGCCCGTCCCACTGCTCGTAGGCGCCGCCGAGCGCCTCGAGCACGTCGTCGGGCAACCCGAGCTGCTCGCCCAACGACCGTGCGATCGCGGCGTGGTGAGCGATCATGCCGTCCACCTCACGGTGGCCGGAAAGCGCGAACTCCAGCCCGACCCGAAAGCGATGCAGCGCCGGATGGCCCGACCCGATCCGGCGCACCCCCGCGACCGCGGCCCGGACGCTGCGGAACTCGTAGTCGTACTTGCCGGACTTCAGCGCGATGTCGTCGCCGAACCACTTCGCCTGCTCGTGCGCATCGGAGTGGCATCCGACGTTGATCAGCAGCGCCGTGTAGTACACGGCGCTGCGCTCCTGATCCTCCAGCCCGATCCGCTCGGCAAGCCGCAGCGCGATCAGGCACTGGCGCAGCACGTGCTCCATCGGCTGCCCGAACCCCAGGTCGATCCCCAGCGAAAGCGCCGCCACGAGCTCGGCCAGCCGCACATGCGCCCGATCGGTGTCCCCAGACACAGACGCACCGTACCGCGTCCCACAGCCGACATGAATATGGGTCGAACGCCTCATGACGGCGCTCAGCTCGGCTCTCACCGTGCCCTACACCTACAAGCAGCCGACGGGAGCCGATGACGACGCAACGCACACCAACCGCGGGCGCGGGACAGCACGATTCAGGCCAACCGCATCGACATCCAGTACACCCAAGCCGGCGACGGCGAACCGCTGCTGATGTTGCATGGCGGAATGGTGTCGACGAACCCGATCTGCTGAGGACCATGCGACGCCGGCAGGGGGCGCCAGCCCTTTGCCGGTGACAGCGGCCCTCAAGCCATCCGGTCGCCGGGCCGATAAGAAGGGCATGCTGTCGACTCTCGGTCGTCAACAGACGCTTGGCCGTCACGCGCAGACCCTCAGCCGTCATGCGCACAGTGCGAGGGGCTTCACGCTGATCGAGCTCCTCGTCGTGATTTTGATCATCGGCATCCTGGCCGCGATCGCCATTCCGTCGTTCATCAATCAGAAGAGCAAGGGCAACGATGCGGCTGCGAAGTCGCAGGCGCGCACGGCTGAGACCGCGGCCGAGACGCTGGCCACCGACAACAACGGTAGCTATGCCGACGCTGACCGCCGTGGCGAACCTGACGGCGATCGAGCCGACGCTGGCTGACACGACGGGCGCGACGCTGTCGGTGCCGACGGCGGGTACGGCGAACACCTACACCGTCGTCTCGACCTCGAAGGCCGGCAATAAGTTCACGATCGTGCGTAACGCGACCGGCACGATCACTCGAAGCTGCACCACCGCCGGCCAGGGCGCATGCCCAACCGGCGGCTCCTGGTAGGCCGCCAGCCGCACCAACACCGACGGCTTCTCCGACGACGCCTGCTGAGCTATGCGGCGACCAGCTGGATCACGACGAAGAGCGACGTACAGCGAGATGACCGTCGCGCCGCCTAGTCTGCGCATTCCGTTTGGGATTCCCAGGAGCGCAAGGGTCGCGGCCGTCATCGCCGCCAGCAACGCCAGGTCAAGCTCGTCGGTCGCTGAGTGCACGGTCAGCGTGATGAACAGTGCCGGGACGGCGACACCAGCGACGAGGTTGATCGTGTTGCTGTTCAGCGTTTCGCTGACGAGCGCTGCGCCCCGTTTGGCCAAGCCGAGACGCACCCCCGTAAGCGCGTTGGGCAAGCTTGTCAGCGGGCCGAGCACGAGCGCCCCGACGAGCGCAGGTCCGATGCGCCAGCGGTCACCGAGCGAGAGCGCTGCCTGCACCATCCCGACGCTACCCAGCACGATGAGCAGCACGTCGAGCGCCATCAGGGAGACTTGACGATGCGTAGCGAAATGGGCCTTCGCGTGTGGGGCAGGGCGATGCTCTCGCCTCGTCGACGGCCAGTTCGACCACGCGATCGGCCAGCCACGGCAGCCGTAGGCGGGTAGCTGGACGAGGACCGGCGATCACCAGCGCGAGATAGGGAACCAGCACGCAGGCGAGCACCGTCACAGCGAGGACCGCAGACAACGCGCCCAGTAGCAGCGCGATCACCGTGGCGGTAACAGCTAGCCCGACGCCCCCCTCGAGGATCAGCGTCTCACGTCGGACACTGACTCGGCCGGCGAGCAGCGCGCTAAGCCCGACCATTGCTGCCAAGTTGAACGCGTTTGAGCCGACGATCACGCCGACGCCCGCCGCGTGCGCGCCCTTGGAGAGTGCAGCGAGGGCGGAGGAGACTTCCGGACCGTCGGCCGCCATCGCGGTGAGCAGTCCGATCAGCACTTCGGGCAAGCCGAACCTCGCCCCGAGCCGGTCGAGGCGGCGGGCGAACGTCGCGGCGGCGCTCAACGTGACCGCGAGGGAAACGATCGAACAGCGGCAGTGCGATCGTCGGTGCCATCATTGCGCTCGCGGACCGATTACCTTGCTGCGGCCAGTCAGCTTCGCGACGCGGAGTCTGGCCGGTGGACTGGTGCGCCCATCGCAGCGGTCGCTAAGCGCACAACCGTGTAAAGGGTCCCCGGGTCCGACCGAACGTAGAGAGGGCTGACCGGATCGGTCACCAGCAGCCGCGCGAGCGCGACGCCCATCGGCTCAACCCGTCGCGGGGCCTCCAGTCGCCGGACGAGATCCATCAGCGCGTCCGACTCCGCGAGGAGCTGATCGCCGGCGAGTGGCCGGAAGCCCCAGACGCAGTGAGGACGCCTGTTCGTGCCGCACGGAGTGACCGGCGCAACCGGTGGGCGATCACGCGCCGGGTGCGAGCCTTGCACAGCTGCGCGGCCCGTAACCCGAGCGCGGGATTCGTGTGCTGGTCAGCACCCTCAGCGAGCTGACGATCGAGCCCCTCTCGTCGGACGATCACGCGCAGGCGCAGCGTGACCAGGTCGGCGGTCACGCGACTAGGCAGGAGATCGCAGGTTTGGCCGAGTGGCGCGCGCAGGCTCCGCTCGGCGAGACGTGTGATCACGGAGGCCCGCGAAGCAGCCGGCATGTCGGCGGTGTCTACGCGCCAGCCGCGCCCGTGACGTGCACGGCTACCAACAGTGTTCGGGAGGACGATCATTTGCTCGACGGGTCGGTGAGACAACTGCCGACCAGTCTTCCCGGCTCACCTCGCATCAACCTACACGAGCAACAGCGCGCGCCGCAGTCCGCCCCGCGGAATGGGACCCGTCTCCAGCCCGGTCGTGCTGCTCGACGGGCGGATCCATGGCCGCGACCGCTAGGCAGGCAAGACGCCTGATCATGCCCGGTTCGGCCCACACGTACAGCGGACTTGCGAGGTCAGTCAGTAACCGCTCCGCGATCGCAACCCCCTCGGGCAGTGCGGGCAGCGTGCTTTCCAGCCGCTCGATAAGCGACACGACCGCCTGACGGTCAGCGAGCAGCTCCCTGCGGCGGATCGGCATCGGCTGAAACCGCTGGTCAACTGAGCAGCGCGTCATTACGAGCATCGAGCCGTTGGGGATTCTCGTCGGCGCGCAGCGACTCTCTGCGGTCTCTGTCACCGACGGGATTCCGGCATGAAGGCGGTGTGCGCCCAGGTTGGCGGCTCAGCCGACGAGCCGCCCGTCGCGGACGAGCTGGGATAGGTCCCGCTCTGCGCGCGCCCGCCACACGACACAGCCGAGCGCGTCGTTGATGCGGACCGCGTCCTCGAGGTGACGCACGGCGTCGTCTTGGCGGCCGAGGAGCGCCGCCAGACCGCCGAGCGAGCGGTCGACCGCTCCGTAACTGCAGACGGCCCGGCCGGCGGTGACCGGTCTGCCCGCGTACGGCGCGAGCCGGTCGTACAGCGTTGCTGCGAACGTGGCGTCGCCGATGAGGACGCTCGCCTCGGCCAGCTCGGCTTGGAGCGAGAGCCAGTTCGCGTCGAACGCATGCGTCAGGGCCATCGTTGCGTGGATCTGCTCGCGGGCGCGCTCGGACTCGCCGAGGCCGGCGAGGATCCACGAGTACCCGCCGCGGTATGCGATGCCGGCCGGCGAGTTCGCGATCTTGTCCGCGACGAACTCAATGTCGCCCTCGTCCCAGGCCTCGCGTTGGAGCTGCTCGCAGAAGCGCACCATGGCGGCTGAACCGACGGCGTTTCGGTCGCCGGCGCGCAGCCCCGCCGCCTCCGCTTCCAGCCGCAGGGCCTCGGCGTCCTCCAGTCGCCCGGCGAGCATCGCGTCGACCGCCGCCCACAGCGGGGTGTACCACTCGAAGCTGGGCAGGTGCAGCTCGGCGGCGAGGCGCGCGTGCCGTGCCGTCTCCTCACGCCAGGCCGCCATCTCCCCGAGCTCGAACAGGTCTGCGACGCGCCAGTTATGGGCCTGCAGCTCGGCGTGGCGGTCACCTGACTCGCGCGCGGCAGCGATCATCTCGTCTGCGACGGCAAGGCGCTCCTCGACGCGGTCGGGCCGCCACAGCGCTACATGCCGTGCGCTCAGCGCGGAGGCAAGCGCGGCGGCGTCCCCCGACGCGCGGGCGGTCCCGACGGCGTCCGTGCTGTGGACGTCTGAGCGCGTGCGGTCGGGCGCGTAATAGAGCTCGACTGCGAGGCGCGCCTGAACCCGCGAGCGCAGCGCGGGGTCCGCAACTCGCTCGAGCGCCTCCTCGAGCCGTGCGATCGCCTCTGCGTCGAGGTCGACGATCGCGATCCCCAGCCCGGCGAACCCAAGCGCTGCCTCTCCAAGCAGGTTGACGTCGCCGCGCCTGAGCGCCAGCGCACGGGCCCGGGTGAAAGCCGCACGCGCCGCTTCGGGCTCGCCCGCGCGCAGGAGCGCATCCCCGCGGGCGAGCAACGCGGGACCTGACTCCTCCTCCGCGTCTGCGAGTTCGAGCGCCTGGACCGCTCGGTCGAAGCGGTCCGCGGCGTCTTCGTAGGCGAGTCGGTCGAGCGCACGGCGACCGGCGCGGACGAGCATCTCGGCTGCAAGCCGGGCATCGGCTGTCGACGCCGCCTCGAACAGGTGCATGGCGATCTCCTCGAGGTGCTGTTCCTCGCCCAGGTCCGCGAGCGCATCGGCGGCGCGTCGGTGGAGCCGGGCGCGGCGCAGGACGTTGCACTCGTCGAGCACCGCCTCGCGAACAAGCGCGTGAGCAAACTCGAATCGCTGCGGGATCGACGCGGGCCGCAATAGCCGGGCGCGCAGGATCTCGTCGAGCGCTGCCTCGGCGGCTCCCGCCTCGAGTCCCGCGGTGGCCTGCAACGCGCGAGCGTCGTGCTCCAGGCCGAGGATCGCCGCGGCGGCGATCATCTCGTTCGCGTCCTCGCCCATGCGTGACAAGCGAACGCCCACGGCATGCCGAACGCTCTCCGGCACCACGTGCGGTCCGGACTCCGCCAGCTCCCTCAGCACCTCCTCGACGAAGAACGCGTTGCCATCCGTGCGCGCGTGTACCCGCGGCGCGAGCTCGTCGCTGCCCAACATCGAACGGGCGAGTTCGGCCACGTCATCCAGCGGCAGGCCGCGCAGGTCGATCCGGTCGAGCGCGCCGCCCTGCTTCAGCTCGCTCAGCGCCGCCGTCAGCGGGGTGTGCCGGCCGAGTTCGGTGTCCCGATACGTCCCAAGGATGAGGATCGGTCCCGGGCGACTCGAGCGCAGGACAAAGCTCGTGAGCAGCAGGCTTCCGCGATCGGCCCAGTGAAAGTCGTCGATCACGAGCAGCAGCGGACCGTGCGCGGCGAGATCGGTAAGAGCAGAGTCGACGGCGTCGAACACTCGGTGTCGCGCGCCGCCGTCGTCAGCCCCGCTACCAGGCTCAAGCGCACGAGCGACGCCAGCTTGCGACAGCGCCTCGGTGTAGGGCTCGAACGGTGCCAGTGGCTCCTCGGAGCAGCGACCCATGAGCACGGTGGCGCCCTCCTCGACGGCGGCGGAAGCGAACTGCTGAGCGAGACGCGTCTTGCCGACCCCGGGCTCACCCGCGACCAGCGCGATCCGGCGATCGCGGTGCATCTGCACGCCGCCCCAGCAGGCGCGCAGCCGCGCCAGTTCGGCGCGGCGGCCGACGAACACGGTTTCGTGCGAGCGGGTGAGGCCTACCGGTGGCGGCACGGGCTCCGTCTGCTGGCGGCGGAGTTCCTCGATCAGGGCACGTGTCTCGCGCGAGGGCGCGATCCCAAGCTGCGCGCGCAGGCGCTCGCCGAACTGGCGGCCGGCGGACAGCGCGGCGGCACGGTCGCCGGTTGCGGCCAGCCGCTCGATCAGCCGGCGGTTCGGCGCTTCCGCGAGCGGGTCGAGGGCCACCTCGGCGCGGGTCAGCCGCACCGCCTCCGCTGGATCGGACGCGGCGGCCGCAGCCCGCTCGAGCGCGCTGGCGAGCTGCTGCGCGTGCTCGTCGCGGGCCTCGATCGCCCACTCCTCCTCGAAGTCGTCCAGGATCGGCGCGTCGCAGGCCTCGAGTGCCCGCGCCGCATCGCCGTCGGCGAGTGCCTGCTGGAACTCGCGGACGTCGACTGCTGAGGTCAGGACCTTCCAGCGAGACTGTGTCCCGCGTTGCCACCACGTGGCCGGCAGCCGGCCCGAGCGCTTGGCGCAACTCTGTCAGGGCCACCCGCAGGCTCGCGCGCGCCGACTCGTCAAGCACGTCCGGCCAGAAGCGCGCCGCAACGCGGGCCCTCGGCTGCGGGCCGGGGTTCAACGCGAGAAAGGCCAGGACCGCACGCGCCCGCCGCGACGCGGGCAAGCCGATCCGCGCGCCATCCACGCGCAACTGAAGACCGCCGGCTAGTCCGACATCCAACATCGAGCCAACTGTGCTGCATCGAACCGCGCCGGCGCAAGCTCCGAGCCCACCATTTGCGCGCGCCGAACGGTGCCCGAACGGTCGCTCGCGAGGATCGGCGCCATGTCAATTCCACGCAGCCGCGACCTTCGCCTCCTCGCCGGAGCGGCCGGGCTCTCCGCCCTCGGCGACTTCATGGCGATCTTCCCCCTGATCCTGCACGTGCAACAGCGCACCGGGTCGGCGATCGCCGTCTCGGCGTTGATCTTCGCCCTCTGGGGGCCAGTGGTCCTTGCCGCAGGTGTGGCAGGGGCGATCGTCGACCGCTTCGAGAACCGCCGGATCCTGATTGCCGTCTCGCTCGTCCAGGCAGCAACCGTGACTGCGATGCTCGCCGGCCTGGACAGTCTCTGGGCGCTGCTGCCGCTGATGACGGTCCTCGGCTTCGGCGTCGCGATCAGCCAGCCGGCCGAGTTCGCGCTCATCCCGGCCGCAGCCGGACCGGACACCGACGCTGCGCGGGCCAACGGGCTGATGGAGACCGTCCGCTCGCTCGGTTTCACCGCCGGCCCGCTCGTCGGCGGCGCGCTCGGCGCAGCCGGTCTGCTGTGGCTGGCCCTCGCGCTGAACGCACTGTCGTTCGTCGTCGTGGCCGCCGCAGCGCTGCTGCTGCGCGCTCGCCGCCGGCCGGAGCCCGCCCGGGACACCGACACCCCGGTGCGTGCCCGCGACGGGTTCGCGTTCCTCAGGCGTGAGCGCGACCTCAGGATCACGCTCGGCGGTGCCGTCGCCGCGCTCGCGCTGTTCTCGATCTCCGCGACCGCCGAACCGTTCTTCGTCACGCACGTGCTTCGGTGGCGGCAGCCTCGCGTACGGGGTGCTGCTGAGCTCGTGGACCGTCGGGATGGCGGCCGGCTCGGCCGGGCTCGCCCACCGCGTCGGGCCGGCGCACCTGGCAGCGGGCGGCCTCGCCGCGGTCGTCCTCCAGGGACTCGGCATCGCCGGCGGCGCGCTCGCCACGGTCCTGTGGCTCGCCCTGATCGGCTTCTCGCTCGGCGGCGTCGCGCACGGAGTCAAGAACGTGCTGCTCCGCACGCTGATCCACGAGCGCGCCCCCGAGGCGCTGCGCGGCCGCGTGTTCGCCGCCTACAACGGGGCACGCAACGGCGCCGAGCTCGGCGCGCTCGTGCTCGGCGGGCTCGTCGTCGGCGCATTCGGCGCCCGCGCCGCACTGCTCCTCGCCGGCCTCGGACCAGCCGCGATCGGCGCTGCCTGCCTGCTGCTTCTCATCAAGCGCCGCCACGCCGTGGCGGCGGTCATCACCAACGAAGGGAGAGTTCTCCATGCACACATCCAGGGATGAGCTGGAACCGATGGTCATCGGCGAGTACGAGGGCCGCTCGATCGACTCCGGCGGGATCCGGATCGCGTTCGAGTCGATGCCCGCCCACTTCCCGCCAGACGAATCGCCCTTCAAAGGGCTCCCCGACGATCGCTGCCAGTGCGACCACTGGGGCTACCTGTTCAGCGGATCGTTCCGCGTCACCTACCTCGACGGGCCTGAGGAGATCGTCCGTGCCGGCGAGGCGTACCACCTGCGGCCGGGCCATTTCCTCCAGACGCTCGAGCCGGTCGAGCTGATCGAGTTCAGCCCGGTCGAGGAGCACGACCGCACGATGGCGGTCCTCGCGCGCAACATGGGGGCGGTGACGGCATGACCACCGCCACCACCAGCTACTCAGCCAAGGCGATCGATGAGCTCCCCGGGCTCTGGGACGGGTTCGCCCGGCTCGTGCGCGCCGGGCTCGGGATCACCGCATTCGGTGCGCAGATCATGCAGCTGCCGCCCGACTACACGACCGAGTCCCACGATGAGGCCGACACCGGCCAGCAGGAGCTGTACGTCGCGCTCGGCGGCACCGGCGCCGTCGTGGTCGGCGACGAGCGGCTGCCGCTCGATCCCGAGCACCTCGTGCGGGTCGACGCTCGGACCGGCCGAGTCCTCACCAGCGGCCCCGACGGCCTGCGCGTCCTGTGCATCGGAGCCGTCCCCGGCCGCCCCTACGAACCGCCGGCGTGGACCACCGGGGCGGACGGCGGCGACTGAGGGTCGCTCCGCCGTCGTCGCGATGCTGCGAGCCCGCGGACACAGGAGAGCTCCGCGGGCTCGCACGAATCGGTCCGGAGGTCGAGCGAGGCGGTCCGGATTCCGCGCGCGTTCGTGGCTTTCACGTTCCGAGAACGCGAGGTGCGTGGCCGGACGAATACACGGCGTTGCGTGTGATCTGGCCGTCTCGGCAGTTGATCACGTCGAGTCCGTCCCACTCGAGCCGCCGCCCGTCCTGTGCCGTCGCTCGTGCGGTCCATTCCGCGACTCCTGTATCGGCCGTGAGATAGAGCGTGTGCTCCTCGAAGGCCAAGTCCGGCCAGCGGTCGTGGATCCCGGCGACGTGCGCGCGAAAAGCAGTTGCACCATCCACACGTTCCCCGCTTGTGACGTTGTGGAACGCGATGTCGTCGCTTACAACGGCCATGATCGCCTCGAGGTCGTGCCCGAACCACGCTGCTCGATAGCGGTGGACAAGGACTTGGACTTCGGCTTGGGTCATTGGAGCAGCGATTCTGAGCGATTCGATCCCGTGCGTCCACCGAATCACCACGACCCCCAGCCAGACCATTCCCGTCCTCCCTCCTTTGTGACGACAGCAGGGCGGCGCTGACCTCAGATTTGGCTCGTCGGACGCCCTGCTTCGCCGCCGGCATTGCGCGTCTCTCGCCTGTTGCCGGCGACGGACCCCCTATGCGCGGCGAGCAGGACTCGTCTCTCGCTCTGACAAGAGTCCGATGAAACCAGCAGGACGTCTGACGCATCAGCCAAGCGGTCCCCGGAATGGAAGCCTGATGGAAGCCTCATCCGCCTGCAGCGAACCTACAACGACCCGCAAGATTCCGCAAAGAGCCCGCAAAGCCTCGGTCGCGCCCGCATGAGACCCGCAACGGCCGGCGGCTGCGGCTAAATGGTAAGGAAGGGGTCGACGGTTCGAGTCCGTCAGAGGGCTTGGGGGAATCGCCTGCAAGATAAGGTGCCCGTCCGACGCTCGTGTCCGTGAACGCGCTCGGCCAGCGAGACCGCGCCCAGGAAGCGATCGGTCAGCGCCAGCAAGGGGCCTATGTAGATACGTGTTCGGTCTCAACAGGCCTTTCGGCCTAACCGGCGACCCGCGAGCACTTGGAGGTCAGCTGGCGGGCTGCGTGCCGTGTAGCAGCATGAGCGAGCGTCCGATCAGCGGCACGGCGGCCGCCGGGTCGACCGCGCGGCCGGCGGTGCCCGGCTCGGCGGTGTCGACCTCGATCTGCCATCCGGTGCCGCGCAGCGACGCGGGGATGCTGAAGTCCAGCGGTTGCGACCAGGCGTTGAGCATCAGCAGGAACGGGTCGTCTTGGCTTCGGTGCTCGCCGGTGGCGCCGCTCAACGCGACCATGACGGCCTGGGCGTAGGACACGGCCCAGTCCTCGGCGGTCATCGCGTCGCCGTCGGGGCGGTACCAGTCGATGTCGTCGCGGTGGGTCTCGGGCGCCGGCGCTCCGGTGAAGAACCGGTGGCGGCGGAACACCGGGTGCTGTTCGCGCAGGCGGCATAGGCGGGCGGTGAAGTCGATCTGGTCGTCATGCTGGGCGGCGGCGTTCCAGTCGAACCAGGTGAGCTCGTTGTCCTGGCAGTAGGCGTTGTTGTTGCCGTTCTGGCTGCGCGCGAACTCGTCGCCGCCGAGCAGCAGCGGGACGCCTTCGGACAGCATCAGCGTGGCGATCAGGTTGCGGCGCTGGCGGGCCCGCAGCTCGAGCACGGCGGGGTCCTCGGTCGGGCCCTCGACGCCGCAGTTCCAGCTTCGGTTGTCGTCGCTGCCGTCGTGGTTGTTCTCGCCGTTGGCGTCGTTGTGCTTGGTGTCGTAGCTGACGAGGTCGGCGATCGTGAAGCCGTCGTGCACGGTGACGAGGTTCACCGAGGCGGTGGGTCGCCGGCCGCCGTGGCCGTAGAGGTCGCTGGAGCCGGTGATGCGGGTGGCGAGATCGGGGAGCATGCCCTGCGTTCCGCGCCAGAAGTCGCGCACGGTGTCCCGGTACTTGCCGTTCCATTCGCTCCAGCCGGGCGGGAACTCGCCGAGGTCGTAGCCGCCCCAGCCGATGTCCCACGGTTCGGCGATCAGCTTGACCTCCGAGAGCACTGGATCCTGGGCGACTGTCTCCAGGAACGACGAATAGCGGTCGAAGTCGCTGCTCGAGCGCCCGAGACTGGCCGCGAGGTCGAAGCGAAAGCCGTCCACGTGCATCTCCTGCACCCAGTAGCGCAGCGAGTCCATCACCAGCCGCAGCGCATGCGGGTGATGCAGGTCCACCGTGTTGCCGCAACCGGTGTCATCGACATAGCGGGAGCGATCTGCCTCTTGGAGGCGGTAGTAGGCGTCGTTGTCGATGCCGCGGAAGCACAGCGTCGGCCCCCACTCGCTGCCCTCGGCGGTGTGGTTGAAGACGACGTCGAGGATCACCTCGAGGCCGGCGGCGTGCAGCGCGCGGACCATGCGGCGAAACTCGCCGACCTGCCCGCCGTCCGAGCCTGCGGACGAATAGCCGTTGTGCGGCGCCAAGTAGCCGATCGACTGATAGCCCCAGTAGTTGAAGAGCCCGCGCTCGACCAGTGGCGCGTCATGCACGAACTGGTGCACCGGAAGCAGCTCGACCGCGGTCACGCCGAGCCGCTGCAGATGCGCGACGGCGGCCGGATGGGCGAGCCCGGCGTAGGTGCCGCGCAGCCCCTCGGGCACATCGGGGTGCCGCATCGTGAACCCCTTGACGTGCACCTCGTAGAAGATCGAGTCGGCCATCGACCGGGCTGGACGGCGGTCCTTGCCCCAGTCGTAGTCGGCAGCCATCAGCACCGAGCGCGGCACGTACCGGGCCGAGTCGCTGTCATCGGCCTGGTTCGGGTCATCGGCGGCATGACCGTAGACCGCCGGATCCCACCGCACCTCGCCGGTGACGGCGCGCGCGTAGGGGTCGAGCAACAACTTCGCGGGGTTGCATCGAGCGCCCGCGGCCGGGTTCCACGGGCCGTGCACGCGAAAGCCGTACTGCTGGCCCGGGCGCACGCCCCGCAGGTAGCCCTTCCACACGTACGCGTCGCCCTGCTCGAGGGCCCAGCGCGTCTCGTGCCCCGTCTCGTCGAAGAGGCACAGGTCGACCGCGTCCGCCACGCTACTGAACAGCGCAAAGCTCGCGCCGGCGTCGTCGCAGTGGCCGCCGAACGGCGCTTCGGAAATATGGTCAGCCGCCGGGATTGTGGGCGTGACAGACATTCGATACCCCCTCGGAGTGGGTTTGTAGAGGTCGGGTCAGTGCAGACGCCGTCGGCGGCACCGGTGTCAGGGGTGGGTCTGGGGTGGCGTGATGGCGCACATCGTCAATGGGAGGCGCGCGTCAGGTCGCCTTGGTCAGCGGCCGCTCGAGCGCGGCCTGGCTGGCGCGTGACGCCTCCGCGAACATCAGCGCCACCAGCCCCGTCCAGCCGGTCTGATGGCTGGCACCGAGCCCGGCGCCGTTGTCGCCGTGGAAGTACTCGTGGAACAGCAGCAGCTCGCTCCAGTTCGGATCGGATTGGAACTGCTCGATCCCGCCGAATACCGGCCGGCGGCCGTCCGCGCCGCGCAGGAAGGTCGAAGCGAGACGGCGCCCGATCTCCTGCGCGACCTCGAGCAGGTTCATCTCGTTGCCCGACCCGGTCGGGCACTCCACCTTGAGGTTGTCGCCGTAGTACATGTGCAGCTGCCGCAAGCCGCGCAGGATCACCACGTTCATCGGGAACCACACCGGGCCGCGCCAGTTCGAGTTGCCGCCGAACATCCCCGTGTGCGACTCCGCCGGCTCGTAGTCGACCCGGAACTCCTGCCCCGCGATCTCGAAGATGTACGGATGATCGGCGTGGTAGCGCGAGATCGCGCGGATTCCGTGCGGGCCGAGGAACTCCGACTCGTCGAGCATGATCGTGAGGATCCGCCGGATCCGCTCCTCGCCGACGAGCGAGGCCAGGCGCCGGCCGCCGACGCCCGGCCCGGGACGCTGGCCGAGCGCCGGGATCGAGTCCTCATACTCCTCGACGAACCGCTCGAAGCGGGCCATCAGCTCGGGGTTGCGCTCGACCACCTCCGATTCGATCACGGTCGCGGCACACAACGGGAGCAGGCCGACGAGCGAGCGCACGCGCAGCTGCTGCGTGCTCCCGTCGGGCATCCGCATCACGTCGTAGTAGAAGCCGTCCTCCTCGTCCCACAGCGAATCGCCGTCAGGCGGATTCATGGCCGCTGCGATCCACGCGAAATGCATCGTGAACTTGGCCGCCATGCTCTCGTACACCGGATCGTGCCGAGCGAGCTCGAGCGCGATCCGCAGCATCGCCTGGCAATACAGGCCCATCCACGCCGTTCCGTCGGCCTGCTCCAGCGTCCCTCCGCCGGGCAGCGGCGCCGAGCGGTCGAACACGCCGATGTTGTCGAGCCCCAAGAAGCCGCCCTGGAACAGGTTGCGGTCATCGGGATCCTTGCGGTTCACCCACCAGGTGAAGTTCTCGAGCAGCCGCTGGAACACGCGCTCCAGGAAGCTGACGTCGCCGGCGCCGCGGATCTCCCGCTCGCGCTCGTACAAGTACAGCGCCGACCACGCGTGCAGCGGCGGGTTGACGTCGCTGAAGTTCCACTCATACGCCGGGATCTGCCCGTTGGGGTGCAGGTAGCGATCCTCGAGCAACAGCTCCATCTGCGCCTTGGCGAAGTCGACGTCGACGTACGAGATCGGGATCGTCTGGAGCGCCAGGTCCCAGGCCGCGAACCACGGGTACTCCCACTTGTCGGGCATCGAGATCACATCACGGGCCACAACGTGGAACCAGGACGCGTTGCGCACACCCTGCTTCTGCGCCTGCACCGACCACGGATTGACGCCGTGCTCCCGCAGCCATGCGTGGACGTCGTACTCGAAGTACTGCTTGCCCCACAGCATGCCCGCCAGCGCCTGGCGCATCACGTTTCCCGCGTCGGCGCCGAGCGACGGATCGACCACCGTCGCGTAGAACTCATCCGCCTCCTGGCGCCGCGCCCCAATCACACGATCGAAGCCGGAGCCGAGCGGCTTTGCGTTGGCTCTGGCGCCCGATCGAGCCGACGCTGATGTCAGCCTGAGGCGAACCTTGGCGCTCGCACCGGGCTCCAGCTCGAGCTTGTGCAGCGCCGCCATCTTGGTGCCCGTCTGCGCCGGGTTGACCGCGTGCTCAGCACCGGCCACCACGTGCTCGTTGATCCCGTCCTTGACGTACTCCGACACGTTGGGAGCCCCGAACAGCCGCTCGTTGTTGGTCTCGTTCTCACAGAACACGAGCTCGGCCGACTCATGGCAGGACAGCAGCCAGTCGCCCAGCTCCGGATGAGAGGCGCGCACCCGGGCTGCCCCGCCCGTCGGCTCGGACAGCGCCAGCGACGGCGTCTCGCCGCCCGGGCCCCAGGCCCAGGTGTTCCGAAACCAGAGCGTCGGCAGGACGTGCAGCGTCGCCGCCTCAGGACCACGGTTGTGAGCCCTGATCTCGACCAGGATGTCGTCGGGCGCGGCCTTGGCGTACTCGACGAACACATCGAAGTAGCGGCTCTCGTCGAAGATCCCCGTGTCGATCAGCTCGTACTCGAACTCGTCGCGGCTGCGGCGACCGTTCGTCTCCACTAGGTCGTCGTAGGGGAACGCGCGCTGGGGGTACTTGTAGAGCATCTTCATGTACGAATGCGTGGGCGTGCTGTCGAGATAGAACCAGTACTCCTTGACATCCTCGCCGTGATTGCCCTGGCTGTTCGTGAGCCCGAACATCCGCTCCTTGAGGATCGGGTCGGCCCCGTTCCACAGCGCGAGCGAGAAGCACAGCCGCTGACGCTCGTCGCTGATCCCCGCGATCCCATCCTCGCCCCAGCGGTAGGCGCGAGAGCGCGCCTGATCGTGCGGGAAGTAATCCCAGGCATCGCCCCCCGGACTGTAGTCCTCGCGCACCGTGCCCCACTGGCGCTCGCTGAGGTAGGGACCCCAGGACAGCCAGTCGGCGCTTCCCGTCCGCTTCTCGTCGAGGCGCCGGTGCTCTGCGGTCATTGCTGCTCCTCTAAGCGGGGGCTCTAACGGTCACACATCCTGTCTGGCTAATTGTTGCCAACTGGTTACCCCACGGAGCGTCCTTGAGGTTTTCCCCTGATGCGCTGGGACCTGCGGCCGCGCACAATCGTGTGGGTCTGTTTCGTGTTGGATCCGATTGGGAGCACGTCATGCCGAAGGACCTGATGGCCGAGGTGCTCGCCGAGACGGAGGGGCGCGATCGATGGGCACGCGAGCAGATCTCTCAACACGGCAAGCCCAACGCTGCTGCACTCGGGCAGCTCGACGCCGAGGTCGAACGCCACTCACAACCTTGGCGCGCCGGCCCGCATGAGCTGGCCTCCGCCATCGCACCCACCGCTGACAGGCGAATCGAGCGAGGCGACGAGAGTGAAACCGCGGGCGCAGGCTGATGCAAGAGCGCGAGGTGAAGCTCTCAGCCAGCGACCGGTTCGAGCTCCCAGATCTCGACGGACTGCTTGCCGGTGTCACGGCAACCGCGAGAGAGGATGAGCGGCTCTCGACCACCTACCTAGACAGCGACGACTACCGTCTGGCTCGCTGGGGGCTCAGCTTCCGCCACCGAGCGGGTCAGGGCTGGACGGTGAAGCTTCCAGGCGAAGAGTCCGGTGCGCTACTCGTCCGCGACGAGATCGTGTTCAAAGGCGGCCTTCGCCAGCCGCCCCAGGAGGCAGTTGATCTCGTGACCGGGTATCTCCGCAAGGCTGAGCTGCGGCCGCAGGTCCGGCTGCGCACGCTCCGCCGAGGCGTCCTGCTGCACGACGGGCACGGTCGGCTCGTTGCGGATGTCGTCGATGACGCCGTGTCCGTCCTGCGGGGGCGGCGTGTAGCGACCGGCTTTCGTGAACTCGAGGTGGAGACAACGCCGCACACGCCACCCGGGCTGCTCGACGCGATCATCGATCGGCTCCGCGCCGCCGGTGCGGGCGCGCCCGACCCGACACCAAAATACCTGCGGGCGATCGGCGGACCCGAAGCCGCGCCGCCCGAGATCGTGGTTGCAGAACTTCCCCATACCGCGTCGCTCGCCGCGGTCATCACCCGCGCGCTGCGCGACGGCGCTGTACGCCTGATTCGCCACGACCCAATCGTTCGTCTCGACACCGATCCTGAGGGCGTGCACCAAGCACGCGTGGCGACCCGGCGGCTGCGGTCAGACCTACGCACGTTCCGCGCCGTCCTTGACCGCGAATGGACGGCCGGACTGCGCGAGGAGCTCGGCTGGCTCGGAGGCGTGCTCGGCGCCGCCCGCGACGCTGACGTTCTCCTCGACCGGCTCACCACACACGCGCAAGGACTCCCCGCAGCGAGCGCCGACGGCGCCGCAGAACTGACATCCGCGCTCGAGCACCGACGCGTCGAAACCCACGCGATGCTGCTGGGCGCCATGCGCAGTGATCGCTACCTCCACCTGATCGGCCGGCTCATCAACGCAACCCAAGCCCCCGCGCTCCTGGCACCGAAAGCCGACCGGGCCGCCACCAAAGCGCTCCCACCGCTCGTGCACCGGGCATGGCGCGCTCTCGACCGCAAGGCCAACTCACTCTCCGACCCGCCCACCAACGAGGAACTTCACATGGTCCGGATCCTCGCCAAACGGTGTCGATATGCCGCCGAGGCCTGCGCGCCATCCCTGGGCAAGCGGACCCACAGACTGGCCGCCGCCACCAGAGACCTCCAAGACGTGCTCGGCGAGCTCAACGACGCCGTCGTCGCCGAGAAATGGCTACGCGACTGGACGGCCCAAACCGATTCGCCGCGGGGAGCGTTCGCCGCCGGCGAGCTCGCCGCCCTCGAACGCAAAGCCGCACAACAAGCACGCTCACAATGGCCCGGGGCCTGGAAGCAAGCAGAGGCACATGCACCAACCTGAGCGCTGAACCCCGACACGAACTTCACGACCCTGCGTCCGGGGACATCGAGGCGTCAGCGGCGAGAACATCGTCTCTCCAAGAGCAAGGCTGACCATCGGAGGCTCCGCCGTAGCGTTCTGGAGCGGCCGCGTTCCGCGCAAATGAGGTGTTCTGAGGCATGATCGTCGACGCGGATAAGCGGCCGGGGCCGGAATGATTCCCGGCCCCCGCACGCTTACCTTGGTAGCCGATCAGCTTGCTCCTAGCCGATCAGGCCTGCTGCGTCCCCTGGAAGAGTCACCGTACCGAGGCTACGAGTTGCGGATGTGGTTGCCGTGTTACCCCGAGCCGACCCGGCAAGACGAGCGCCCCACCACGTCCAGGAAGCGGGGCGCTCGCGGCCGGTCGAAGGCAGATCTGGGGGTTCGACCGGGCTACGGCGACCGTACTGCGGTTGAGGTGGATTCGCGTGAAGATTCTGATCGGCGTACCGCCCGCACACTGAGGAGGAACGGTTCGTGTGCGGGCGGTACGACCTCGATGCCCGAGCAAGCGCCTCGTACGCGAGAGAAATCCGGGACGCACGCGGCCTGCTTTGTAGGTACTCGGGGTCTGTCCGCGCGTATCGTCGCCGGTCAGGCGTCGGTCCATGTGAACAAGGTGTAGCCGGGGCTGAACGGAGGACTAGACTTCGGCGATGGCACGAGGCGAGGTTGACGTATACGTGCGCTTCGACGATGCGTTGACCGCTGATGCGCGCGCGGAGTTCCTCAGGCGGATGCGTTCTCGGACCGCGGCTGACTTCGAGTTGACCGAGCGCGATGGCGACCCGATCATGCGGTTCTGGCGTGCCGACGAGCAAGGCGCGCTGGGTCGAGCGGACGCGCTGATCCGCGGGCTGTGCAACCGCATCACGATCGACGCGGCCTTGGTCATCGTGTCCGTGGGCGCCTTGACCCTCTAGACGCACCCTGCACACAGGACCCTGAGTTGGCAGCGAGATCATCAGCGGTCGCCGGGCGGAGCGTGTCGGCTCGAGGGCCCCAGGCCCGCGGAGCGAGGGTCACGGGGGTAACCAGCGTGTGCGATGCCCGTCCGTAGTTGTCCGACGCCGAGACAGGGGTTGGCGCGGATGTCTTGCTCGCGGACGATCGCGACTATGGGCGAGTTCGCTTGAGGTTTCTTTCCCGGGGGAGCGTTAGTCGATAGGAGGGGGAGTTTGATGCGTCGCAATAGCCGGAAGGCTCGCTGGCTGGTATTGCTGTTCGCGGGGATCGTGCTGACTCTCGCGGCGATGGCGTCGTCGGCGAGCGCGGCGCTCAAGGTCACCTGGATGCAGGGCTATGTGGCGCCTGGCACGCCTGCCAGCCTGGACAGGGTCGGTGTGATCAAGGTCGGGCCGCGCGACGCGAGAAACGTCTTGGTGTTGGAGCCGGGAACGTCGGCGGGTGGCGGGTACTTCGTGCCGTTCGCCAAATGGGTGGTCGCTCACGCCCGTGGCTGGCAGGTGTGGTCGGTCGAGCGCCGGGAGAATCTGCTCGAGGACCAGTCGATGCTGAACCGTGCCAAGGAAGGCCACGCCACGGGGAAGCAGATGTTTGATTACTACCTTGGTTTCCTCACGGACCCGAGCATCACGAACCATCTGCAGCCGGTTCCTGATTCGAGCGTGGGTTACGCCCGTGAGTGGGGTCTGCGCGTTGTGGTCGAGGATCTGCACCGCGTGATCGAGGCTGCGAAACGGCGCGGTGGCCGGGTGGTGCTGGGTGGTCACTCGCTCGGTGGTTCGGTCGTGACGGCGTATGCCACCTGGGATTTCCACGGCCAAGCTGGCGCCGACGACCTCGCCGGGCTTGTGTACGACGATGGCGGCAGCCGCGGGGCTCCGGTGACCGCGCAGCAGGCGACCAGTTCGCTGCAGACGCTGGCGACAAGTACGCCGTGGCTTGCCTTCAGCGGCATTCCCGCGCCCTACCTCGGCCTGTTCTCCGCCACGGGCTCGACGGCAGCGCTGATCGACCCGAACGGACTTTCGCTGGGACAGTCATTCCCGCTGCTGCCAGCCAGCTTGAAGCCACCGGTCCCTGCTTCGAACCTCGCGCTGTTCGGATATGACATCGACACCAAGACATCGAAGCTGAGCTTTGCCGCGCAGGCGCACGTCGGGCAGCTCGACACGAGCGTGACTCCCGCCGGTTGGAACAGCGCCGGTGCGATAACCCCGATCCAGCGCTACGCCAGCATGCTGTCTGGGACGGGGCTCAAGAACGTCGACGGAACCGAGTGGTATTTCCCGATGCGCTTGACGATCGACACCGGCGCGATCGGCGAGGGCAATCCCAACCCCGCGCAGAGCATCCTCGACGTCCAAGCGACACACGGCAGCGACCTGCCCAAGCGGCTGCGGATCTACGCCTTCGGCGCCGCCGGCGGGCAGACGATACTCGACGCCGCGACGACCCTCGCCAACCAATCCCACATCCCCAGCGGCAACCTGACACTGATAAACCGCCAGGGCACATACGCACACAATGACCCCGCCGCCGCCTACCCCGGCAACGACTTCTTCAACAACCTCTTGCCGTTCCTCGACAAGATCGGTAGGCACCACTGGCCACGCGAGCAACACAAGCACCACCGATGATCAGCGACTCGGCTCCTCGGTTCGCTCGCCTTCGCAGCGACCGCCCTGAGCGCATACGCACACAGCGGCGACGGCGACGATCCGCATGACAACCCGCACGAACGCTGCGCGCTACGGTGCTCAGGTGTCTTCGCGTCCGAGCCGTGTGACCGCCGTCGCGGGACTTACATGGCTGCAGAGCTTTCGCGCACTGCCTGTCAACCGACGCTAAGGCCCCATACGGCAGCGACAGCTATTAGCCTAAGGGGCGGCGTTCCGCCAGTTTGCTCGATGGGCGATGAAGCCGCAGGTAGAGTTGCTGCGATGCCTCGGCCTTATCGGCTCAGCGGTTCGCGTCGTCTCATCAACGCGGCGATCAAGCCCTTGTCTATCGCGGAAGCCGTGCGACTCCGGTAGATCTCTGAAGCGGTGTTCCCTACGGATGCCGCGTCACGCTTCTACTGATGTGCGCCAGCCTGTTTTGGAGGAAGCTCGCGGCGTGAGCCCTGCGGCTTTTGCCAGTCCCGCTGGCGGGCGTACCAGAAGCAGTTGGTGGAGAGGGCGCTGGCGTCTGCTGATGCTCGTCGGGCTCGTCGTCCTTTTCACGGCCGTGGACGTGTTCGTTTCGACGACCTACCCGATGCCGCTTATCCGCATGGCGGTGCATTGCGAGAGCACCTCCTCGCGCGCGGTCAGCGCTCAGTTGCAGTGCCTGGTTTCCGGCGCCGTTGGCAAGGATGGGTCGGTCCGGAGCGTCGAGTTGGCGGTGGCGAGCGGCGACGGCTCCTACTCGTGGGCCGGCGCCGCCGGTCTCGCCAACCCGCGGGGAACGTTCGCGTGACTGCTGACACCCCGATCTACATGGCCAGCGTGACGAAGGTGTACATCGCGAGCCTGGTGATGCTCCTCTCCCAACGAAAGCTGCTGGCCCTCGATGAGCCGATTGCGAGGTACCTACCGGCGGCGCTCGTGCGCGGGATCGATGTCTATGCCGGGCATGACTACTCCCATCAGGTCACCGTCCGGCAGCTTGTGTCGATGACCTCCGGCATCCCCGACTACTACGAGGAGAAGGGACCGGACGGGAAGACGGGGTTCGACTTGTTCGTCGCCGACCCGGCCAAGACCTGGACGGCCGACGAGACGATCAACCGGGCACGGACCGCTCTGAAGCCCCATTTCGTCCCTGGGCACGGTCTCTACTACTCGGACACCAACTACCAGCTGCTGGGCAAGATCATCGAGCGGGTCACCCACAGGTCGCTCGCCGATGCGCTCCAGCGCTACCTGCGCGCCCCCCTTTGGTTGCGACACACGTGGTTGACGGGCACCCCGGAGCCCCGGGGCCTCGCCGCTCCAGCGCATGTGTTCGATCAGCAGCGTGACGTCACCAAGGTGCGTTCTGAGGATTACTGGGCCGACGGTGGGTTGGTCGCCACCCCCACCGACATGATCGCCTTCCTGAGGGCACTCAAGGAGGGCAGGATCATCTCGGCCGCGTCGCTGCGGGCCATGCAGACCTGGCACGCCCGCGACGGCAGCCCGACTCCTCCGATCCCGGGAATGAAGTACGGGTACGGGCTGTGGGACCTGCAGATGTCCGGGCCGACGAGCGTGTTTGACGGCGTCATGCCCTCCTGGGGTGCCGCCGGCTCGACAGGCTCGTTCCTTTACTACTCCGCCGACCGCGACCTGTACATGGCCGGGAGCGTGAACAGCACCAGCTCCTCACCCACGCCATACATCCTGATGGGCGCGGTCATGACCCTCTTGGGAAGCAAATGACCGGAGTCTCTCTTCAGCCGCACCCGTCGAGGAAGCTGGACCCCACAGCTGCGCCTCCTCGGCGTCGCCCTGCCGTTCGTGGTCGCCCTCGTGTGCTCCGAGGTGGACCTGTCCATCCTTCTAGTCGCGTGGCTGCCGTTCCTCCTTGGCGTTGCCGGGGCCGCAATCCTCCGCTCCTGGTGGGCGCTGCTCGCGATTCCCCTCGCGCTCATCATCGGCAGCCTCCTGGGCACCGTCCCGCACGGCATTCACCCCACCGACACCGGGTTCATTGCCGGGACGGCCCTCTTCGTCCTCCTCGCCCTGGTGGAAGTCACGATCGGAGCAGCCATCGGCGTTCCCCTGGGCCACGAGCTGGAGAAGCTGGTTCCCTCGAATCGTTGAGGGTGCTCCCGGGCTGCATCCGACAGCGCCCGTCGCCGTGCCGGAACGCGGCGTCCGGAACTATGCCGGACACCTGCTCCACTCACGCCGCGGGAATTGACAACCTGCAGTGAGAGACCCGCAACACGCGGAACGCGTCGTTTGGCGGTGGGCGTCATCGTGACCCGGCGGCGCGTGGAGCGGTGGGATCTTGCCCAGCTGGGTCCTGGTGCTCACGGGCGATGAAGTCCTCGATATCGGCTTGGTTCGCGCGCGCGCGCTCGGCGACCCGGAGCAAGTTGCTCATCGTTGCGACCTCCTCGATCTGCTCGCGGATGAACCACTGCACGAACTGCTCGGAGGTGTAGTCGCCCTCCTCGCGGGCGGTGGCTGCGAGAGCGTTGATCTGTTCGGACACGCGTCGCTCCTGCTCGAGCGCCAGCGCGATTGGCCCAACCACATCGTCGAACCGCGCACGCGGCGCCTCAACCCCGGGGATCGTGACCTCGCCGTCCGTATCGAGCAGGAACTGGACCATCATCATCGCGTGGTCGCGCTCCTCCAGCGCCTGATTGTAGAAAAAGCCCGCCAGCTGCGGCAGAGCCTCAGAGTCGTAGTAGACAGCGCAAGCGACGTACTGCTGATGGGCGGCGAACTCGTTGGCGATCTGCTCGTTGAGCTTGGCCGCGAAGGCGGGGGCGGGAGGCATGACCAAGATCCTACGAGGATCAGCGCATCGCGCACGAGCTGGGAGTCGGCGAGCGGCGACCGTGAGCATCTCGCGCGGTCGCCGATACTCGAGGTGAATGAACTCGTCCGCGCCAGAGCCGGCGCCCCGCGCTCGAGGCGGATGAGCGGTCGCAGCCGCGCGGCGCGCTCGCCCCGTCAGATTGCCGTAAGGTCAATTGGGTCTCCTCGCCGTAAGCCCCGCTTCGGTGGCCGGGCGGCACTTTGGTGGCCCCTGTCGGTGATGTGGCCTGACGTTGGCGATCGGGACGCGAAGGTCTGGCCGCAGGATTCACACGAGCTGGGACTGCGGCGCTACGGACACTGGCGCGGTTCTACTCTCGCGCCCCGATCGCCTCGATCGGCCGCGCGCGCAGCGCGTCGCCGGGTTGGCAGGGTGAGGGCGAGCAGGGCGAGGAGCGCTGTTACGCCGATGATCGCCAGGAACGGGCGGGCGGGCACGTATGGGAGGCCGCCGTTGAGGGCCTTGCTGAGTGGTAGCAGCGCGGTGGCGGCGATCGCCAGGCCGATGCCGAGGCCGATGGTGATGATCAGGGCGGCCTCCCAGCGGGCCATCGACCGGACCTGGCGGGGGGTGCCGCCGACGAGCCGCAGGAGCCCGAGCTCGCGGCGGCGCCGGAGCGCGATCATGATGAGCGTGGTGATCACGGCGATTGAGGTGAAGGCGAAGATCTCGGCGACGAACTGGGGGCCGAACCAGCGGTTCATCTCGCGGTCGGCGTCGGTGGCGGTGGCCAGTGATCGCGCGGTCGCTGATTTGCAGGCCCGGATACCGCGTGCCGAGTGCCTCCAGCCGCCGGGCGACCCCGGCGGGGTGGTCTGTCTGGATGAGGATCGTCCCGAGCAGCGGGATCGTTTGGTGGCCGGCGGCGAGCTCGGGGGCCAAGAGAGCGTCTCCGAAGGCCAGGTCGCGGCTGTAGATCGCGACGACGGTGGCGTGGGCGAGTGTGCCGTCGCCGAGCATGATCTGGACGCGTTCGCCGATGTGGGCGTGGGCGGCGTTGGCGCGGTGGCGCCCGAGCGCGATCGTGTTGCCGTGCAGGGCGTTCAGGGATCCGGCGGTGACGCCGACGTCGAGGCCGCCGCCCTGCCCGCCGGCGAGGATCTGGGCGGGGAGGGTATCGCCGGAGTCGCCCAGGCTGGGGCCGAGCGTGGTCGAGGTGAGCGCGACGGCCGAGCGTACTCCGGGGGTGGCGCGCACGTCGGCCAGCGCTGCGGCCGGCAGTCCCGGACCGGTGGTGGTGATGGCGAGCTGGCCGGTCAGGGCCGCGTGCCTTTGCTGGGTGATGGCGTGTTCGATGGTGGTCGTGCTGAACAGGAGCGTGCAGCTCATGGCGACGGTGAGCACCAGTGGGGTGCTGGCCGAGGAGAAGCGCCGGGTGGCGGTGCGCAGGTTGGCGGAGGCGAGGAAGCCGCCGACGGGCGAGAGCGCCCCGAGCGCCGGCGCCAGCAGCCGGGCGATCACGTACGCGAAGATCGGTCCCAGGAAGCCGACCGCCACGACGAGGAGGATCGCGGTCATTTCCGCTGTCGCCGCGGCGGTCTCGGGCGTGCTGGTGGTGACCGACACGGTGAACAGCGGCACGGCGCCGGCGAGCGCGAGCAGCCCGCCGATGATCCGCCCGGGGCCGAGCAGCCGCGGCTCTACCGTGGCGTCGGTGAGCGCGAGGGTTGGCGGCACTTTGGCGGCGCGCCTTCCGGCGGCCAGGACGGCGAGCAGCGAGGTGGCGACCGCGCAGCCGATCACGGCGGCGGCGGGGAGCCAGTCGTAGTTGAGGGTGAAGTTCGGCGGGGCGATGCCGTGACGCACGAGCCCATGTTCGAGCGTGCGGCCGAGCACGATCCCGGGCCAGATCCCGGCGGCCGAGCCGATCAGGGCGATGATCGCCGCTTCCCAGGCGATCATGCGGCGGATCTGCCCGGGGGTCGCGGCCACCGCCCTGAGCAGCGCGATTTCGCGCTCGCGCTGCTGGATTGAGAGACTTAGCGTGCTGGCCACGACGAACATGGCGATGAACAGCGCGAGTCCGCCGAAGGCCGCTGTGACGGGGATAAGAGTGGTGCGGGTCTCCTGCGAGCTCGGGGTATTCGCCCTGCCCGCGGGCCGCGCCGGTGAGCACCTGTGCTCCCGAAGCGGCGGCGCGCACGCGGTTGATGTCAAAGCCGGGCCCGGCGAGCAGGCCGATCGCGTCGACTCGCCCGGGGTGGCCGGCCAGCGCGGTTGCCTGGGCGTCGGTGAGGAAGATCGCGCTCTGCTGGGTGACGGGATGGCGGGGGCGAGCGACGCCGACCACGGTGACCATGCGCGTGCGCGCGGTCGATGCGAGCGGCAGCCGCGCGCCGAGCGCGGCGGGATAGCCGGTGACTACTTCGTCGGGTCGGGCGGGTGGGCGTCCGGCGCTCAGCACGTAGGGGGTGAGCGCGGCGCTTGACCACCCATGGGCAACGGCGGTGCGGTCGCCGAGCCGGGCAGGCACCGACACGTCGCCGATCGCGGCCCGGACGCCGGGCAGCCCTGCCAGGCGAGCGGTGAGCGCGGTGCTGACCCGCGCGCGTTCGGTGAGCTGCACGTCGTGGTCGGCGCCGACGTTCTGTTGTCCGGCCACGACCGCCGCGGCGCCGGCGTACCGCTCGACGGGCGGATGGGTGCGGAGCATCGATTCGAGTTGCATGCCCCAGGCCATCGCGAGCACGGATGCGGCGAAGAGGGCGATCAGGGCGCCGGTGAACGTGCCGAGGCGGCCGCGGGCGCTGAGGATGGATAGACGCAGCATGGCTCAGCCCCCCAGATGCGCGAGCTGTTCGGCGACGTCGTCGGCGCTGGGAGCCTCGAGCGTCGCGGCCACGCGTCCGTCGGCGAGCACGATCACGTGGTCGGCGTACGCCGCGGCCACGGGGTCGTGGGTGACCATCACCACGGTCCGGCGGTCTTGGTCGACGATGTCGCGCAACAGCGCGAGCACCTCGCGTCCGGTGCGGGTGTCGAGCGCTCCGGTCGGCTCGTCGGCGAACACGACCTCGGGGCGGGTGACGAGCGCCCGGGCGATCGCGACGCGCTGCTGCTGTCCGCCTGAGAGCTGCGAGGGACGGTCGCGCAGCCGCTTCTCCAGGCCGACGCGCGCGGCGACGTCGCGCACCGTCGAGCGCCGCGGACGGTGACCGTCGAGGCGCAGCGGCAGGCCGATGTTCTGAGCCACGGTGAGCGAGGGCAGCAGGTTGAAGGCCTGAAAGACGAACCCGATCCGCTCGCGCCTTAGGATCGTCAGCCGCCGCTCGCTCAGTCCCGCCAGCTCGGTATCGGCGAGCGTGACCGTGCCCGAGGTCGGCCGGTCGAGTCCCGCCGCCACGTTCAGGAACGTGCTCTTGCCCGAGCCCGATGGGCCCATCAAAGCTGTGAATGATCCGCGCGCGAGGCCGACCGTGACCCCGTCGAGAGCGACGACCGATCCGTCGCCCCGGCCGTACACCTTGCGCACCTCACGCAGGGCAACTGCCTGAGTCGAGGTGACCGCCTCGGAAGTGCGGAGAATCGAGTTGAGCATGAAGTTCCTCCTAGCCGGGCCGGCGGCGCTCGGTCGCGCCTCGCGTGCGGTCCCTCGTTGTGCCATGCGACGAACCTAAGGTGCGATCGCGAGATCGGCATCGTCGCCAGGTCGGGTTGCGGCTCCTACCCTCCGACGATTTCGACTCCTACCTAGGTAGGAGGCGGGAACCGCGGGGGTGGAGTACGTTCACCGCGTGAGCCGGATCGAACATCTCGCCCGCACGTACTGGTTCGACCTGCTGATCGCGCTGCTGGCGATCGTGGCGATGCTTGACGTGGTGCTCGGACGCGGCTCGCCCGGCGCTCCGACAACGACGCTGTGGTTCTGCCTTCCCGCGCTCGCGATCCTGGTGCTACCGTCTTCGCGCGGCGATGGTTTCCGTTCGCCGGACCGGCGGCGTACTGGCTTTTGGCCGCGGGAATCTCGTTCGTCGACCCGCTGCTGATCCCGTACCCCGAGTCCCTCTTCCCGATCGGGCTGGCGACCGCATTCCTGCTCGGGAACCGTCGCGACCTCCGCCAGGCGGGCGTCGGCCTGGCGATCGTGGTCGGCGCTACGGCGACCCTCATCTACAACATCCCCGGACACTCAGTCAGCCAGCTCGTCTTCATTCCCGTCGACTTCGCCGTCGCCTGGGTTGCAGGCTTTGCCGTCCGCGCGCGGGCCGAGCAGGCCGAGGTGGCGGACTCACGTGCGACACAGGCCGAGCAGGAGCGCGATGCAGCGACGCGCGTCGCCGTGGCCGAGGAGCGGGCGCGGATCGCGCGCGAGCTGCACGACATCGTCGCGCACGCCGTCAGCGTGATGGTGCTGCAAGTCGGCGCTGTCCGCCACCAGCTCCCCGACGCGATGGCCGAGGATCGCGACGCCCTCAGGAGTGTCGAGCAGGCCGGGCGCGGCGCGCTGGCGGAGATGCGCCGTCTGCTCAGTGTGATGCGCCGTGACGGCGACGGCCTAGAGCTCGCGCCTCAGCCCGGCCTTGACGGCCTCGACTCGTTGATCAAGGAGATCGACCGCGCCGGGCTGCCCGTCGAACTGCACGTCGCCGGGGAGCGTTTCCCGCTCCCGCCAGGAATCGACCTCTCCGCCTATCGGATCGTGCAGGAGGGCCTCACCAACGCGCTCAAGCACGCCCGCGCCACCCACGCGGAGGTCACCGTCCGGTATGCGCCGAACGCGGTAGGGATCGAAGTGCACGACGACGGCACCGGCGCGACGCCGAGCGACGGCCACGGCCACGGCCACGGGCTGATCGGAATCCGCGAGCGCGTCAAACTCTACGGGGGCGAGATGACCGCAGGCACGACAAACGGCGGCGGGTTCACGCTCAGCACCCGCCTCCCACTCACCCCAGACCGGCCATGACGATCCGAGTCCTCATCGCCGACGACCAGTCCATGGTCCGCGCCGGCTTCCGAATGCTGCTCGCCGGCGAACAAGACATGGAAGTCGTCGCCGAAGCAAGCAACGGACTGGAAGCAGTCGCAAAGGCCGCGCGGTTCGACCCAACCGTGATCCTGATGGACATCCGCATGCCAGAGCTCGACGGGCTCCAGGCCACCCGCCGGATCCTTGCCACCGACAACACCGCGCGGATCCTGATCCTCACCACCTTCGGACTCGACGAATACGTCTACGAAGCCCTCAGCGCCGGCGCGAGCGGGTTCGTGCTCAAAGACGACCCCCCCGAACAGCTGATCGAGGCGGTCCGCACCGTCGCCGCTGGAGACGCGCTGCTCTCACCGGCGATCACGAAACGCGTGATCAACCAATTCACCCGCATCCCTCGCCACGAGCCGCCGAAAGAACTCGACGAGCTCACCGCACGCGAGCAAGACATCCTCCGGCTCATCGCCCGCGGCCTGTCCAACAAAGAGATCGGCGCGGAGCTCTACATCAGCGAGACGACCGTCAAGACCCACGTCACGCACATCCTCCAGAAACTCGGCCTCCGCGACCGCGTCCAAGCCGTCGTGCTCGCATACCAGACCGGGCTCGTACCGGCAGCCACGCCCACCTAAGCCTCACAGGGGCCCGCAAGCGCGACTGCCGCCGTTCCGTCGATCCCGCGCGCAGGACCATCTCTGAGGTCGCCTCCGCGCGTCTCCGGAGGGGCCGTTGTGAACGCGCAGGGACGACCGGCTCCTGCAAATGGCCGCAGGACAGCCGAGGGCCCGCCCGACATGATCTCCGCGCGCGTGCCCGACGTGTTGCTCGCCGGCCGGCACGCCTGGCGCACGGTCCGACGTGGACCCGGTGCCCGCCTGCACGCGCTCGCGCACGGTCGGTGTCTGGCAGGTGTGGGTGGTGGCGAGCCTCGACTGTGGGTTCGCTCCTCGCTCCGCACCCGAGGACCAGGTTGGCCCGGGTGCTGGGTCGCGGGCTGGCTACCGTCGACGGCGAGGCGCGCTCCTGGCGGCTGCCGTCAGCAGGCCCTCGATCGCGCGGTTGGCGACGAGGTCGGCCGCGACGTCCTAGCTTCCCGCCTTCCCGAGCACCAGCCCCAGCAGGAGGACCAGGAAGAACACCGTCTGCGCGCTGTGGACGACGATCGCCAGCAGGGCGCTCCGGCGCCGCTTAGCGGGGAGGGCGAGGACGAAGGCGTCGCACAGGGCGCTCGGGATGACCCAGGGCTCGTGCAGGTGATAGGCGGCGAAGATCACGCCATTGGCAAGCCAGTCGAACCGGCCGAACGTGCGGTTCATGCGCGGGAGCAGATAGCCTCGGAACAGCAGCTCCTCGCCCAGCACGGTGTTGAACACCAACATCACCGCGGTCAGAGCGAACCAGCCCCACGCGCCGGAGAAGAACGCATGACCGGCGTGCGAGCCGAGGAACAGGCCGAAGTCGCGGCCGTCCGGGTGCGGGAGCGTCGGCACGAGCAGGTTCGTCACGGCGGAGGCGACGAGGAGGCCCGGCAGGATCAGCCAGCCGCGGCCGCCGCGCCGTCCGCTGCGCGGGTCGCGCGGCGCGCGCAGCCAGAGCACCTCGCGGACCACCGACCAGCGCAGGGTGCGCTGCTCGCGGTAGACAAGGCCGACGACGAGGGCGAACTGCCAGATGAGGCCGACGGTGAGCGTGATGATCAGGGCCTGCACGAGCGGTGCCGGGCCGCTGAGGCCGTCGGCGAGCCGCGGCGCGACGACCCAGCTGAGCAGGCCCATCGGCACGGCCGCCGCGGCCCAGACGCCGGCGACGCCGGCGGCGGAGAGCTGGCGGACCGGCCGCGGGACCGCGCTTTGCTCAGGGCAAGCATCGGTCACGGCGGGTAGCGGGGCGGGGGGTGCGAATGTGCTCATGGGACGGGACCTCCTGTGGGGTTTCGGGGTGTCCCCACGCTAGGTCCGGCCGAGCGCGGCGTCGTCGTCGGAACGTCGCGTTCGTCATGGCACTCCCCGACGACCTGGGGGAGGCGGAGCCCGCGGGCCCGGTGTAGCGTCGACTCGTGAGCGAGATGCCGACGCGGGAAACCCCGCCGGTGGCGGGTCGCGCGGCTTGGTTTCTTGTGCGCCGCGCGTGAGCGGCAGGTCGGAGACGGGCGTCCGGGGGGCGGCGCGGTGAGCGCCAGCGCAGAGACGAACGGCAGCGACGAGGCACCGCAGGGACGTCGGCGGCGGGCAAGGAACCCAAGCCGAGGCCGGTGTACCAGCAGATCACACTGACCGAGGCAAAGGTGCCTGCTCGAGGCGTCACATCAACGCAGGCGTCCGCTGTCAGAGATCGGGAGCCGCGAGGGCCAGTCAGGGCGCGGTCGCGATGCCGGCGACTCGGAGCTGATGCCGGCGCGCGTTCCGCGTTAGGCTCCGACCAGGATGGAGTTGGGCTATTCGCTGAGGAGCGCACTGTTCGCCGCGGTGCTGGCGCTCGCCTGCGTACTTCCGGTTTCGAGTGCCGCGGCCGGGTCCGTCCGCGAGCGCCCGCTGGTGCTCGACGCATACTCACCCGCGCGAAAGCACTTCACGCCGCCGGTCTCGAGCCGGTCGAAGCTGGCGCGAAGGCAGCTCTACGTCGCCACGGTGCGTGGCTCGGTGAGTTTTTATGAGGCCGTCGACTACGTTGCCCTCCAGGCTCCATGGCATGTCATGTGCGGAACGCTCCAGCGCGCACCTCTGTTCGGCTCCGCCGGCGGATCGGGCAGGGTCGGCAACGACGCCGAGTTCATCTTCGCGTTGCCTCTGGTCGGCAACACGTGTGTCAACACGAGGCTTCCGAGGTCCTACACGAACTTCCAGGCGAACGTCGGGCAGGGCTGGCAGCATCCGAGTGTGCTGAGCTCTCACGCGCCGGTCAGGCCGAGTCCGTCCCACACTTATGAGTTCGCCCTCGTCGGCGTCGGCGAGTCGGTTTCGTTCCGCGTGCTCGACCCCGACACGCGCGACGACTACGGCAGCTTCCACATCTACCTCCGCAGCGCTACGACCGGCGACTGCGCGGGCCGTGGGCATAGCGCGTTCGGCCTCAGCGCCAATGCTTGCCTTGCAGCGACAGCCACCAGCCCCAGGCCTCCCCGGCTGCCGGCGGTTCCGAAGGTCGTGGCACTCGATCAAACGCCCTTGGCGAAGGTGCTCCGCAGCTCGGACGTGTCCGCTGTCAACCAGGAGGCTCCGTCGGGAGCACTTACGGCGTCGCAGTTCGCCACCCTTGACAACTCGAGCCGGTCGGCTGCTCGTGCGGAGAAGAGGCTGCTGGAGTCCAACGGCTTCCGCGCGGCGGCGATGAGTCGGTTCGCCAGCGTGGGATTGCCGAGCCTCAAGTCCACAGCGGTGAAGCTGAGCTCCCCCCAGCGGGCACTCGTTGCTCTCCAGCAAGAAGTCGCACTGGCCGCCCGCACCCAGGCGCCGGCCGGCGCGACGGTCAGCACCGGCCGCGACACCCACCTACCGCAGGGCTACGTGCTCACCTTCGCGGCGACTGCAGGCGGCGTCGGCGGACTCGAGCTTCTGGCCAGCGCCGGGAAGTACCTCTATACGCTGAGGGCGGTGGCGAACTCCGGTTCGAGTCTCGCTCCCTGCTGAGGAGCAGCTCCTCCGCGCCGTCCTCGCGCGCGGCTAAAGAAGACGGCCAGACGGCCGCCAGGGCACCGATTCGGTCTGCTGCCTTGACGGCGGCGACCAAGGCGGCTGCCGACGGGGATCGGTGGCTGCGGGTCGCGTTCGTAGCAACCCCACTCGGAGCCGAATTCCGTGCTGCGGCGAAGGAGCGGCTGCTACCCGAATCGTCGGTGACCCGTGCGTCGCCCGCTTCGTGCGTAGTGGAGATCTGCGAAAGCTCGCGTGAGACGTTGAGCGTCGAGCACTCCGGCATCGCTTCTGCTTCACGCGTCTCGTGGGGTTGCGAGTGGTTGGGGACGTTGAAACGATTGTGGGATGAGCACGACGCTGCACTTCGACGCGGAGGCCTCGCGGCGGGCCGAGGCGCTTTATGGGACGCCTGATTTCGTCGAGCAGCGCCGCGCGACACGCGCGGCCCTGGCGCTCAGAGACGGAGAGAGCGTGCTGGACATCGGGTCGGGGCCAGGACTCCTCGCCTCCGAGATGGCGGCCGAGGTCGGCTCTGTCGGCTCGGTCGACGGGATCGACCCGAGCGAGAGCATGATCGCGCTCGCACGCGGCCGCCGGCCCTCGGAGGGTGCCGGCAAGATCCGGTTCGTCGCCGGCGATGCCTGCGCGCTCCCGTTTGGGGAGGAAACGTTCGACGCCGTGGTCGCGACGCAGGTGTATGAGTATGTGCGGGACATGCCGGCGGCGCTCGGGGAGGCCTTCCGCGTGCTGCGGCCGGGTGGCCGGTTGCTCGTGCTCGACACCGACTGGGGATCGATCGTGTGGCAGTCACGCGACGCCGAGCGCATGCGGCACGTGCTGGCCGCGTGGGAGGAGCACCTCGTCGACCCCCATCTCCCCCGGCGGCTGACCGGGCTGCTGTCGGCAGCAGGATTCTCAGTCGCGCGCCGCGCGGCGATCCCGATGCTGAACGCCGGCTATGACCCGAACACTCTCAGCGCCGGCATGATCGGCTTCATCGCCGCGTTCGTTCCGGGCCGACAGGGGCTGAACGAGCGCGATGCACGGGATTGGGTGGAGGATCTAACGACGCTGGGGGATGACTACTTCTTCAGCCTCAACCGATACCTGTTTCTCGCAGTGAAATAACGCGCCCGGCGACGTTGTACGGCCGGCGTCACCTCGTGCCGTGGCCTTGTCACCGATCAAGCCTGAAGGAGTGAACCCGCGATGAGTACCCGCAAACCCGGAGATCGCTACATGGAGTGGCTGAATGTGGCAGACCATGGCGATCAAATGTTTGCGGCATCGCGCGAGGCATACGAAGCAAACGGGCGAGGGTTCTGGGTGACGAGTGACGAAGAGCAGGTCAAGGCGTCGGGAAAGAGCGAGGCGATGTACTACGCCGCTGCTCGGATGCCGGACCTGCTGCGCCGCTTTGTTGACGAGGGACTGGTAGGCCCTGGAGACCCGGCAAGTCACAACTTCAAGGCGATGGTCGATACCTACGATCCGACCACGCAGTTTGTCGTTGTCGGTTGTGAGGACGACCGGCTATTCGTTCACATCGTGGCGGGACACGAGGCGGGGGAATGAGCGGCAGCACAGATGCGTGCGTCGCGCTCGCCGCGGTCGAGCATTCAGCGATCGTGCACGGAAGCGCGATCACCGCCTCGCTCTCCGGCGGCCGGCGGGACGTTGAGCGTTCTGCCGGCCAGCCTCCCGCCTATGGGAGACTCACGGGCAGGAGGAACGCACGAGCTCCCCGCCAACCAGACCAGGCAGCGACACGCAACCCGCAGCGCGTCCGAGGGGTGCGCGGCCGCGTGAGCTCCTGGGGCGCGAGCAGGAGCTGGTCATACTGGAGCAACTGCTGGAGACCGTGCGAAGTGGCGGAAGCGGAGTTCTCGTCGTGCACGGCGAGCCGGGGATCGGCAAGTCGGCGCTGCTCGAGCGACTCGTCGATTCCGCCTCCGAATTCCTGACGATTCGAGCTGTCGGCGTCGAAGGAGAGGTCGATCTGCCGTACGCGGGGCTCCAGCAGCTCTGCCGGACACTTCTGCATGGGATCGAGTCGCTGCCGCCGCCGCAACGGCACGCACTCGAGGTTGCATTCGGGCTGATCTCAGGCGACGCCTCCGACCGCTATCTCGTCGGCCTCGCCGTGCTAAGTCTCCTGTCCGAGGCAGCCACGACACGACCGCTTCTTTGCATCGTCGACGACGCGCAATGGCTCGATAGCGAGTCAGCACGCGTCCTAGCCTTCGTGGCCCGTCGATTGGACGCGGACACCGTTGCGCTCGTGCTCGCAAGCCGCGAGCAGATCGACGAGTTCGATGGTCTCCGCGCGTTGCAGCTCGGCGGCCTCGCGGTCGCCGACGCGCGGACGCTCCTCGACTCGGTCGTCGTCGGACGACTTGACGAGCCGGTTCGGGAACGTCTACTCGCCGAGACGCACGGCAACCCGCTCGCGCTTGTCGAACTCCCGCACATGCTGACACCAGCAGAAGCAGCCACAGGGGTCCTGCGGGGCTTAAAGGGCTCCGTCTCGACTCGAATCGAAAAGAGCTTCCGCTTGCGCCTGGAGTCGCTTCCGGACGAGACGCGACGGTTGCTCGTTCTCACCGCGAGCGAGCCGCTCGGCGATCCTCTCCTCCTTCATCGCGCCGCTTCACGACTCCGCATCAGCCTGGAGGCTGTTGACGCGGCTGAGGAAGCCGGGCTGCTCGAGGTACGAGAGCGCTGGACGTTTCGCCACCCGCTTCTCCGCTCTGCCGCCTACCGGTCGGCGACGCAGCAGGAACGACGAATGGCACACGGCGCACTTGCCGAGGCGACCGATGCAGCCGAGGAACCGGACCGACAGGCTTGGCACCGCGCAAACGCGGCTGCCTCACCCGACGACGAGGTCGCCCTCGAGCTTGAGCGAAGCGCCGGTCGAGCTCAGGCGCGCGGCGGTTTCGCTGCAGCCGCAGCACTGCTGCAACGTTCGGTGACGCTGACCGGCACTTCTCCGCGGCGCGCCGAACGAGCCCTTCGCGCCGCGGAGGCGAGCTTGCAAGCGACCCTTTTCGACGATGCACGCCGGGCGCTCGCTACAGCCCAGGCCGGATCGTTGGACGAGTTTCAGTTGGCACGAGCGGAGCTGCTGCGCGGTCATATCGCGTTGTTCTCGGCGCCCGGCGGAGAGGCGCCAGCCCTATTGCTGAAAGCCGCGAAGCGCCTCGAATCTCTGGATGTGCCCCTTGCCCGGGAGACCTACCTCGACGCTTGGGGTGCCGCCATGATCAGAGGGCAACCGGCCTCGAGCGGCAGCAGCCTCCTCGACGTGTCTCGCGCCGCGCGATCTTGTCCGCGACCAGAAGGCCCCCCGCGCCCGGCAGACCTGCTGCTCGACGCTCTGGCACTGATGGCCACGGAGGGTCGCAATGCGGCCAGTCGCCTGCTTCGGGATGCCACGACCGCAATTGTCGACGACCTATCTCCGACGACAGCGCCCAGATGGGGCTGGATGAAGTACATCCCGACTTACGTGCTCTGGGACGACGCGAGAACCCACGATATCGGCGTCCAGCGGCTTCGTACGCTCCGCGGTGCCGGGGCGTTGGCACAACTCCCCATCGATCTTCAATCGCTGGCCAACCTCGCCGCCAGGCGTGGCGAGTTCGCCGCCGCAGACGCTGCGATTGCGGAAGCCGAGTCCGTGAAGAACGCCACAGGACACAGCTTCGCGCCCACCGGCGCTATGGCGCTCGCCGCTCTTCGAGGACGCCCGGACGTGGCGAGAGCTCTCCTCGATTCGGCCCGCGAGAACGCTCGTGCCCTCGGCCAGGGCGTCGTCTACCAGGTCGCCTCCTGGAACACGGCGGTCCTCTGCAACGGGCTCGGCCAATATGAGCAGGCGGTTTCTGCCGCCCTGCAGGCAGCCGGCGAGAACCCCGAGGAGTTGTTCGTGGACGCCTTTGCCAGCCCCGAGCTTGTGGAAGCCGCCCACCGAACAGGCGACCTCGAGCTGGCACGCAGTGCGCTCGAACGCGTACGTGCGGGCACGGAGTTTTGCGTGACGGACTCGGCGCGGGGAATCGCAGCGCGCTGCCGGGCTCTCCTCGCCGAGGGCGCGGCCGCCGAGGACGACTATCGAGCTGCGATCGATCATCTGAGTCGGAGCCGCCTTCGGCCGGACCGGGCACGCGCGCATCTGCTCTACGGGGAATGGCTACGACGCGAGAAGCGCCGCGTGGAGGCGCGTGTGCAGCTCCGCGCGGCCCACGATCAGTTCACGTCGATCGGGATGGAGGCGTTTGCCGGGCGTGCTCGCCACGAGCTGAACGCGACAGGCGAGAAAGTGACATATCGCGGCGTGGAAACCCGCGATGATCTGACCCCGCAGGAGAGGCAGATCGCAGGCCTCGCCCGCGACGGGCTGTCGAACCCAGAGATCGGTGCGCGGCTGTTTATTAGTCCGCGCACCGTGGAGTGGCATCTGCGCAAGGTGTTCGCCAAGCTTGGGATCCGATCCCGCCGGGAGTTGGCGAGGGCGTTGCCCGGGTCCGAGTTGGCGTCGGCCTAGGCTCCGCCGTCGGGGAGCGATTCGAGGACGCGGCGGCCCAGAGAGCGTTCGAGGTCGCTGTCGGTGTTGAGGCCGAGCTCTTGCAGCCGCGTCCACTGTGCCTGCTGTGCAGGACGTGCGAACAGTTCACGGAAATCGGCCGTCGCGGGCGGAAGCTCACTGTCGGGGGGCAACGTGACCCGGTCCACGTGGGACTTTGTACGCGCGATCGCTTCATGATCGAAGCGTGCAAGCCGGTCGGCCACCATGTCGACTTCGGCGTCGAGCTGTTCGATCGGCGATCGCTCGATTGACGTATCCGTACTTCTCCGCGCGCGGTCCGTCGAGGTCGTCGGCGACGAGGAGGATCTCGAGCGCCCGGCCGCGACCGACGATGCGCGAGAGGCGCGCCATTGGATTGCCGCCCGGGACCAGGCCGATGCCGACCTCGAATTGGCCGAGGAGCGTGTTCTCGAGCGAGGCGAACCGCAGGTCGCAGGCGAGTATGAATTCGCTCCCGGCACCTCGGGCGCGTCCGCGAATCGCCGCGATGCTGACCACCGGCGCGCGAGATAGGCGAGCGAGGAGGTCGAGCCACGCTGGCATTCCGGTCGGACCGAGTCCGAGGGCGGCGGTCTTTCCGGGATCGTTCTCCACGTCGTAGTGGGCGAGGTAGAAATCGGGATTGGCGCTGTCGAACACGATGACATTGAGATCGTGGTCCTGTTCGATCAAGCTGACGAGCTCGGCGAGCTCTGCGACGGTCGTGGCCGTGATCGTGTTGATCGGGGGGTGGTCGAACGTGACGCGGCAGTAGCTGGGGCTGCACCGGTCGACGCTCAAATGTGTCCAGGACTGCGACCACGCTTCCGAAACCCGGCCGTTGGTTGAATGGCCGGCGTCGGTGTTGTTCATGGCGAACTCCTCAAGTTGGATGTGGCGGGCGCACGATGCTGAGGTCGCGTTGGATCACGTCGGCAGTTCTTCGCCGGCCTGCTCCGCCGTCATATATGTGGCGTACCAGTCGGCCCAGTTCGCGTCGTGCTGTCCGGTGCGCTTCTCGTGCTCCCCATGGGCAGCCTCGGCGCGCCGCATCGCGCTCGCGAGATCGTTCGGCGAGGCGAAGCTCGTCTCGGTCGCGTCGACACGCCCGGGGAGCCGGCTGGTGATCTCCTGCAGCAGCCAGCGGTTTCCGTCCGGGTCGCTGAACGTTGCGAACGAGCGGTAGCTGGAATGATCAGGCGCGGGCCCGGTGAGTCGATCGCCCGCGCCGTCGGGCTGGAACTGCGCTCCTGGCGCTCCGGCGTGAAACACCTCGCTGACCTGCGCCCCACGCGCGATGAGTTCGTCACGGCCGGCCTCGATATCGGAGACGATCAGGTACAGGTTCTCGGCCGAGCCGGGGGTCGCCGAGGTCATCTTTGCGCCGAACTGGATCGCCGCGGGAGAGCCGGGCGGGGTGAACTGGACGACCTTGACGCCGTTGTCGAATGCGAAGTCTGCGTCAAGGCGCCACCCGAGTCTTCCGTAGAACTCCTTCGCGCGGTCGACATTCGAGACCGGGATGACGACCACTTCGAGCTTCAGGTCGACGTTCTTCACGGCCACATCCGGGCTCTGGTTGCTCCCATGAACTTCTGTGGCGCTCATGTCTGCCTCCTGGGGGGTTGGGGTCGAGTCGAGCTTCCCGGCTCGGCCGGTGCCGCACACCAGTGGGGTCCCTGGTCCGCTCCCTGGTCAGTCCACGGGGCAGTCAGAAGGGTCGGCCTGCGCGCGCTGCGGTCCACGCCAGGGATTCGACCCGGGAGCTCACTGGTGCGGTCTGCTGACAGGAGGATCACCCTTCTGTCACGTCACCCACCCCGAGGAGGATCGACATGTCAGTCGCGACCGAAAGGCCGCCAGCCGGACCGACTCAAGGCAACACGGTCGTCGAGTCGAGCTGTTCAGCCATCA